>ACOK01000119.1 GCA_000174895.1 Ruminococcus flavefaciens FD-1
TCAGAGAGTTACTGATCTGAAATCTGCCCGATAGTGCTTTTAAAATGACATATCGTATCTTTTGCCGCATTTCGCATTGACTGAGAAAAAATCATATGCTACAATGAGATCGTAAAGAAAAAAACATATCTGCGGAATAGGCATCCGCAGACATTATTACGGAGGATAAAAAAACATGAATAAGATAAACAAGACTTTAGCAGGTCTTTGCGCAGTCTGCATCGGAGTTTCAGCTTCTCCTTTCGCAGGCGGAATGATGGAGAGAAGTATGACAGTATCAGCAGCAGAAGATATTTCTTCCAGCATGGAATGGGATACACTCAGAATGGGCGGTGCCGGTTTCGTTTCGGGTATCGTGACAGGCCAGAAGGAAATGTATCTCCGTACCGACGTTGGCGGTGCTTACAGATACGACTACGACCAGAAAAGATGGGTACAGCTTTTCGGCTTTATCAACGAGGATGACCGTGGACTCCTCAGCTGTAAGGGTATCGCTATCGACCCCACAGATGATATGACAGCTTATTTCCTTTGCGGATGTGCTTATTTCTCAGACGCAAAAACTGTTATCTTCAAGACTACCGACGGCGGCAAGACATTTACTTCCGTTGATGTAACAGACCAGATACAGGTACACGGCAACGGCGACGGACGTGAGTGCATCGAGCCTATTGCTGTTGATCCAGACAATACCGATACTATCTACGCAGGCGGCGACGTTACAGGCGGCAAGTCGGCACTTATCAAGTCAACTGACGGCGGTAAGACATGGAAGCCGGTTGAAGGCTATGATGCTCTCGGACTTTTCTCAGGCGAGCTGAAATACCCTTCATGGACTGACCATATGGTAAGAGGTACTGAGCCTGCTAAGCTCTACAACGAGCAGAACGGTATCGGCTGTATCCATATCGAAGGCGGCAAGGTATACGTTGGTACTTCCGTAAAGGGCGAGCCTAATGTTCACGTTGCAAGCGTAAAGGACGACAAGTTCGAGGCTGTAAAGGCACTCCCCAACGACAATTATCCTCTTTCTATCACAAGTGACCATAACGGAAACCTCTTCTTCACATACATCGGCGGTCTTGCATTCGCAGGCGCATCAGGCGGCGCTTACAAGTACAATATCGCATCAGGAAAGGCTGAGAAGCTTTCAGTTTCCGATAACTCCATCGGTATGATCGAAGTTGACAAGAAGGACCCCAACAAGATGTTCGCACGTACCTGCGGTATGTGGTCAGATCAGTGGTGCGGTACCGAGTGGGTGCAGGATGACCCGACAACTCCCGAAAACGAAGGCACTATCGCATGGGGCGACCACTTCTTCCGCTCATCAGACGGCGGTAAGACTTGGGAGGATATCACTCCCGGTGCAGGCGAGACAGACTACTCCACAGGCACAGGAGTAAAGAAATTCAAGTCACTTCCTCTTGATACAAACGGCTATGACTGGATCTACGGCAAGGCTTGCCACTGGGGAAGCGGAATCCTCATCGATCCGAGAGACCCCGAGGGCGACAGAATACTCCTCACATCAGGCAACGGCGTTTTTGCCTGCGACAATGCATGGGCTGAAAAGGATATCCAGTTCTACTTCCAGCCTGACGGCGTTGAGGAATGCGTAAGCCTTGACTTCGTAAGCACAGCTGACGGCCTCGACCTTTCAGCTATCGGAGACTACGACGGATTCGTTCACGAGGATGCAAATTCAATCCCACAGCAGTACAAGCCCAATATGGGTTCAACATCCGCTATCACTGTATGCCCTCAGAATACTGATGTATGGGCAAGAACAGCAGAAGGCGATGCAAATAACAACGGAAGCGGCTTCTATACCCTCGACAGAGGCAAGACATGGAAGACCTTCAAGCCTGCCTGCACAGGAGGCAAGCTGGCTATCACAGAGCTTTCAGGCGGCAAGTACAGAATTATAAACACAAGCTCAAAGGGCGCAGCTTCATACTCAGATGACTGGGGCGCAACATGGAAGAAGTGCGACGGCATTCAGGCTACAAAGGGCGTTTATCCGCTGGTTGATCCCGAAGATGCAAGCATTGTTTATGCAGTAGGTGCTCAGTACAACGAGTACTGGTCATCAGATATGTCCAAGAAAGAACCTACATATGACGAGGCTCATTACTCATACTTTGTAAGTGAAGACTACGGCGCAACATTCAAGGAAACACGTATCTGCCCATACAACTGGGAGCTTACATGGAAGTTCGAGAATACAGGCGACCTTGCATACATCTCAAAGGGCAAGGTAGCTATGGCAGGCGCAAACCACGGTGTATACATCATCGCTGACAAGGGCGCATCTGTAACTCAGCTTGACACTGTCAAGTATGCTAAGTGCATCGGCTACGGCGCACCCGAAAAGGCAGGCGGCCCGAATACTCTCTTTATCTACGGTCAGCCTGCCGAGAACGACCCTGAGGGCGTATACCGTTCAACTGATGAAGGCAAGACATGGGTATGCATCAACACTGCTCACCTCTACGGCGGCACAGGAAACGGCAACTATCTGGTCGGCGATATGAATGAATTCGGCAAGGTATATATGTCAACAGTCGGCTGCGGTATCGTTTACGGTAAAATTGCAGGCAGCAGCGAAAAGCCTCCTGTAACTACATCCCAGACTACTACAGCAAAGACAACCACATCAAAGACAACAGTCACAACTACAGTAACAACAGTATCTTCATCTGCTCCTAAGAACGTTTTATGGGGCGATGCCAACTGCAACGGCGAGGTTGACCTCTCAGACGCAGTACTCATCATGCAGTATCTTTCAAATCCCAGCAAGTACGGCGAAAAGGGTTCCGATAAGGGCCATATGACCGAGCAGGGAAAGATCAACGCAGATGTTGCAGGCAAGGGCGACGGCGTAACAAATCTGGACGCTCTGGCAATCCAGCGCTATCAGCTCAAGCTTATTGATGAGCTTCCTACAGAAGACTGATAAAACCAATATAATAAGAAACAGCGATAGGGAATAGTTTCCTTATCGCTGTTTTTGTATCATATGGAATCCATCAGGTCGTTTTTCTGATCGGGAAGAGCTTCGATAACATCGGGTATCTCCTCAAGAACGTCCATTTTTCCCTTTTTCTCTTCGGGGACGGTGATGTTTGCGTATTTCCTCTTTATCTTGCCTTCAAGGGCTTTTTTGTTCTTTTCTATCTCTTCATCGAGTATTGCCTTGAAGTGGGGGAAGCCTTCCTGTTTCGAGAGGTAAATGTACTCTCTGTTGAGTAAAATAACAGAAGGCAGCAGTCCTGCTATGAGGGCGAGGGCCAGAACTCCCCATATCATCAGCATTGATATTATCTTCAGAACGGCTGCATTGAATATAATGCCGAAAAGGCAGGTGAAACCGCCCACGAATGCAAAGATGGTCTTCTTCTCGTAAATCGCATACCATGTCATTGCAAGGGCTATGGTCACTGCTCCGTAGAGTATGAAATCAACAGTTAATAAAGTGATGACAAACAGCGCAATGTGAATAGCGGATGCTATTACCAGGCAAAAACCCACTCGCTGGTATTTATCCATATAGTCGTTGAATCTGTCATTATTTATAGCCATGGCAGAGGCTTTTTTCAGCTGTTCGGCTTTGAATGTGCCGTCGTTGAAAGAGTCGATGGTCTTTTTGTAACTTTTTTTGCGGTACAGAAGGATATCCTTCAGACGCATATTGAATGTATCAGCCATTATAATTCCTCCTGTCTTTATTTTGCGTAATTGGCTTCGATGCCTTTAAGATACACACTGCATGATATCCTGTAGGAAATAACATATAACACAGGTGCGGCTATGCATGAGATGTTTAATATTTTTTGCAGAAATATGAAGCTTTCCGGCACTGAATTTCCTGTTCCGCCGTCAAGTGTGTCTTCATAGAACAGCATGAGCTTTTCGTTTATGATGTTCATGGAGAAGTTTTTGCTGTAAAGGATCAGGATACCGAAAATTATCATTGCCAGCAGAATGGCTCCTGCTCTCAGAGAAGAGCCGGTCTTCTTTCCGAAGCGCAGAGTAATGGGAAATTGTATGGATTTTATTATCAGTTGGATCATTGCCACGTACATTACAGGCATCGTGAATAAGGGTATCTCTGTCCATACAGCGGAGAGTATCAGATTCAGCAGAGTCTGCAAAAGGAACAGTCCCAGAGTCAGAGCGAATACGATTATGTACCTTGCGGCTATTTCTCCCTTTTCGGTCTGAGGAGTGGACTTGATGAAATACGCCCATTTCTTCTTGTCGTCGGATTCAATGAAGCCTGATTCAAAAACTCCGAGTATCATGTAAGAAAGAATGCTGAGCATCAATCCGGAAAGTATAGCAGCGACAGGGTCGGGAAAAGAATTATCTTTGCTGTAATGCGAGATGCCGAAAGTTAACGTGGGTACAAGGATGAAGAATAAAAGAAGCATTATCAGCGGAAAACGGTTGATCTTCAGCTCCTTGTATATAAGTCCTGCCATTACATCGCCCTCCTTTTCAGCTCGCTGACTGTCCATTTGTAGCTGATGAAAATGAGTGCCGAGGCTGTCGGGATGAATATTATCTTCAGTACCGCTGCGGCGGTATCGATGTAGGGCTGTAAAACTTCGATAAAGAACTTTATTGGATCAATTTCAAGCGTTTCAAATGTAGCAGCAGGATCTTTTTTCCTTGCGGCGTCGAGTATCTCGGCGGCTCTTGTGTTGAATAACGGCTCTATTTTTTTAGTGATAATAAATTCGATCAGGAAGAGCAGACCTATGATACCGGTACTGACAGCATAAAGAATTTTTGTGTCTTTAAAATGGAGTATTGCGGGAATTTCAAGAGCTGCTATATGCATCCATAGTGCCAGCGCAATGATGAGGAATATCATATTGTGATGAACATCCGTACCCGATATTGCGGCGACGAAAACTTCTCCGAGTATTGAAAGCAGAGCGCCGGCATAGGTAAGAATAAGGCGCACAGCTATTTTTGAGCCTGCGAGCGTCTCTTCCGAAACGGGGAGAGTATACGAGAATTTCTGCCAGCCCGATCTCAGATCGGCAGTTGTCTGCTTGTTTTGTCCGATCAGTGAAGCACTCATGGCGATGGTTGCAATAATGATAGGAGTGTATATCCTTGTCATTTCAAAGTAGCCGTTTCTTTCAAAATCAGGCATATCGGCAAGATTTCCGTAACGGTAGGACAGAAGCCATAATGCGGAAGCGGCAAGGGCAAGAATATAAAGAACGGCACTGATGATGAGAGCTTTTTTCATGAGAATGAATTCACGGCGGATAAGTCCCTTCATTATCTCCACTCCTTTTTGTCACGGTTGACGTAGAACAGCATAATATCGTCAAGGTTTGCCTTGTCCGTGATAATGCCCGGATACCTGCGCCTGCATCCGTCAGCGTCTGAAACCATTACATCAATGCTGAAATCGTTGATCCTTGCGCTGACTATATCGCTTTTATCGATGGCTTCATAGTCTGCCCTTGAACATCTGAGAATAGCGTGGCTTTCGAGAATATCATCCTTGCAGCCGCTGATGAGAAGCTTTCCCTTATCTATAAAGGTAACGCTGTCGGCTATCTTTTCCAGGTCGGAAGTGATATGGGACGACATAAGTATGCTGTGTTCCTCGTCCTGTAAAAACTCAAAGAAAATATCCAGTATCTCATTCCGCACAACGGGGTCAAGTCCTGTAGTAGCTTCGTCCATGATGAGAAGCTTTGCGTTGTGGGAGAGTGCGGCGGCTATCTGCATTTTCATTTTCATTCCCTTTGAGAATTTGCCGAACTTCTTTTTCTTTGGAAGCTGGAAGCGGTCGAGGAATGCGAAGAACTTATCGCTGTCCCACTGATCGTAGATCTCACGCATTATAACGTTGATATCACTGGCGGTGAGTCTGTCATCGAAGGGCAGCTCGTCGAAAACAGCGGCGATATGCTTTTTTATCTCTTTTTCGTCCCTGATATGGTCGAGACCGAAAACTTTAACAGTGCCTGAGTCGGGCTTTACTATATTAAGTATTGTGTTGATAGTGGTGGTCTTGCCTGCGCCGTTCTGACCGATGAAACCCATGATGCTTCCGCCGGGCACATTGAAGCTAAGATTATCAAGGGTGAAACCGTCGTATCTTTTTGTCAGATCCTTGACTTCAATAGCGTTGGTGTAGTCATTCATTGCCTTCTCCTCCGTAGATCAGTTCGAGCATTTCTTTCAGTTCATCGAGGGAGAGATCGCACTGTCTTGCTTTTGCGCATACCTGCCCGAGAAGCTCCTCGGTCTGGCGGAGATATTCCTCACGCAGAAGTTCGGCATTCTGACCTTTGACGAAACTGCCTTTGCCCGTGTATGATTCAATGAAGCCGTCTCTTTCAAGTTCCTCGTAGGCACGTTTGGTAGTGATAACACTTATACGAAGATTCTGAGCCAGCTGGCGCATCGAAGGGAGGGCGTCCCCGGCTTTCAGTGTGCCATTGAGAATGAGAGCCTTGATCTGGGTAGATATCTGCTGATAGATCGGCTCACCTGATGAGTTGCTGATGATTATATCCATGGTTCACCTCATAATGTATATATACGGTATATACATTATACCATTTGCGCTTGCATAAGTCAATACCTTTGCAGAAAAAAATTTTTCAGAAAGATTTTTTGAAATTCTATCAGATCGCAAGGGAATCTCAAAAAAATTTCATTTCAGAATAACGGTATATAGCCGAATTCTGGCTTATTCAAAAAAAACTGAAATTTTTTTCAAAAAATGCTTGACAAACGAGAAAAGAAGTGATATAATTAATATCGTCGTCAGGGACAAGACGGCAAAACAAAATCGAAAAAATGGCAATTTGTGGGGGTTTAGCTCAGCTGGGAGAGCATCTGCCTTACAAGCAGAGGGTCACAGGTTCGAGCCCTGTAGTCCCCACCACATGGCCTCGTAGTTCAGTTGGTTAGAACGCCTGCCTGTCACGCAGGAGGTCGACAGTTCGAGTCTGTTCGGGGTCGCCATTATGCTTCTGTAGCTCAGTCGGTAGAGCAGGGGACTGAAAATCCCCGTGTCGTTGGTTCGATTCCGACCGGAAGCACCATATAGAACACGAAAGTGTTCTATATATAATGCGGATTTAGCTCATCTGGTAGAGCGCCACCTTGCCAAGGTGGAGGTAGCGAGTTCGAGCCTCGTAATCCGCTCCATAGTATCGGGGTAATAATCTCGGTATTAAACGAATCCTGAAACAATAGTTTCGGGATTTTTTATTTCTGCTGCTCATTGTAAAAAATACAGAGGAATCTGTCTATCATTTGTACAATTTGCCAGTATACAAATCAGAAAAAATATGTTATAATAAAGTATACTCTTAAAGAGGAAATGCGGATTTAGCTCATCTGGTAGAGCGCCACCTTGCCAAGGTGGAGGTAGCGAGTTCGAGCCTCGTAATCCGCTCCATAGTACCGGGGTAATAATCTCGGTATTAAGCTTGATCCCGAAGCAACAGCTTCGGGATTTTTTCTGTTATCGTGATTTTCAATCCGCACAAATGGCAACCTTTGTCTTTGTGCGGATTTACTATATACAAATTGCTGAAAAAATGTTATAATAAAGTGTATAGACTTTTGGCGCTGCGGAGGTAATTGTATGCAGGAAGAGCTCTTTGAAAAGGTGCGCAGCAGGCGTGTGCGTTATGAACCGCATGACGGCGATGTGCTTGTGCTGCATACAAAAGGCATCCCCTATGACTTCCATATCAAAATAATCAAAGGCTATATCAGAAGCAGCACTCTTTATATTGACGGCGCTTCTCTTATATACATATACGTTCCGCATAGGGACGGCGGTTCGATCATGCATAACAGGTTTTCATTCTATGGTGTGGGAGTATTCCATTTCGACGGCGTACTGCCCTGCGAGTTCGAGTTTATCGGCTCTGAACCTGTTTTCGGCTGGGAGAGAGCTATCGATCTCGGCTTTACACGCTGGTCTGAGACTGTGGAGATAACGGAATACGAAAGGGAACTCTACTCCGCTGACTGCGATATAATCACATCAGACAGCGGCAGGCTTCTGGCTGTCCCTTTCTTTGATACGAATGACCAACGGATAGATCATGTGCCGAAGCTGAAAATGAACGGTGAAGGCTATGCTACTCTCAGGGGAGTGCTGGATACTGCCGAGGAGTGGCTGCGGAAGAACGACATTATATAGCTGATCACAGCTACAGAGGTGAACTATGGAAAAAGAAATGAGATACGCCGTGCTTATCGATGCTGATAACGTTGCGGCTAAATATACGAAATATATCCTCGATGAGGTCTCGAACTACGGTGTTGTTACATATAAACGAGTTTACGGCGACTGGACAAGGCCGAATCTGGCGGGCTGGAAGAACATGGCTCTGGACAACGCTATCACACCGATACAGCAGTACAGCTATACCACGGGAAAAAATGCTACGGACTCCGCAATGATCATTGACGCTATGGATATTCTCTATTCCCATAATGTGGACGGTTTCTGCATCGTTTCCAGTGACAGCGATTTCACAAGGCTTGCTATCCGTCTCCGTGAATCGGGCATCCACGTCATCGGAATGGGCGAGAGGAAGACTCCTAAGCCGTTCAGCACAGCCTGTAACGCTTTCAAGTATCTGGAAATACTTGCTGAGGAAGAAGTGCAGGGCGCAGGCGAGACAGAAAAGCTGGAGCTGAAAACTCTGGAATCGGCTATTATACGTATTATCGCAGAAAATGCAAATCTCCAGGAGGAGATCAATATTGGCGAGCTGGGAAGCAGACTTCTTAACCGCTACCCTGATTTCGATGTCAGAAACTACGGATATTCCAAGTTCTCGCAGTTTCTGAAGGATTTCGACTGCCTCAGCTTCAGACAGGTGGGCAGCAGCATACTTGTATCACAGAAATCCGATATGACTGACCTTGAACGTGTGGAGGCTTCCCTTGCGGCAATAGTCAAGACCAACGGAACAAAGGGCTATAATCTCGGTGAGCTGAAAAAGCAGCTCTGTGCGAAGATACCGGAATTTGACGTCAAGACCTACGGGTATTCCAAATTCAGCCGTTTTGTGGAGAATCTGCCAACGTTCAAGATAAAGAATAACACGGTAATGATAGTAGAGAAGTGACTTGATATAGAGAAAAGGAGCAATGCATGAGCAAAAAATTCGGTGCGATCATGGCTGCTATAATCTGCACAGCGGGGGCTGCTGCATTTGCAAAATACTGTCAGACATACGGGATATTCAAGAAACTTCCCGAAGCTTCCTATCTTTCGGAGGAAGAGGAGGCGAGCAGGCCTGCGTACAGACAGCTCAGCGAAAAGGAAAAGGCTGTTTACGAGGCGCTGTACAGAGGAATTTCCGATAAGAATGAATTTATACTTCTGCCCTATGAGATAGACGGTGATACGTATTCGAGGGTATACTGTATGCTGGAGAAACAGGAGGGAAGATTCTTCTATCTCGGTTCTTCGTATTATACTGCCGATAAGCTGAGAGAGGCGCAGATAGTATACCGTGATGAACTTGACAAGGCTGACGCAAAGATCGCCGAACTGAAAAAAGCCGAAGAAAAGGCGATGGACTATATCGGCAATTACAGCGGAGACTATAATAAGGTCATGGCCATCAACGATTATATAGTAAAGAACTGCAAGTACGTTTCGGGTGCGGACGTGGAATACAGTCCGACCGCCTACGGATGTCTCGTCGAGAAGACGGCGAACTGTGAAGGCTATGCGAAGGCCTTTGATATGCTGGCGGCGGACGTGGGGCTTGAAAGTCAGCTGATAACCGGAATTACGGACAAGGGCGAAAATCACGCATGGAATCAGGTCAAGGTCGATGGCGACTGGTACAATATTGATGTGACATGGGCTGATACCGATGACGGAGATGAAGTCAGACGTGCGTATTTTCTGTGCGATGATACGGATTTTTGCAAAACCCATACCGCTGATGACAAGTACATGAAGCCTATGGAGTGCACGGCGGTCAAATATAATTACTATATAAAGAACGGACTGTATATAGATTCACTGGATGAGGCGGAGGATGCGATACTGAAGAAAGTGAAAGCAGGCGATGATGAGATAGAGCTGAAGTTTACGGACGATACACTCTATGCGGATTTCAAGCAGAAGTTCATCAAGGATCAGTATATTTTCCAGCTTCTGACGGATAACGGAAGGACGTTTGAGAGCGATATGACGGTGTCTATAACAGAGGGCGAAGGTGACCGCTGTATAACACTGTTTATAGGATAAATCAGGCCAGAGAAAAAGTGCACAGTTTATTCGCAGAACTAAAGGGCAAACATTGTAGGATTTTTCCTGTTGACAATTTGTTGCAGTCGTGCTATAATAATAAAGTTGTCGGACGAGAGCAGAACCGGTAAGCCTGCTGGCGCAGCACGGAAGGGCTTGGGGGAAGACAGTGAGATCACAAAAAACTTTTCAAAAGAAATTTTGAAAAAGCACTTGACAAGAGCGAGTGAAAGTGATATAATATTAAAGCTGCTCTACGGAGTGGCGACCACTGAAAAAGTTTTTTGAAAAAACTTAAAGAAAAAGCTTGACAAAAGACTTTGGAAGTGATATAATATTAAAGCTGTCTCAGAGAGACAGGCCACAGAGAAGAAAATTTTGAAAAAACTTCTGAAAAGGGGTTGACAAAATAAAGGATCTGTGGTATAATAAAAAAGCTCATCAGCAAATGAGCAACAGCATCTTGAAAATTAAACAATGCAAAGAAAGTATAACGACCCTTGAGATTCTGATGAGAAAAAATCAGAAGGTCAAGCAAAGACTTTAAAACGCAGTAATAACGCAAGCGTTATTGAACAGGATTAGATATTTAGATCTACGGATTTAATTATACAACTATAATAAAGAGTTTGATCCTGGCTCAGGACGAACGCTGGCGGCACGCTTAACACATGCAAGTCGAACGGAGATAATTTGAGTTTACTTGGATTATCTTAGTGGCGGACGGGTGAGTAACACGTGAGCAACCTGCCTTTGAGAGAGGGATAGCTTCTGGAAACGGATGGTAATACCTCATAACATAATTGAAGGGCATCCTTTAATTATCAAAGATTTATCACTCAAAGATGGGCTCGCATCTGATTAGATAGTTGGTGAGGTAACGGCTCACCAAGTCGACGATCAGTAGCCGGACTGAGAGGTTGAACGGCCACATTGGGACTGAGACACGGCCCAGACTCCTACGGGAGGCAGCAGTGGGGAATATTGCACAATGGGGGAAACCCTGATGCAGCGATGCCGCGTGGAGGAAGAAGGTTTTCGGATTGTAAACTCCTGTCTTAAAGGACGATAATGACGGTACTTTAGGAGGAAGCTCCGGCTAACTACGTGCCAGCAGCCGCGGTAATACGTAGGGAGCGAGCGTTGTCCGGAATTACTGGGTGTAAAGGGAGCGTAGGCGGGATTGCAAGTCAGATGTGAAATACATGGGCTCAACCCATGGGCTGCATTTGAAACTGTAGTTCTTGAGTGAAGTAGAGGTAAGCGGAATTCCTGGTGTAGCGGTGAAATGCGTAGATATCAGGAGGAACACCGGTGGCGAAGGCGGCTTACTGGGCTTTTACTGACGCTGAGGCTCGAAAGCGTGGGGAGCAAACAGGATTAGATACCCTGGTAGTCCACGCTGTAAACGATGATTACTAGGTGTGGGGGGACTGACCCCTTCCGTGCCGCAGTTAACACAATAAGTAATCCACCTGGGGAGTACGGCCGCAAGGTTGAAACTCAAAGGAATTGACGGGGGCCCGCACAAGCAGTGGAGTATGTGGTTTAATTCGAAGCAACGCGAAGAACCTTACCAGGTCTTGACATCGTATGCATAACTTAGAGATAAGTGAAATCCCTTCGGGGACATATAGACAGGTGGTGCATGGTTGTCGTCAGCTCGTGTCGTGAGATGTTGGGTTAAGTCCCGCAACGAGCGCAACCCTTACCTTTAGTTGCTACGCAAGAGCACTCTAAAGGGACTGCCGTTGACAAAACGGAGGAAGGTGGGGATGACGTCAAATCATCATGCCCCTTATGACCTGGGCTACACACGTACTACAATGGCAATTAACAAAGAGAAGCAAGACAGCGATGTGGAGCAAATCTCGAAAAATTGTCCCAGTTCAGATTGCAGGCTGCAACTCGCCTGCATGAAGTCGGAATTGCTAGTAATCGTGGATCAGCATGCCACGGTGAATACGTTCCCGGGCCTTGTACACACCGCCCGTCACACCATGGGAGTCGGTAACACCCGAAGTCGGTAGTCTAACAGCAATGAGGACGCCGCCGAAGGTGGGATTGATGACTGGGGTGAAGTCGTAACAAGGTAGCCGTATCGGAAGGTGCGGCTGGATCACCTCCTTTCTAAGGAGTACAAGCACAGAAGTGCTTAACTCTGGTCAGCAAGAGTCGTCTGAGCATTGTTTAATTTTGAGGATGCTGTGAGCACCTTGAAAACTAAAGTAAATAGTGGGGGTGTAGCTCAGCTGGGAGAGCACCTGCCTTGCACGCAGGGGGTCAGGAGTTCGATCCTCCTCATCTCCACCAAAATGGGCGCATAGCTCAGGTGGTTAGAGCGCACGCCTGATAAGCGTGAGGTCGATGGTTCGAGTCCATTTGTGCCCACCACTAAGGAAAGATTTGAGCAACAAAGAAATTTGCTGCTGAAATCTGTTCTTAGGAACAGAAAAAGAAGAAACTTGAAAACTGAATAAAGCAAAAGTAATGCAAATGAGGATACTACGAGTTAACGATAAAAGAAAAATTTTATCGGGTAAAAAAACTACAAGTATTGAGAAATTAACAATTTCTTAGAGAACTCAGATACATGAAGCAAAATGGTAAAGCTAAAAAGAGCGCAGGGCGAATGCCTTGGCATTGGGAGCCGACGAAGGACGTGATTAACTGCGATAAGCTGCGGGGAGTGGTAAGTACACATTGATCCGCAGATTTCCGAATGGAGCAATCCGTACAAGTAAACCTTGTACATCATATACTGAATAAAATAGGTATATGAGGGGAACCGCCTGAACTGAAACATCTAAGTAGGGCGAGGAAGAGAAATCAACCGAGATTTCCTAAGTAGTGGCGAGCGAACGGGAAAGAGGCCAAACCGAGGGAAGCAATTCCTTCGGGGTTTAGGACTGCATTTAGTATTGACGATTTTTAACCGAACGGTGTGGGAAAACCGATCAGAGAGTGTGAGAATCACGTAGGTGAAAAGAAGAGTCAGCGAGCAGGATCCAGAGTACCGCCGGACACGTGAAACCCGGTGGGAAGACGGGGGGACCACCCTCCAAGCCTAAATACTACCCAATGACCGATAGTGAATAAGTACTGTGAAGGAAAGGTGAAAAGAACCCCGGGAGGGGAGTGAAAGAGAACCTGAAACCCTGTGCTTACAAGCACCTAGAGCACATCAACGTGTGATAGGGTACCTTTTGTAGAATGGTCCGGCGAGTTATGATATGCAGCAAGGTTAAGGTCTTCAGGACCGGAGCCGAAGCGAGAGCAAGTCTGAATAGGGCGTCAAGTTGTATGTCATAGACCCGAAACCGGGTGACCTAGCCATGTCCAGGCTGAAGTGGAGGTAAAGCTCCATGGAGGGCCGAACCGACCCCCGTTGAAAAGGTGGCGGATGAGGTGTGGCTAGCGGAGAAATTCCAATCGAACCCGGATATAGCTGGTTCTCCCCGAAATAGCTTTAGGGCTAGCGTTGTGATAGATTACCGGAGGTAAAGCACTGAATTGGCTAGGGGCCGAGAGGTTACTGAACCATATCAAACTAAGAATGCCGGATAATTGTTTCACAGCAGTCAGACTACGTGAGATAAGTCTCGTGGTCGAAAGGGAAACAGCCCAGACCCACAGCTAAGGTCCCAAAATAGATTTAAGTGGAGAAGGATGTGGAGCTGCATAGACAACCAGGATGTTGGCTTAGAAGCAGCCACTCATTAAAAGAGTGCGTAATAGCTCACTGGTCGAGTGGCTCTGCGCCGAAAATTCAACGGGGCTAAAATCTATACCGAAGCTTGGGCTTGTACAGCAATGTACAGGGGTAGGGGAGCGTTGTATGAGGGGTGAAGTCGTAGCGTAAGCGACGGTGGACTTCATACAAGTGAGAATGCCGGAATGAGTAGCGAGAATTATGTGAGAATCATAATGGCCGAAAGTCTAAGGTTTCAGAAGGAAGGTTCGTCCGCTTCTGGTAAGCCGGGAGCTAAGGTAAGGCCGAAAGGCGTAGCCGATGCACATACGGTAGAAATTCCGTAGCCTCCATCCATTTAAGCACAGGGACACTTTTGAAGGGTTTAGCCGGGCGTTGGTTGCCCCGGTCGTAAGGGACTGCAAATGAGCGGGAAGTAAACTTGGAAGAAGGCGAGAAAAGCTGTGTGTATAGAAGATGGAGCCCGTACCGCAAACCGACACAGGTAGACAGGAAGAAGATTCTAAGGCCAACGGGAGAAGGGTTGTTAAGGAACTCGGCAAGTTGACCCCGTAACTTAGGGAGAAGGGGTGCTCTTTAAGAGCCGCAGAGAATAGGCCCAAGCGACTGTTTAGCAAAAACACAGCTCTATGCTAAATCGAAAGATGACGTATATGGGGTGACACCTGCCCGGTGCCGGAAGGTTAAGAGGAGGAGTGAGAGCTCTGAATTGAAGCCCCGGTAAACGGCGGCCGTAACTATAACGGTCCTAAGGTAGCGAAATTCCTTGTCAGGTAAGTTCTGACCCGCACGAATGGTGTAACGATTTGGGCACTGTCTCAACAACCTACCCGGCGAAATTGTAGTACCGGTGAAGATGCCGGTTACCCGCGACTAGACGGAAAGACCCCATGGAGCTTCACTGTAGCTTAATATTGAATTTCGGTATTTCATGTACAGGATAGGTGGGAGACTGGGAAGTCAGGGCGTCAGCCTTGATGGAGTCAACCTTGGGATACCACTCTTGAGGTGCTGGAATTCTAACCTGTGGCTCTGAATCGAGTCAGGGGACATTGTTAGGTGGGCAGTTTGACTGGGGCGGTCGCCTCCTAAAAGGTAACGGAGGCGCTCAAAGGTTCTCTCAGCATGGATGGAAACCATGCTTTTGAGTGTAAACGCAAAAGGGAGCCTAACTGCGAGACTGACGGGTCGAGCAGTAACGAAAGTTGGAGTTAGTGATCCGGCGGTATGTGAGTGGAAATGCCGTCGCTCAACGGATAAAAGCTACCCTGGGGATAACAGGCTGATCTCCCCCAAGAGTCCACATCGACGGGGAGGTTTGGCACCTCGATGTCGGCTCATCGCATCCTGGGGCTGAATTCGGTCCCAAGGGTTTGGCTGTTCGCCAATTAAAGCGGTACGCGAGCTGGGTTCAGAACGTCGTGAGACAGTTCGGTCCCTATCTGTCGTGGGCGTAGGATATTTGAAAGGAGCTGTCCCTAGTACGAGAGGACCGGGATGGACGCACCGCTGGTGCACCAGTTGTCATGCCAATGGCACAGCTGGGCAGCTAAGTGCGGAACGGATAAACGCTGAAGGCATCTAAGCGTGAAGCCGACCTTAAGATAAGATATCCCTTCGTAAGAGTAAGACCTCTCATAGACTATGAGTTTGATAGGCTCAAAGTGTAAGCGTGGTGACACGTTCAGCTTGCGAGTACTAATCGGTCGAGGGCTTTTCCTTTTTGATTCATGTGAGTTCAAACCTCGCATTACGAAGTTTATTCAGTTTTTAAGAAGTCGGTGCTTATGGCAATGAGGTCACACCCGTTCCCATTCCGAACACGGAAGTTAAGCTCATTCACGTTGATGATACTTGGCTGGCGACGGCCCGGGAAACTAAATCAGTGCCGACACAATAAAAAGCGGAAGTCTTGTACTTCCGCTTACTCATATGGGCCAATAGCTCAGTTGGTCAGAGCATCCGGCTCATAACCGGACGGTCCGGGGTTCGAGTCCCTGTTGGCCCACTATCCTCCTTGGATACAAGGAGGATTCCTTTTGAAAATATGCACCATTAGCTCAGTTGGTAGAGCAACTGACTCTTAATCAGTGGGTCCTGGGTTCGAGTCCCCGATGGTGCATTCCGATCCTCATGTTTCATGAGGATCTTTTTTATTGCATGAAAGATCCCGAAAGCTGCGGAATTTCCGGCCTTCGGGATCTTTGTCATATTTTGTATTTTCTGATGAATTTCCTTTCACCGATGGTGAATTTAACGATGAGATGTTTATCTATCAGTTCAGCTGAGATAACTTTGCTGTTTCTGAGAGCCATTATCCTGCTGAATATTTTCTGTGTGATGTCGTCGTAGCTGTTCATGTTGTCGGATGTGAAAAGAACTCCGCCGTTCATTGCGTTGATCTCGGCAAGACATTGTTTCTGGGCGTCAGTCAGCTCTGTTCCCGTATCACGGAGAATATACACGTCCGGATCGTTGTAAAATGCACGGCCATTGAGCTGACGGCGGAAAACTGAGTTGAGAATGGAATTTTTCGTGCTGATTCGTTCACGATGCATCATCTTCATGTAGGACTTGTCGTCCCAGTTAAGGCTCACATCGCAGCCGATACGGCAGTAATCAACCTTGCCGAAAGCCGAGCCGAGTGGTACGCCGCATCCGAGAAGCAGTGCGCCGTTGCTGATCTCACGGAGGAAATCCATTGCGTCGGCCATTACCTGCCCACGGGTCTTGTCGTGACGGGGCTCAATACAGGCGGCATAGAGGAAATCAAGCTTTAGGAAGCCGAATCCCCACTCTTTTGTAACAGTGTCGAAAACTTTACGGAGGTAGCTGCGGAATTCCTTGTTGTAAATGTCGAAAACGTAGAATCCGCTCCAGTTTGAGCCGCCTTTCACGTAATTCCTGTCGGCATCCTTGAGGAGCCACGGCTCGAATCTGCGGAAGACTTCTGAATCTTTTTCGCAGACGAACGGGGCCAGCCACAGTCCGGGGATAAGTCCTTTTTCTCGTATCTTAGCTGCCATTTCCGCCATACCTTCGGGGAATTTTTCGGTATCAACGCTGAGCCAGTCGCCCACTTTGGTCTGCCATCCGTCATCTATCTGGAAAATGTCGGACTTGTATTTCTGTTCGGCCAGCGCATTCAGGTCAGCTGTGAGGATCTCGCTGCTGATGTTCTGATAGTGTCTGTACCAGCTGGTGTAGCCCATAACCGGCTTTGCTGCGGCTCTCGGTTTAATTTCGAGAAGCTCGAAATATCGGTCAAAAACAGTATCCTCGGAGCCTGTGCAGATTATCAGTTTCAGTCCCGTGTAGTCGCTGTTGATGGTGTGATCCTTGCAGTCCCTGACAAATGTGATCTCGTTTCTGCGGATAGAAGTGAGGATCTTGGTAAATCCCGTTCTTTCGTCAAGTGAGCCGAAGAAGTCGTATTCGTTTTCGTGGCGTACATAGCCGTAGGTCCAGCCGTGCATCTCGCCGGGAGTAAAGGGATAATCTGTAAAATTATAGTCGCCGTACTGCGTTAAAGCGTACTGTTCAAGATAATGTTTGGGAGTGAACTTCAGTCCACGCATTGAATCAGAGATGGGATGCTCGATGGAGTCTGTCCACGACTGGTAGCCGTTGAGGAAGATCTTCTCGGCTGACATGAAGGGATACTCGAAAGTAGCCGATATATTGTTGATCTGGATTTCGTTGTCGGTGTGGATAACGGCGCTGAATGTGTTGCCGTCGGTCTCCACTTCAAAAAACATCCTGTCATTTCTCACGGAGCGCTTTGTGGAAACTGTAAAAAGCTCCCCTTTTTCGGTGTATGAAAAATTAATTGATTTAAGTTTTAGCATTGCCTGCCTCCTTGATCTCAGAAATAACCTTTTTCTCGTTGTACTTCATGAACACCAGTCCGCCTGCCAGACAAAGCACAGCCGCAGTAATAGCGGTCAGCCTGTAGCCCAGAGCATAGCCGCTCTGACCCTTTGGTATCTCCTTGTTGATGAGGGAGATGCTGGTGAACATCAGCATTGCCGCAGACTGTCCCAGCTTGAATGCGAAGGTACGTGCGGCGTAGAACATTCCCTGACGGCTCTCGCCGGTCTTGTTCTTGTCAGCCTCCGAAATATCGGCAACTACGGCCTGTGGGAGTATACCCAGTATTGCCATGGGTACAGCCGCCAGCACAGCTATGATAACGCCGTGTACCATGGGCGGGATGCTGATAAGTCCTGCTGATGCAGTGATAAGGAATGTGAACGAGAAAAATATGAAAGCAAAGGCGATGAGTTTTTTCTTGCCTGCTTTTTTCGAGATAATGTTAACGGGAGTGTAGAAGACCAGCGACATCACCGTCATTACTGCGAACAGCGGAAATGTTCGGGTTGAATCCATACCGAGGAGGACAGTTACGTAATAGGAGAGGCCTGTCTGGAAAAGTGTGAGGCCTATCCAGTAGAGGATATCCGACATAACGAATGTGCGGAAATCGGCGTTTCTGAAAGTTGCCAGCAGAGAGCTGAAAGCCGAAGCTTTCGATGGCTTTGTATCAGCGTAGGTGTTCTCGTCGATGAGGAGAGAGGGGATGAGCATACACACCATTGCAAAGACGGCGAGTATGCCGATAGTCACTCTGTAGGTTCCTGCGTAGCCCAGAGAGGCAGGGAGCAGTCCTGCGATATTCGGCACAAGATAGGCAATTGCCGTGCCGAAGAAATAGGTGACAGAAATATAAGTCGAGAGATTTATGCGTGAATCCTGTGTACTTCCCAGCTCGGGAATGAGCGCATTATAGGGCGTACAGTAGCAGGTCATGCAGAAATAGAACAGCATCACCGTGAGGAAGAGGCAGGCCACATTGAGAGGGCTCCTGTCCTCGAAAGGCGATACGAAAATAAGTATAGTTACCAGACCGAAGGGGACAGCGGAATAACGCATAAAGGGAATGCGGCGTCCCAGTTTGTGGACAAGACTGTCCGACTTGCCAGCAATGAGAGGGTCTGTAACAGCATCGAAGATACGGCCGACTGCGGTTATCATGCCGATCACGGTCAGGCCGATTATCGTTCCCTGAGGGATGAAAACGTGCTGTCCCTTGGCTATCTCCTCGCCGCTGGGCTGATAGAAGAAGACGAGCCAGTTTGCGATGATTCCCGAGAGAATGGACCATCCCAGCTGTCCGACAGCAAAAATCCAGAGTATCTTGTTTGAGGCTGTTTTTTTCACATCTATTCCTCCTTTTTCAGGTAATAGATGACCGTTTCGATGACCATTTCCAGCTCTTTTTCGGCAATGGAGAAGTCATCGCTTGGGAGCAGTTCGCCCTGTATCAGCTTCTTGCTCAGCTCCATGAGGGAATGGGCGAAGGCAAGATAGAACAGCTTTATGTCGGGGACTTCACGGACCGAGCCGTCAGCAAGACCTGCAACATAGGCTTTTTCAAAGACAGGGTAGAAGTTGACGATGGACTTTTCGTAGTCCCTCAGCTCCTCGGGCGGTACTTTTTCGTTCAGCAGCATCAGGTCAAATTCGCTGAGCACCTTCATGAAAGCGGGATGGGCCTGATAGATGACCACATACATCTTCATAAGGTCGTTCAGCTGTTTCAGTCCGTTCTGTCTGAGAAATGCCTCGGTATCGAAAACACCGCTGATCATATCCTTCATCTGGTTCCAGAGGAAAGTCATCGCTGCGATGGTGATGCCTGTTTTGGTGCCGAAGTAACGGTACAGTGTAGCGACGCCTACTCCGCTGTTCTGCGCAATATCGGTCATCCTGACGGCTTCTATCCCGTTTTTCAGGAACATTTCCGCACAGGTCTCGATAGCTTTTTCGATACGTTTGTTTTTCAGAGTTTCATAAGAAAATTCATTTTCCACTTGACAAACCTCCCCTTTTGTGATAGACTAACTATCAGATGATACATCAACTTGATGTTTAGCATATTTTAACATATTTTAACATTTTTGTCAAGACTTTGGAGGTATTTTTATGGACAGGAGTAAATTTATCTTTGAGAACGAAATTTCCCGCAGTGCCTACAGAAAAGCCGTTAAAAAGAAAGCAAAGTACCTCAGAAAATACGGCGACGCACCTGACGCCGTCCACCACATTTCCGCTGTTCCTGCGCCTGCCATAGGGGATATCCTCGGTGTGAAGCAGATAATCCCATCGGAAAATGCGGACTGCAAGTTTGACGAAAAAAGCGTGATAATCGGAAATATCCGCATGGGATTCGGCCACTACAGAATTTCTATGGCGCTTGCCTCAGCCGCTAAAGCCATGGGATACGAGCCGTACTGGTTCGACCTGCACTCTTTCGGCGATGCGGCCTGCGGAAAGATAATCGCCGAACAGAACAGGATGTACTCTTTCGGCTCGAAAATTTCACAGAAGGACCCCATCTTCAACAGATTCTTCTGGGAACCGCTCAACTGCGAGGGGTTCCGCAGACTTACCTATAACAGCGCCGACCAGAAGATCTCGGAGCTGATGACCTCGGTTTTCAGCGATATACCGAAGGATATACCGTTCATCGCCGCTCATGCATGGCCTGCACAGGCGGCTGTTCATGCAGGGCTCAGCAACGTTGTCAATGCCGTTCCCGATAACTGGCCCATGGCACTCCATCTCTCGGAGGGGGCTGTCCATACGGTGCAGACTCCGTCCTCTTATATCGGTTACAGAGCCCTCAGAGGAATGGACGGAAAGAGGACGCTGAAGCCCATGCCCAAGGATGCCATAGTCTACACCGGCCACTATGTTGATCACGAACTCGTTGCCAATATCGAGGAGGACTGCCTCAGACGAATGGAGAGAGTCCACAGGGGCGAGCCGAGAAGATGGCTGCTGACCGTGGGCGGTGCGGGAGCGCAGAGAAAGCTGTTTATCGGCATAATCAGGCGATTCCTCATCGATCTCCGCCATAACAGGGCGGTGCTGATGATTAATGTGGGCGACCATCTTGACGTGTGGCGTGAGATTCAGAAAGCTGTCCCCGAAATGGAGCCTTTTCGTCCCGAACACCTTGACGATTTCGACGAGACACGGAAATTCTGCAAAGAGGCGTATAACGGCCATATTGACGGGATCCACGTTTTCTTCCACCGGGATATCTTCGCAGCGGTTTATTCGACAAATATGCTTATGAGGATGACAGATGTGCTCATCACCAAACCCGGCGAACTTTCCTTTTACCCTGTACCTAAACTGATGATAAAGCGTGTCGGCGGCCATGAAGCATGGGGCGCAATTCGCTCCGCTGAGGTGGGTGACGGTACTTACGAATGTTCGGCTGCTGCGGAGATCTCGGCTATGATAGGGCTTATACAGTCGGACGGGGATGTGCTGGAGCAGATGTGCAGTCACATACTGACGGCGAGAAATGCAGGCATCTACGACGGTGCATACAGAGTAGTAGAGCAAGCCGTAAAAAATAAGGAATAAAGCAACGCCGAAGGCGCATCGGGATTCCAAAGGGAATGTACTTCCCTTTGGCAGGGGGTGTATGAGGGGGACAGAGTCCCCCTGAAAAGCAGTCAGTCCAGCGAAGCGAAGACTGACGGACGGCACACAAGCCCTCCCCTCAGCGAAGCTGACGCAAAAGGTAACATAAACCAAAGCAGTAAAGCAAGCGAAGCAATGCTTTACGGACGGCGGACAAGCACTCCCCCTCAGCGAAGCTGACGCAAAACCAAGCAGTTTTTAGCTGAAAAATCCACCCAAACCCCACGATTCAATTAATCCGAACTTAATATCAATACCTTAAATGCCGATATTTAATATATCGGCATTTTTCATTTGTTGCGCATTTTTGACCATAAATTGCGGTGACTGTGTATGAATAGTTATGAATTATTGACAGTTTGTTGAAAATGTGATAAAATAAATATATATTTTGGAAGAACCTTGTTGAAGCTGTGGTTAAATCTCAGATTAAATTTGTCGTTTACTGCTGTGATCATTTAATATCTGCGTTTTGTCCACCTTTGTCGCCTGATTATGGGTTGAATCGTCGCTTTGAACAAGGTATAATTGTAGAAGTTAATATGCTTTATTTTATTTTAAGGAGTGATGACAATGAAAATCAGCAGTACATTCAAACGTTTTACCTCTGCGGCTGCGGCTGCGGCACTTTTCGTCATGTCTTTCCCCGCTATGAATAACGGCGGTACGGCTCAGGCGGCAAGCGCTGTATCCATCGATACAGCTACAACTTACCAGACCATCAAGGGCTTCGGCGGTATAAATCTCCCTGAGTGGGCAGGCTCGGATATGACCTCCTCACAGGTGAAAAAGGCCTTCGGAAACGGCGACGACGAACTGGGTCTGACCATCCTCAGAACCTACGTCAGCGACAACAGGAACGACTGGTCAAAGGCTGTCCCTACAGCTAAGGCTGCTACGGCTCTCGGTGCAACAATTTTCGCTTCACCGTGGAATCCGCCTACTGATATGCGTGACAACTCAACCGGCAAGCGCAAACTGGCGAAATCTTCTTACGGTGCATACGCTAAACACCTCAACGACTACATCAAATACATGGACAGCGAGGGCGTTACGCTCTATTCCGTTTCTGTCCAGAATGAGCCTGACTACGCCGATGAGTGGACTGCATGGTCACCTTCGGAGCTGACAGACTTTATCGCAAACTACGGCAAAACAGTGACCGAGGGCACTAATACTATGCTCATGTCGCCCGAGAGTTTCCAGTACCGCAAGGACATCTACAACTCCATCCTGCAAAACTCCAAGGCTTTCGAGAATGTGGGCATTTTCGGTACTCACTTCTACGGCACTCAGCGCAGCCAGATGGATTTCCCGGCACTGGAAAACTGCGGCAAGGATATCTGGATGACCGAGGTCTACGTCCCCAACAGTACAGCTAATTCCGCTGACGTTTGGCCGGACGCTCTGGACGTTTCCGAGAATATCCACAACGGCCTCGTTGTGGGCAATATGAACGCCTATGTATGGTGGTTCATCAGAAGAAGCTACAGTCCTATGAAGGAGGACGGCAATATCAGCAAGCGAGGCTACTGCATGGCTCAGTACTCAAAGTGGGTGCGCCCGGGCGATGTACGTATCGCAGCTACCGAGCAGCCAGACAGCAACGTTCTTGTCTCAGCTTACAAGAACAACAGCGATCAGGTGACCGTAGTTGCCGTAAACAAGAGCTCAAACGATGTTTCTCAGCAGTTCAGCATGAAGAACGGCGAGAGCATTGCCGATGTTGACAGCTACAGAACCTCATCGACCGAGAATATCAAGGAGATCGCTGATCTTGCACACAGCACAAGCGGCTTTACCGCAAGCCTCCCTGCAAAGAGCGTTACTACTTTCGTTATCGAACTGGGAAGCGGTTCTTCTCAGCCGATAGTTACTCAGCCTCCGACGATAACTCCGTCCACAGGCGGAGATTACCTCCTCCACGACACATTCGAGACTTCCGCTGATTCATGGGAAGGTAGAGGTGCTGCATCTGTAAGCAGAAGCGGCGGCACTCTTTTCTGCGAGGGCAGAACTGCTTCATGGAACGGCGCTGCAAAGAACCTCAGCACTTCCGATTTCGTGCCCGGCAAGGAGTACAGCTTCAGTGTCAATGCTATGCACAACGGCACAGGCACCGAGACTTTCAAGCTCACTCTCCAGTACAACGACGCTTCGGGTACTGCAAATTATCCGAATATCGCTCAGGCTACAGCTTCCGCAGGCGAGTGGGTGACACTCAAAAACGAGAATTTCCTCATTCCTGCTGACGCTACAGACCTTATCCTCTATGTGGAGACTGACGACTCAATGACAGATTTCTACATCGACGAGGCTGTCGCTGCTAAGGGCGGCACATCCATCGGCGGTTCATCTTCAGGCATCCTCGGTGATGTCAACGGCGACGGCGCTATCGATGTTTTCGACGTTATCGCAGGCAGACAGAAGCTCCTCAAGGGCGCTTACACCAAGGAAGGCGATATCGATATGAGCGGAAAGTTCGAGATAAATGACCTTGTCCGCATCCAGAAATTCGTTCTCGCTGAGGAGAAGAAGTGGCCGACACCTGTTACTACTACAACAACTGCTCCTCCTGTGACTACTACTACAGTGGGCGCTAACAAGTGGGATACCTACCAGGAAACAGCTACAGCTCAGCAGCTCGACTTCTACAAGAGCGCTATCAAGAATATGGGCGATACTTCACGTATCTCCGCTAAACTGAGAGCCGCAGAGAACGGTTCACCTCTCACTATCGCTTACCTTGGCGGTTCTATCACAGAGGGCAAGATGTACACATCGCCATTCTCCAGCTACGTAAAGAACACATTCGCAAAGGGCGGATTCACTGAGATAAACGCAGGCCTTTCAGGAACTTCATCGGTTGTCGGACTGGTAAGAAGTGAAAGAGAGATATTCAGCAAGAAGCCTGATATCGTATTCCTTGAATTCTCAGTAAACGACCACGAGGATATCTCCTACAAGAAGTGCTTCGAGAGCCTTGTCAAGAAGATAATCGACCAGCCTCAGGAACCGGCTGTTGTTATCCTTATCAACCGTTCAAAGGGCGGATTCTCAACTCAGGCTCAGATGGCTCCTATCGGCCAGAATGCAAATGTTGCCGTTATCAGCATGGACGATGCACTCACAAAGGCATTCAACAGCGGCTTCCTCCAGCCCGGTGACTACTTCAACGACGAGTACCACCCACACGCTAAGGGCGGCCAGCTGGTTGCAGATTGTCTCGGATACTACTTCCGTCAGGCAATGAAGACAGAGAACGCTACTCCTGCTTATACATACCCCAGCAAGACTGTATACGGCAATGAGTACTCCACCTGCTACAATGCAGATCCTTCAACAGACCTGAAGAACTTCAACGCAGGTTCATTCACAAAGGCAAACGGCTACAGTTCAGGTCTGTACTACACTTACAACAACTCCAAGAACGGCAATACACCGATGACTTTTAAGGTCGACGGCAAGGGCATCATCCTCGTATTCAAGGCTAACAGCAGCGGTATGGGCTCAGTCAGTGTTACTGTAAACGGCAAGACCACCAAGGTCAACGGCAACAAGCAGTACACATGGGGCGGACCTGATGCAGAGGTTGCTTACTACCAGGATACAGCAGGCGAGCTTGACGTTTCCATCAAGATGGACAACGCAGGTTCAGACTTCGCTATCGAGGGTATCGGCGTTATCAGGTAATAATTCCATATAAAAATGGCGCACAGTGTGCGCCATTTTTGCGTTGTCCGTTGTGCATGGGACGCCGAGGCATGGGACGTCGAGGACGCCGTCCCCTACAGCCGCTGAGCGAGCGGCGGCGCATTCCACGATTCGCTCGTAAACTCGCTAACTCTGTACGTTTAGCATAATCTGCTTTCGCTCGCTGGCACTTTATAATGCGTAATTATCATGTAGGGACGGCCATTGGCCGTCCTTATTTTTGGTTTGAATAATGTGATGTAGGGGCCGCCTTTGGCGGTCCTTTTCGATTTGCCGTGTTATCTGAGGGCACCCCCTGTGCGCCCCTACAGAATGTTCTGACATCCATAATTACGCATTACGCATTACGAATTACGCATTATATAACCTCGTACCTACGGCAGTCTGTGTCCATATTAAAGTTGATAATTTCTTAACAAATAACAAAAATATGTGAAACTACTTGAATATTTACTGTGAATAGTGTATAATATAAATTGTATGGGCTCTTAATGAATTTTTGTATTTAAGGAGATTTGTATGAAGAAACTGAAAGGAATAAAGCTGAAGCACAGAAAAAATACCGAGAACTGTGCTACAGTAGATTTCCCGATACCCAAAAAGGTCAGGATCCCCATGTCTATGAATATGGGCGCTGCCTGTCAGCCGCTGGTCAAAGTCGGCGACGAGGTAAAGGTGGGACAGAAAATAGGCGACACAGATGTACCGTTCAGCGTTCCTGTACATTCGGGCGTATCGGGCAAAGTCACGGCTGTAAGCGATTACCGCACAGCTATGGGCGCTGTCTGTAAGATAGTCGAGATAGAAACGGACGGACAGCAGACCGTTTCCGAGGAGGTCAGACCTCCCGAAGTAAACGACAAGGAAAGCTTCCTGAAAGCTGTCAGGGAAAGCGGTGCCTGCGGTCTGGGAGGTGCAGGATTCCCCACACATATCAAGCTGAACCCCAAAACTCCCATTGACACCCTCATCATCAACGGTGCGGAATGCGAACCCTACATAACTGCCGATTACCGTGAAATGATAGAATGTCCCGATGACGTCATAGGCGGCGTCAATCTCATAAAGGATATGCTGGGCATCAAAAACGCCAAGCTTGCCATCGAAGCCAACAAGCCCGAGGCTATAAAGAATTTCGAGGAAATGGCGAAAAATGACGATACTATCGATATCATCACTCTCCCCTCGGTCTACCCTCAGGGCGCTGAAAAGATAATCATTTACAACTCTACGGGAGTTGTGGTGAAAGAGGGCGAACTGCCTGCGGACGGCGGTGTTATCGTTATCAACATCTCTACCGTGGCTTTCCTCTACCGCTATATGCAGGACGGTATGCCGCTGGTGAAAAGGCGCATCACCGTGGACGGCAATGCTGTGGGCGAACCGAAGAACGTTTCCGCTGTTATCGGTACGCCGTTCCGTGAGATACTGGAATTCTGCAAGACCGACATGGACGCTATGATAAAGCTTATCGGCGGCGGTCCTATGATGGGTATGAGCATCCCCGACGTGGAAATGCCCGTTGTCAAGACCTCAAATGCGCTTCTTGCCATCAAGAGCTACGATGTCAGCAAGACCACGAGCTGCATCCGCTGCGGACGCTGCGTGAGAGTCTGTCCCATGGAGCTGGTGCCTGCGGATATCGACAGGGCTTACCGCATAAGAAATATCGACGAGCTGAAAAAGCTGAACGTACTCCTCTGCATGAACTGCGGAAGCTGTACCTATGTCTGTCCCGCTAACCGAAAACTGGCGGAGACCAATCAGCTTGCGAAGGCTCTTATCCCGAGAAAGTGAGGTGGAGAGAATGAACAAGCTTATCGTTTCACCGTCTCCCCACGATGAAAATTACGTAAAAACACATTCCATAATGCTTCAGGTGATAATGGCGCTGATGCCTGCCCTTGGAGTTTCTATCTACATATTCGGCCCGAGAGTGGTGCCGCTGACCGCTGTCTGTGTGGGAAGCTGCATACTTTTCGAGTACCTGTGCCGCAGGCTCATGAAGCGTGACAACACCATCGGCGATATGTCGGCGGCGGTCACGGGACTTCTGCTGGCGATGAATCTGCCTGTGACTGCGCCTTACTGGATGGCTGTGGTGGGCTCATTCGTTGCTATCGTCATTGTAAAACAGCTGTTCGGCGGTATCGGTCAGAACTTCGCAAACCCTGCTATCACTGCACGAATCGTCCTCATGGTGGGTTTCCCCACTATCAATCACTGGATAAAGCCGCTGGAATATGACTACGACGCTGTATCATCAGCTACTCCGCTGGTGCTGGCAAAGAAAGGGGAGGAGATTCCCTCATACCTTGATATGTTCCTCGGCAAAACGGGCGGAAGCCTCGGCGAGACCTGTGCACTGGCGCTTCTGCTGGGAGGCCTTTACCTTGCCGCAAGAAAGATAATCTCACTTGCTGCTCCGCTGTCGTTCATCGGCAGTCTGTTCATCCTTTCATGGATAGCAGGTGACGATCCGCTGTATCAGATACTGGCAGGCGGCGTATTCCTGGGCGCATTCTTCATGGCTACCGACTACGCTACAACTCCCATCACTCAGAAGGGCAAAGTGGTCTTCGGTCTGGGATGCGGAATCATCACCTTCGTTATCAGGCACTTCGGCTCCTATCCCGAAGGTGTGTCGTTCTCCATACTGCTCATGAATGTGCTCACTCCTTACATCGAGGAGCTTACACGCAACAAGCCTTTCGGCGCAAAGGAGGTGCAGAAGAATGAAGGATAAGATAATGCCTTCGCTGGTACTCACCGTCATCTGCATCGTTGCCGCACTTCTGCTCACCCTTGCCCACGAAATGACAAAGGACAGGATAGCCGAGCAGAAAGAGCTGAAATTCAGCAAGAGCGTTGAACTCCTTTTCGGCAAGACCGAAAGCAAGGTCGTTGATCTGAAATGCGGTTACGACGAGGTGGAGACTATCGCTGTTACTCCCGATAAAAAGACGGTCATTCAGGTCTGCACCGACGGCTACTCAAAGGACGGTATCAACGTGCTGGTGGGCATTGACGAAAACGGAAAGCTGTCGGGCATAGAGTTCGTATCACTGGGCGAGACTCCCGGTCTGGGCTCGAAAGTCCGTGACGAGGAGGACTTCCGCAAACAGTTCATCGGTGCGGAAAAGGCTCCGGAATCATTCGACGCTATCAGCGGTGCTACTTATTCATCAAACGGCATGAAACACGCAGTTGATACCGCTCTGAATGTCTACAACGAAAACAAGGAGGCGATACTCGGTGGCTGAAAATAAAACCCCCCTTACAAAAGAACTTACCAAGGGCATTCTCAGGGAAAACCCCACACTGGTGATGCTGCTGGGAATGTGTCCTACTCTTGCGGTAACGACTCAGGCAATGAACGGCATAGGCATGGGACTTGCCACAACATTCGTGCTTCTCGGCTCGAATATAGTCATATCGGCGCTGAGAAAGGTCATTCCCGACAAAGTGCGTATACCTGCTTTCATCGTTATCATAGCAAGCTTTGTTACACTTATCGGATTCCTGCTGGAGGGCTTCGTGCCGTCACTTTACGACAGCCTCGGAATCTATCTGACCCTCATCACCGTTAACTGCATAATCTTCGGCAGAGCGGAAATGTTCGCCAGCAAAAACGGCGTTGTGGCTTCCATATGCGATGCTATAGGCATGGGTCTGGGCTTTACCATCGCCCTTTTCCTCATGGGAAGCATTCGTGAGATAATCGGCTCGGGCAAGTGGATGGGGCTGGAAATTCCCGTCCTCAGCAGTAATCCAATGTTACTGTTCATCATGCCTGCGGGAGGATTCTTCACTCTGGGCATGATAATCGCCGCTGTGAACAAGTTTTCCAACAAAAAGCCGCCTCAGGAACTGGGATGCAAGGGATGTCCCAATGCCGAGGCTTGCGGAAAGGCAGGTGACTGTCAGTGAAAACTATGTTGGTGATACTTCTTTCGGCAATGCTGACAGACAACTTTGTGCTTTCAAAATTCATGGGAATCTGTCCCTTCCTCGGTGTATCCAAGAAACTGGACAGCGCCGCAGGTATGGGAATTGCCGTAACATTCGTAATGATATGCGCCACACTGGTAACATATCCCATCCACCACGGAATACTGGTGCCAAACGGACTGGAATACTTCGACACCGTGGTATTCATACTTGTAATTGCACTTTTCGTTCAGCTGGTGGAAAACTTCCTGAAAAAGTGCGTGCCGTCGCTGTATAAGTCGCTGGGCGTGTATCTGCCCCTCATCACCACAAACTGTGCGGTGCTGGGCGTTACAGTGCTGAATATCGACAACAGCTACAGCTTTGTGCAGTCCATCGTAAACGCTCTCGGAGCAGGTCTCGGCTTCATGCTGGCACTTGTTATCTTCTCGGGAGTCCGCAGGAAGATGGAATACGCAGACATCCCCGAAACTTTCAAGGGCGTGCCTGCAACTCTCATCGCCGCTTCCATAGTTTCCGTAAGCTTCATGGGCTTCTCGGGACTTTTCAGCTAAGGAGGTGGGGCAATGACTTACATCATACCTGTGCTTGTCCTCGGCGGATGCGGAATACTGGCAGGAGTGCTGCTTACGGCGGCTGCGAAGGTATTCCACGTTGAAGTTGACGAGAGAGTTGAAAAAATAGGGGAGGCCCTCCCACAGGCTAACTGCGGTGCCTGCGGATATGCAGGATGCTCGGACTATGCGTCTGCTATCGTGGAAAAAGGCGCTCCAACAAATCTGTGCCGTCCAGGCGGTGCGGATGCGGCAGGAAAAATAGCTGCGATCCTCGGTACTGCCGTTGCTGAGGTGGTACCCATGACAGCGGTGGTGCACTGCAACGGTGACTGCAATGCCACTCAGACAGCATTCGAGTTTGACGGTGTGCAGTCATGTAAGGCTGTAAAGCGTTTCTATGGCGGAAACGGCCTGTGCAAATACGGCTGTATCGGTCTGGGCGACTGCGTGAATGTCTGCGAACACGGCGCAATAAAAGTGGAAAACGGCGTGGCTAAGGTCATCCCGTCACTGTGCGGCGCCTGCGGACAGTGTGCAGCAGTCTGTCCGAATCAGCTTATTTCGATAAAGCCCCTTGCCAAGCATATCGACGTGCTGTGTTCATCCGCAGCAAACGGCAAGGAGACTAAGCTGAGCTGTAAAAACGGCTGTATCGGATGCAAGATATGCGAAAAGAAATGTCCTTCGGAGGCTATAAAGGTGGAGAATTTCCACGCTTCCATCGACTACGAAAAATGTACGAACTGCGGTTCATGTATGGCGGCCTGTCCTGTTAAGGTCATCCACAGCTGTGAACCGGCATCAGTTCAGGAATGAGGTAAAATTATGGCAGGATTTGAACAGCTCCTCGAAGATAAGGGAGCATCCATCATCACAAGCAGCTACGAGAGAAAGGGCTTCGACCCGATACCGCTTTGCAGGGACGCAATGAGAATGGCTGAGATATTCGAGATGCCGCTGAAGGGCGACGAGTCGGATATCGACACTCTTGAGGGTATTCTGAGAGGACTTCACGTAGACTACGTAAACGGCTATCTGAAGGGCGAAAACCAGGTAAGCCTTGAACTGATGTTCGGCGTATATCTGGGACAGTTCATCCTTGACAAGTGCCTGAAGCAGTACGGCTTCAAGTGGGAGATAATCGAGGGCGTACCGTGCATTGCAAAGGGCAGGGATAATCAGGTAACGCCTATTGCAAGAGTGCACAGACACATCGTCAACTGCGCAAAGGAAGACGATGTACGTGGACTTTACGGAGTTGTTCAGCAGTTAGCGGAACAGGTTTTCGGCAACAAGAAGTAATATGACGCAGGGGCGCACATTGTGCGCCCCTGCTTGTCCAAAAAGTCATATATTATCGTGAAAAAACGGGCTGTCGAGGACGCCAGCCCCTACAATTTGACTATTCTTCGTGAATGTTTTTGTAGGGGACGGCGTCCCCGACGTCCCATGCTTCGGCGTTCCATTGTTTGGGCATGATTTTTCGTGAAAACATATGCGAGATGTGAGAAGAGGGCGCACACTGTGCGCCCCTACATATTGTATGGCTGATGGTGTGGGTTTATGGTATCAATACATATCGGCTGCATCAAGTATAAGTCCGTACAGTTCGTTGATCTTGTCGTTGTCATTCACTTTCAGCTGATCCAGTATATCAAGAACTGTGTCAAAGTCTGCATCGCCCTTGTAGTCGGAATTTCTCAGTACCATGCCGAATCCGGCTGCTGCCTGTGCAAGCTTCATTGAATTGCTGGGGGATGAGCTGTAATTCTCCATGCTGTAAAGGTCGGATGTGTTCCTGTTCTCGTTTCCGACGGGGGTCTTGTAAGCGATGGACAGCTTGCATATCTCCGATCTTCCGTTATTTTCGGCAGGGATACTGTCGTGCTCGGATGCGAACTCAAGGGGGACGCCGTGGTATGAGTCACCTGTGTCTGCCATTTCGATCTCGTACAGAGCCGTTACACTGTGGCCTGAGCCTACTTCGCCTGCGTCCTTGGTGTCGTCGAGAAAATCCTCGGCATTCATGAGTCGGTTATCGTAACCGATGAGGCGGTAGCTGCTGACCTGTGACGGGTTGAACTCGACCTGTATCTTGACATCCTTGGCGATGGTGTAGAGAGTTCCGCTCATTTCCTGAACGAGAACACGCTCGGCTTCGTCCTCGGAGTCGATGTAGCTGAAATTGCCGTTGCCGTTGTCGGCTAAAGCTTCCATTCGTGCGTCTTTGTAGTTGCCTTCGCCGAAGCCGAGGACTGACAGGTAAATGCCGTTGTCACGCTTGGTCTCGATGAGTCTTGTCAGCTCCTCCTCGGAGGATGCGCCCACGTTAAGATCGCCGTCGGTAGCGAGGATGACACGGTTGTTGCCGCCCTTTATGAAGTGCTCCTCAGCCAGTTCGTAAGCGGTCTTGATTCCGCCCTCGCCGTTGGTGCTGCCGGATGCAGTGATGGAATAGAGCTGTTCCAGAATCTCATCGGTATTGCTGCCCTTTTCGCCGTCGAGGAGGACTGCGCTGGAGCCTGCGTAGGTGACGATGGAGATCCTGTCGTTCTTGTCGAGCTGTTCAGCCAGCATTGAGAAAGCGGACTGTACCAGCGGAAGCTTGTCGTAGGAGTTCATTGAGCCCGATGAATCGATGAGGAAAACCAGATTTGACGGTGGAGTTTCCTGCTGCTGAAGCTCCTTGCCCTGGATGCCCACCATCATGAGCTTGTGGTCACGATTCCACGGGCAGTCGGCGATCTCTACATATCTGCCGAAAGCGGAGCCGTCCTCGGGCTGGGGATAGTCGTAATCGAAGTAGTTGATGAATTCCTCGATGCGGACAGCGTCCTCGGGGACAATGTTTCGGTTTTCTATGAGGCGGCGGACGTTGGTGTAGGAAGCTGTGTCAACGTCGGCCGAGAAAGTGGAAAGGGGCTCGGACTTTGTGTCCTTGAAGCCTGCCTCGGTATAGCCCTTGTATTCTTCGTTTGCGGAGGGGAGTTCGGGCTCTTCCTCCCAGTAGTAGTAATCGCCTTCGGGGGCGTAATCGTCGGTAGAGAAGTACTCCGGAGCGAACTCCTCGTCAGCTGATTCCTCGTAGTATTCGTAAGCGGAAGATTCCTCCTTGTAGGAACCTGAAGCTGTATCATGCATATTATCGCCGCAGCTTGAAAGGGAAGCTGCCATTATCATGCAAGCGGAAGAGACCGCTAAAAGTTTTCTGTTGCGTTTCATAAGATTACCTCCATCTGTTCCGTCGGTTCATCGTTTGTGAACACGGATTTTTTGTAAGCGGCAAATATTGCCTTGTGACCTTTATTTCCATGGGACTTTCTCACTTACGCTGCGCAGCTTCGTGAACTTTTTCCACCTGTTGTCCCGTTTCTTTTGCTCCAACAATGGGGCTGTTCTGTTTTTCTGACTTAATTATACACCCTCGCCCCGTGGATTACAATAAACAGAAAATGCCAATATTCAGACAATTCAAAGGCGGAGCGGTTGTAATTTTCTGACATCGGGTTACAGAATTTTTACTTTTCTTGCTGTAATATTACATACTTCTCACAGCAAAAACAGAGAAATAGTGTATATTCTGACGAATAACGCCTGCCGCAGCAGATTGTAACCTTCAATTACAAAACAGAAAGAGCACGTAACAATGTACGTGCTCTTTCTGCAACATATATAGAATTTGGAAGAAGTATGCTCATTCGGGCTCTGAAATTGTATCATCAGAGCATTGCCGCTGCTGCACACCGAAAAATAAGGCGGCAGACAATGAAAAAAATTGGAAAAATCTATCATTTTCCTTGACTTGCACAGGTAAAAATGTTACAATCAATATGTAAAGGAGTTGACATAATGAAAGACAATATCAAGGAGCTTGGTCAGCCGTTTGTGGCTGTATCATGCGAAAAAATCAGCGAAGAGCCGTCCCTCAGGCTCTACGGAATGCTTGTCTGCGCAAAGAAAGAGAAGGTGCAGATCGCTTTTGAAGATGAGACTGTCACGGCAGAAGCAGGCGAGATCTGCTATATACGGCCGATGAGCTGTTACAGCGTCACGGGAGGTGAGGCTCTTGCGGTCAGTCTTGACCTGCACACACTTGAGATCCCTGCGGCCTACATTAATAAAGTATACTCCATTCTGGGCGAAAAATCAAGTGCCGTGGAGCGGTATTTCATGCTAAACGAAAGCGAGGCGCAGAAAGCGGCAGAAATTGTGGAGAAGCTCTGCGGCGTCACCGAGGCCTATTCTTACGAGGGGTATCTGCTTGCTCAGCAGCTTGTGACGGCTCTGACAGAGGAGCGCACCTCGGAGAAGAACAGCAGCTACATTGACCGTATATCGGCATATATCGACACTCACACTGCCTATCAGCTTGAAGCTGTGATGCTGGCGAGGATGTGCGGGATGAGCTATCCCAACTTTGCAAAGCGCTTCAGTGAGCGCTACGGACGCAGCTGCAAGGAGCATATCACCCATGTCAGGGTGTCGAAAGCTCAGCGCCTGCTGAAGAACACCGCACTCGATATCTCTGACATTGCAGCGGAATGCGGCTTCTTTGACAGCAGCCACTTTATCAGGACCTACAAAAAGAAGCTGGGCAAAACGCCTAACCGTGATAGGAAATGAAGAAATGATTTTTCAGTCCTGATAAATATATTGTATCATTTCACTTAAAACTTGTCAATAGGCGAATGAATTAATTATGATTTAATTAATCACAACAGATGAATGAGATATCAAAAATTGCTGTCTGTAGAATATGTTAAATCCGCAGAATGTAAAAATGCCCAACTTGTTATTTTACTGAATTGACAATTGAAAGCTTATTACAAAACGGAGAATGTTATAAGCTACAGCCTGTTATTTTGTACAGCTTGTTTAATAAGGGGCAAAGTAAAGAAAATGATAATCTGATTCACGTTATAATAAAATACAAAATCTCGGCGCGTGATTTGGACTGTTTATGACAAGAGTATATTTTTAAATCCAAATTGCATCATATTTTTACAAACTGCTGTTAAAGCATACTGCTTTTTTCATTTATTGCGCCTTTTTTTCGTTGAAAAGATGGAAATTGCGGTCATAGTTCATTAATTTTACTTAACATTAGGCAAAATGCACTAATTTAGGAAGCCAAATAATAACAATTTGCAAATGGACTTGACTTTTCCGCATAATTCTGCTATACTTAGACTTGATCAAATGCTCTGATGCTATTCATATTTTTTGCTTATTGTTTTTATTCACGGCAGATTCACCCTCGCCGTGCAGATATATGTCATCAACATCAAGTATAGCTATGAATGGGGGAACATGATATGTCAGCGACAAAACTGGTTGCTAAACAGGTAACGGAAAATGAGATCAATTTCCCTAACATCAAAGAATGGGAAAAAGAGAGCGCAGGTGTCAGGGAGTACCCGATACTGGATTTTGACGAAAAAGCGCTCTGCAAGCTTCAGACCGGGGTAAAAGAAACTTTAAGACACAGCAAGGTGCACATATCCGGAGGCAGGGGATATGAGTTCTTCAAGCGTGTATTCGATGTCTGCGCTGCAAGTATAGGCCTTGCTGTCCTCGCAATCCCTATGGGCGCTTTCGCCCTGGCTATCTACATCGACGACAAGGGCAACCCTTTCTTCTCTCAGGTGAGACTTACCAAGGACGGCAAGCCCTTCCATATGTACAAGCTCCGCTCCATGTGTATGGACGCCGAGAAGAAATTCGCCGATGTCCAGAAGGAAAATATGAGCGACGGCCTCGCTTTCAAAAGCGATGACGACCCGAGAATAACAAGGATAGGAAAGTTTATAAGAAAGACTTCCATCGATGAGCTGCCGCAGCTTATCAACGTAATAAAGGGCGATATGTCCATCATCGGACCCCGTCCGCCTCTTCCGAGAGAAGTTGTGCTCTACACTCCCGAACATATGGACCGCCTGCTGGTGAAAGGCGGACTTTCCTGCATTTGTCAGTGCGAGGGCAGAAGCGATATGGAGTTCGACAAGTGGGTCGAGAGCGACATAAAATACATAAAGGAAAGAAGCGCTCTTTTCGATGTAAAGCTCATCTTCAAGACCATCAGCGCTGTCCTTCAGCGTAAGGGCGCTAAGTGACGGTGACAGAATGAAAGGAAAACTTATAGTTATCGAAGGGCTGGACGGCAGCGGCAAGGCTACCCAGACAGCTCTTCTTTGCGAAAAACTGAAAACGCTGGGGGTGGAGTTCGACCACTTCTCATTCCCCGATTACAACAGCGAATCATCCCTGCTGGTGAGGATGTACCTGGACGGTAAATTCGGTGATAATGCGGCTGAGGTCAACCCATATGCGGCTTCCTGCTTCTTTGCCTGCGACAGATACGCAAGCTTCAGGACTCAGTGGCAGGATAAATACGAAGGCGGCCATATCATTGTCTGTGACCGCTATACAACTTCAAATGCGGTGCACCAGTGCTCGAAGCTCCCTGATGGTGAGTGGGATGACTTCGTGAACTGGCTTTTCGATTTCGAGTACAGGAAGATAGGTCTGCCTGAGCCCGATGCGGTCATCTATCTCCGTGTGGATCCTGAGATCGGTCAGGAATTGCTGAAAAAGCGCTACAACGGTGATGAGAAAAAGAAAGATATACACGAAAAGGATGAGGATCACCTGAACCGCTCACGCCTCACCGCAGATCACTGCGCCAAGCTGTACGGGTGGCATACTATCGAATGTGTAAACGAAAACGGTATGCGTGACAAACAGGAAATTGCTGAGGAAGTCTTTGAGGCTGTCCGCAGTGTCATAAAGAATAAGTGAAGGGATTATATTATCAATGAAACATAAGACATCCGAAATGATGGCTATGCTCGACCAGTCTCACGTCATGAGATACATGGACGAGCTGACTGCTGATGAAAAGAAGAACCTTGTTGACCAGATCGACTCACTGGATCTTTCGGTGCTGGGCGTCGATGCCGCAGAGGAGGAGAGAGGCAGATTCGAGCCCCTTTTCGCTACAACTCTTGAGGAGATCGAAGCTAACCGTGAGCATTACAAGGAGGTCGGACTTCAGGCTATCCGTGAGGGCAAAGTGGGCGCTGTCCTGCTGGCCGGCGGACAGGGAAGCAGACTGGGCTTCGATAAGCCAAAGGGTACTTTCAACATCGGCGTTGACCGTGACCTCTATATTTTTGAGTGCCTTATCAACAACCTGATGGAGGTCGTAAAGGAAGCTCACACATGGGTGCCGCTGTTCGTAATGACCAGCGTTGACAACAAGAAGGATACCATCGATTTCTTCCGTGAGCATAATTATTTCGGCTACAGTGACGATAACGTGTGGTTTTTCGCACAGGAACAGCTCCCCACCGTTGATACCAACGGCAAGCTGATGCTGGCTGACAAGGGCAAGATCCTGACAGCTCCCAACGGCAACGGCGGCTGGTACGCATCCATGGAAAAGACAGGTATGCTGAAGATCCTGAGAGACAGCAAGATCAAGTGGCTCAACGTTTTCGCAGTTGACAACGTTCTCCAGAGGATCGCTGATCCCTGCTTCTTAGGTGCGGTTATAGATTCGGGCAAGGTTTCGGGCGCTAAGGTAGTCGCCAAGGCTGACCCTGACGAAAAGGTGGGAGTTCTCTGCCTTGAGGACGGCCGCCCGTCAATCGTGGAATACTACGAAATGACCGACGAGATGCGCACAAGACGTGAGGAAAACGGTATGCTTTCCTACAATTACGGCGTTATCCTCAACTATCTGTTCCGTGTGGACAAGCTGAACAAGACGCTGAAAGTAAAGCTTCCGCTGCACAGGGCGTTCAAGAAGATCAAGTACCTCAACGAGAATGGCGAGATCGTGACACCCGATGAGCCGAATGCATACAAGTTCGAGACACTTGCGCTGGACATGGTAAAGCTCCAGGACAACTGTCTTGCATACGAGGTTGACCGCAAGAAGGAGTTCGCACCTGTCAAGAACAAAACAGGCGTAGATTCCGTGGATTCTGCCCGTGAACTGCTCCGGTACAACGGCGTTGAGTTATAATTCATAATTAATATGCAGGGACGGCCATTGGCCGTCCTTTTTAATTCGGGATGCGCTTTTTATAATGCGTAATGCGTAATTGTGGTGTCCCTGACGGGACGGATTTTGATAATTCGGAATTCGGAATGCGGAATTCGGAATTGTTGTGTCCCTATCGGGACGAATTTAAAATGATTTGTAGGGGCGCACAGTGTGCGCCCTTTTTCTGTGTGCTTTTATTTGCAATGTCATGATAAAATTAAAGGACCGCCAAAGGCGGCCCCTACAAAATGTTCGTTTTCCAACAATTACGCATTACGAATTACGCATTCTAAAGTGTTATAAAAGTGGGACATGGTGCATATACTGTACAAAGCATTTTCAAGGAGGTACATATATGGAATTCAAAACCAACACCGAAACCATCCCCACAAGCGAGCTCATCTACAGCGGAGTGCAGGAGCAAGGCGTAGAGCTGGACTACATCCTGCCCGACTACTACCCCGACATCTTCCGCCTTGTCAGGTGCGAGCTCAGCCCCGTCATAACCGATTATTCCGTCATCGGCGACAAGCTGACCTATGAGCTGCGCTGCGATATCCGCATCCTTTACTGCGGCGAAAACGGCTCTGTACTGCAATCCGTGGAGCAGAGGCAGAACTTCTCGAAGTCGCTGGACTTGGGCAGAATGGCCGCTCCTGCCGAGGTAACGATAATCCCAAAGACTGACCATGTAAACTTCCGTGCGGTGAACAAGCGCAGGCTGGATATGCGTGGGGCGGTGTCGGTCAGAGTCACGGTCAGCGGCGAGACCTCACAGCAGGTCATCTCCGACGCCTCAGGCATGAACATCCAGCTGAGGAAAACTCCCGTTGAGTTTGCGGCACAGAAGCTTTCGGCGGAAAAGTCGGTGCGTATCAGCGAAGAAACAGAGCTGTCACCCTCTCAGCCCGATATAGTTAACATTATCAGCGTCCGTGCAAAGGCATCTCCAACCGAGCAGAAGCTTATCTCAGGAAAGCTTCTTGCCAAGGGCAGTCTCGACATCCATGTGCTGTATTCCTGCGACACTCCCGACGGCGGCGGTGCGGAGACTATGGACTTCTCCCTCAGCTACAGCCAGATCGTGGACATTGATGGTATCGACGACGGATTCGACTGCACGGTCGCTCCACAGGTGGTCATTTGCGACATTTCTCCTGCCGCCGACAGCAGCGGCGACAACCGTGTACTGCGGTGTGAGGCGGAAATTCGGCTGGTGTGCAGAGCGGTGAGGACTTCCACGGTAATGCTGGTGACTGACGCTTTCTCCACGGTCTATCCCTGCGAGAACACCTACACCGACATAAAAACTTAGCTTGCCCCCGAGGTGATGCACGAAACCTTCCGCCATTCCTCGGTTCTTGCCACGGGGGAAAACGTGCCGCAGACCGTCTATTCCGTGTGGGTGACGCCGAAGAATATCAACTCCCATATGGACGACGACGACCGCACTCTGCTGATAAGCGGTATGCTGACCTATTCCATGGCGGCGAGGGACGCTTCGGGGACTGTGGTGATGCCTGACAGGGACGAGACTTTTGAGCAGAAAATTTACCTTGACCGTGACACCTCGGGCTGTACTGTGACTGCCGAGATAACGGCGGCGGAGGTCTCCTACAACATCACAGGTGAGGGCGAGCTGACCGCAAAAGCCGAGATAAATGCCGATATTACGGTATCTTCGGGTGAGAGTATGACAGTGGTGACTGACATTGCCGTGGACGATTCCCAGCGCAAACAGCGTGACGGCGACTATGCCATTAAGCTGTATTTCGGCGTGGAAAATGAGGATATCTGGGACATCGCCAAGCGCTACAGCACCGATGTTTCGGCTGTCATGGAGGAAAACGAACTGGACGGCGACAGGCTGGAAAACAGCGGAATGCTGCTCATCCCCATAGTTTCATGAGAAAAGGAGAAAGACATGGTTAAAGATATTTACAGCAACATCGCCGAGCGTACAGGCGGCGACATCTATATCGGCGTGGTGGGACCCGTCCGCACAGGCAAATCCACATTCATCAAGCGCTTCATGGAGACTCTGGTCATCCCCAATATCAAAAGCGAGTATATGCGTGAACGTGCAGTTGACGAGCTTCCGCAGTCGGCGGCAGGTAAGACTATCATGACCACCGAGCCCAAGTTCATCCCCGAAGAAGCGGTGGAGGTAAGCGTTGGCGGAGGTGCAAGCTTCAACGTGCGGCTCATTGACTGCGTGGGCTACATCGTTCCCAGTTCTCTGGGATATATCGAGAATGAACAGCCCCGAATGGTGATGACCTCATGGTTTGACGAGGAGATCCCCTTCAATATGGCCGCCGAGATAGGCACTCAGAAGGTCATAACCGACCACTCCACCATCGGACTTGTCATCACCACCGACGGAAGCGTCACCGACATTCCCCGTGAGGAGTACGAGGAGTGCGAGGAGCGTGTCATACGTGAGCTGAAAGAGCTGGGCAAGCCCTTTGTGGTCATTCTCAACACCGTCGCACCCGATTCTGCGGAGGCCAAAGCGCTGGCGGAAAGGCTCACTGACAAGTACGACGCAAAGGTGATACCCGTCAACTGCCTTGAACTGGACGAAGCTGACATCCGCTCAATTATCAGCGAGATACTGTTCTCTTTCCCGGTCAGGGAGATAAACATCCGCACCGCCGGCTGGATAAATTCCCTTGAAAAAGGCCACTGGCTGAAGACCGAGATACTGGACTGTATCCGTAATGCCGCAAAGGACGTGAAGCTGGTGCGTGAAGCCGCATCAGCCGCCGAAGCCATGGGGGAGTGCCCCGATGTGGTAAAGGCAGAAGTCACCGCAATCGACCTTGGTACGGGCTCTGTCACCATCACCGCCGACCTTGACAGCTCCCTGTTTTATCGGATACTGGGCGAAACTACGGGCATTGAGATAGAGAGCGAGACCGACCTGATGCCCCTTCTCATGGAGCTCAGCGATATCCGCCGCAAGTATCAGAGGATTCAGCCAGCCCTTGAGGAGGTGGAGGCTACGGGCTACGGCATAGTCATGCCCGAAATGGAGGAGCTCACGCTGGAAGAGCCGAAAATAATCCGACAAGGCGGAAAGTATGGTGTGAAACTCAAAGCGTCAGCACCCTCCATTCACCTGATGAAAGCCAATATCAACACCACCGTAAGCCCTATAGTGGGAACTGAACGGCAGTCGGAGGAGCTTGTGATGTATCTGCTGGACGGATTCGAGAACGATCCTGCCAGAATATGGGAGAGCAATATTTTCGGAAAATCTCTCCATGAACTGGTCAACGAGGGACTGCACAGCAAACTCTGCAAAATGCCTACAGATGCGAGAATGAAGCTTCAGGAGACCCTTGAACGTGTCATAAATGACGGCTGTTCGGGACTTATCTGCTTTATCCTCTAAAAGCGGTTGATGAAGAATTCGTACTTGCTCATATCGAAGCTGTCCTTCTTCACGCCGTCATCATCCATCCATTTGCGGATAGTCGCCTCATGATCCGGATAAGACCGCCCTGTGCTCTGCATATAGCTGTCAACTTTCCTGATATAGACCTCGGTATTGCTTTTGCCGTAATCGCTGACAAGAGCGCCGAACTGCTCATCGGAAAGAACGACATTGCCGTATGGTCCACGGGGCTTTCTTTCCCTTTCTTTAATATCTTTCTTTTTTTCTTTATATGTATGGTTGCCATTTTCGATAACTGTAGGGTTATCATTTTCGACAATTGGAGAGTTATCATTCCTGATAACTACAGGGTTATCATTTTCGGCAACAGTTGTAGATTCTGATAATTGCTGTTCCTGATAACTGTTCAGTCTCTCACCAAGCGAGATCGTCTGAGGATGAATACCTCTTGCCGCATGACGTTCAAGGAGGTTCATATTCACAAGTTTTTTCAGTGACCTTGAAATATTCGGTACGGACATCCCGATAACAGAAGCAATTTCGGAAAGCGGAATTTCCGCAAAATCACGGTTAAACCCGAATGTACGGCGAATAACGTAAAGGATTATCCGCATTTCACTGCCTGACAGTTCCAGCCTGCAAAGACCGTCAAGGATATCGTTGGGTATGCGAGTGAAGTTTTTATTCATAGTAGCCATAAAAGCACCGCCTTTCACTATAGGGCGGAAAACAGCCTTCGTTCAACGCAAACCCGTTGAATATTGAATGTAAATTTTTTGTGAATTAATTTTTGCATTAATGCGTGAGCCCTCGCATTGTCGAAAAACCAATTGTGGGACGTCGAGGACGCCGTCCCCTACATAAACAAGCGAAAGCGGACAAAGCAAAGGACCGCCAAAGGCGGCCCCTACATATTATTCAATCCGTCCCGACAGGGACACAACAATTCCGAATTCCGAATTCCGCATTCCGAATTATCAAAATCCGTTCTGACATGGACACAATAATTACACATTATAAAGTGCCAGCGAGCGAAAGCAGATTATGCTAAACGCACGAAGTTAGGCTCTTCAGAGCCGACTCGTGACTGCGCCGCCGCTCGCTCAGCGGCTTAAGAATTATATAGTTCGTCCATGACCGAAACGTATTCGGGATTGGTCTTGCGCAGGCGGTCGAGGGCTTCACGGCGGTAACGGAGCAAGGACTCATACACATTCGGGTCGCTCTCTTTCAGCGAATTCTCGAACCGCTCGGTATGGCGGCGGATGACCTCAAAGGCCTCGGGACTGCGCTCATTGATACGGCTTGCCAGCTTCAGCTTGCGCAGCTCTATGGCTTCCTCTATGCGCTCCTCGCTGATGCCCAGCTTTTCCGCAAGTTCACGGAGATGCGCCTGCAAATGCTCCAGAAGCTCCTCCTGGTCGGTGTCGCCGATGCCCTTCCACAGCGTGTCTGCGTGGACGATATGGCTCAGCTGCTGACCCGAGTCCTCACCGCTGTCGATATTCTCCATGAGCTTTTCGGCGTAGCGCTCCATCTCACGGTCTGCCATGGAGCCGAATGCCCACTCGAATTCCAGTCGGCTGAACCTCTCGGCTGGCACCGTTCTTTCCGAAGATACGCCGTTTTCGGTCTTATAGGGAGGCGCTATCCCTGCGTCGAGAAGTGCGGCTGGAATGGTACGTCTGCACCGTCCCTCCTCCACCATGAAGCCGATGCCAAGCTCACGGAAACGGTCGTTGAGACTGCCGATGTGGGAGGCGAAATACAGCTTCACGCCCTGCCTTTCCAGCGCTTTGTACAGGGACTCCACACGGTCGGCGGCGGTGATGTCCATATTGCACACCGCCCCCGAATCCACGATGACGCATTTCGTGTCGTCCTTCACGGCTTTTTCAATGTCGTCCACCAGCATTCCGATGTTGGCGAAGTAGAGATTCCCAGAAAATCGGTAGATAACAGCGCCCCTGACAGGGGATGCGTAGGTGTTGCGCTCAAGGCTGTGGAAGCCCTCATGCCCCTCGATGATGCCGAGAAAGGAGCGCTTGGGGTTGGCGGTATTGATGATAACGGACACAAACGACAGCACCACGCCTATCATTACGCCGTAGACCGTGCCGAAGATGAGAACTCCGAAAAATGCGCCGCAGAAGATGAAAAGTTCACGTTTGTCGTGGCGGAAAAGGCGCTTTGCAAGGTGGACTTCCACCGCTCCCATCAGCGCCGAAATGACGATGGCGGTAAGCACGGGGACGGGGAGATACTGTATGAAGCCTGCCGCAAACAGCAGAATAACAATCATGGTCACGGAGGCGGTCAGGGACATTACCTGCGACTTGCCGCCGTACTGCTCGCCCATTGCGCTTCTCGAAACAGAGCTGTTTACGGGACAGCAGCCCGTGAAAGCGGCGGCGAGATTTCCCAGTCCGTACACCAGGATCTCCCTGTTATTGTCCAGTTTATAGCCGTTTTTGTTGGCAAGATTGCTTGAAGCGAGGAGGGTTTCCGCCATTATGACGATGGCCACGGTCAGGCTTGTGGACAGCACATCGCTCAGGTCAAGAGCATGGATACCGGGGAAATGCCAACGGGGAAGTCCGCAGTCTATTCTGTCCAGCTTTGCAATGCCGTATCGGTCGGCAAAGCCCGTATAGCCCAGTATTGCGCCGCCTATCATGACAAATACCGACATTGGAAGCTTCGGGGCAAGCTTTTTCGAGATGAGCAGCACCGCCAGTGCGCCGACTCCCAGAATGGCGGACATATAGTTGAAGCTTTCCTTGAATGTGCGGACGATGTGTTCGATAAGTTCCGCTATTTCGCCCCGTCCGCTTGTGCCGCCCAGTATCTTAGGTATCTGCATGAAAATGATGGTGGTGGAGATGCCGCTGATGAAGCCTCCCATGACGGGAGTGGAGATGTAGGTCACCAGCCGTCCTGCCTTTACCACGTACATGAGAAGGAGCCACATTCCCACGAAAAAGCTGACCACGGGCACAGTCCGCACCGCTTCAGCCGAGCCGCTTTCAATGCCTGCCGTGGCGAGAAAAGCTCCCACAAGAGCGGCAGGTGCGGCATCAACTCCGAAAATGAACTGCCGTGACGTTGATAGCAGTCCGAAAATGAGTATGGGGAAAATGGAACCGTAAAGGCCGTATACCGCAGGAAGTCCCGATACCTGAGCGTAGCCCATGGAGATGGGGATGGAAACCAGTGCGATTATGATTCCCGTGAAAATGTCACGGGGGATGTCTTTGATGTTAAGTTCTTTTATCTTCAAATTTTTCTCCCTTAAGCCGCTGAGCACGGGGACGCCCCCGCTGGCGATCCACGTTTCGCTCGTAAACTCGCTTACTCTGTACGGTAAGCTTAGTCTGCTTTCGCTCGCTGGCACTGTAATTGTTGTGTTCCTGACGGGACGGATTTTTTAATTCGTAATTCGTAATTCGTAATGCGTAATTGTGGTGTACGTGACGTGACGGATTAAAAGTGTTTTGTAGGGGCGCTTTCCGAGCGCCCTTTCATTGTGCATAATGTTCCAACGAGCGAAAACAGATAATGCCCGTTTAATTTCACATATGCAACAGAACCGCCATGAAATACGATAATTCATTATATCATAAAATCGTGCATTTGTCTACTCTATTATATGAGTTTGATTGTAAATTTTTCCGTTTCTGCCCGATTTAACTACGTTTCGAGTGAGCGTTGGTAGAGAATATAAGCGTGAATGCCACTTTTTTTCTACCATTTTTTCTACCAAAATCACACGTTTTTTGATTTCTTTTTCTTGATTCCACTTTCGTTGATTATATTCTATAATGTTGACATCTGCGATTCTCCCGTGCCTTCGGGATTATCGCTTTTCTTTTTTCTACCGCCAGTCTTTTTGGGCGGTGTTTTACTTGCTGCCTTTGACGTTGACTTTCTTCTTGTGGTCTTTTTCTTTTCGGCAGGCTTTTCAGCTTCGGATTTATCCTCTGACTTACCGCCGAGAACCCTTGCGATCGTTTCCGCCGAGTTGACCTTAGCATTGTATTCCAAATGACTATAAAGATTTGCCGTGATAGAAAAATTACTATGTCCGAGCCACTCCTGAATAGCCTTCATCGGAACATCATGAGCAAGCAATAAACTCGCACAAGAATGACGTAAATCATGGAAACGCAGATGCTTCAAACCGTTTCGGGTAATGATGTAGTGGAAGTGCTGTGTCACATATCCTGGCGAGATCATATTGCCGTAGTTGTCCCGGCAGATAAATCCGTCAAATTCCTTGTTGTAGCTCTTTCCGCAAGCCTTTTTGAACTTGACTTCCATTTTCTTCTTTTCAAGAAGCATCTCCTCGATGTGAGGTATCAGCGGAAGTGTTCTTCTTGTGGAATTGGTTTTCAGCCTGGTCTCTACAAAGATCTTTATCTCACCGTTATCATCGTAGTCGCTTACTATCTTACGCTGAATGGTGATGGTCTTGTTCTTGAAGTCGATCGCATCCCACCTCAGACCAAGTATCTCACATCTTCTCAGACCATAATACGCTGCGATGTTCACCACAAGCTCCAGTTTGTCTCCTTTGAAAACCTCAAACAGTTCATTCAGCTCATCAGCATTGTAGAAGGTAGCTTCATGCCTTTCAGCTCTCGGTACTACTAACTTGTCCATAGGGTGCTTTGGTATCAGTTCCATTTTTACAGCGTAAGCAAATGCAGAATGCAATGCGAGATAATACTGCTTTGCGGTACTGCCCTTGCAGCCACTATCCAGTTTGTAGTTGAGATAGTTCTGAATGTGGTTATGATTGACCTGTCCAAGTGTGAGGTTCGGATAGTTTTCGTTGATGTATTCCATGTATCTCTTGCTGACCTTGCGATAGCAAAGATGTGTAGTACGAGCCACATTCGGTTTGATGTATGTCAGCCACTCAGTAAAGAAATCATCGAGGAGCATAGTTGAAGCGGTTTCATCACTCATAACAGCATATGGCACAGCATTTGCAGACTTAACAGCAATCTCACCCTCCGAAATGCTCTTATCAAACTCTGCGACGATTGCTTCAACTGCTTCTTTCAGAGCTTTCTTTGAACACTTTTCAGGCAATTCCGTGTTTACCCACTTACGCTTACGCTTTCCGCTGTGATCCTTATAGTCAAAGACAACATAGTGCTTTCCGTTCTTCACGGAAGTAATGTATTTGTAAGGCAGACTTGCTTTCATTTCTTATATCCTCCTTTGAGTTGAAAGCGGTAGAAGTCTGCTGTTGACTACTCTATTATAGCGCGTAACCAAATATAATGCAATACGATCAGACCGCTTTTATCCTTTTTTCGGCGCTTTACACTGGGGAATTCTCCGATTTTTGTAAACTTTTTTCCTTTAGCTCGATCACAGAGGATTTAGTCACTCTGACGATACGTCCCAAGTCAAGCCTTATGAGCTTTCCCTGCTTTACTAATAGGTATGCGTAGTTACGGCTGACACCGAGCATTTCGCATACTTGTGGTATAGTTACCACATCAGGATATTTCCTGAACATCTGACTAACGGATTTTTTCGGCATAATGCTCCTCCTATCTCTCAGGAAGAAGAAAAAGAAAACAAATAGCGTTGATGTTTCATATTCAGTTTTCAAGATGCTGTAAATACATCGTCTGTCGGTTATTTTTATGCCCAAAGATTGATGTACTGTTGGCAGCTCCTACTCCGAGGAATAGAAGCTCCCGACGGCACATCAGCCGTCGTTCAAAACAAGGAGGTGTGTGTGAAGCACCATAGGCAGTACCCGATGACGGATACTCCCGACAGCGTTTCAGCTATCGTCCTGCTCGATAAGCGGCAGGATACCTTCTTTCTTCAACTGTTCGTAAATGAACATTCTTCCACGCTGCGTCCACTGTGTATTCGGTTTAGCAATGGAATCACCGTTCTCGTCCAAGACAGTAAAAGTCTTTGACTTAACATAACCACGATCAGCATACTTCTGATACAGAAGCCATACCTTGCCGAGCTTATACTGTATGCCGTGTTCATGAAGCCACTTGTTCAGCCACTTAGCGGACTTTCCGTAGTCCTTTGCGATAGTGGTTATGGGCATAAGCCCTGCGGATTGCAGAACCATATCGCAATATGTCGCCTTCGGCTTCATTTCCTCTATCTGCTTTGCCTGAACCGCAGTTGTCTCAATGAGACTGCCATTCTGCTGTTTTGCAAGCTCCAACTTCTGGTCTGCGATCTGTAACGCTCTCGCCATGACCGCATCGGGACTGTTCCATTGCTTTTCAAGGTTTATAAAGTATTCACGGCAGCGCTTGCCGATCTCGGTACGCTGAATCATGCACAGCTCTTTTGCCATATCAATGGTGAGCTGATGATCGGTTCTCGGCTTTCCTGCAAGTCCGTCCGACCTATTATTCAAAAAAGAATAATAGTCTATTCCCTCAGAAAAACCATATTCACACATTCTATCAAACCATATTGAATACTGCGTCCTGACCTCAAGGGCGGCATGAAGCTCTCGTCCGCTGACGGTTGGATTATCATTATCGTATTTCACAGCAATTGTTATCTCATTCATATAGAACACCCTCTCTCTATCTTGTCGGTGTTTTTGCTTGTGATGTACTCCTGAGTTGTCGGGAACGGAGAACCGTCCCCGACGCAGGAGTGGCAGGATCTCTGCCAATATGAAAATAGGAGAAATGGAACTGTCGCATTCAGAGATGTTTTTGGCAGAACCCAAGCCGCAGGCTAAGGCTCTCCCGACAGCATCTCTGCTGTCATAGTGAAAGGAGCTTCGATAGAGCATCGAAAAATGAAAGAAAAGCGAACCTCCGGAAACGGTACAGCCTGAAAATGGACAAAGAAGCTGTGCCGTTCCCTCAGCTCAAAGTAAACCTTCGTGTAGGAAGGAGGATAAGAGAGCTTGTTGGCTCATGGAGCGAACGCCCTCTATAATATCAAGCACAGAATTTGAAGAATCGGGCAAGATTTTCACTATTTTTTTCATCGGAAAAAGAAAAATCGTTATTGCGCATAAATTCTACTCCTTGTTTTCGTGCATGATGATGTATATTTTCAGTTTCTCTTTTGCTGACTTTATACGATAGCGTACTGTTTCAGTGGTCAGACCATGGCGTTTCCCTAAATCCGCCATTGTGGTCTTAGTCTCAGCATAATAATACTCTACGATAAGCCAATAAAGGTCGGGATAGTCAGCTTTGAGAAGGTTGAGAGCAACAGGAAGATATTTCAGACGCTCATTATGAAGTCGCTCCCGCTCAAGTTCGATCTCGTTAATGGGGAGAGTGGCAGGATCAGGACATACAGTGATAACATCATCAAATGTAGCCGTCTGGATACGATACTTCTGCTCCTTTTTTTCAAGATACTGTTCGTGCAGGAGAAGCCTGTTATACTCCTTTTCAATGTTCTGAGGCACATCATCACCGAAGTGCATATAGAAAAATCCCGTCATCACTTGCCCTCCTTCGGAGGGAACAGCGGAGTGAGGGACACTTCTCCGGCATCGACCAAACGCTGATTACAGAGAGCGACCGTATAGCTCTCATCATAGAAGCAGCCATCAAGGAACTCCCTGATGATGTACGCTCTGTTTCTCTTTCTGCCACGTTCGTCAGGCATCTTCCAGTTGAGCATTCTGAACAAGTGCCGCTGTCTGCAAGTTTGCAGCCTGAGTGCGATGCAGATAGCACAGAGATAGTCAGGATCGTACTTCGCCGTACCGTTGCGGTAACGGGAGATCGTACCCTTTGGAATCCCCGTAAGCCTGGACAACTTTCTTGTGCCGATCTCCTTTTCTTCCATATATCGGCGGATCGTAGCAGCTACGGTATCATCAAGCTGTTTACGCAGACTCCTTGTACCATAGACTACTATATCATAATCGGTCTTGCCCCTACGGTTGGTGTTCAGCTTCACCTGGGGATCATTATATGTAGTTTTCATAAAACATCTCCGTCCTTTCCTGTCGGACGGAAATGTGCAAATGAACACAGTGGGACTGTCAATCGGCATAAACCGTCCGACAACCAAACATCACTCGTTCATTTGATCGTACCATATTCAATTCCATACAGTGATCGAGTAACCCCTTGCGCAATAGGTTCACTATACGGCTATGCACACCTCGGTGCGCATACTTCTATTATGACCTATCACACCCGAAAAAGCAAGATATAGCGCCGTTTCAGGGTGTCTCATTTTTGAAACGCCCTGTTTTTTAGAAAACCGCCTATTCTCCACAAAATCTAAGGTTTTGGATAAATTTCTCTCAATCTACTGTCAATCTCATTAAAACTGCGTATCTGCGATGAAAGTTCAGGTTTCTTCTCTGTAAAAAGCGTTTCCACTATCACATAGTTTTCTTCAAATCGTCACAATATACACATAGAAAAAGGGCGGTCTGTAACTGCACAGACCGCCCTTATGCCGTTTGAAGCCGCATACTACTTCTCAATTTTTGTAACAGCATAGATAAATCGCAAGGCAATCAATGCAGAGCGTGATCTATTGTCATTGTCCAGTACACATTTACCACCTCCCATAGAAAATTCTCTTTCGATTCGTCTGTATGGAACTGTCAATGAACTTACAAAAACCGAGCTGTATGCTTGTCTATCCTGATTATACCAAAACAGTTCGACATAATTTCCATAACTGGAACAATTCTTCAAATTCTTTTATTATACCATTTCAGATAGACAAAATTTGTACTTCTGAGAGATTTCAGCAAAAAAGAAAGAGCCGTTGTGTAACAGCTCTCTGAGTTATCCGTTATAGATAGTATTTCTTGATGTAAGATGAAACATCGACACCGCTTTCCATATATCTGAGCAGTATCTCCGCACAAGCGTGGGCATCGCTGTCCGCCTGATGATGATCGAGGGCGATACCGTAGTGATCGCACATCACATTTAGGTTATGCTTCATATTCGGCAAAACACGCCTGCCGATCTGTACCGTACACAGGTATTCCGCAGTCGGTTTCCATGTAATGCCGTAGCTCCGCAGACAGGAGCGCAGGACGCTCATATCAAAGACAGCGTTATGGGCAACAAGGATACCTTTGCTCATGATCGGCTCTATCTTCTTCCAAAGCTCCGCAAAGTTCGGAGCGTCCTTGACCTTTTCTGCATCTATACCCGTGAGCTGCGTATTGAAGGAGTCGAAATGTGTTTCGGGATCAACGAGCGAAAAGTAGTTAGCCACGATCTTATTATCCTTGACCGCAGTAATGCCTATCGCACTCATACGGTCATTTGCATGATTGGGCGTTTCAACGTCAAACACGATGTAGACTGCCATGACACATCACTCCTCTTGCAGTAGCTCTTAGGATAATTATACCATACCACGGGTAAAAGGTCAATCGTCAGGAAAAGAAAAAGCCCTCATCTCTGAGAGCTTCTCTATCATATACTTTGAATCCAGTGGGTTCAAAGTTAGAATTATTTTACAGGCTTTCTTTTACCTGTTATGCTTTCGACCTCAAGGGCATATACAAGCGTTCTCGGTATCGCCGCCGTGCTGAACGGCATATCTTTTCCGTCATGATAATGTGCCATGAGCAGTTTTAGCGCAGGCAGTTTTTCTTCTTCCGACAGGATACGGATATGCCCTCTGCCAATCACGCTTTCGTATGCCATTGTGCAGTAGCCCTTGTCCTCAAAGTATTGCAGCTCATGTTTGCAGTCCATTTCAAATGAAGCTCTGTTATCCTTTTGGATAAGCCCGACCTTATAGCCCTCCAAAGCACTATGAAAATAGAGTGTGATCTTATCTCCGTTCACCGCCATACCGAAATTCAGCGGCAGAATGTACGGAAAGCCGTCATCATTCAGAGCCAGTCTGCATACATCGCAGTTTTTCATGATCTCTATGATCTCGCTGAGATCGGTCACTTCACGGTCTTTTCTTCTCATAAGCCGAAAATCCTCATATCATCGTCAACATTCGTAATACCCGCAATGCCGAAGCTGTCTACAAGAACCTTTGCCACATTCGGAGACAGGAATGCAGGCAGTGTCGGTCCGAGGTGAATATTCTTCACTCCGAGATACAGCAGAGCAAGAAGAACGATGACTGCTTTCTGTTCATACCATGAGATGTTGTAAACGATAGGCAGATCATTCACATCATCAAGCCCGAATACCTCTTTCAGTTTCAGGGCGATCAGCGCCAAAGAATAAGAATCATTGCACTGTCCTGCATCGAGAACTCTCGGAATACCGCCGATGTCGCCTAAGTCGAGCTTGTTATACTTGTACTTCGCACAGCCTGCGGTAAGAATAACTGTATCTTTTGGCAGCTTCTCAGCAAATTCCTGATAGTAGCTTCTGGACTTAGCTCTGCCGTCACAGCCTGCCATGACTACGAATTTGCGAATTGCTCCGGATTTTACAGCTTCTACAACAGTATCGGCAAGTGCGAATACCTGTTCATGGGCAAAGCCGCCGATAATAGAGCCGGTTTCGATCTCGGTAGGCGGAGGACATTTCTTAGCCTGTTCGATGATCGCTGAAAAGTCCTTTACTTCGCCGTAGGGTGCGTCAATATGCTTACAACCAGGATAGCCTGCGGCACCTGTTGTCCAAAGCCTGTCCTTGTAGCTGTCCTTCGGCGGAACGATGCAGTTTGTGGTCATCAGCACCGGACCGTTGAAGCTCTCAAATTCCTCTTTCTGCTTCCACCACGCATTGCCGTAGTTTCCTGCGAAATGCGGATACTTTTTGAAGAACGGATAATAATGCGCAGGTAGCATTTCCGAGTGCGTATAAACATCAACGCCCGTATCTTTAGTCTGTTCAAGGAGCATTTCAAGGTCTTTGAGATCGTGACCTGAGATCAGTATTCCCGGATTATTTCTCACGCCTATGTCAACGCTTGTGATCTCAGGATTGCCGTATGCAGATGTATTTGCAGCATCAAGGTCAGCCATACCCTGAACGCCGTACTTACCGACTTCCAGCGTGAGAGCCACAAGGTCATCGACCGACAGACTGTCATCAAGTGTTTTAGCAAGAGCCGACTGTAAGAAAGCATCAAGCTCATCATCATCATTCAGCAGAGCATTTGCGTGTTTTGTATATGCCGCAAGTCCTTTCAGACCGTATGTTATCAGCTCACGCAGAGAGCGTATATCCTCATTCTCTGTTACAAGTACGCCGACAGTCTTTGCTTTCTTGGTATAGTCCGAACCGTTCCAAAGGGCTGCTTCGGGGAGTGATTCTTTATTCTGCACCTGTCCGAGCAATTCTTCTTTGACTGTAAGCGTTTCCTTGACCTTAGCAGTAATGCTGTCGAGATCAAAATTGGCATTGGTGATCGTGATAAACAGGTTCACGCTGATAAGATGATTAACAGTCTTATCGACAGTCTTTCCCTCTGCACGGAGCTGAGTTGTTACTGCGGACAGCCCCTTTGTCACATAGACGAGCAGATCCTGCATAGCCGCAACTTCGGGCGTTTTACCGCATACTCCGCAGGCAGTACAGCCCTTGCACCCAGCGGTTTCCTGACACTGATAGCAAAACATTTTCTGTTCCATGATAGATACCTCCGTTATTTTCTTATTTCAACTATATTTCCGTCGGGCGAGATAACAGCGACTTCAAGCGGAATGGTCTTACCGCTTGCTTCGATAGCTCTCTTGATAGCATACTCCATACCACCGCAGCAAGGCACGGTCATTCTTGTGAGGGTAATACTCTTAATATCGTTATTTCTGAATATCTCCGTCAGCTTTTCAGCGTAATCAACGGCATCGAGCTTCGGACAGCCGATGAGCGTTATCCTGCCTTTGATAAAATCATGGTGGAAGTTTCCGTAGGCGTAAGCTGTACAATCGGCTGCAATCAGCAGATCAGCACCGTTGAAGTATGGTGCATTTGTAGGCAGGAGCTTTATCTGTATCGGGAATTGTCTCAGACAGCTTGGAACACTAACATTGCTGTCATCTTCCTTTGGTGTAAAGCTCTGCAATGCAGAACCCGGACAGGTGAAACCGCTGCAAGCGGACTTTTTCTGCTTGTTTTCTTTCACCGCCTTTTCATCATAAGCCGCCGCTTCACGCTTGGTGAAGTGGATAGCGTCCATAGGACAGGCAGGGAGACAGTCACCGAAGCCATCGCAGAAATCATCACGCATGAGCTTAGCCTTGCCGTTCACAATAGCGATCGCTCCCTCATGGCAAGCCTTAGCACACAGACCGCAGCCGTTGCATTTTTCTTCGTCTATCTCAATTATTTTCCGTATCATAGCCATACCTCCTTGACTTTCTGTATCCATTATAGTATAATCAAAGGAGAAAGTATGTTGTAATTACAACATTTTGGGAGAAAATATGGATATTTCAGTTTTGCATAATTCGATACTGTTCAAGGGCTTTGATGATACCGAAATAGCTGAGCTTATGAAAGCCCTTAATGCAGCCGAAAAGAATTATAAGAAAGGTACGATGATCTTTTCTTCGGGAGAGATCACCGATAAGCTCTGCTTTGTCACGGCAGGCGGCGTTACGATTGAAAGCAATGATATGTGGGGAAACCGCACGATACTCAACCTTGTAGGTAAGGGACAGTTCTTTGCAGAAAGCTATGCACTCCTGCCCGATGTGCCGATGCTTGTTGATGTATGTGCTGCCGAGGATTGCAGTATCGTGTTTCTGAGCATGAAGTCGCTCGCTGACCTCAACGATACGATAAGGGCGAGACTTCTTGCAAATCTTCTCACTATCACCACAAGAAAAAATCTGCACCTGTCGAGCCGGAGCTTTCATACTGCCCCGAGACAGGTGCGCGGACGTATTATGGCGTATCTTAATACCGTATCGGTTCAGAAGCATTCCCGTGAGTTTGATATACCCTTTGACCGTCAGCAGCTTGCGGACTATCTCAATGTGGAACGCTCTGTGCTATCAAATGAATTGAGCAAGATGCAGAGGGACGGACTGATACGATGCAGGAAGAACCATTTTGAGATCATATAACAGAAGCGCAGATGACCAATTTTAGCCATCTGCGCTTTTTTATGCTCCTGTTTTTTCAAAGCCTTTCAAGACCTGTTTATCCGAGAACGAGGACAGCTTTCCGTCCGACCATTCTATGAAAACATTGTCCATTTCGTCTATGTAAATAATCGTTGCCGTAGAGCCGATAGGATAGTCGTTGGTGACTGTCTCAGTCATTTTGATCTTAGCACCTACTGTGATAGAGTCCATCTTAGTTATAACCTCCTGAAATTCACACACTTGATTTATTATACTAAAATGGTGACTGAGTGTCAAGGCGTGGATCGCTGTGAATACTCAGGATACGCACCGAGCATTTTTCTGACCTCAGCAAGATACTCACTTCGAGTTTTCACAGGAGACAGCAGCTCAATACCGTCACCGTAGCTCATTACCCAAAGAAAGAATCTCTGGTTGACACCCACATGAACGGTAATCGTAACGCTCTCGTCAGTTTCAGAGTATGGGGAAATAGAAGCATAGTCTCCGAAATGTTCAAGCATATCGTCAAGCAGATACCGTTTCACTCTGAGCGTGACATACTCAAAGTATTCAGGCTCAAACATATCAGTCACCCCTTTTTACGGGCTTTTTCTCCTTTGGCAGCCGAGTGTGTGAAACATCACCTCCCACGATACTCCTCATACGGTCAACACTATAGATACGCCAGCGTTCATCTGCTTCGTTATAGCATTTCAGGTAGATACGCTCATTGAAATATACCACCCTCACAGGCAGAAGGTCACGCTTCTTCTTGTAATACTTTATCTTCTTGTCAGTATCGTACTTCCCGTACTCAAAGTTTATCTTCCTGCGGTCAGCGATCAGTCTGTGTATCAGGTCTAAGTTTTCGAGCAGATCAAGCGACGGCGAACACTTTTCATTGAGCGTGATCCTGCTGATGAACTGTCTGATCTCGGCATCTGAACACATACCCTCAAACTTCTTGATGAGTTGCCGTTTTTGCTTTGAAGTCAGGAACTTGTTTATGGAGATAGAATCCACAATGAAGCGTATCTCATTGAACGAGAAGCCTTTATCTATCAGTGCGTAGTAAGCTGTATTATGCTCACGGTTATATTTAACGATGTGATTACCCGCATTGGTGAGCCTGTCAAGGTCACGGCGAATGGTCACATCATTCACCCTTGTCAGATTACAGACATTGGCAAGGTGGTCTTGAATTTCCTTGATAGAAACCGACTTCTTTTCATCAGTGTATCTTGACAGATAATCGAGTATGTATATAATCCTCTCCTGGTCCATAGAAAGCACCTCCGCATACAATCAAACGCCCCGTCCTGAGTGTGTATCCGGACAGGGTGAATATCATCAACAGACCTCGCTGTTCTGAACCCTCAGATTGGTGAGGTTCTTTTATTATTCTATCATATTGCTCAGGCGACTTCAATCGGGTTCGGTATATACTACCACTATGTTCGGTAAGTTGTAGTATTCTGCATTTTGAAATGTAAATTTTCTGTGAACTCTCATACTTTTCTTGCCCGTTTTTCTATTAAATGTACTTGATAAGTGAGGGGCTTTTTCAGCCGCAGTCGCAAAGCTCCAATTCCTCTAACGGAGAGAGGAAACTTCCGAGAGCCGCAGGCTCAAATTGAAGTCACGCACAGAGGGCGTGACTCAAACCCAGCAAGCACGGTATCTCCGCATTACAATTTCTGAAAAATTGAATGTTCCGATACACCGCTTGCAAGAGGGACACCCCTTGTACCCCGAAAAGAAAGGAGAGGATAAAAATAGCAGAGAATGAACCCCACAATCGGTATATGCAGATACGCCTAACCGAAGCAGAGTACGAAGCCATTGAACGCAAGTTCCGCAACAGCGGATTGAAGTCACGGAGCGAGTTCATCAGAGCGATGATCTTTGAGGGCTACATCGTCCATTTCGATGAGGAGAAGTTCGACAAGATCTACAAGCTCATCGGCAGTATTTCCAACAATGTGAATCAGATAGCCGTGAGAGTGAACAGCACGAACAAAGTTTATGCTGATGACATCGTGAATATCAAGGAGGGGCAGGACAAGATTTGGCAACTACTAAACTCTTTGCAATCAAAACTACTGAGGTTAAAGCGTTAGCTTATATCGCCACCCCCGAAAAGACCGACAACGGCAGGCTCATATTCACATACGGGTGCAGCTCTGATCCTGCACAGGCAAGCAAGGATTTTGAAGCCGTCCGAGCTGGCGGAACGGGACTGAACACCGTCCTCTCTCAACACTATATTCAGAGCTTCAAACCTGGCGAGATCACGCCTGAGCGAGCATTGGAAGTCGGCAAGGAATTGTGCGAGAAATTTCTCAAGGGCGAGTATCAATATTTCCTTGCAGTCCATACCGACACCGACCACACTCATATCCATGTGATATTCAATAACGTCAGCCGAGCAAACGGCAGGACATTCGAGTCGAATATGAATCAGGGCAAGGTCAAAGACCGTGCGTGGAAGAAGCTCCGTGACCTGTCGGACGAGGTATGCAAGCGGCATCATCTGTCCGTTGTGGAGCGTCCCGAAATGGGTAAAGGCAAATCTCATTGGGAGTGGGATATGACAAGGCAGGGACTATCGTGGAAAGCAAAGCTGAAATTCACGATAGATCAAGTCATAAAAGAGAGCGATGACTTCGATGATTTTCTGCGGAAGTGCGCCGATTTCGGAGTGCTTGTCGAGTATAATCCAGCCCATAAGATAGACCTGAAATTTATGCTTGCGGAGCAGAAAGAACGCAATCCGAGAGCGAAGATGACCAGAGCGAAAACGCTTGGGTGGTTTTACGAGACTGACACGATCAAGAACCGCATCGCACAGTATCAGGGCGGTTGGATCTATGTGCCGAGGACGAAGATAAAAGAACGGACGGTAAAAGCCCCGAACAGATTTGTTCAGGACGCTATCGACCGTGGCAATATGAAGCTCGCCAGTATCGCAAAAAATGTAATAGCCGAGTATGGTGTAGAGCCTGATCAGATAAAGCAAGCGGCTATATCGGAATACACTCACAGCCGAGGACTTCTCTCAGAGCTGAACGACATGAAAACGGAGATCGAGGACTTGCAGGTGAAGCTGAAAGTCCTGCGGAAATACCGCAAGCTGAAAGTGTACGGTGAGGAGCTGAAAGCCCTCAGCGGAAGTGCTGCGAAGAAGTACCGAAAGGAACACAGCGCAGAGCTTACCGAATACGGGCAAATCCGCACTAAGGTATTGGAGCTTTATCCCTCCGGTCATATCCCGACCGTGGAGAGCCTGGACAAAAAAATAAACGCCCTTATACAAGAGCGTTCATTGAAAGATCAGCAGTTTCGTGAAGCGGACAAGCGGGCGCGTGAACTTGCCGACGCACAGCGTACCATTGAGGAGTTTCTCCGTCAGGAACGCAACGAACAGCAGCAAGACCGCAAGCGTAAAAAAAATGGGGATTTGGAGTGATTATTTATGTGGAAGGTATAAGAGCTGATTCCCATTATAATCAAGCTCATAATAATTGTCCTCAAAGTCATAGAGGCACACACGATCTTCAAGCAGTTGAAAAGCCTGTTTGTTGTTTGATGATACGAAAATATCTCTGCCTGAAAAGCTCCACTTCTTATTGAAATCTTTATCATATCGAGCTACTTCAAGCTCACCATGAATAAAGTATCCGTCAGGTGTACTATACAAACCAAAGGCACAACCGTACAAGTCAGTATCATAGGTTTCTATTACCGTTCTGTTATGAAGATCAAGTCTAACAACTCGATTATCTTGAATTACGGTCAAAATCTCATCATCAAGCACAGCACAGTCATCAGGATATGATTGACCTGAGCCTACTAAAGCAACCTTATATTTGTCATGAAAAAGATTTACGGATAAAGACAGCACCCTATAAAAATCCTGAGCAGTATATCCGTCAACATTCAAGACGAGATCATATTCTCTATGGTCGGCGCTTTTGAGATCAAAGTTATCATCTAATGTGACCTCAACAGCACATCTATTATTTGTAAGTTTCATTGTTTTTCTCCATTGTGTTTTTCTTTGTATTCCTCCAAAGCCGTGAGCAACAGCTTATTCACGCTCATACCCAGTGACTCCGCATAAGCCTTGATCTTCTCACGCTTTCCCTTCGGGACGTTGACACGGATATAATCGTAATGCCCTTTGAGGTAATCCGTGTTCGGAGCGGGCTTTTTCCGCTTCTTGCCTGCGGTACACTCCTTGCAATACTTCTGAGAGCCGGAGGTCACGGTGTAGGTCTTACCGCAGATCGGACAAATCTGTTCGCTGCCGATCTTCACGGCAGAGCCGGACTTCTTCTTCTCCGCATAGGCTCTGTTCCTCTGGACCTGAACCTTATCACGGCAATAGATACAGTATTTCGCACGGGTGTTGTTTGTCTCAAACTCCAGTCCGCACATCTCACATTTATGCTTAAACAAAGGTTATCCCCCCTGAATATAGGTCTTTACACCTATTCTATCAAAAGTTGGGTGCAAAGTCAAGTATAATCTGAAATTTAGTCAAATCACACTGGGGAAAATCAAAGATTAGGGTGCTGATTGCTGCGCTCCTACAAAGATTCCGAAATACAGATAATTATACTTGACATTGGGTGTATAGTCAAGTATAATAAAAGCATAACAGGAACACAGAAACCCGAAACCACGAAAGGAAGGTAAATACCTATGTTAAACAAATTCTTAGTCGCAGGCAGAATGACTGCCGATCCCGAAATCAAGACCATTGGTGAGAACCGCCTCTGCAAGTTCACCATTGCCTGCGACCGCCCGAAGCGTAAGGGCGAGGAGAATCCCGAAACCGACTTCTTTCCCTGCACCGCCTGGAACCGCAACGCTGATGTGATCGTCGATTGGTTCGGCAAGGGCGATATGGTGACACTCGTCGGCTCAGTCCACAACAACCGCTATGAAAAGGACGGTCAGAAGCGTTCTTCCACCGAGGTCAAGGTCGAGGAGATCCACTTCTCAGGCGGTAAGAAGAAGCAGGAGAACACCGCACCGACCGACAACAGCAACCCATACGCAGGAACAGAGGATGATCCGCTGTTCTGAGCCGAAATCACAGGAGGATAAGAAAATGGAAACTACTATCATCGCAATCAGCAACCAGAAAGGGGGTGTCGGCAAATCCACCACCGCATACAACCTCGGAGCCTGCCTTGCCCTGAAACACGATAAGAAAGTGCTTCTCATCGACTTCGATCCGCAAGCAAACCTCTCCGAGTACCTGAAATACGAGCCGGACGGCAACCCGACCATGACACAGCTTATCATGTCATTCTACGCAGGAACTCCCGTGACCGCAGACACAGCTCAGAGAGCGATCCGTCACAGCGAAACCGCAGGAGTGGACTACATCCCCGCCGACATTAACCTCGCCAATGCGGAAACGCTCATGGTCACGATGATCTCAAAGGAGCATATTCTCCGCAGGATACTCACGGAAGATGTGATCGGAGCGTATGACTTCGTGCTGATCGACTGTCTGCCGTCCCTCGGAACGCTCCTTATCAACGCCCTCACCGCAGCGGACAGGGTGCTGATACCCGTACAGACACAGAAGTTCAGTATGGACGGCTTGCAGTCCCTTGAAGCTCTCACACAGCTTGTCAAGGCGAACACCAACCCGAAGCTGAACCTCATCGGAGTGCTGCCGACTATGGTTGACCGCACAAAGGTCAGCAGGACGGCGATAGAAACCCTCAACGAGAAGTACGGCGAAATGCTGTTCAGGACAAGCATCAGCAAGTCCATTGAAGCGGCGAAAAGCTCTGAAAACGGCACACCGCTTTGTCTCACAGGTCACAAGTTAGGTCAGGAATATGATGAATTGGCTCAGGAGGTGCTTTCAAGATGTTAAGTATGTCAGAACTTGCCATGAACCCCAACCGCAAGGTCACTACCGTCTGCTACGGCAAGAAGCAGGAGTGGGACGACCGTGAAGAAGCTCAGGCGTATTTCCTTGAAGCGATGATGAACAGCGACGGTGCGGAGCATGACCGCTATTCTGGCATCTACATTCAGCTTCAGAACGGGCTTGACTACTGCACCGATGAAGATGATGACGAGGAGGACGAGTCATGAAGCCCTTTGATACCGACAAAATGCCGTGGCTTTTCACTCCCCACGGCGATGGTGAGCTGAACGAGTATTTCAGCACCGACCACAGCAAGATCATCGCAGAGACTTCAAAGGAAGTGCTTGCAAGCCTTTCCGAGAGCCGTGACAGGCTCTCAGGAAAGCTCTGCTACGAATTTCACTACAATCAGCGCAGATATAAGTACACGCTCCTGCGGTTTGCGGATATGATCGTCCGTGCCGATGTTTCGATCAAGAAGCTGAAAAAGCGCATCATGGAGCTTGATATTGACAACCGTGAGCTTCGCAAACAGCTTGCGGACATGGAAAGGAAGATGAAACGATGAATACACAGTTTGACCTGGGAGCTATGCTCTCCGCACCGCAGACCGCCATTCAGCAGATACCGTGCGATCAGCTTCACCCTTACCACAACCACAAGTTTGAACTGTATTCGGGCGAGAGATTGGAGGATATGGTAGCCAGCATCAAGGAGAATGGTGTGCTTTCTCCGATCATCGTTCAGCCTATCGAGGGCGGTTATGAGATACTGATCGGTCACAACCGCTGGAATGCTTCAAAGCTCGCAGGACTGCCCACCGTGCCGGCTATCGTCAAGGCAGGGTTGACCGAGGAAGAAGCGGAAATGTATGTGATCGAGAGTAATGTAATGCAGCGTGGCTTTGAGAACCTTCGTATTTCTGAACAGGCTGCCGCCGTTGCCCTCCGCCATTCCGAAATGTTCTCTCAGGGCAAGAGAAATGACATTCTGAGGGAGCTTGCAGTTCTTGAAAATCCGTCAGCAGAACCCGACACCGGAACTTTGAATCCAGTGGGTTCAAAGTTAGACACCAGCGAGAGCGTCGGCAAGGAGTACGGCGTGAGCAAAGGCTCTGTTGTCCGTCTTATCCGCATCAACAAGCTGATCGACGAGCTGAAAGCCCTTGTGGACAGCGGAGAGCTTTCTATCCGTGCAGGAGTGGAGCTTTCATTCCTGTCAGAAGATACTCAGGCGGTCGTTGCAGAGTGCGCTGAGGACGGCAAGATCGACATGAAAAAAGCGAAAATGCTCCGTGCATCTGCCGATGATGACGGCAATATCGAACACCATACCATTGAGAGTATCATCTGCGGAGAGGATACCGAACCTAAAACGAAAGCACAGGCGGTCATCAGATCAACGATAACGGCGAGGACAGTCCGAGAGTGATCGGAGAGGTCGCAGGAGGAACGGAAACGACCTCTGAGGGCGGTTCTTCCGCAGAGGGTAACGATACCCCCGATAGTCCGTCAGGCGGTTCTGAGGGCAATCCTGCGCAGTCTGAGACAAATCCTCTGCCTATTGTTGCAGGAGTGGCTGCTCTCGCAGGAGTCGGCGGTGCTGCCTACTACTTCACAAGGAAACGGAAGTGATGATATGATTTTTCACAGCAAACAGAAAGTCAACGGCGCTCCGGTTTGGGAAGTCGATACCGACACGCAGACGGTACGCCACCGCAACCCCAAGACGGGCGAAACGGAGCGCTATGTGTTCCACACCGACCACATTCGCTACTATCTGCACCACATCGAAGAAAAGCGGCCCGATCTTTTGCAGGAAATCGTGGACAAGGGTGAAATTTACAAGCACCTTGACGAGCTTGATACAAAGGTCACGGACGCTGTGAACCGTCAAACCGAGCTTCTTATGCAGTCGAGCCGTGACTATCAGGCTGCTGTCATGTCAGGGCGGATCGACCAGTCGGGAGCTATCGGCAATCTGCTCCGTATGCAGGCGCAGAGAGCCGTCAATGAAACGATGATCTACTTATGGAGGGACGAGTAATGTTTTGTGCGAACTGTTATAAGGAAATTCCGGCGGGCAAGAGCTACTACAAGCATCAGGACACCAATCAGAGCTACTGCTCTCTGGAATGTTTTAATGACCACATGATCTACACCCACACGATCACTCTTGAAACGAGCGAGGGTGCGGAAACGACCGAGGAACAGGACAATGACGAGTGAGGACTTCATCGAGGACTTGCGGAGAAGCGGCGTAAAGCTCATAAAAAAAACGACGGCTCTCTTATCGAGATACCGCCGGACTTCCTGAAACGAGCCACCGAGCTATGCAGTCAGCTCAGGTGCAGCTCGATCACCTATGAAATTGTTAATCCGCAGGACGGAGAACATACAAAGCTGAGGGTGCTTGATTGTGGGTATGCGGAATAATAAGAAACGGATAGCCGTCTGATGAGGACGGTCTATCCGTGTTTGAGTATATTCAGTTACTAAGCTAAATCAGAATTTATTATATGATTTGCTTTGATAAAAAATATTTGCATAATTTAGGATTTTTATCTTCTCGAATGAATTCAACGACATACCCAAGTTTCTTATAGAATTCAGGTGCTTGAAAGCCAAAAGTCGTAAGTGTGATTTTATCATATCCTGCATTTTGAAATGCTTCCTCAACTGCTGAAACAAGTTTGCTTCCTAATCCGCATTTTCTATGAGCTTTATGAATAATCAAATCTCCTATATGCACCTCATTATAATATGCACGACCTGTAATAACACCTAAAATCTCACCGTCATCACTTTCTGCAATAAAACAGAAATCATCATAATTCGAATCAACATTGTTTTGTTCAGCATAAGATAAGAATTCTTCATTGATAAAGCTTCCTATTCTGCTATCTTCTTCATTTATACGCTTAATATTCATTTTCAGTCACCTCATAATTAGTTACCTAAATTCCGATTTAGCAGAGAGAGCCGTATTGTTCTCTCACTTACCCCTATTATACCAAACCGCCCAGAAAAAGTCAATCTCTGCACACTTTTTCACACTGTTTCCATTGCAATATACCGCCATCTGTGCTATAATCAGGATATAGAGCAGATCGGAGGTGAAATGCAATGGATAACGAAAACGAAGAATTAGTAAACCGTGCATTATACAAGCAGATCAAATCAATGAACCGTGCCGAAATGGAGACTTTCGTGAGAAATGTCTTTGCTCAGGGCTATCAGAGAGCCGAGGAAGAAACGCACCCCATTGATTATGACAGCTTACGAGCCGATCTGAGCAAAATCAAAGGTATCGGAGAAAGTCGGCTTAACGAGATAATGACAGTCATCGACAAACATATCGAATGTACAAGCGATAAAGGAGGTTAAACCTTGACCGTTGATACCAAAGAAGTAGTAACCACGATAGCCTATATGATCGGTGTCCGAATGTCGGCACTCACCGCAAGCTATGGGGAATGTGCCGAGCTGATAGACAAGCTCAAAGCTGACCGTGATGCTACTGCCATACGATATTTATGTAAGCTGCGAACCGTGCTGATGCAGAAGTTCAAAAAGACCGATGATCTGATACGGTTTGAGCTTAAAAACCTGCATAACATCGAATGGTATGACCACGATAACATCAAGCAGCTTGAAAAATGGGGATTTACCATTATTCAGGCAAACTCACGCTCCGAGAAGTATATGCAGGAGTTTACAAGGCTCATCAATGAAAACATTGACAAATGCTCCCGTCTGTTCTATGACTGGCTGAATTGGGAGTATATCCGAGACTTGTTCTTTGTCCCGAAGTACAACAAGAACGGTGTCATGAAGCAGGAGTTCACCAAGTACATGGCGAACATCGAGCATTACCCGTTTCAGATGTATATTCACTGGCAGCCTGCCGATGTGGGAAGTATTGTCTATTCCGACCGCAAATTTCTGAAAATCATCTACGGTCAGCATAATGACAGCTTCACCGACTACACGAAATATCGGGACGCAGATGATGAGACAAGAAACAATATTTATAATTTTATCGACAGCGCCGAGAAAACTGCGATCGCCGTCGATTGTGAGAACTCAAACCCGTACAAGCTGTACAGTGTGCTGAAAGGCTTAAATCCCGAAGAACTTGCCAAGATCGAGAAAATAACGCTCTATGACGATCCGCACACCACAGCAGGCTGGGACTGGCTCTCCAAATTCACGCAAATACCCACCGAGCATATCGAGATCGACCGTGTGACCGACCGAAAGTCCCTGGTTGATGTGCGAATGACAGCAAGCGTAGTCACGGACTTCTACCGTGACGGCATCACATCATTTATCATTGTGTCGAGTGATTCCGACTTTTGGGGACTCATCGAGAGCCTGCCGAAAGCGAAGTTTCTCGTTATGTACGAATACGAGAAGTGCGGAACGGCGATCAAGAACGCCCTCGCACAGCACGGCATATACTATTGTGCCATAGATGATTTCTGCACCGCAGGAACGGAGGACATGAAGCGAGCTGTCCTGTTTGCGGAGCTTGAAAAGCATTTGCCCTCGCTTGTCGGTGAGAACCCTCTGGACCTTACCCACAAGATCTACGAAGCCACAAGAGTGACCGCTACCATGAAGGAAATGGAGAATTTCTGCAATAGGTATGTTAAGACCTTGCGGCTCAAGGTCAACTCCGAGGGGAAGTTTGAAATCGAGATACAGAAATAACTAATCAGGGAGCGAAGTATCGCTCCCTGTTCTGTTTTGTGCGCTATGTTATGGGGAATTTGCTTTCAGAAGTCTTTTTTGCTGCGCTTATCCAGACATTATCTGAAAGACTGGACTTTCAGCCTGTACTGCTTTATACTTATCATATAGCCATTACAAGGAGGTCAACCTATGGACATTTTGAAAGATATGGTGGAACACATACGCTTGGACTTTGACCGCACTCTGTTGGTCGATGAAGAATACACCAGTGCGGAAGAAAGACTGCACAGCTTCATTGAAAACGAGCTGCCACCTGAGAAATCGCATGAAATAGACTCGCTCGTCAACGACGTAACAAATGCTATGTTTCACGCTGCCATTTTGTACGGTATTAAGTATGGAGCAAGGCTCACGGAGGAATTGTTGGAATGATAAAAGCCACGCAGATCACAAACGATTTGCGTGGCTTTTGCTTTCACTATCAATTATCCGCATCATTTTTGTATCTTATAACAGGGACTTGCTTTGTTTTCTTCCCGACCTTAACACGATTAAGACAAAATATCATATCAGGTGTTCTTTGAAAATATCCCTCACTTTTCAGCCAGCTCATTCCGCATTTGCAATGCTTCAATCCTATAAACTGCTGTCTCATTTTCCTGCCACACTTAGGACATATTCTATCAGCCATAAACTTCTTTGCACTCCATTATTGGGGACTTTGATTCCGGTGGGTTCAAAGTCTGTTGCGATTATCGGGGTTATTATAACCGCCGCTGTATATGAACTTTATCCGTTCCTGCAACTCCTCGCTGAAATCGCTGAGGTCATCAAGCGTGATCGCTCCCTCATGCAACAGGTCGAGGATATTGTCTATCATTTTGGAGCGTGAATTGGTAACGACCACGCCCGTCGCTCTCTTGTCCTCCCTGATGCGCTTTTCAAGCTCCCAAAATCTGTCTGAGGGCAGCTTATCGGAGCTTAACAGGGTGATATACTCCTTGCAGAGCTTTTCCATGTAGCCCTCCTGCCAGTCAGCAATCTTACTTTTATAGAGCTTCCAGTCGCTTTCAGGGTATCCGAATTGATTCATAGTCACTTCTCCTTATGTAGTATCATTCCTCAAACAGCGCCGTTCTCCGTTCATTCAGCCAAGCAATGAAGCCGAGCCACGGAGCAAAGTTATCGGGAATATTCCTGATAGAATTACCGTCACGGTACAGCGGCACCTGGGTTATATCCCCGATTTTGCCGGACAATAGGTCTTGCAAGGTCTGCATACGAAGCTCATCGCTCATCTGTACGATCTTATCGTCAACAGCTTCACGGAGCTTATCTATATCAGCTCTTGTCCTGACACCAAGTTCCTCTAATACCGGAAGATAGTGCTTATCATAAGTTTCGGGAGATTTCTTTGTGTCGGGCTTATCAATTGGAAGTTTTATTGTATCAAGTTTGCTTCTCAGTATATCTTTTTTCATATTCTTACTCCAAAAAATCTATATTTGCCATATCCGCCACCGCTATCCGCACTCCGTCTGTGAACACAAGCTCCTGCGAATATTCATCATATATCCGCACCACACCGACCTTTTCCACATACTTGCCGCCCGACTTCTTCTCATCGGGGACGAAGTAGGTCACGCTGATCTCCGGCTGTTCGTCTAATCTGTCAAGCAGACGATTCAGATTAGCGTTTAGCTCAGACATTTCGTCCTCTGTCAGCTCTGCCTTGCTGTCGTTCAGCCTTGCAGTCTCGGCAACGGCATCGTCATAGCCCACAAGTGCCGCAAAGGGTGAGAATTGCGCCGCCCTGTCGTGCATTGACATCGGGTGCAGATCGTCATACTGCGGACGGGTGAGGTGTTTTATATCATCGTAATTACTCATCATCATTCTCCAGTAAGTGTTTAAGAATATGCTTGCGGTCATTTACAAACATTTTTGTGATTTGATAGCTCTGCGTATCCTCGTAATTTATAGCCTCTATTGGATCACTGTCGAAACTGAGGATCTCTGCATCTGGAAAACCGAGCAATATCGGAGAATGTGTTACTATTATGAACTGCGAATCATTCTTCACACATTTTGACATTTCAAGCAGCAAGGTAAGCTGTCTTTGAGGTGATAAAGCGGCTTCCGGCTCATCGAGGATATATAAACCCTCTTTGTTAAAGTTGTTTTGTATCACCGAAAGAAAACTCTCTCCGTGTGACTTTTCGTGATAGTGTTGAGGAACTCCGCCCGGCTGTGCGGAATAATATTCCTCAGCGGAAGCTACATTATAAAAACTCTCCGCTCTGAGGAAATATCCCCATTTTGCTTTTTTATAGCTTCGTATCAGCCTTGTAGCTTCACACAGCTCGGAGTGTGAATCAAAAGTAGAAAAGCTGTAATTCAATGTACCGCCCTCCGGATTAAAACCATAGGCAACGGCGATAGCTTCTAATAAAGTTGATTTTCCACTGCCGTTTTCCCCGACAAAAAATGTAACAGGCGAATGAAAATACAACTCATCTATACTTCTGATAGCTTCAATATTTTTTAAATAACTATCACATTCAATATTTTTCCACTGGATTTTCAATCCAGTAAGGTATAATTCATCTGATAACAGCATAATTTCTCCTACTAAGCCTTATGCCCGCCGATCTGCCGATTTCGCTCCTTCGCCGTAGCACCCTCCGTGAAGTTCGTGCCTTTCAGAACGGCATTCTTTCCGAATTTGTGTTTGATCGTGAGCATCGCTTCCTGCAATGCCCTCTCTTTTTCAAGAGCCTTCTCATCGTCCGCACGGTCTTGTATATCTTCTTCTGTATCGAACAGAGAAAGCTGTTCATAGTTCTCGCTCTCAGGCACATCGCTTTCCTTGATGACATTGCAGGCAACAAGGTTTATCCGCCTTGCAAGCAGAGTTTTATCAAAGATACGGTCAAAGAGCGTCATTGTCGCTTCGACCATTTTTCTTGTGGACGATGTGTGCTTATCAAGGTTCTGCGTACCGTGGGCGTGTTTCGGGACTTGTCTGCCGTAGCGGTCTGAAACAACCTCGCCCGTGTAGTGTCCGTCCGCAAGGCTCTCACGGTCATAGCCGACCGTCAGGACGAGCTGATCTGTTACAAGCCCCTTGTCCACCAAATCGAGCGACAGCATATCAGCCATTTCCCATACAATCAGCCGTGTATGCTCATAGTCGCAAGGCTCTTGAAGCACCTGTCCCGATGTGATACTCTGATTTTCGGGACGGTAAGCCTTAACATCGGCAATGGTAGTAGGTTCAATGCCCCAAGCGTGGTCTATCAGCAGCTCCGCATTCTTGCCGAGGAGCTTATAGAGCTTGCCGATATGATAACGGTCAAGGGAATATCTTGCAATATCGCCCATAGTGTAGATATGGAGCGTTTCAAGGCGTTTTGCCGTGCCTGCGCCCACTCTCCAGAAGTCCGTGATCGGCGTATGCGACCACCATTTATCCTTGAAAGTCTGTTCGTCAAGCTCTGCGATACGCACTCCGTCCTTGTCCGCCGGGATATGCTTCGCCACAATATCCATAGCGACCTTGCACAGAAACATATTCGTGCCGACTCCTGCCGTAGCCGTGATGCCCGTTGTGTCAAGCACATCTTGTATCAGCATACGGGCAAAGCCGTGACCGTCCATATGATAGGTGCTGAGATAGCCTGTTGCATCTATGAAAACCTCGTCCACCGAGTAAGCGAAAATATCTTCGGGAGCAACGTATTTCAGGTAAATGCCGTAAATATCGGCGCTCACTTTCATGTAGTGCGCCATCTGCGGAGTTGCTACCACATAGTCAACGGCAAGGGAATGGTTCTGTACAAGCTCAGAATAAATGAAGCTCTTGTCCGTGAGCTGTCCGTGGGGAGCTTTCTTCTGTCGCTGCTCATTGACCTCTTTCACACGCTGTACGACCTCAAACAGCCTTGCTCTGCCCGAAATACCGTAGCTTTTGAGTGACGGCGAAACGGCAAGGCATATCGTCTTTTCGGTACGGCTCTGATCGGCTACCACAAGATTTGTGTTCAGCGGATCAAGCCCAAGCTCTACGCATTCTACCGACGCATAGAACGATTTGAGGTCTATCGCTACATATACCTTGTTCATGTTTCACCGCCCTTTTCGTTTATGGGGAACTTTGACTCCGGTGGGGTCAAAGTTAGATATTCTCTCAAAAATAATAAAATCCATCATTGCCGCTTTGTATTTTGCATTTTGATGGTACGTTTATCAAACATCTAAGAGCATCAGCGTAATCATTAGCCGGAGAAGCAAGCCCGATTGTTCCCGTTGTCCAAAGAATTGTGTTTATCACCTGATATGTTGATGGCAGTAACATAAACAGTATCATAGGAATTATTCCAAGCAAAACAGGCAAAAGACTTGAAACAATAAATGCACCTTTGCTGACGGGTGCCGAACAGAAAGCACTCGGTGTACCGCCTTTAATGGATATTATTTTTGTGCTGTTCTCAGGATATGGAATTAGATGAAGAAACTCATGAAGCAGTAACAGCAAAGCACCAATTACAGATCCCAATAATATGAAAGGTTTGTTTAATACTGCTTCACCGTTGTTTAGCACATATTGCTTAACAAGAAGTAATGAATATCCAACTGTTATTCCAAGAAATCCAGCAATTATAGCTATCGTTTTTGATCTATCCACCATTAGTCTTGCGTTATCAGGTAGTGGTTCATATTCATATCTGTAATCAGCTTTTATTATTCCTATAAACTTATACATTAAGCTCTCCGTTTCGTATATCAAGGTTTTTTGTTATGTCAACAACATTTTTCCATATACACGAATACCAGTTCATCATCAACGGGTTTTCGGTCAAAGATTTTATATCCAACTTTTTCATACAGCCGTATATTATCAACGCTTCTGGTACTTGTAAAAAGCTCATAACGCTTGTCTGGGTAGCAGCTTTCTATCTCTGAGAGAAGTTTTGTGCCATATCCCTTGCATCTGTGATCGGGGTGAACCATCAGTTTTCCGATATATACTGTTCCGTTCTTTTCAGTAGCACGGACTGAGCCGATGATTGCACCATTTTCATCTGTCAATTTCAATATGATACCATTATTGAACTCCTCAATGACCTCATCTAAGGTCTGCTTCAACGGAGGAATATCTTTGCAGCCAAACAGTTCAGCTTCACTCTGGTAAGCGAGATACTGCAAAGTAAGTATTTCCTGTAAATCTTTATATTCAGCTTTCACTATCATATATTGTTCACCTTAAATCATATCTGCATAAACTCCGGCTTCGGCTCAGGATAGTCAACCGCTTTCTCCATGACCATATTCGTCAGAGCCTTCTTCACAATACTGCGAGGATCACCGTCAGGGCGCACCCATTCACGCAAGCTGTCTTTGCCGAGGATAAGTGGCATTCGGTCATGGATAGAGCTTACGGGTTCGACCGATTCCCTTGTTATGACGGCGAACATCGGTATCTGGACACCTCTATGCTCCTCAAAGCGGTATAATCCTGCGAGGTATGTGATCTCAGCCCCTTCCGGCTGTATCGCATACTTTTCTTTTTTGATGTTCCGCTGTTGATTTGCGTTACAATAGCCGACCTCAGAGGGCGGTATGCCCCATTCGTAGTACCACGATGCCGGAATTACGCACCGCCGCCTGAACCAAGAGTCTTTCCATACGGGCTTCTGATCCGCTGTTTCGATACGGCAGTTGATAAGCGGTTTTGATGATTGTTCGACCGTGAAGCCCCAAATCATCGGAAATACAGCCATATTGCCTTGCTTATTCGGAGCGAACACCGCTGCCATATCAGTAGGACGGATATTGCCCGACATTTCTGCCGAACGTGACATAGTGTTCCTGATCGTATCCGCAAGCGGTAGCTGCTGTGCCTTTGTGATGATCGGTGACAGCGAGGATTTTTCAGCATAGAACCAAGTACACATGGCGTCCCCCCTTATATCATGATTCTATTTTGCCGCTAAGTTTTTGACCATATTTGTGCATAAGACTATGGGCAAATTTTAGATTTATGATCATTCCGATGATAGCAACAGGTATCAGAATGACAGTCACCAAGTCAATGTTGATGATACTCAATGATTTAATAATGATTATTACACTCGGTGGTAAGCAAATAAGGCTTGTTATCAGTGAAGGGATATACTTTCTGATATAAATGCTCTGTCCGATATGCACAAGAAAATGTGCCGTCAAAGAGATCATAAGACCAAGCCACAGTGCGTTCAGCACTTTACACGGAAAGAAAAACGCCAATAAGCTAATACCAAAGAACGGGATAAACTCCTCATACACAGCCAAAGCAAATCCTTCAGTCGAGAAATCTTTGTATGCCGCAGTTATCATAGGAAAGCGCTCAAAAAGTTGTTTGTTATTTCTGAAAAAGTAACCAAACCCGATTATTTCCTCCATATCATGAAAAATAAAGAGTATGGGCAGCAATAAAATATAGTCCTTCATAAAATTCACCTATTTCGATGTAGCCGCCTTGATAGCACCCAAGCAATGAATCCTCACAACACGGTTATCATCAGTCTCAGATATGCGTTGCAGCGTTTCAAGGTATGACTGAACAAACTCCGCTCTGCGCTTGCCGAGAACACGGAATATCTCAGGGGCTTCCATTCTTACCTTATCGTCCGTATCGTGAAGAAGTTTCTCAAATATGGGCATATAGTTCTCATAGATGTCTGGCGTATTTGTTGCTATATTCTCAGATGCCCATATAAAGCTCAGTCTGACCTTTGCATCTTCATCATTGGCGAAACGGAACAGGCTCGACCAATACTGTTCTATCACATGGTAGTCGCCCCGTCCGATCCTTCCGAGGGCATTGACCGCACGTTCACGCAGGAGCGATACCTTGCTGTCCAAGAATGAAGCAATAACAGGAGCATCAGCTTTTACCGACTGCGGATAAGCAAGCCCCATTTCACCAATCAGCCAAAGTGCCTTAGCCTGTATTTTCACGGACTCATGAGAAAGCAGAGATGCAACATAGGGTATGCTTTCTTCCCATCGTTCCTTGTCCTTTGTTAGTATTCCGAGTTCTTTATAGAGTTCTGTTTCGTTCAATTAAATACCACTTCCTGACTTCGTATAGTAGCGAATATTGTTTACACTACCAATTATACCACAATCAGCCCTGCTTTTCAATCCAGTATATGAAAAAACGGGAGCAACCCTGAGCGAGAGTCGCACCCTTTACAATATCGTCAAATCAAAGCTCGATCTTATCGGAGAAATCGCCGTTGATAACGTAGTAAACTGCCTTATCTTCCGGCTTTATGTAAAACTCGATAGTCTTGACCTTGCCCTTGAATTTGCTCTTATAATCGGCTTCAACTGCTTTTTTGATCTCAGCAAAATCATATTCATCGCCACCGAACTGGACTTTGACTGTCTCAACAGGAGCAGTCGTTCTTGTGGTCTTAGCTGCGGCCTTTGTAGTGGTCTTAGCCGTAGTTTTCTTCTCAGCAGCTTTCGCAGGAGTCTTGGTAGCTGTTTTCTTAGCAGGAGCTTTCTTTGCGGCAGGCTTCTTTGCAGGCTTTTCAGCCGGAGCTTCCTGGGCAGTCTCCTTGACAGCTTCGGTCACGACCTCTGCCTTGACTTCGGCAACAGGTGCAGTTTCAGTTTTCTTCTTTCTTGGCATTGTGGATACCTCCGATCTATTAGATAATTTTATTATAACGCTATTTGAGCCATCTGTCAACCCACCAACAGGCGATATTACGCTGTTTGAAGCGGATCCAAACAGATTGATGACCTCTATGCCTTTCTTCTGAGCCATACGCACCGTCTGTCCTGTTCCGCTGCGGTAGTGTTTGGGATTCCAGTAGCAGATACAGTAATCAGATGCAAGCTCCACAAGACGGGCATTTCTGATCCTCATTGCGTTTTTATCTAAATGATCCGAGGTGAACTCTTTGGTATCGGCAAGTGAGGCGATACACTTGTGTTCCTCTTTCTGTGCTTCATTCCAGTTCGCAGACTGTTCCTCAAATGGACAAGGCAATACAAGGTGCAGTTTGATCTCTGGATAGTTCTCTCGCAGTTTCAGAACGGTCAGGGCAGCAAGAGCGTCCCAGCCCACAGCTCCGCCCGTGTAAAAGTCCGTGACCTTTTGCTCTGTCACTAAGCGTTCAAGCAAAGTATAGAGTCGAGCTGAGAGCTTTTCCTTATCCTCAGCTATGGTTCTGTGTCCTGTAAAGCATACTGATTTCTTCATAGTGCAACACCTCCACTCCTTCTATTATACTATATCGGAATAAATAAGTAAATAGTTCGGGGCTTATGAATTATAAAATCCGAACGAAAGCATTATAATAATAGTAAGGACACGGCAAAGGAGATTCGGAGAAATGGAGTACGGAACAAGGTTAAGAGAGATACGCAAGGCAAAGGGCTTTAGTATGTATAAACTTCACAAGGAGTCCGGCTTGTCTCAGGGGCATATCAGCGACTTGGAAAAGTGCATCAATCAGCCCACGATCGAGACACTTCAAAAGCTGCTTACGCCTATGGGCGTTACCCTTGCCGAGTTTTTCAACGAGGACGGAGAGGTTTCTATCCTTACTGATACAGAGAAAGAGCTTGTGGCAGGATTCAGAACACTTCCCGAAGATAAAGCAGACCTTGCCTTACAGATGATAAAGGCTTTGAACAGATAATGACGGAAAACGCTGGCTTCGTGCCAGCGTTTTTGTTTTAGCGGAACTTTGAATCCAGTGGGTTCAAAGTCGGGATAATTTATATATCACAGGTTGTTCTCAGCGGTCATCTTCTGATTGATGAAAATTTCAAAATTTCGTCTAATTCCACTTGAATTTTTGACGGAATTATGGTATAATTATCTATGTATATCACTCACGCTGTACCTGAGTAAGAGTGAACTGAAAACAGGAGGAAACCATAATGGCTGCAAATGAAAACAGTAAAGACCTTTTGAGCGTTCTTTGGGCTGGTGCGGATATTCTGCGCGGTAAAATGGACGCTAATGAATATAAGAACTATCTTCTCGGAATCGTATTCTACAAGTATCTGTCAGATACATTTCTGACACACGTTTATGACCTTCTCAATAACGAAAAGCCCGAATCTATGGCAGAAGCACAGGCAGCATACGAAGAAGTTTACAGCACCGAAGATGCAGAGGAACTTTTGGAGGACATCAAGGAGAGCTACCACTATACTATCGAGCCTGAGCTTACATACACAAAACTTGCAGAGGCGGCAAGCAAGAACGCTTTTCAGCGTGAAATGCTCAAAAAGGCATTCAATCATGTGGAGCAGTCCGATCCTATCTTTGCAAATCTGTTCGCTGATGTTGACCTCTACTCCACAAGACTTGGCTCCGGTGAGCAGAAGCAGTCTGCTACCGTTGCAGAGGTAGTCAAGAAGATCAATGAAGCCGACCTGCTGAACCATGAGGGCGATGTTCTCGGTGATGCTTACGAATACCTTATCGGTCAGTTTGCAAGTGAAACAGGAAAGAAAGCCGGAGAATTCTATACACCGCAGGCAGTTTCACAGATCCTTACCCGTGTAGCTATTCAGGGACAGGAGGACAAGCAGGGACTTCTGGTATACGATGCCGCTATGGGATCGGGTTCTCTGCTTCTGAACGCAAGAAAGTTCTCACACAAGCCCGACTATATCCGCTATTTCGGTCAGGAACTCAGCACGACCACATACAACCTCGCCCGAATGAATATGTTCCTGCACGGAGTTGATCCCGAAAATCAGACGCTCCGTAATGCTGATACGCTCGATGCGGACTGGCCCACTGACGAAGAAACGGATTTCGATATGGTGCTGATGAATCCTCCATACTCCGCAAAGTGGTCTGCGGCACAGGGATTCCTGAATGACAGCCGTTTCTCCGACTATGGTGTGCTTGCACCGAAGTCCAAAGCAGACTACGCATTTCTGCTTCACGGCTTCTATCATCTGAAAAATACAGGTACTATGGCTATTATTCTGCCCCACGGCGTTCTGTTCCGTGGTGCTGCTGAGGGCAAGATCAGGCAGAAGCTCATTGACAGCGGTGCTATTTATGCCGTTATCGGTCTGCCTGCAAACCTGTTCTATAACACTTCTATCCCGACAACAATCATTGCTCTGAAGAAGAACCGTGACGGGCGTGATATTCTCTTTATTGATGCTTCGCAGCAGTTTGTTAAGGGCAAGAAGCAGAACTCCATGAGTCCTGAGAATATTGACCATATCATCGAGCTTTACACAGCCCGTCAGGACGTGGAGAAAGAAGCGCACCTTGCGACTTATGAGGAAATCAAGGCGAACGACTACAACCTCAATATCCCTCGTTACGTCGATACTTTTGAGCAGGAAGAACAGATCAGCCTGAGCGACCTGGCAAGCGAGTTTTCCGACATTTCCGCAGAAATGGACACAGCAGCTACCGACCTTATCACACAAATGGGTGAGCTGACCGCTGCCGATGCTGATACGAAAAACGAACTTGCCGATCTGATGAAGGTATTGGAGGGCATATTATGAGCAATACACCACAGATCAGATTTGCCGGATTTACCGATGCTTGGGAACAGCGTAAGTTCAGTGATTTCACTTTTGCAGCAGGAGAACGGAATAAAGATGACCTTGATTTAGAGCCATTTGCCATTACAAATAATCAGGGGTTTATCGCTCAAAGTGAAGCTCATGATGACTTTGGCTACATGAAAGATGTTGACCGAAATATGTATATTGTAGTAAAGCCAAACTCATTTGCCTACAATCCCGCAAGAATAAATGTCGGCTCTTTGGGATACTACGAAGGTGCAGAAAACGTCATAGTTTCGTCACTTTACGAGGTTTTCCAGACTGCTGAATATGTTGACGATAAGTTCCTGAAACATTGGTTTAAGACTAAGGCATTTCAGGATTGGATAGAGCGTTTACAAGAAGGCAGTGTCCGTCTTTACTTCTATTATGACAAGTTATGCGAGTGCATAATGAATATGCCGTCCGTGGAAGAACAGAGGAGAATCGGAGCATACCTCGACAAGATAGATAACCTTATCACCCTTCATCAGCGTAAGTGTGACGCTTTGCAGAAATTCAAGAAATCTATGCTTCAAAAAATGTTCCCGCAAAATGGTGAGAGTGTTCCGGAAATCAGATTCGCCGGATTTACCGATGCTTGGGAACAGCGTAAGCTGGGTGAGATTTATCGAGACATTGGGAATGCCTTTGTAGGAACAGCTACACCATACTATGTTGATAAAGGGCATTTCTATCTTGAGTCCAACAATATTAAAGATGGACAGATAAATCATAATACAGAGATATTTATAAATGATGAGTTTTATGAAAAGCAAAAAGACAAATGGTTGCATACAGGTGATATGGTTATGGTGCAGTCTGGTCATGTTGGTCATGCTGCGGTAATTCCAGAAAAACTGAATAATTCAGCTGCTCACGCCTTAATCATGTTCAGAAATCCAAAGATGATAATAAATCCTTATTTTTTGAATTATCAATATCAAACTATTAAAGCAAAAAAGAAAATTGAAAACATAACTACTGGTAATACTATCAAGCATATTCTTGCATCTAATATGCAGAGTTTTGTTGTTGACGTTCCGAATATTGATGAACAAGAACTAATCGGGGCATTTTTCTCAAACCTCGATTCCCTTATCACCATTCATCAGCGTAAGTTAGAAACGCTCCAAAAAATGAAGAAATCTCTGCTCCAAAAGATGTTTGTATAAAGGCGGTGAATACCTATGGCAGAACTTGAAAAGACAATAGAAGATAAGCTGATAGAACAGCTTACAGAGGGCAAAAGCCAGTGGACTTACCGCCCCGATCTGCATACCGAGGAGGAGTTATGGGCAAATCTGCGCTCTATCCTTGAGCGTGGCAATAAAGCCGTACTTGACGGCAAGCCCCTGACCGATCAGGAATTTGAACAGGTCAAGAACCAGCTTTCCTTTGCGACATTCTACGATGCCGCAAAGTGGATCGCAGGAGAAAACGGTATCGCTCATGTTTATGTTCAGAGGGACACGGAGACAGTGCAGCTCACAGCCCTAAAACGTGACGATATTGCAGGCGGTTCAAGCGTTTATGAAGTGATAAATCAGTACAGAGCCTTAAAGGACGACGAGGAGGATATTCACAGCCAAAACCGCCGTTTTGATGTATCTCTGCTGATAAACGGTATTCCGCTTATCCATATCGAACTGAAAAACCGTCAGCACTCCTACCTTGACGGTTTCCGTCAGATACGCAAGTATATCCGAGAGGGCAAGTTTACGGGCATTTTCTCCGCAGTTCAGATGTTTGTAGTCTCCAATGCGGTCGATACAAAATATTTCGCCGCTGCCGAGGAAGAAGAACTAAATGAGAAGTTCCTTTCCGGCTGGGAGGATTTTGCGAACAACCCTGTTACTGACTATCTGAAATTTGCCGAGAACGTACTGAAAATACCCGAAGCACATCAAATGGTAATGAAGTATGCTGTTCTCGACCAAGAAGCAAGAAAGATACTTCTGCTGCGTCCTTATCAGATACACGCTATCGAAGCGGTCAGAACGGCTTCAAGGCAAGGAAAATCGGGCTATATCTGGCATACAACAGGCTCAGGCAAGACCATGACGAGCTATAAGGCGGCGAGAAATCTGCTGATCGACATTCCGAGCATAGAAAAAACGATATTCCTTATCGACCGTAAAGACCTCGATACGCAGACTACACAGGCATTTCAGTCCTATGCGAATAACGATGTGGTGGACGTTGATGAAACCGACAATGTAGGCGATCTGATCGACAAGCTGAAGAATAATAATCAGCAAGTTGTCGTTACCACCATTCAGAAGCTGTCCATTGCGGTAAAAAAGCGCCTCAAAGAAGGCACTCCTGCTTATAATCGCATCAAAAATCTCCGTGTTGCCTTCATCGTGGACGAGTGCCACAGAGCCGTAACACCGAGAACGCAGCGCCTTCTGGCACAATTCTTTGTAAACTCCCTTTGGTATGGCTTTACGGGAACACCTCGTTTTGATGTAAATGCCTATCCTGCCGAGGGCGATCTTCCGAGAACTACCGACGAGCTGTATGGAGCTTGCCTGCATAAATACACGGTCAAAGAAGCAATCCGTGATGAAGCTGTTCTGGGCTTCCAGACCGAGCATCTCGGCGCACAGAAGCTGAATGCCGATGACAGCAACGAGGACTTGTCCGTTTATGAGACAGAAGCACATATGCTGAAAGTTCTCGATACGATCATCAATAAGTCTCAGGAGAAACTCGGCTTTAAGCATGGCAGAGGCAAGACTTATGAAGCGATACTGACGGTCAACTCTATCAAGAGAGCGCAGGCGTATTATGACCTCCTGAAACGAGTTGTAAATGGGGAAACTTCTGTCACGATCAGCGAGGAAACAAGGCGAGTTCTGCCCGATTTTCCGAAATTTGCGATCACATACTCCGTTTCAAGCGACGAGGACAACGAGAGCGCAGACCTGAATGTACCTAAGATGAAGGAATCGCTTGAAGATTATAATGCTATGTTCGGCACTTCCTTTGGCATTGGCGAGATCAAAGGCTATAATACCAACCTGAATGACCGCCTTGCAAGAAAGAAGTCCAAATTCAAGAGCCGTGATGAACAGCTTGACCTTGTAATTGTAGTAAACAGACTGCTTACGGGCTTTGATGCTCCTTGTCTGTCTACCGTATTTATGGACAGACAGCCGATGCACCCCCACGATATTATTCAGGCATTTTCAAGAACAAACCGTCTGTTCGATAAGAGCAAGACCAGTGGTCAGATAGTAACTTTCCAGTCACCGCACATCTTCAAAGATGCAGTTGACGAAGCTCTTATCCTTTATTCCGCAGGCGGTAAGGCATCTGTACTCGCTCCCGATTGGGATACAGTATATGCAGACTTTACGAAAGCACTTGCTTATCTGCGTGTTACTGCGGAAACGCCTTCTGTTGTTCCAACTCTATCAAAAGAGGGTAAAAAACGCTTTGCTAAGGCATTTCAGGAGTTTGATAAGGTCTACACAAGTCTGAAATCATTTATCAGGTATGCTGATAACCCTCCGGAATCCTACGGAATAACGCAGGCAGAATATGACGATTACGCAGCACATTACTTAAATGTTATCCAAGAATTAAAACCCGGTCCCGGTCCTGAACCCGGTCCGGAGCCTGGACCTGAACCGCCTATCGACTTTGAATACGAGCTGAAAGCATACAGCAAGGAGAAGATCGACTATGACTACATTGTCAGCCTGATCCAATCCGTTGTATCTGCTACCGACGAGGAGCGTCAGGAACAGCACTATCAGAATCTTGTTATCGAGATCACTAAGTATATCGAAGAATTGCTGTCCTCCAATCCGAAACTCGGAGCGCTTATGCAGCAGTTGTGGGAGAAGGTACAGGAAAATCCCGATGAATTCAAGGGTAAACGAGTATCTTATGTGCTTGCTGAAATGCGAAAAGAAGCAATAGACAGCGTTCTTCGTGGTTTTGCCGAGGAATGGTGCGTATCGCTCGATGCTGTTTCTTATGCTGCAGACCGCTATCAGTTCGGTGATACAGACCTGCCAGGACTAAACAATCTGAAAAAATCAGCCGATTTCGACAGCTATTCCGCAAAGCACGAAGGCATTTCCAAGTTCAAATATCATCAGTCGGTCAAAAAGGCACTGCTGACCTTGCTGAATGAAGATGTAATACCACTTCGGGACGATGATTATAGAATTGATGATACAGCATTACTTAACAAGTCCTAACATCAAAAACATCATAAAATTACGAAAAATCGCCTATTTGGGAGCTAAGTTTTTCTTAGCTCCCTGTTTTTTTATGCTTGTTTGTGCTATTTCCTGGGAACAGCGTAAGTTGGGAGATATGGGCGAAACCTATACTGGCTTGTCTGGAAAAACCAAAGAAGATTTCGGTCATGGCAATGCAAAATTCGTTACATATATGAATGTATTTTCAAATTCAATAGCAGATTTATCAATGACCGAGTCAGTTGAAATTGATAAAAAGCAGAACGAAGTTAATTACGGCGATGTGTTTTTTACAACTTCTTCTGAAACGCCTGATGAAGTCGGAATGTCATCTGTATGGCTTGAAAACAGCGATAATACGTATCTTAATAGTTTTTGCTTTGGATACAGACCGAGTGTAAAAGTTAACCCTTACTATATGGCATATATGCTTCGTTCGGATAATGTCAGAAAAAATATTGTATTCTTGGCACAAGGCATTTCAAGATATAATATTTCAAAAAATAAAATGATGGAAATTTCAGTTCCATTACCTAATCTTGAAGAACAGCAGAAAATTGGGGAATACTTCCGCAACCTCGACACCCTTATCACCCTTCATCAGCGTGAGTATTTTTTGTTCGATTTTAGCGGTGAAAGTGCTAAAACAGCTCAAAATACACTTTCTTGGGAACAGCGTAAGTTGGGAGATATGGGCGAAACCTATACTGGCTTGTCTGGAAAAACCAAAGAAGATTTCGGTCATGGCAATGCAAAATTCGTTACATATATGAATGTATTTTCAAATTCAATAGCAGATTTATCAATGACCGAGTCAGTTGAAATTGATAAAAAGCAGAACGAAGTTAATTACGGCGATGTGTTTTTTACAACTTCTTCTGAAACGCCTGATGAAGTCGGAATGTCATCTGTATGGCTTGAAAACAGCGATAATACGTATCTTAATAGTTTTTGCTTTGGATACAGACCGAGTGTAAAAGTTAACCCTTACTATATGGCATATATGCTTCGTTCGGATAATGTCAGAAAAAATATTGTATTCTTGGCACAAGGCATTTCAAGATATAATATTTCAAAAAATAAAATGATGGAAATTTCAGTTCCATTACCTAATCTTGAAGAACAGCAGAAAATTGGGGAATACTTCCGCAACCTCGACACCCTTATCACCCTTCATCAGCGTGAGCCGCCAAAGGAGGATAAGATTTTGAACGATATAAAAACAGATACTCTGTTCCATGAGTATTACTGTCAATGGCTGGTTATATATAAAGAAGGATCGGTCAGAGGCGTAACAATGCAGAAGTATCACCTGACCGCAGAATGGGTGAAGAAACTGATCCCCGATGTGAAACTCTGCGATTTTGACAGAATCACATATCAGCAGCTCATCAATGATTATGCTGAGACACACGAGCGCCAGACCACTATGGATTTTCACCACCAGCTCAAAGGAGCTATCCTTGATGCAGTCGATGACGGCTTGATCGCCCGTGATCCCACTCGCAAGGTTATTATCAAGGGTAAGTCTCCCAACGATAAAAAGAAGAAGTATCTCAGCCGTTATGAGCTTCAGAAGCTGCTTACAAACCTCGACCTGAACAGCGGCTTGAATATGGATTGGCTTATTCTGCTTATTGCTAAGACCGGTATGCGTTTTTCCGAAGCAATTGCAGTAACGCCTGTGGACTTCGATTTCACTCATCAGACTCTTAGTGTTAATAAGACCTGGGACTATAAGGGTGAGGGCGGTTTTCAGCCTACCAAGAACAAGTCCTCGGTCAGAAAGATCCGCCTTGACTGGCAGACGGTAGGACAGTTCTATGCAATCGTCAGAGAACTGAATGATACTGCTCCTATCTTTGTTTCAAAGGAAAAGAAGATTTACAACTCTACTCTCAACGATGTGTTGGAAAGGCATTGCAAAGCTGTCGGAATCCCCACTATCTCCGTTCATGGACTTCGCCATACACACGCATCGCTTCTCCTGTTCGACGGTGTTTCAATCGCCAGTGTTGCACAGAGACTCGGACACTCAAGCATCAATACAACACAGAAGACCTATTTGCACATCATCAGAGAGCTTGAAAACAAGGACATTGATCTCATCATGAAGTCGATTTCCAGTTTGCTCGACTAAGTACATAAATAATGCGGTTTACGCTGGTTTCCCTTAAAGGGCATGACGGTCAAAACGTCATGTCCTTTTTTATTTGGCTTATGCTGATGAAGGGTGATAATAGAGTCAAGACTACGGAGATATGAGCTGATTTTCTTCTGTTCTTCAATCGAAGGCATTGAAATACTAATACCCATAAATTCATCATAATTGATGTTTAGCAGTCCGTCCATTCTTGCACCAGAAGAAATTAGTTTTCCTAATTCTTTATCAGGTAGCTTAGTAGCAAATAAATATTCAATATAATCTGCATCAGCTTCTATTACTTTGAAACTATGATAAACCCTTGGAACAAGGGCTTCTTCGTAGGTTCTCAAGGAGAATACCGCACCATATTTTGCGAGCTTTGAGTTACCATGATTGTATGATAATTCTCCCTTGTGAAGTAACGTATAGTTCTCTTGTTCCTTGCCAGCAATGTTTGCAGAGAATCTATCTTTCTGATCAAGCCAACCACTACCAGCAGATATTGTTAGTGTTGGTAAGTCCATTCTACCGTCATTTCCTTTGACTCTATCAGAGACTTCGCCCAACTTACGCTGTTCCCAAGAAATATAATACGATAGTAAGATATATATAGAGTAGAGCCGATCTGTAACTAAGCAAATCGGCTCTTTACTTTGAATCCACTGGGTTCAAAGTGGTTATTCAATTCCTTGCTTCTTATCCCTGCCCTTAGCCTTGTCCTTCGGAGTTCTCGGCTTTTTGGCGAGCCTTGCGGCATCACGCTTCATTTTAGCCCTCTCAAAGTAGCAAGTCTTTTCACGCTTCGGAGCGTTCTTCTTAGCTTCAATAGCCGCCTGATTCAGCTCATCAGTCACGACTTTCAGCCTTTGTTCCTTAGTATCAAGCTCCTCCTGCTGGGGGAACGGCTCTGCAACGATCTTCTGTGCTTCTGCGTGGTCAAGCCTGAGCTTTGCAAGGTTATCCTGCGTTCTCTCAATTCTGCCGTCGATGTTGTAGAGGGCAGCTTCAAGGCGGTTCAGGTTATGGGCAAAACTCTCGATCAGCTTCGTTGTATGCGAAGCGGCACCTTGCAGACAAGCCGACATACCGCCGCCCATCATATTGCTGTTTACTGTCACACTCAGGTCAAAGCCCTGGAACGAGCCGACTTTAACGGGAGTATCCGCATACTTGATAGCCAGCACCGCATCTTCCAAAGCCTTAGCTGCTTCTTTTCTGTCAGTATATTCTGTCTCACCAATGGTGATTTTGAATACGGGCAGTTTTCGCTCAGGATCGATCGGGAGCTTGCGGAGTGCTTCACGGTCGGTATGGAGATCAGCAAGAATAGCCGTAAGTTTCTGTTCCTGTTCAGGGAAACGAGCGATCTTGTCCTCCATTTCAAATACCGTGTCGCGGTGTTCCGCAGCGAGTACCCTCAGTTCTTTCACTTCATTTTCAAGCATGAGCTTTTCCTTGATGCGCTCATCGCCTGTGCAAAGAGCCTTGATCTCGGAATAAGTGAGTGCCTGCTGGTCCACATCTTCGCACTTTCTCGCAGGAGTCTTACTCGTCATGATCTGAGAGATAAATTTCTGCTTGTTCTCCAAAGTCTGATAGGAATAAGCGTCGAATGTGCCTTTGGTAACATAGCGGAAAATCTGCACCTGTTTGTTTTCATTGCCTTGACGGATAATTCTTCCGGCGCGCTGTTCCAGATCAGCAGGTCGCCACGGAATATCGAGGTCATGGACTGCGATCAGCTTCTTCTGAACATTCGTACCCGTACCCATTTTGGCGGTTGAGCCGAGCAGGACAAGGATCTCTCCGCTGCGGACTTTATCAAAGAGGTCAGCTTTCTGCTGTTCGGTTTTCGCATCGTGGATATATGCGATCTCCTCCGCAGGGATACCCCTTGCGATCAGCTTATCACGAATATCATCGTAAACACAGAAATCGCATTCTTCTTCAAGAGATTCGACCTCAGCGATAGACTTCTTATCCTTAGCATCATCGGCATCTTCGCCCTCGACTGCTGCTTCTGCTGCCTTGTGAGGAACGCCCAAATCACAGAAGATGATCTGCGTGAGCCTGTCCTCAGCCGTTTCAGCGTGGATACGGGCAACATTCTCTACACAGCGGTTGAGCTTTGTATCGGGATTATCTTCAAATGACGGATCAATCAGGCGCGGATCAAGTCCGAGCTTTCTTCCGTCCGACGTTATCTTGAGCATATTGTCGATCGTAGGATCAACATTGCCTGCATTGATAGCATCAGCTCTGTCGGCAAGTTCCTGAACAAGCTCCTGCTGAAAAGGAGTAGCTTCTACCTGAACCACCTGATAATCACACTCAGGTACATCGAGTTTCAGCGTATCAGCGGTACGAATGTCAGCGACCTGCTTGAACATACTCATCAATTCGGGCAGACCTGTGTAGTTAGCGATACGGGTGCGCTCCTTGAAGCCATTACCCGCAGGCTTTAACTCCCAATCGGTTTTCTGGTCGCCAAAGACCGCAACCCAGTTGTCAAAGTGCTGTAAACCGTGGTCACGCAGGAAGTCATACTCCAAGTAACGCATCATGGAGTGCAGTTCTGTGATAGAATTGCTCAGAGGCGTGCCGTAAGCAACACCTTAGCAACGATTATTTGGTAAAGTTTGGACGGTTGGTTTTACAGCGATAAAACCGAAAGGACAGATACAAATGATCGATGCGATTTACAATTACAGACAGGGTGAGATTCACTCCGCTGAGTTCTCAGATGCGTTTAATAAGCTCTGTATACCGTTTGAAGACTCGCTGAGTGAGGAACAGATCGATATATTCCACAAGATACTTGACTGCGTGAGCGATACTGCCGCCGCTGAAATGAGAGCTGCATACAAGGTAGGCTTCAAAGACGGTGCAACCATGATGCAGGAGATTCAGGACTAATATAATCACAGCATAAGGAAAAGGGCAATGTCCTCCATGAGTGGAGGGCATTGCCCTTATTTCCTTTAGAAAAAATAAGTTCAATTGTTTTTGCAGCCATTGAAGGCAATACAGATCATCAAATAAAGTGTCTGCTTTGTACTGCTCCCTAAAGCTATAATTTCATCATGCGATACCCAATACCGATATGTGTTTGTATAAGCGCCTGACTGCTGTCACTCAGCTTTTTTCGCAGGGTAGCCATGAATACACGCAGGGAGGCTTCGCTGTTATCCGCAGGAGTTCCCCATACACTTTGGATAATGTACTTATGTGTCAGCACCTTGCCGACATTCTTGGCAAGCAGGCAAAGCAGCTTGTATTCTATCGGTGTCAGGTGAAGTTCTTCATCATCAAGGTGAACACAGCCCGAAACATAGTCTATCCGCAATCTGCCGTTGACAAACTCCGTGACCGAGATATTTTCGGACTTCATAAGCCGCCTTTGTATCACCCTGAGCCTTGCGAGAAGCTCATCGACAGAGAAAGGCTTTGTCAGGTAATCATCTGCACCTTTGTCAAGGGCTGTTATCTTATCCCTGTCCTCGCTCCTTGCACTGACTATGATGATAGGAACATCGCTCCAAGTGCGTATATGCTCTATCACCTCAACACCGTCAATGTCAGGCAGTCCAAGGTCAAGTATGATGATGTCAGGCTTGTGCGAAGCGCTGAGCATGATCGCTTCATTGCCCTTGACAGCGGTGATATAGCGATAGTCATTCATTTTCAGAGTCGTGGTTATAAGATTTCTGATGGGCTTGTCATCCTCCACCACCAGAACAAGATATTCATTCATTCAGATCGACCTCTCCTATTGGCAGAGTAAAGCTGACAACTGTACCGTTTGGTATATTGTCGCTGACAGATATAGTACCGCCGTGTGAAGAAATAATTGACCTGCACAGTGCAAGCCCCAGCCCAAGACTTCTTCTGCTGTCCGACGAACGGCTGCCGCCGGTGTAGAACATATCAAAGACCTTTTCCTTTTCTTCATCGGAGATACCTGTGCCGTGATCGGACACGGATATCACAGCATACGCATGTTCACGGCGCACACTGACAGTTACATCAGAATCATCATCACTGTACTTGACTGCATTATCCATAAGATTGACTATGACCTGAACGATAAGGTTCGCATCTGCCATAACGGGGATTATCTCGTCAAGCATATCTACTATGATATTTCGCTTTGAGTGAGTGCGTTCGGTGTGTCTGACAGCCTCCTGCACGATATCATCCAGTATCTCTACCGAGATATTGAGCTGCATTCTGCCGTCCTCAATTCGTGTGGCATATAAGAGATTTTCCACCATTCCGATAAGCCACATAGATTCGGAATAAATATCCGTGTATATCTGCTGACGTGCTGATTCATCAAGCGTATCGCCGCCTGACAGTAGCGTACTGGCATTGCCTGATATGGAGGTCAGCGGTGTTCTGAGGTCATGGGATATGGAACGGAGCATATTAGCTCTAAGCTGTTCATTCTGCGCCAGAAGTGCTGCCTCCTCCTTTTCACGGGCATTCTGCTCGGCGATCAGGGTATTGCGTTTGAGCTTATTGGCAAGCGTTCCGGCTATGAACGCTGTAATAAACATTGTCACAAATGTGACAGGATAGCCTGCATCGTGAGCTGAAAGAGAAAACTCAGGATAGGTGAAGAAGTAGTTATAAAGCACAACGCCCACTACCGATGAGATCAGACAAAATTGTATCTTAGACGTGAAAATAGATATCACAAGTACAGCGATGATATACAGCATAATGATATCCGCATCGGCAAGATGAAAGGCTTTGAAAGCATACCCGGCAAGGGTTGCAGCGGTCAGCACCACAAGACATACGGCGGAGTCTTTGAACACAGACAATGATTTAGATTTTTTGATAGAGTCAGCAGTCATAATGATCACCCTTGTTATTATAACATATCACTTTTGTGTTCGTCAACAGCGTCTTCTGATGCTTCTTGTTCAGGACTGCTGTTCTTTTGTATCTCCTCGAGGAATTCATCAACCTTTTTCATGAGGTAAAAGCCGTAGAGAAACATCGCTCCTACAGACAGTGCAAGCAGAATATCTCTCACACGATCATCTCCTAAATTCTGAAACATTTCTGGATATCCCGAACCTCACCTATGACAAATGCAATGTCATCAGTTTTTATTACGGTGTCCGGTGCAGGGATAAATACCTCTGCTCCACGTTTGATCGTCAGAATATTGATCTTGAATTTCTTTCGTATATCGATCTGTGAAAGCGACTTTCCGAACCAGTCCTTCGGCACTTTCAGTTCATAAATCGAGTAATTGTTATCCAGATGAATAAAATCAAGAATGCTGTCTGAAGCATATTTTGTAGCGATGCGAAGTGCCATCTGCATCTCAGGATAGACAACCTCATCGGCTCCGTTTTTAAGCAGGAATTTCATTTGTACATCATTTGTCGCACGGGATATGACCTTCTTTGCCCCCAGCTCCTTGAGCAAAGATGTTGTTTCCAGAGAGGACTGAAACAGGCTGCCGAGGGCAACGATACAAACATCATAGTTTCCTACTCCAAGCGAACGGAGAAATTCCTCATTGGTGCTGTCACCGATCCTTGCGTTGGTTACATAGGGCAGGATCTCGTTGATACGTTCCTCATTTTCATCTACTGCCATGACTTCACACTGCAGCTCCTCCATGCGTCTGGCAATATGACTGCCGAATTGTCCTACTCCGATAATTAAAACTGTTTTCATATATAAGACTCCTTATCCTACGGATATTTTTTCAAGCGGCAGGCGTGAATTCTGACCGTCTGCTGATGGCAGAGCAGCATAAATAAGTGTCAGTCCTCCAACTCTCCCGAAAAACATCAGTACCATCAGTATCACACGGGATACAGCAGACAGACTGCTTGTAATGCCGAGTGTCAGCCCTACAGTACCGATAGCTGAGCACGTTTCAAACAGACAGGTCAGCAGCGGAAGATCTTCCACTCTGCTGATAATGATACCGCTTGTAAAGAACAATACAAGATACATAAACAAAACAGCGCCTGCACTGCGGACTGCTTCATCGGATATTCTTCTTTTGAAGCACTGCACATCATTTCTACGGCTGAATACTGTTATCGCAGAAAGAAACAGAACAGCAAAAGTCGCTGTTTTCATACCGCCTGCGGTGGAACCGGGAGAGCCGCCTATAAGCATAAGAATGATCATAATAGCTGTACCTGATTCGTCCATAGCAGCGAGATTAGTTGTGTTAAAGCCGGCGGTTCGTGTAGTGACAGACTGAAACAGTGAATGGATCGTCCGGTCATGGATCCCCTCACTGTCGTACTCATAAAAGAAGAAATACAGCGCAGGCAGAACAATCAGGACAGCAGATGTCATCAGTACGACCTTGCTTTGCAATGAAAAACGCCTGAATCTGTGTTTGTGTGTTCCGATATCGCCCCACACGAGAAATCCGATACCACCCGTGATAATCAGCAGCATTATGATGAGATTGAGATAGATATTGCTGTGGTAAGAGGTCAGAGAGGAAAAGGGTTCTCTGACGCCGAACAGATCAAAGCCTGCATTGCAAAAAGCCGATATGCTGTGAAACAAAGAGTACCACAGCCCCTTTGCAATACCAAAATCATTGCAGAAAACAGGTGCAAGCAAAGCCGCACCTATCAGCTCTATGATAAGTGATGTTTTAAGGATAAAGCCTGTCAGTTTCACGATACCGCCAACCTGCGGTGCAGAGATGGATTCCTGCATTGTACTGCGCTGCCACAGACCTATCTTCCTGCCTGATGCTCTGATAATAGCTAAACCTATTGTGATAACGCCCATACCTCCGATCTGTATCAGCATCAGAATGACCGCCTGTCCGAACAGAGACCAGTATGTAGCAGTATCCTTTACAACAAGCCCGGTCACACAGGTAGCTGAAACGGCTGTGAACATTGCATCAGGGAATGAAGTCGCACACCGCTGCCTTGATGAGATCGGCAGCATCAGAAGCAGCGTACCTACCAGAATCAGGCAAAAGAAACTGATAATGATGACCTGAAATGAAGTCATATGATTTCTGTTTTTCACTCTATTTTTATGTAACATCGTACACCTCTCGTCCAAATGATAGCTTTATTATATCACATGAGCGGTTAAGGTGCTGTTAAGATTACGGTTACGGTGTTAAGATTTCGTTAAGGCACAATATTGATGTGTGTTGCTTGACCGTAGTCTATTGTAACACCTATAATCCGTCCCACACAAGTCCGTTTAAGCATTATGGCGCGCGCCACAATGACAGCATACCCTTTTGGAACTGAATAACTCACTAAGACCTGAGACCTGCTCACACAAGCATTTCTCAGGTCTTTTTTTCAGGCGGTTAGATTTCCGCTCCGCAGGCTTGGACGGCTCTGAGGGACGTTTCCGTTCGTCTGAGTGGCTGTCAAGCAGAGGTCGGCTCTGCGATCCCCTGTTCCGCTTCATACTCCCTCACACGGCGGTAAAAGGTGTTAGCCGACAAGCCCATTCTCCGCATAAAGTCACGCCCTGTGATACTCTTGGACTTCCATTCCCCATAAAGCTGACCGAACCTCGTCCAGTCAATCTCAATGGGCTTTCGTCCTGTGTACTTGCCCTGAGCCTTAGCGATCTCGATGCCCTCACGCTGTCGTTGTTTGAGCTGCTCACGCTCCAACTGTGAGAGTGCAGCGAACACGGTGAGCATAAATTTGCCCGCAGGCGTGTCGGTGTCGATATTCTCCTTATGGCTGACGAGTGTTACCCCTTTGTCGGTGAGGGTGTCAATGATGTTCAGCAAGTCCTTCGTGGAGCGCCCCAGACGGCTGATACTCTCGATATAGAGCGTATCGCCCTCACGCACATAGTCAAGCATAGCCCTAAGCTGTGGGCGGTCTTTGTTCGCTCCCGAAATCTTCTCGGAGAAGATGCGGTCAACCTGATAGCTGTCCATGATCTCCTGCTGACGGGCTGTTTCCTGATGTTCCGTAGAAACACGGATATAACCTATTTTGCTCATAGTTGTTGTTTCCTTTCTTTTGTTGATTTATGGTTGACTTATTGGCGGTGATGATGTATAATTACTGATAAGGGCAGGCAGTTGGCTTGCTCGTGAAAATCGGGATTTGTAAGGATGGTAATGAAAAATGGAGATCATGACGTATCAGGAAAAGTACAAGGATCAGATTATAAACCTTATACTGGATATTCAAAATAATGAGGCTAAGATAAATCTATCGTTAGACGAGCAGCCCGATTTAAAAGATATTACATCCTGTTACGAAAATGGCGGGGGAGAGTTCTGGATTGCAGTCGATGACGGAACTGTTATCGGTACATTGGCATTGATGAATAAGGGGAACGGAAACGCTGTCCTGAAAAAGGCTTTTGTAAGGTCAGATCACAGGAAGAAGGGCGTTCTGAGTAAACTATACGATGAGCTTTTAGCATTTGCAAACAGCAAGGATATTCATACCTTTATCTTTGATACTCCTTCTGTGGCAACGGACTGCCATCATTTCTTTGAAAAGCGTGGATATAGAAGGATCGCAAAGGATGAGCTGCCATTTGAATATCATTATCCTGACAGGGATTCGTATGTTTATATGATGAACCGATAAATTCTGATTTTTCTAAGTAACTATACACCTCACCACGGCAAGGAGAGCCAACCTCTCCTTGCTTTTTTATTCAAGCTGACTTTTCTTTCTCTTGGCAGCCTGTTCGTTCTGTATATATCGGGCAAGCGTTCTCTGACTGTCACGCTTCTGCTGTGCAAGTCTTGAAAGCCTGTCCGCTTCTTTCTTCAGGGCTTTACGTTCCGCACTTTGCTCAGCGTAATCTGTTCGGGCTTTTTCAAGCTCCGTTTTCAGCTTGCTGAGTTTCGGTATATGAGCGTCGGGAAATAGCTCTATCAGCTTCTTGTAAGCCTTGTGGTACTCGTCAAGTTCATAGCAGAAATCGCTCTTGTACTTGGTTTTCGCCTTGCCCTCCAGAGAGGTATATTTCTTGTGATAAGCCACAAATTCATGATACTTCTCGATTGCAGGAATCTGCTCCTCCATTTTGTGAATACGGGCGCTCAATTCGATTTGTGGTGTTGACATGACCATAAATTCAGCAAGCGCCCTATGAGCTGCACTCTCCAATTCTTCAAGCGTAGAATTGCTTGCGTTCATCTCATTAAGTGCCTTGCTCGCCGCTTTCATATTCTCACGGTCTGCCCAATTCTGCAAGCCCTGAGACTGCTGAAATTTCTCCGCTGTGGTGCGAATAATTCTCGCTGTCGGACGGTGTGACATTTGGTACTTGTAACTCTCGATACGCTTTCTGATCTGCTGGCTCTCATAGAAGTAGCCCAGCGTTTTGGCTCTTGTAAACTTCGCCCTCGGATTGCGTTCTTTCTGCTCGGCAAGCATAAATTTCAGGTCTATCTTGTGGTCGGGATTGTAGTCAACCAATATGCCGAAATCGGCGCACTTCGCAAGGAAATCCTCAAAGTCCTCACTGACCTTGATAACCTCGTCAATGGCTCGTTTAAGCTGTTCTTTCCAAGAAAGATTTTGCTTATCAAGCTCCCACTCCCAATGGCTCTTTCCCTTTGAAAGATGCGGATTTTCGATGATAGAAAGTCCGTGCTTTCTGCATAGCTCGTCCGAAATGGTGCGGAGTTTGCTCCACGCTCGGTCGGGTATCTTGCCCTGATTATGCTCGGTCTCAAAGGTCTTTCCAGTGTAGAAATTTATGTTGTTTACTATCACATGATTATGGATATGTTCATGGTCTACATGGACGGCAAGCACATACTGATATTCGTCGTTGAAAAGAGCCTTGCAAAGCTCCTGCCCGATAAGCAAAGCACGTTCGGGAGTGACCTCGCCGGGTGCAAACGATTGTATTATATGCTGGCACTCGCTTCGGCTTCGCCCTGTGCCGACACACTCTCGGATATTTTTGAATTGTTCTGATGCTCCAGATGGAGAAGATACGCACAAGTTGCTAACAACATATTTGCCGTCTGCGGTTTTGTCTGGGTCGCAGATATAAGCAATTGCACCGTATGTTCCCGTGTGGATCGTATGGATACGAGTAACTGCCAAACTTCCTCTAACCTCGCTTTCATATCGGCAATATCTTCATCGTAAAGTTTGCCGCCTTTGTTGACACGGTGGGCTACCTGATTGAACGAATTGGAGATAGACGATATGTACCGTGCTATCTGTTTTATGTCCTCGGTATCTTCCTCAACATTCATCACCGTGAGTGCAGAATATCTGCAAAAATCGCCCCTGCTTCTGAAACTTGTTTCAGCATATCGGCGGTTGATTGCTTCAAGCTCTGCGTCATTCACTCGGAATGTAATGAGGTGCTTGCGTACCTCGCTCGGCTCTATACTGTCGGCACTGTCCTGCGGTGGGGATTCTCCCTCGGTGATTTCGGGCGGTTCAGTGAAATCCACCTCGCCCGATTCCGTGACTTCCAACATTGGAACAGGCTCGGCAGCGGTGTCCTCGGCGGTATCTGTTTCGGGATTATCGGACAGCATATCCGCCTGCATTTCGTCCGCATAGGTGTGGGCAAGTTCTTCCGCAAGCTCCTCGACTTGCTTGTGTTTGAACAGCTTTGCAAGGAAACCCTCTCCTGATTTTTTGAATATTGACATTGTGTCTCCTTTCTGTATCTCGGTCGGCTGTGCCGACCTCTCAGGGGTCTTAGGGGAAATTTCCCCTGACAAGCCGTATAAAGTTTACGATTTTCCATAATCGTAATACTTTATACCGTGCTTGTGTGAAAATTGATCGGGCGTTCCACGCCCTCACTTGTTTTTCGCCGTTCTACGGCGATTTTTCACGCTCCTGCGTGTTTGGAGCTATGCGACTTTCTCTCTGTTCCGCACAGCTCTGAGAGTATTTTACCGGGGCTCGGCGCAGTTATGATGCTGGATGGGCGGCAGTCTGGTGAAACCTTCCGTTCGGCTCTCCCTGAGCCGATTTTGAATGTCGATATGCTTATCGTTACATTCAAATTTCTGCCCTGCCTGACCGCCCATGAAAAACACTCTCTACTTATCTACCGTGAAATTTGATGTTTCGGGCATGATTTTCTGAAAAGTTTACAGAATGTTCATGACGATTCTCCCCATTGCATAGTTTCAACAAGGGATTTCTGTTAATGATGACGATGATTTCGGAGGGTGTTTTTCTCGGAAATGGGATTGCGTTTTTGGGGGCGATATGATATAATTTAGAGGTAGGAGTAAGCACTCGGCTTGCTAATAGAATCGGAATTTAACATATCAAGAGGTCTTGTAATCATGAAAACCAACAAACTGATCTATGCTTTTATCAGCGTAATGCTTTGTCTGGCTTTGGGTATATCGGGAATAAGCGCTTTCGCATCAGAAAATAAAATCACTGATTATTCATCGATAGATAAGCAAATTGCAGAGGATATAGAAAAATACCATATTCCTGCAATGGCAGTGGCTGTTGTGGATAAGGATAGCGTTCTGTTTGAAAATACCTATGGCAACTGTGAAAACGCCGATCTGCCGTTTATCATCGGGTCTATGAGCAAATCATTTACTGCGATCGCAATTATGCAGCTTTATGAACAAGGAAAAATTGAACTTGAAAGCCCGATAGATGAGTACATAGATACATCAAAATGGTTTGATGAAAATACCGATCATGGCAGGATAACAGTTAAAGATCTTCTGAATCACACAAGCGGTATCACGACCTACCAGACATTTGGTTCTTTGAAAAGTACCGTACAATATGGCAGCTATGAATACGCAAATGCAAATTATGGACTGTTGGGACTTATTATAGAAGCGGTAAGCGGTATGTCCTATGAACAGTATATTGAGCAAAATATTTTCGAGCCGATCGGAATGTCTCACTCTGCTGCGAGCCTTGAAAAAAGCAAAGATAACGGCTTGATAGACGGATATAGAAACTATTTCGGCATACCTGTTGCAGGAGAGCCCGATTATCCCGAAGAAATACATGATGGGACTTGGACAAACATTCCCGCAGGATATCTTTCTTCGAGCGTGAGCGACATGGAAAAATATCTGCAAATGTATCTTCGGGGCGGTGAAAACATCGTAAGCAGCGAAAGTGTTGATCGTATGTTTTATGAGAATGTGTCTGAGGGTAATGGATCATATTACGGAATGGGTTGGGAATATATGCCCGATCTGTACAGTAAACCTATAATTGCTCACGCCGGGCTTGTGGAAAACTACACGTCTAATATGTTCATTCTCCCCGAAAAAGGTATGGCTGTGGTCGTTCTCGTTAATATGAATGACTATCTTGTCGGCAATAATCTGCTCGGAAATATTGTTATGCCGCTTCTCGGAGAACCTAAGCAGAAACTTCCCAACCTGTATCTGATACTCCATGCAGTGATAGATGTGATATGTTATGTAATTTTCTTCATAAGTATTCATTCTGCTGTGACATTGAAAAAGTGGAGAACGAAGACATCTGAGAAAAAAATGTTTGTATCAGATATTATAAGGCACATGATCCTTCCGATTATATTATTAGCTATCCCGCCGATCATGGCAACGCCGTACAAAGTTGTATGGTTATTTGCGAAGGATATAATGCTCGTAATAATCATTAACGCAGTTCTGCTGTTAGCAGTGGGAGTTTATAAAGCCTGTTTTACTCTGAAAAAACGATAGATTCTGATTTAACTTAGCAACACTCCTATTACCATTCAAAACAGAATATCCCACAAGCTGTGTGAGCGTTCTCCGCTCCGCAGCTTTTTTATTTTCCCCATAACATTTTCACGATAAGAAAAGTTTTATGGCGCACTCAAGTTCATGCGCACTGCGAATAGACTTTTGGTGTCCGTGCGCGCTATAATATTATCGTGGGGCTGAGTAGTTCGGCTCGACTAAAATTTCAGAATGGTGGTGATGATATGGCTACGACTTCTATCGCTGACAAGCTGGCGAAACTTGAAAAGAAGATCGCCAAGCGTGAGAAAACTATCGCTGACGAGCACAAAGGAGCTTGATAAGGATAAGGCAGAGTACAATAAGCTCTACATTATGTTCCTGTCCGACAAGTATAAGCTGAGTGGCAAGGAACTTTTCTCCGCAATCGAGCGTGAGCATGAACAGCTTGAAAAGCTCCGTGAGGGTGAGCAGTCCGATGATGATGCGGACAGCACTTCCTCGGTCACGGACGATGAGGACAAGCAGGACGATACTGCGGTCAAGCACAGCAGTTTTCCTCATAGCTACACGGGCAATAACTGACGGAAAGGGGGCATTGAATGAGCGACTATGTTTTCCTCGTTGGTGACGATTATGAGAGCAGAAACAAGGAATATGTTTCAATAAATACTGACAAGGGAAAGCTGATCAGCATTGCCCTCGCCGCAAGCGGTATCCCGTTCAAAGGGCGTTTCGACAAAGAGCGTATGCTGTTCAACTATGACGGCATTTTCAAGGAGTCCGTTGATGAGATCATTGCAAAATTCACCTCGGACAAGTATGCCGTACAGCGTAATGAGATAGCGGAGCATAAGGGCGATGACTGCCTTTATTTCCTGCCTGCTGTCGCAAAACTTTTGCGTATGACAGAGGGTACGCTCCGCCGCAGACCTCTTGACATTCAGCTCGCCGTCTGCAAGCGTTATGTCGATAACTGGTACTGCGATACTTATACGATCCAGCATGAGCTGAAAGATGCGATGATGCTGATAACCAAACCCGAAATGACAGACAGCGACAAAGAGAAAGCTGTCGGAAAGGACTAAAATTTGAATACAACATCTGCCGTAGAGAAAAGAGAGAAGGCAGTTGACTATGTTTCTGATGAGGGTATCAAAGTCAGGGTAACTTATCCTGACAATGTGAACGATACTATCAGACAGCAGAAGATCAACAAGATGTACGATATTTTCCTCGGTGCAATGCGCCGCAACGGAACAGAAGAAACAACTAAATGATCTGGCAATCTGCCGAAAAATGATTACAGTTACAGCAAAGCTGTTGCAATTTTCGGACGGTTGCGCTATGATATAGATGTAAAACCAACCGTCCGATTGCAAACGCAATTGGAGGTCAACAATGAGAAAATCAACTAAAACAAACGACGGTATCACGGCAATTTACGTTCGTCGATCCGTCAGCGACAAGGATAAGGGCAACAATTCGCTGTCCATTTCCGCACAGAAGGAGGAGTGTATCAGGTTTGTGGGAGAATGCGATTATCGTATCTATTGCGATGACGGCAAGTCGGGCAAAGATGTGATGCACCGTCCCGCATTTATGCAGATGATGAGCGATGCCCGTGAGGGACTTATCAGCAGAATCATCGTGAAAAAGTACGACCGTTTCAGCAGAAATATGCGTGAGTATCTTAACATTACGGACGAGCTTGACCGCTACGGTGTGACTGTTTACTCCCTCTCTGAGCCGTTCAACACGGAGACAAAAGAAGGGCGTATGATGCGAAACAATCTGCTGAACTTCGCAGAGTTTGAGCGTGAGACGATCGCCGCAAGAGTGGCTGATGCCTTCCAGACTAAGGCAAGGGAAACAGGTTTCTATCAGGGCGGTAAAGTTCAGTTCGGATATACTCCCGAAAGAAGAACAATTAACGGCAAGACAGGCTCGGTGCTTGTTCCCTCGGAGAATGCTGAAGCGGTGCGTGTGGCGTATAATCTGTATCAGCACCCCGAAAATTCTCTGACCGATATTATCCGCTATATGACGGAGAACGGTATCAATGCTTCAAGACCGACACCACGCACAAAAACAGGCATTTCCAATCTTGACAGATCGCACCTGAGCCGTATTCTTGAAAATCCCCTTTATGTGAGGGCTGACAAAGAGGTCTACCGCTATTTTCTTTCCAAAGGATATGAAATGCTTGATGAGATCGAAGCCTATGACGGCATTCACGGCTTGTTCGTTCACGCCGGGCTTGATGATACGCATTTCGTCAAGGTAGCCTACCATGAGGGGCTTGTGCCTGCGGAAACGTGGCTGAGAGTGCAGGACCGGAAGTCGCACCAGAGCAAATTCCCGACAAACGGCAAGGCAATGAACTCTTGGCTTGTGGGTATGGTGAAATGTGCCTGCTGCGGATATGCAATGCACTTCAATCACTGTGCGAACAGAAAAGGTGTGGTGTATCACCGCTTCATCGACTACGGCAAGTTCACGCTGAACGGCTGTCCCACTCCGCCCATTCAGTTAAAGCCGAGACAGGTCGAGGACGCTGTGCTGAAAGAAATGCAGAAGCGTATTGAACAGCTCAAAATCGCAAAGCGTGAGGACAGCAAGCCCGACACCGAAACAGAGAGTATCAAGACGGAGATCATTCGCATTGACAGCGAGATACAGAAACTCATGGAAAAGCTCGCAGATGCGGACAGCGTACTCTTTGATTACATTCAGAAGCGTGTGAGCGCCCTGCACGAACAGAAGTCGGAGCTTGATAAAAAAATGCAGACAATGTGCCGTAAGCGTAAGGCAATCGACACAAAGCCTTTGGAAGAACCTATGAAGCAGTGGGATAAGCTGACGGTGCAGGAGAAGCACGATGTAGCGGCAGCGATGATCGATGTCGTGCTAATATCCGATGAAACAGGTATTGAGGTGAAATTCAGCATTTGAAAAAGTGCGGAATTTCGGTATTTTTTAGTGTTGATAAGGTGATGCGTAGGGCGTGCCAGTTGCAAAGATAACGCCCTTGCCGCCTGTCTTTTCATCGAGGTATCTGCATTTGAGGAAAAGATCAAGTGCTTTCTGTGAAGCCGAGTTGGAAATTCCGGCTACATTCTGCAATTTTGTGGCGACGAACAGGTTTTTGAACTCGTGGGCTTCATCGACGAACAAGCGGTCGATTCCGAGCTGCTCAAAGGTCAGCGTATCGTCCTGATTTGCTTTTTCGAGCTTATCAAGCTGTTTTTGCAGGCTTTTACGGGTACGCTCCATAGCCTTGATCTGGAACTTTGAGCCTTCGCTCTTTTTAAGCTCCTCGATACCACGCAGAATATCGTCGATCTGGCTCTGAATGGTCATGACCTGTCTCTCCTTAGAAACAGGAATCTTGCCGAGCTGAGAATGACCGATGATAACCGCATCATAGTTGCCCGTAGCGATCTTAGCGAATAACTGTTGTCGGTTCTCTTTCTTGAAGTCTTTTTTGGTGGCGACAAGAATGTTAGCACCCGGATAGAGCTTCTGAAAATCGTCACCGATCTGCTCTGTCAGATGATTTGGAACGGCAAACAGGCTCTTGGTACAAAGACCTAACCGCTTACTTTCCATAGCAGTAGCGATCATTTCAAAAGTCTTGCCTGCGCCAACGCAGTGTGCAAACAGCGTATTACCGCCAAACATAGCGTGAGCGATCGCATTTTTCTGATGATCGTGCAGATGAATGTCAGCCGACATCATCGGGAAAGAAAGAGCCGAGCCGTCAAACTCACGGGGACGGATACTGTTGAACAGCTCATTGTAACGCTCCACAATAGCTTCACGGCGCTGCGGATCTTTGAAGATCCACGCCTTGAAAGCCTTGCGAATATCGTCAGCCTTACGTTGTACCACACGGGTGGCATCAATATCCACCACACGCTTTTCCTTTGTATCGCCCAAGCCGTCAGGAACTTCGATCGTCTTGTAGACCTTCGGCTCTTGCAGATTCAGCAGATGCTCAAAAATATCGTAGGCATTCATCTTGTGAGTGCCGTACTTCTGAGTCGCAAGCACCGACCTGTCGGCGCTCTTGTTGCTCACATGGAAGGAATTTGCGTGGACGGAATATTCCACTCCCACAACAGCAGACTTGTTCCAACGGGCAGACGGACTGTCACTCCTCTGATATGCCGGAGTCTGCAACAGTTCATACATGAACTGCTCATAGTATTTCGGATCGAGCCAAGCGGCACCGAGCTTAATGTCAATATCTCCGGCTTTCAGCGGTTCAGGCATAGCCTGTTTCAGAGCTGATACATTGATATTGAAGTCAGGATCGTACTCAGCGATCTCCTCAGCTTCACGGAGCTTTTTGCGAATATCGCCAGACAAGTATTCACTTGCGGTCTGATATTCATTCTCCGTATGGGGAATCTTGAAAATCTCGCCCGTAAGGTCGTGCTTCAGCTCGTCCTCGGTCATACCTGTCAGTCCACTCATGTACTCAAAGTCAACCCTTGCTTTCTCCGCAATGGAGAGCGTAAGTGCTTCAAGTGCCGTATCAACTCGTTCCACAGCCTTCGGCGGCACAATAGTCCGCTTCGTGAAAATATCGGACTTTTCAAGGAGCTTCGTCTTATCATAGCTCTTTTCAAGTCCTGCCACAAGGTTATACGACACATCTTCCGAGAAGTAACGCTTATTTGTCTGAGAGTGGATCAGCCCGAACTTCTTGTAGAAATCGTCATAAGCTGTATTCAGCTTTGCCTGCAAATCCTTGATAACGCTGTCAGGCTTGTCAAGCTCCATTGCTTCGATCAGCTCACGGGTGAGGTCACGAAGCTCAATAAACGCCTTGAAACGCTTGTGCTGTGCAGTACCCTTATCGAAACGGAACTCACAGGCAGCGTTATTCTTTTTGAAGAAAACCTGATCGTCAGAAAGGAAAAAGCTGTAATTACGCAGCTTCGAGGGGATCTGCACCTGAACACCGTCAGCCGTTTTCGCATAAACATCTCTGCCACGCTCATGACTGATCTCAGCGGAGAGCTTTCCGACCGCTTCATGGAGTGCTGATTTCAGGTCAAAACCGTCCTCAGCGACAACCATTGTACCGCTGCCGTAGAGCTTGTTGCCCTCGACCACCGTACCAAGCACCATATCGGGGTGCTGTTCAAAGTATTTGTTGATCGGCAGACCGTCAGCCGTTTCACCGATATGCACCCAATCGGGAATATCGGACATTTCGGCAAGCGACTTACCTTCGTGCTTTTTCAGGAAGATGATGTCAGTTGTGACCTCTGTTCCGGCGTTATCCTTAAATGCACCGTTCTTACCGCCCGGAAGTCTGATCGCACCGATGAAGTCAGCCTTATCAGCCAACATCTGGCGGACACTCTCATCATGCTTATCGAGTGTGCCTGCCGAGGTCACAAATGCCATGATACCACCGTTTTTCAGCTTGTCGAGAGCTTCGACAAAGAAAAAATCGTGCAGTTTCGTGGTGTCATGGACGGTATCACGGAAACCAAGCTCACCGAACGGAACATTGCCGACAGCCACATCAAAACAGCCATTCTGAAAACGGTTCTGCTCAAAACCCTGAATTGCAATATCTGCATCGGGATAAAGAGCCTGAGCGATACGCCCCGAAAGGCTGTCAATCTCCACGCCGTAGAGCTGAGAGTGCGACTGCATATCTTCGGGCATACGACCGAAAAAGTTTCCGATACCCATTGCCGGCTCTAAGACCGTACCGCCGTCAAAGCCGAAATTGCCGAGAGCTTCATAGATGCCGTCGATAACGGTCGGGCTGGTATAGAAAGCATCATTGACCGTTGAACGAGCCTGAGCGTACTCCTGCGGAGTCAGCAGCTCGGAAAGCTCCTTATACTCTGCGGCCCACTTCGGATCGTTCTTGTCAAAAGCCTTTGCCAAAGCTCCCCAGCCGACATATTTCGACAGGGTTTCCTTTTCCTCAGCAGTCGCAGGACGCTTCTCCCGTTCAAGTGTTTTCAGCATTCTGATTGCATCGACATTCGCCCTGAATTTTGTCTTAGCACCGCCGTCACCGAGGTTACCATCGGTAATGGTGAAGTTTTCGCCCTTATCGGTCGCAGTTACTTCGGGTGCATGAGCTTCGACCTCATCAACAACAGGTGCGACCTCCGGCTCTTTTTCAGCCTGAACAGTCTGCTCACGCTCCAAGCTGTCAATGAAATGAAAGCTCATGAGCATATCGCCGTTGTCAAGCCGAGAAGTCAGCTCACCGCCGTTAAAAGTCCAGTTCTTCGCACGGTCAAACTCCATGTGGAGGTCTTTGCCCGTAGGTTCGCCGTTTTCGTCGAGCTTTCGGGAAGTAAAATCGACCGTAGTGACACCTGTGACCACTCTGCGCTCCCCGACACATTCAGGACGGAGGTGGTCAGTGATCTCAAACATCATTCCCGGCTTGATCGCCTTTTTGAGCTGAGACAGGTTCTTGACCGTAGGAATTTCGGGCTTTTTCGCTTCGGGAGCGACCGCAGAGTTATCGGGTGTGACCTCAGCCTTTTCAGGCTTCACGGGTGCAGACTGCTCCTTTTCAGGTTCAGCCTTGCCGATATACTCATACATACCGCTGTTCAGGAGCTTATCATAGGAAATATTCTCCGTCACAGCAAAACCACTGCTTTCACGCTGAATGGTGCAATCGTCCGAATAGAACGGGAGCGCTCCTGTCAGCGAAATAACCTCAGAAACTTCGCCAGTAATCTTGTGACGAAATCGGTCACCGACTTCCACGATATGGGGAGTCTGCTCCTCAGCCTTTTCCGCTTTGAGTGCAGCTCTCTCCGCTTTCTGTTCAGCGGAAAGGTAGGTATCGTCTTTGAGCCGTGATTCGGTCATTGTTGCGACATTGTACCACGAATGACGGAATTTTTCGCCGTTCTCAAAGCTGAATGTGATACCCTGAGAATTGTAGTCAACAAGGGAGATCTTACCCTCACCGCTGTGACCGCCCGTGCCGTACTCTTTTTTCAAGAAATCTGCAAGCTGCTGGATAGTCGGGTGCTGTTCCTCATAAAAATCCTGAACACGCAGTTTTCCATGAACAAATCCCGTGCCACGGTCGATCTCTGCGGCAAGTGCTTCATAGACCTGAACACCGTCTACCACCGGACCTTTGGCAAATTCAGACTTCGGCTTTTCAGGTGCAGGCTTTGAAGCGGTCAGCGGTTCAGGATCACCGAACAAAGAGAGCTGTTCGCCCTGTGCTTCGGGCATTTCCCAAAACGGAACATCGGCATTTTCGTTACGCTGAATCTCGTCAATGACTGCTGCATCGGTGAAAAGGGGCTTGTCAATATCCGCAGTCTCCTGTGCAGGAGTCGCCACCGCAGGAACATCATCGACCGACATAAGACCAAGCTCATAGGCAAGCCCGTCAAGCTCTGCCGTGTAGTCTGCATAGGTATCAATGGAGATAACACCCTCTGCATTGTCTACGATAACAGTTGCACCGAGTGAAAGTGCCTTATCCTTGATCTCGTCAAGGCTCTCAGCATCGCCCTTGTATTTCAGCGTTACGGACGGCACATCATCGGCAGGAGAAGAAATATCCTTTACCGCAGAAGCGTCACTCATAAGCGGTACACTCTGTTCGGGACTGTCAAAAGCGGCACCGTCAAGAGAATAAACGATATTTCTGTCCTCTAAGATAGTTTCGATATATGCTGTCTGTTCACTGTCGGCATCAAAAGATTTGCTGTCATCACTCCATTTTACGTCATATCCGTTCATGCTAAGATGTTCACGAAGCTCTGCAATATCTTCCTCACTTGCTTCAATGTAGATAGTTGTTCTGTCAGCCGTATGCCGCTCGATCACTTCATCGGGGACAGCCACAAGGTCAGAGAAATCCAAGTCAGTCAGACCGTTCTCAATCATATCCTCAATGCTGTCATACTGCTCTGTGTTATACACTTCGCCGTCAAATTCATAGGTGATTTTGAAGTCCACAAGGTCAGCCGTCACCTGAATGGGCAGCTCATCGTCCGTCAGTGTGGTGAACGCAAGACCAACATTGTGAAGATCGGAGAAGTCAGCACCCTCACGATATTCCGCTTCACAGAAATCATTGATAAGGTACTTTGCCTTATCAAGCGGAGTTTCAAAGGTACGCTGAAAGTCCATGATCTCCACGGTTTTGTCGGGATTATGTTCAAGCATCGCAGTACGCAGGAGCGCCGGAAAAGTGGTCAGTTCACGGTACGGCTCGATCTCCATTTTGTCACCACGGTTATAGATACCACAGACAGGTTCACCGCCGTAAAACAGCTCACCGACCTTATCGCCGTCAGCGATAGACAGTTTCCATGTGCCGCCCTCAGTTTCCGCAGACTCGCAGTCAGTGCCGAAGAACTTGTCAACGACCTGCTGTAAGGTCTGGAGCTTCTCAGCTTCACGCTTCGGAGGGTTCAGCTCAAAAGCCTGTTCGATGAGGACGGTATATCCTGCTTCACGGAGCTTTGCAGAGTATTCGTCTTTGACATGATCGGGAAAACCGACCATAGGCTGCCCATTTTTGGAGAGCATACGCAGTCCGAGGACTTCCACACCGATCTCCGCATTTTTGCCGTACATCTCATAAAAATCACCGACTTTTCGCAGAGAGACTGGTCCTTTGTCCTCCGGCTCTGCCTGTTCGGGAGCATCGACCGCAGGGGCAGGCTTCTCAGCCTTAGAAAGAATCTCAAAGCCCTTGCTTTCCATATCTTCTTGCCAGCCGTCATAAGCAAGCACATCGGAAGTACCGAGCAAAATACCGCCGTAATCGGGTGCATCAAGGTCTTTCATCTTGATACGGTCAGTGCTGATCTCCTCAACCTCACGACGAGCGCCGTCATACATTATAATATCACCGACAGCGAGATCGGACACCTTTGCAGTTTCGGGATTCTCCTGCACAAGCTCTTTCTCACGGAAGAACTCAGGCATTTCCGTAAAGCCAAAACTATCACAGAAATACGCTGTATCCTTGCCGTCAACGGAAATGACGATCACATCGGAAACAGACAGAGAATGACCTCTGAAATCTTCGGGGTGATCAGTATTGAACTGCGTATAGAGTGCTTCAAGGGTAGCATTTCCTCTAAACTCTCCGACTTCACCCTCATAGACAAGCTCATAATCATCGTGATTGAGCTGTACGCCGTCCTTTTTGAGCTGTTCCATATCCTCAAAGCGGACACCGTGATACTTTTCGCCGCCGGGAAGCTGATAGATCTTGAAAGTACCCTGAGCCTTTTCCACATCATCATAGGTGCGAATCGGGTGCTGTGCCTTGAAATCGTCGAAGATACGCTGTTCCTCAGCGGTCAGCTCAGAGTGAGCTTCAAGAAAAGGAACGAAAATGTCAAGCATTCTCTGCGCCCTTTCCTTGTACTCCGGCTGATTGAACGGGTGTTGTGTATAACCGAGGATACCCTCATTGTAGGTGCGGATATGGTCGATCAGCGAACCGCCTCCCGTACCCTTGCCGTCGCCAATATCAAAGCGGCCGTCATAATTGAACTCCTCACCGCCGATGACAGCAGTAATGCTGAAATCGGTCTTTTTATACCAGCCTGCTTTCAGCTCAGGGATATTTCTCTCCGAGTGCTGTTTCTCATCGAGGTATTCAAGGACAGCATTGCCGAGAGCAAAACTGCAATCGGGGTGTGCAAGGGCAAAATCGTGAACGATGTCACTTTCGCTTACCCATTCATCGCCCTTATCCTTGCCGAAATGGAATGACAGGCTATCCGGCTGTCTTTCAGGTGTTTCTGCTTCAAAGCTCACATGATACTTTTCTTGCGCGATGATAGCAAAAGCCTTTTCGGTCTGCGTTTCATCACCAAGAATATCATAGAGAACTTTCTTGATACGATTGAGTTTCGGGATATTATCACCGTTCTCCCAACCGTGCAGAGCTGCACCGTCAAACGCTGTCAGAAGGTCTGCGATCTTTTCATCGGAAATATCGGGGATAGCATCGAGCATATCGTCACGAACCCACCAGAAAGCAAGGTCATTGAACTCCTCATGGGTGCGGTCAATGAAAGCCTGTCCGATCTCCTCAAAGGAAACAAAACGCTCCATACCGCCGAAACTGCACATAAAGCCGTCCTCAGTCCTCTCCGTATGCAGGGAGTGGCGGAGGTTTTCAGCATAATAATAGGTGCGGTCTGAAATCTCGCCCTGTTCAAAGATAAACTCAATATCTGCGGCCCCGCTGCCCTCTAACAGACCGAGGGCAAGCTCACGGCGAATATCCTCACCGTCATGATAACGCTGGGCAAGGTCATAGAGTGCAGGCTCAGAAAGATGATAGCCGAAAGCAGCCTTGTCGTTGGGCTTATGCTTATCAAGATAACCGCTGTCAAACAGAGGGTAAGCCATGTCCTCCCACTCATCGCTGGACAGTGTACGCTCCGCAAGGAACTTCGCAAGGTCAGCCTTCGGGAACAGCACTTCTTCCTCAGTCGGCACTCTCTCTGCGTTCTCACGGTCAATGACCGCCTGCTTATGGGCAGTCAGGAAGTCAGCAACATCGGATTCCTGCAAAGCATTATGCAGAATTTCATCGTATGCCTGAATATCCTCAGCGGTGAAAGTCTCGTCAATGCTGTCGATCTGTCCTCTCGTCACATCACCGACAAACATAGCCGTAATTGCGGCTCTCTGCTCATCGGAGAAATCGTGCAGAGAAAAGAAGTCCGAAAGCTCGATACTGCGGTCAAAGCTGGACTTTGCTTCAAGCATATCCGTGAGCTTGCTGTTTTCGCCGTAGCGTTCAGCCGGAGCCTGGGCGATATATGCGTTCACAAGAGAGAGCATCTCCCCGAATTGTGCTTCATCGTATCTGCTGTCGAAGAAGTCAGCAAGGTCAAGCTGCATATCCTCAACGGCAAGGCGGTGAACTACAGGCGAAAGTGCGATATTCTGCTCCATAGGCAGACCGAGGTCAGCCATACTGCGGAGCATATTTGTCTCTCGGACGGCGTTCTCCAAAGCTCTATGGAAAGCAGGAGCGTTCTCCTTATCGACTGCAAAAGCAACCTTGCCGTCACGGACAACAGCATGATAACTCACACTTGTTTCAAGGAAAGGCTTGACCTCTCTGAACTGCTCAGGGTTGAGCTTGCTCATATAATAATGAGTATCACGGTTCGCACGATAGTCACGGTTGCCGACTTCCTGCGCCTTATCGGGACTTGCGAACTGCTTACGCATATTTACGACTTCGTCTCTGATGTTGCGGACAGCAAAGAGGTCAGCGTGAGAAACAGTCAGCGTACCCTTGCCGGACGGATACACTCTGCCCGAAAACTGCATACCACGGGCTTTCATGATCTCAGCCATTTTCAGGACTAAATCACGGTCAGCAGAAAGGTACTCCTTCTGCGGGATATAACGATACTCCGCACTTCCGAAGATGTTTTTTTCGGGCGGAGAATAAGGTCTGTTTGATTTGGTGGGAACAAGATCGGGAGTGCCTGCGATACGCTTGAACCACTCCACATCTTTGTCATTGATCGCCATAATGACGGAATTATCACGGGCATAGGCATAGTAGTTGATGCCCGATCTGTCAAGCTGTTCCTGCAATCTTGCAAAGTCCGCAGCCTGAATGGTCACAAGGCTTTTATCTCTGTTATCCGTTGCCTTGTTCCACATTTCGTTGCCGTAATACTGCATACTTGTTGTGTCAACCTCCTTTTTCTCAGTCTCATGTTCTACTGCTTTTGGGATACCACGAAGCATATCATTCCAGTCTTTATATGTATCGGGAGTGATAACACGCTTCATGTCAGGATACTGCTCCTGCAAACGCTGGGCAAATTCGTTGCCTGCGGTATCATTGTCGGAGCATAAAAATACATGGTCGGGCGAAATGTTATTACGGAGAATCGTGTCAAGCACGATATTCGGCTTCACGCCCATCATGGAAACGAGCCTGCAATCGGTTAGCTCTTTATCGTGCATTTGCAGATAGGAGAGCATATCAATAGCCGACTCAAAGAAAAAAGCCTTTTCGCCTGTGCCACGGACTACTTCAAAGCCGTGTCCTGCTGCCGAGCCTGTTGCAATTCCTTTGAATTTGTGTTCTGTTGATGTGCCGACCTTTTCAGCACCGATGACCTTGCCCTGTTCGTCATAGTATTTGAAAAGGACATTTCCTGTCTTTTCTTCCTGAGCGATACTTCCACCACGGACAAGAGCCGATACCATATCATAGTCAAGCCCTCTGGTCTTGCACAGGTACGCAAACACACGCCTTGCATTGTCAGCTTCGGCAAGGGAAAGCTCCCTTGCCGTTACTGTTTTCGGCTTCTGTTCGTATGTGCGGGACGGAGTATAGGTGCGGTCAATGTGTTCGCCTGTGAGGGCTTCGACCGCATCAACAAAGGACATTCCCATATATTCACGCAGGAATCCGATGTTGTCCCCGCCCTTGTCCTCGCTGAAACGAAACCACGCACCGCGCTCACCCGGACCGTTATCATTGATGTGCAGGCTATCGTGATCCTTCCACACATACTCTCTGCCGACTTTTTTCAGGTCAAAGCCGTGAGCCATGAGGAACTGAGGAAGATTGACAAATGCCGCCCTTTCTTTCTGTTCGTCAGTAATTCTCATCTATTATTCAAGCCCCTGATTCTTTCTCTTTTTGGGTGTCTGTTCTCTCTGCTGAGACTTCTGCTGTCCTCGACCGCTGATACGCTGTGCGTCACGCTGCATCCTGCCACGGGAGAAGAAAGCTCTCTGCGAGTCCTTCTTGGCGACTGTGACAGCGGACTTCTCGCCGCCGAACACCGCAGAATGCTCCACGCCCTTTGCAGTCAGCTCTGCCGACTTCTTCCGAGCCTGCCCCTCGTCCATACGCTGTGTGAAACGCTCCTGTTTCGGGAGTGCCTTGAAAAAGTCGGGATTGACATATTCCACGGCTCTTTCGCCCTTGACAGCACTCTCGATCTGCTTGTAGGCTTCGGCATTCGCCTTAGAGACTGTGACCGCCACCGTGTCATTCTTGCGGACTACCGCTGAATACGGGATATTCTGCTTTTGCAGCTCTGCCACGATCTTCCGTGCAGTTCCAATAGGCTCAACACGGGTGTGCTTATCGTCCTTGCCGAGTGAAGCATAGTATTCTGGGTTGATCGTCTGATACTTGCCCTTTTCGCCCTTACCACCGTTCTCTTTTGCGGCTTCTGTATGGGCGATCTTGCCGATAGAAGCGTACATTACATCATTCAGGGCAGGAACATCAGCTTTAGAAACAGTAATGCCGACCTTATCCTCACCCTTAGTAGCAGCGGAATATGCCACGCCTGCGGCAGTCAATGCGGACATGACCTCGACCGCCTGAATTTCCGTCATAGTCTCCACATGACGATCATTTCTCGGCAACTCCTTGTAATAATCGGGGTTGACCTTGAAACCGCCGTCATCGGTGAGGACTGCATCGCCGTTATCCACCATAGTCATGAGCCATGACTCGACCTCGATCTCATCGGCACTGTCAAGCAGTTCAAGCTGTTTCCGCATCTTTTCAAGCTCCTCCGTGGCATTCTCCCTCATCTCCTGGGGAACAAAGGGATTCTCCGCAAGGCTCTCCATATTCTTGATGCCCTCACGAAGTTCAGCTCTTGCCTTGTCGATGTCCTCCTTGCTGCCGTTGTTGATGATACCGTCGATCATGTTGTAATCATCTTCCATCTGCATTTCGGCACTTGCAAGCGGCTGGTCAACGAGCTTGTCAGCGATCGAAGCGACCTGTGATCTGTCAAGTGTTTCGACCTCCTGCGCCGCCTGAACAGCACCCTCAGCAAGAGAAGGCATATCCATAGTGCCGTTCTGCACCATTTCACCGAGTTTATCTCCTGTGAGTACCATAGAAGCATCGAGCTGGTCATTGGTCTGCTCCTCATAGTGGGTTTCGGGACGGGCGAGCTTCATGATCTTGCTTTCCAGTGCGCCGATACGCTCATTCACGCCCTTGAGCTGTTCACCGAGTTTGAGCTTGTCAACGGCACTTGTTTCGGGAGCGTTATATGTGTCAAGAATATCCTGCCTTTTCGCTTCAAGCGTTGCTTTCTTATCGCTCAGGCAGTCCACGGTCGAGCTGTTCAGCCTTGTCATAGCATCTGCAAATGCTTCACGGCGCTCCTTGTTGAAGTGGATACCAAAGCTCTTGATCGTGTCATTGAGTGCGATCACACGGTTCAGCTTATGTTCGATACGGTCACGCTTTGCGGTCAGGGTGTCGATCTTCTTCCAACCCTGATCTATCTTTTCCTGCCGCTTCGGGATCTTGACCTCACGGATAGCCTGAATACGCTTCTCGTTGTTAGCGATCAGAGTGCGGATACCCGGCAGATTTCCGATAGTGGCTTTCAGCATACGGTTCGTATCTTCGAGCTTGTCAGCCTTAGCGGAGAGTGCCTCGATCTTCGCCTTGTTGCGGTCGATCTTGTCCGTCTGATTGGCGATCTTCTCGTCAAGGGAGTCGATACGGCTCTGATGATGCTCCGCCTTTGCGTTCAGAAAAGGAAGAAGTTTTCCCGACTTCTGAGCGCCGGACTCCTCCTGCTGCTGTTCCTGTGCCTGAGCCTGTTTTCTTCTAATTTCCTCCTCCGCATCGACCGCAGGCTGGTCAGCGGTTCTCTTATCGTCATTGTCCTGTACGGGCATAGGCTACCTCACTTTCTGCGCTTTACGATGACAACAACTGCGGTTGTGACTGCTGCGATAACCGCACTTCCGATGATGATAAACTTCTTCATGGTCTGTTCTTCCTTTCTCTTTCTTCTGTCTGAGCAATTCGCTCCTGTTCGTCACGCTGTCTGCGTCGGGCGATCTCAGCCAGATGTTTATGGGCTTCTCTTGTAAAGTGGTCATTGGCATGACGGCGCTGATAAGCGTCATAAAGCTCATAAAATGTGGGAACTTTATCCGCCGTCTGCACAGGTTCGGCAGGAGTTTTCTCCTGTTCCTTCCTGCGTTCGTACTCCGAAATATCCGAGAGCGTTCTGCCGTTGACCGTGATGATACGGTCAAGCTCACGCTGAAGCGTAGCCCTGTCGCAGAGCCACAGGTCAACATAGAACTTGCAGAGCAATAGCTGAACTTCATCGGGACGGGACTGCAAGAAACTTACTGTTGTATTCAAAAGCTCCGCAACTTCACCGAGCAGTCGATAATAGCCGTCAGGCACTCCGTAAACTTGCAGCTCACGGAGCAGTGCTTCATAGTCGCCGGACTGTGCCTTTGCGATGATCTCCTCGACCTGTTCCTTATAATTGCCGTCATAGGTCAGCACCATTTCGGCATCGCCAAATCGGGCAGAAAAAGGAATACTGCTCTTGTCGAGCGCCACCACGATAGCCTGAGCCTTGTCCGTTTCAATGCGGATAAACTCACGGTTCTGGATAGCGGAGACTTCGATACCGCCGATGTATGGGAAATCTGTCACGGAGCGATCATCTCCCTGATCGTGTCGATAAGGTCGGTGTTGGTTCTGTCTGCATCGTACTCCATTGCATACGCACCGCAGATATTCTCCTGAATACGCCGAGGGAGCGACCTCAGCTCACGAACGGGAGTGCCAATGAGCTTCGCCACATTCGGGAGGTCTGCGACCGCAAGCGCCTTGTTCACAAGGTCATAGAAACGGGCGGTCTGCGAGCTGTCCATCATGAATTCATAGACGATTGTCTGCTGAGTTTCATAGTCAAGACTGCGGAGCGTTTCAATGGTGATGCCCGTGGACTTTGCGACCTCTGCAAGCTCAATGTAGATAGAGCCTTTCTGCCACAGATTGTCGAGGGCTTCAAAGACAGCCTTTTTGTCCTCATCGTTCTTGACAGCGATCTGCTCAAAAACTGCTGTCATGCTGTTTTTGATCTCATCGTCCATAGCGGAAATGCTGTCCTCGGAGACACCGAGGATCTTTGCGACTTCCGCAAGCTGTTTGTTATCCATTCTTGTTACCCCTTTCTGTTTTCCACTGATAGTACATCTTGCCGTTATACGGATTCTCCACGATCTCAGGGCGGACGATCGTCTTTTTGCCCTTAGATGTGTAGCTTGTGGACTTGCCGTCAAGAAGTCCCTTGACCTGGGTATCGGAAAGCTCCACGCCGTACACCTTTGCGATATTCATACCGCACTTGCCCTTGCAGTAGAAGCCAAACTTACCCTTGACAACATCAGCACCGCACTTCGGGCATTTCCCGATAGGCTCATTATCGCCGTCAGAAAGAGAAACAGACTTATCGACAGAGCCGTATTTACTGCACATCTCAGCGATAAACTGCTGAATGCCCGACATAAAGACCGCTTCGGGCAGGCTGCCGTGTTCAATCTGCTGGAGCTTGGACTCCCATTCAGCCGTCAGCTTTGCGGACTTCACTTCATCGGGAACAACGGTCACAAGCTCTTTGCCCTTATCGGTCGCCCTGAGCTGTTTGCCGACACGCTCCACATAGCCGTTTTTGACAAGTGCTTCGATCGTAGCGGCCCTTGTGGCAGGAGTGCCGAGTCCCTTCTTTTCAGTGTCCTCGTCATAGTCCTCGTTTCCGGCTCTCTCCATAGCGGAAAGAAGTGTGTCCTCAGTGTAGGGCTTGGGGGGAGATGTGAAGTGTTCGCCCTTGTTTGCAGTTACCGTGAATGTCTGTCCTTCGGATACCGCAGGCAGAGACTTTTCCTCATTCTTCTTGTCGGACTGCTTTGCATAGGCTTTCCAACCCATTTCAAGCACCGTGCGGCCCGATGCCGTGAACTCCGTACCATCGCAGATACCCGTGAGCTTGACAGCTTCATACTTGTGAGCCGGAGCCGTTGCACAGATCAGCTTTGTTGCGATCAGCGTAAGGACATTCTTTTCGCCGGACGGCAGAGAAGAAAGGTCAGCGGTTGCGATACCGCTTGTGGGGATAATTGCGTGGTGTCCCGAAACCTTAGCATTGTTGATGACCTTTGAAATATCGGGAGTATGCGAGATACCGAACCCGAAGTAGGTATCACAGAGCTTTGCCACATCGAGTGCTGTCTGTGCCATATCATCGGACAGGAATTGACTATCCGTGCGAGGATATGTAACGAGCTTGCCCTCATAGAGCGACTGCGTATAGTCGAGTGTCTGCTGCGCCGTATATCCAAACGCCTTGTTTGCTTCTCTTTGGAGCGTGGTCAGGTCATAGAGCTTCGGTGCTTTATCGGTCTTGACCTCACGCTTGACCGAGCTGATAGTGACCGTGTTGCCGTCACAGGCAGAAACAAGCCTATCGGCGGCATTTTCATCGTCTATTCTTGCAGAAGAAAGAATGAAGTCGCCACAATTCAGGTCTGCCGTGTAATACTTCTGCTTGATAAACCCATTGACCTCAGCATCACGCTGAAAGATCATTGCAAGCGTCGGTGTCTGCACTCTGCCGATGTTGAGCTTACCGCCATAGCGAACGGAAAACAGTCTTGAACCGTTCATACCCACAAGCCAATCAGCCCTTGCACGGGCATAGCCTGCATTGAACAGATTATCGTATGCGGACATAGGCTTCATCGTTGTGAGAGCCTTGCGGATAGCCGACTCTTCAAGGCTTGATACCCATAAACGCTTCACAGGCTTTTTGCAGTTTGCCATGTTATACACATAGCGGAATATGCACTCGCCCTCACGGTCGGCATCGGTCGCACAGATGATCTCCGACACATCAACTCTGTTCATAAGTTTTTTCAGCAGCTCATACTGTGCCTTTGTGCTGTCAGTCACACGGAACTGCCACTTTTCGGGGAGCATCGGGAGCTGTGAAAAGCTCCACCTCTGGTCCCAGCCGTTGCCGTATTCGTTTGGGAACTTCAAACCGACCAGGTGTCCGACACACCATGACACGACATAGCCGTTACCCTCGGTGTAGCCTTTGTGTGCAGATGAAGCTCCGACCACCGCACTGATCGCACGGGAAACGCTGGGCTTTTCGCCCACGATCAGAACACTCACTTGCGATCACCTCTGATAAGGGAAAAATAGTCAGAGATCGTCAGGCGGACGGGAATACGCTTGCCAGTCTCAGAAGCGATGTAGCCGGCATGATACAGAACCGACAGCACCTCAGCCGCCTTGTCGGTGTCAACATCGAGGTACTCTCTGATCGCCTTGTTGGAGATGTACTTTCTTGCGGAGATCTGATAGAGCAGAGACAGGAGGTCACTCTCCGAAATGCCGTTCACCTGAACAGAGGAGAAAGGTACAAATGTGTCCTTATCCGCAGAACAGCACTTGCTGTCCTCATACTTCTCAGCAGGTGCATCGTTCATCTTGCCGAAGTCAATGGGAGCGATGCAGCCATCGTCAGGCTCATCGTAATTGTCGTAGAACTTATAATCATCGTCCTCCTCGACCTCAATATCCTCATCGTCATCGTCGCCGTACTTCTCACGGAAACGCTCGTTGACCTCGCCGTTGTTCTCACCGACCTTATAGGAAAGATAAGCGATACCAGCCACAGCACTGAGTCCCATGATACCCTTGATGATCTTCTTTACATTCATTTTGATTACCTCCACTTAGTACACTACGGGATCGCCGTAGTTGATCTTCTTGATTGATTTGATGTTTGCTCCGAGGTCAAGACCATTCCAGTTGTAATAACCCCAAGAGCCTGAGAAAGCTACGCAGGACGGTAAATAATAATCATCGTAGATAAACTCCACGATACACTTACCGCTGCCGCCGAAGTTGTGATACTTGCCCTCGCCATCGTCGGCATAGCCTTTGCTGTCGCAGATTTTCGTAGTGAACTGAGTGCCATTCTCAAGTTCGATCAAAAATCTGTCATTGCAGTAGCCATACCATACGCCCATAGCACAGCAGTAATCACCATAATCATCACGGCGAATACCCGTGCCAGTTATGGTATCGACCTTTGAGCCGTATATTGCACCTGAGCTGGGCATTGCCGTCAAGCCCGAAGCTCTTTCTCCTGCAAAACAGTTTTGTCCAGCCGTCCTCATAGGGGAACCCATAAATGACCTCTACCGTTTCCGTCTTGCCGTCAGCACTTGCGGAAACTGCGGTATAGCCGTCCTTTTCATCATCTGAAAGAATAGGCTCGACTGTTATCGTGTACTCCGTACCCTCACGCAGACCTGTTATGTAGCAAAGTTCATTGGATTTGAACTCAAAATACATATTGTCCGCATAAGCGTAATCATCATCGTGAGCCGTGCAGCTCACAGTATAGTCACGCTCGGTATCACCGTCCCAAGTGACTTTCAGGCAAGAAACGGAGATCGTCGATACATTCAGGTCATTGACCGAAAGCTCCTGCACTTCAGGTTCTGCCGGAGTTTCTGAAAACTGCATGATAAAGCCCATGATCAGGCTAAGAGCTTTTCTCTGAAATTCAGGATCGAACATCGTTATCACGCTCCTTTTCTGATCTCAGGAGCGTTGTAGTTAGCAGATACGGCACTCCGATCAGGAGAGCCAGCACCGCTGTTACCACCAGTATCACAGGCAGATATTCCGTTAATGCCATGTAGTCTATCACGCTTCTTTTCCTCTTTCTCTTTTGCTTTCATTTCCTTGACGAAAGCACGGTATTTTGCTGTATATTCATAGGACTTGCCGAAGATATTGACCGCTGCCTTGTAAAGCATCGGCTCATGTTCTTCGATGACGGCAAGTTCCTCATTGATATGCTTACTGAAAGGACACCCGACACAGCCCGTTCTCCGCAGTCCGTACTCGGTGTAGCAGCGAGAGTTCGTTACACCGAACATTTCTTCATAGTCACGCTTATCGCCGTCCGTATACCAAAACACAGGACGGAAGGTGTTGCACCCCTTAGACTTACACTCGGAGAAACAGGTCTTGAAAGCTGCGGAACGGATACCGCCCTCTGACTGCCTGATACCCGTAATGTCAAGGTCTGCATCGTGTTCCTTGACGATGCGCTTTGCTGGCTTCTTCTTGCTGTATTCACAGCACTTGTTGGATATGGGGAAATCCGGCGGATTTGCCATGATGAACTCTTTGAGGAAACGGTTGCGATAGATTGAAAAACGGCTTATCTTCTGGATACCGTCCTTATCGGAGTATCGTTCACCGCACCACCATTGCAGAGCCGTCTTGCACCGAGGATATTTCTGTAAGAGGATTTCCAAAGGCTCGTCCTCCCACTGAAAATGATGTGCCTGCAAACGCATCATCTGTTCGGAAACATATTTCGACAGGAAAGGAACACCATACTCACGCACACAGGTCGGGATAGGCTTATCGGGCTTGACACGCTCAATGGTGATACCGTATTTCTGTTCAAGGAAGTCAAGATGCTCCTTTGTTGCCTGATACTCCAAGCCAGTATCTATCCAGAAATACTTGACCTTGCCGTCCTCATCGACTTTATGTATAAGGTCGAGGACAATATCGCTGTCAGAACCACCGCTGATACTGCACACGGCATCATAAGACCGCATCAGGATACGCTGTGCCTTGCACATACTTGTGTAAATGGTGTAGTTGTTGTTATCGGCACACTTGTTCAGAGCTTCATCAAGCATTGTGAAGCCCTCCCAAGATGTGGGCGATCACATCGACCGTCCAACCATTGCCGATACACTTGTATCGCTGGGTATTGGAAATGCCTGCGGTATAGTTGTCGGGAAGAGTCTGCAAACGCTCCGCTTCAATGGGCGTGAGCTTGCGTATCACATAGTCACCGTCAGGAAGGTCTATCTTATACAGACCTGTCTTTGCACCCTGTCCGCCGCCGTTGGCAGAGAGTGTAACGGACTTGCCGATCACGGAGTAGATACGCTGTCCCTGTCCTCCCTTGCCATAATGTCCGACACGAACAGGAGTTGCGACCGCTGTTGTTCCGCCGTTGAAGCCCGGATTTTTGATGATCGTTGCTTCACCGTACTTGTGATAGCCTGCCATGACAGTACGGGACTTGTCCGTACCCTGATATGTATTGATCGGGATAGGCTCTGCGACCATAGTCCGCTGCTTGCGTTCAAGGGTGTTATAAAGCACAGCACCGTCATAGGAAGCTGTCATGCAGTAGGACTTGTCCTGCCAAGCGACACCGCTTTCAAGCACATCTTTCAGCAGGATACCCTTGTCCGCAGGAAAAGAAGTAAATGGAATGTTCGTCCAGTAGCAGCGTTTACGGTTCTGAGCCGACACAAGTGCCGAGTTTATCATGATAGGCTCAACACCGAGCGTTTTGCTGATCTCGTCCTTGATGTTCTGATGAACGGAGTAGTTGTTTTCATAGAGGAAATACTTACAGCCTGATTCCTCTAAGGCTCTCACATACTCCTTAAAGAGCCTGAACCCTTCGCCGTTGCAGTCAACCTCTCTGTCCTTTTTGGCGATAGACCAATAGGTGCAGGGCGAACCGCCGAGCAGAAGGTCATACCCCCGAAACTGCGTAAAATCGCCGTCATAAACATTCCCGTGATGAACGATTACGGGGAAATTGCGCTTTGAGACTGTGACGGCATACTTGTCGATCTCAAACGCATCATAGCACTCCACGGGTATGCCTGCCCTCTGTAAAGCAAGCATACCGCAGGAGATACCGTCAAATAAGCTGAGTACCTTCATTAGACAAATTCTCTCTCTTTTCTCATTGTCTTATGTTGTTTGTTCTGTTGTCGGGAACTATGAATCCACTGGGTTCAAAGTTGGTCAGGCTTCGTAGTAGTCCTCACAAAGCTCCTTGTAGTTCTCCTGAAGCTCGTCAAACTCCTCGCAGAGCTTGTCATACTTCTGCTGGATCACGGTCTTTTCCTGAGCGAAGCTCTCCGCAGCGGTCAGGTTGCCGATGAACTGTCCGGCTTCAAAGCCACGGAGAAACCACTTCTTTCTCACGCCCTCGACCGCCTTAGCGGAGAGTCCTGCAATTCCGGCGGCTCCTGCCACCGCTGCCATACATACACCGATCTTCTTCATCTTGCTCATTCTTTTGTCCTCTCTTTCTTAAATCTCATCGTCCTGATCATCGTAGAACTTCATATCGTCCTCGGTGATCTCATTGTCATCGTCATACTCAGGCTCGTCCTGCATAGCGGTCTTACTGTTTCCGCCGCCGTTCTTTTTCTTCATCAGGAAGAAGCCTGCACCGCCGACACCGATCAGAGCGATCGCACCGAAAACGAGCATCATGCTGTTCTTGCTCATAGGCACAGGCTTTGCCTGGACCTGAGCATCTGCTGCATCTTCGCCGTCCTCCGCAGATTCCTCTGTATCAGCGGTATCTGCACCATTGCCGGACTGCACTCTGCCGTTTGCCTTTTCAGCCGCCTGAGCTGCCTGTTCGGGAGTGATCTTCTTTTTATCATCGTTCTCCTCAGCCCCGGCATAGAGCAGAGCATACAGATCATAATCGTCAACTTTGTTCAGGAAAAATACCTGGTCCTCGGCATTTTCCGCAGAATAGTTGATAAGCACATAGAACACATGACCGTCCTTCGTGGTCACAGCGATAAACTGCATTTCTTCGCTGTTATACACGATTCTTTCGGACTTGATGAGCGTTGCATTTCCGTCCGTATCGTAATAGGAATCGCCGAAATAGTCAGGCTTGACCTCAGTTGTTTCAGCTTCGGCAAGCTCACTCATGACTTCACGGAACTTCTCCATATCATCGGATTCATCTGAAACAGAAGAAGTCTCCTCAGTATCGGAGCTTTCTGCTGTATCTGCGGTGGTTTCGGTAGTATCTGCCGAGCTGTCCTCATCGACAGCAGTTGTCTCCGCAGTATCATCTCCGCCAGATGCCCTCTCAGCGGCAGAAGCGGTAATACTGCCTACACTTGCTGTTGCAAGCATGAAAGCTGCCATCATGGCACTAATCATTCTTGTTTTCATCATCGTCCTCCTCAGAGTAAAATCTCATTTGATCTTCATATTCACCGTCATTGCCTTTGCCGAGATCGTCAATATCATCATCGGTCATTCCACGAGCTTTCATGTTCTGAATCTGCTCATGTTCTCTGGCGAGGACGGTTTCTAATTCCTCTCCCTGACAATTCAGCTTTTCGCAGAGCGAGAGGTAACGCAGCCTGTCAATTTCGGAGAGAAGCCGTCTGCGTTCCTCAGTTTCACGCTTGATATTACGTTCAAGCTGCTCTACCTTTTTGCAGTATTTTTCGATTCTTGCATCGTATAGTCCCATTCAGCACCTCCGTCAATACAGCACAAGTCGGGGATCAATGTAGTCCCAACCGTAGCCGTCCGTGTCTATATAAATGTGGAAATTCACATTTCCTGCTGTTGTTTTTGCGAACTCCTGTCCGTCATTGACTGTATCTCCTTCGGAGAAGCCACTCAGAAGCACAGCATTCGCAATGGTGACTTCCGTATCACGCTCAGTTCCGCCCGTGCCGTCATACCAATACTCAACATCGTCCTTGCGGACAGTGATCTTGTTTTCATCGGTATTCACATCGGTGATCTTGCCCTTGAACGGAGCTTTGAGCTTATCGCCATTGGTACAGTACACCTTGATGCCCTGATACAATCCATCACTGTCAGTGTTCCAGCCCGTCATTTCATAACCAAACTCACGTTTCAGGTCATAGTCACGGACAGTAGCACCCGGAAGAAGATTGTGCAAGGTCTGATGATTACCGTACATCGTTGCGGAATCCTCTGCGCCGACCAGTAAAGCATAATACTGTAAGCGTTCATCGGAATGGGACATACTGCTGAGTTTGTCAGCAATGACTTCATCAAAGGTCTTGTTCTGCTTGACATTGTAGTAGAGCTTGCACTCCGTTTTCCACTTGTATTTCTCATAGTAGCCGTACATACAAACATCGTTCAGACTGCTGTTCCATATATGGGTATCAGTCGGGCTAACTAAGAACCAAGCATCTGTGCCGTCCCAACCCCAAAAGCTGCGGTCATGACGCTCTCCGCCGTGCATAAAGAAAAATGTGTCGGTATCGTTGTCGATGTAGTAAAACGGGTGGCTTGTGCCTGAATACCAGCGGTGATCCATGATAAAGAAGCCTGTTTCTCTGTAATCGTCATTCGGATCAAGAACACGATAGCCGTCTGTGATGCAGAGATAGCCGTCATCGTCCTCATACTGTGATAATTCAGAGGTGATTGCTATCGGCTTGAAGCGGTATCTATACGGCTGCCCGTCATAGATATAAGCGTCCTTTTCGGTTCTGTAATATGTTCCCGATGAAGCATTACCGCCGCCCCAATAGTTGTATGGGGAAAGCTCCTCCCAACGGGACTGATTATCGTACCAATAGACGAACTCATACTCATCATTGAAAATTTCTTCAAGCAAGTCTTCCGTATCGCCGTCAAATTCCCAATAGTAAATATCATCGTTATCGGCATCGAGATCATAGTAGTAAGCACACAAAAAGCTCCACAGCTTATAGGTATCGAAGTCATACACAGGATCAAAGTCATAGACCGAGGAGCGTCCCCACACCCATTCATCAGGGGTGTCGGAGAGGTCACGCCTGTTCGCACCAAAGTCCACAAGACCGTCCTTCCAGTCGGAGGAACTGCTTACCTTGCGAATCTTCTGATTGAGGTTATATGCAAGCTCCGTGTAGTATTTCTCCGCTTCGGAGAGGTCATAGTCCTGCGCTGCGTATGTGCCGAGGGTGAAGCCGCTGTGCGAGGAAGTCGCAGAGAACAGCATCGTGATAATGCCGAATACAAGCAATATCACAATGACAGGTATCGCCAGACAAAGAAAGAACTTTTTGACTTCGCTCTCATAGACATTCTTCACGAATTTCCACGCTGCCTTTAATGCGGCGGAGATCGTGTCCTTAGCACCTTTCTTCTTTTTCGGCTTTGGCTTTTTACGCTTCTTGTAGCTGTCATGCTTGTCTTTCAGTCGGGTTTCCTGCCTGTTCAGGCGGTTATTGGACTTCGACTTCTTGTCATTCAGGCGGTCACGCTGTTTTTCCTTTTTCTGCAAACGCTGAGGTTTGCTTACTTTCTGTGCCGCAGGTTCGACCACACGCCTTTTTGCAGAGTCAATAGCGTGGAGAAAATCGTTGTCCTGATCTTCGTTGACAGCCTTCTGCCAAGCTGATGCTTTCATTCGTCCTGCGGTATAAGTGGCAGGCTTCAATGCAAGCAGTCCCGGTCTGGTCAATTTGCTGATCTTCTTTTGATTGCGGAACTCCTTGATACGGAATTTGCTCTCCGTTTTGAGCTGTTTACGCTCAAATTTCAGTTCACGCTTTGTCTGTTTGTAGGCTTGTAGCCTACGCTTATTCATAGCCTTGCGGAGCTTGTTGCCGTGGGCAGGCTTTTTCTTTGCCTTATATTCAGCCTTAGCACTTCTCAGAGCTGCCTTATTCGCCCTGAGCTTCGGATTGCCTGTTTTCGCCTTATACAGCTTGTTATCAGCCTTTTTAAGCTGAAACTTTGCCTTTTCAAGTTTGTGCTGTTTCTTTGTTTTCAGGTGATTGTGAACGCCCTTGACAGCATCAGTTGCCGTGCGGCCCATAAGAAATACACCACGGTGATAATCGTCAACCGCTTCACGGGTGTACTTCTGTTTGAGCTTGTTGCGGACTTCACGCTGGGCATTATCCGATGTTTTCAGACCGACAGTCTCCGCAGCAAGTGCCGTATCGACTGCCGTCTGCGTAACATCGTGAACTGCGAAATTCACAGCACGGGCATTTGCCTTGAACAGCTTGCCCTTCATGGTCTTTGGCTGCCATGATTTGATCGTCCTTGTAACCGAGGGTTTATCGCCCTGCACACGGTATTTCAGGTTGACAGCCTTATGGATAAGCCCACGGTTATTGCCGTGATACGCTTTCGCACCACGGACAATATACGCACGGGTTCGGTATCTGCCGTGGCGGTTCGGCTCACGGCGATAGTCGATCTGAAACTCCCTTGCTTTCAGATGGGAAACCACTTTCCAGCGGGGAGGTTTCTGAATACGGTCAAGCCGTGCCTGCGCTCTGCGGAGGTTATTTTCTTTTCTCTGTAAGCTCATAAATCCTCCATTCTACGCAGTTTACGCACTTTCGGTCGGCTTCGTGGTCATAAGGCGATACATCTCTGTATCCGTCGGGAACTTGTCCGTGAACGGCAGTAAGACCTTATCATAGCGGATAAGTCCTTCGCCCGGACCGCTGTTCGTGACATACTTCATCTGCTCCTTTGAGATATGGAGCTTCTCAGCGAGAATATCCCTGTCTCCGGCTGCCTGATTGAGCATATACACGAAATCCGAATTGTCAAAGATGTTCTCGACCTCCTGAGAAGAAAGCAAGTCCTTGACATTCTGCGTGATTCCCGTAGGAACGCCGCCCCATTTACGGAAACGCTTCCAGATCTCAGCGGAATATTTCGCTGTCTGTTCTTCTTTCAGCAGAAGGTGGAACTCGTCGATATAGTAGCGAGTGATCTTCTTTTTCTCACGGTTTGCGGAAACCCTGTTCCACACGGTATCCTGAACGATCAGCATACCCACTTTCTTCAATTGATTGCCAAGCTCCTTAATATCAAAGCAGATGATACGATTGCTCATATCAATGTTGGTGCGATGATTAAAGAGGTTCTGGCTGCCGTTTACGAACATTTCAAGGGAATTGGACACCCTCAGAGCGATTTCACCCTCGTTTTTCAGCTCACGCTGTAAGTCCGAAAGAAGCGGCATCTTCTCGACAGAAGGCTCATTCTCAATGAAGTGCTTATAGAGACGCTGTACGCACTTATCTATAATGGAGCGTTCCTCAGCGGAAAGCCCGTAGCGACCGCCGACAATGATCTCACACAGGGAGATCAGGAAGTCGGACTTATTCGCAATGACTTCCATAGGATTGGAAAACATATAGTCATCAATGGTGATGTCCATAGGGTTGATGTGCTGTTCGCTGTTTGAAGCGATACGGATAAGCTGTCCGTGGAGCGCTGAAACAAGCGGAAAATACTCGCCTTCGGGATCGCAGATGATAATATCATCGGGAGTGGTCAAAAAGCAGTCGAGAATTTCACGCTTGACCGAGAACGATTTGCCTGCGCCCGGTGTTCCGAGGATAAGTCCGTTCGGGTTTTTGAGCCTTGACCTGTTGGCACGGATCATGTTGCCTGATAAGGTGTTAATACCGTAATAGGTAGCCTGTCCGTCCTGAAACAGCTCTTTTGTGGTAAACGGCACGAAAATAGCGATACCGCTTGTGTGCATCTCACGACGAACAGGAATCTCGTTATAGCACAGCGGAAGTGTGGAAACGAGCGTCTGCTCCTGCCTGTAATCGTAAGGGAACATCGTGCAGTTGTTCTTCTGGCAAGTTCTTTTGAGCATCTCAGAAAGCAGTTTCAGCTCTTTCTTCGATTTTGCGTATGCCCTGAGCGAAATGCTGATATGGAACAGTCGCTCATTCTTACTGTTCAGATCACCGAGGAGCTTTTCAATATCCTCGATATACATCTTGATCGCAGGAGGCAGAATATCAGGATCATAGCCAGACTGCGATGCCTTTTTCTGCTCATCAATTTTCATTTGCTCAACATTCGTGAGCTTCTTTTTGACGAATTTCAGGGCATCTATCTGGTCCAGTGGTTCGACATGAATGTTCACGCAGAACAGATTCTGCATTTCAAGGAAGTCCTTGAGTATCTCATCGGGCAGCTCTCCGGCGAGGATATTCATACCCCACACAGCACCGTAGGCATTGCCGATCTCAAAGTCGCTCTTATTGAATTTGAGCGAAGGCGGGCAGATAAAGTCCTTTGTGTCCATTCCTGCCCTCAGCATTTCGCCCCAATCGAAAAGAAATGGGGAATTTCTGTAAGGGTTCAGGGCATAGTACAGAGCTTCAAGTCTCTGCCTGCCGTCAAGCAGTTCCGCTTCGACTCCGAAAGCCTTAAATCCCTTGATAACATCATTCTTGATCGACATGAGCTTTGCCCTTGCCGCCTTGTATGATGTGGATTCGATACCGAATGTCAGAAACTTCCTTGCACTCTGCCCGTTGCTGCCTTTCAGGAGCTTGTCAGTGAGCATTTCACTGTATTCCTTGCGGATCGCATTGAAATCATCTTCCTGTTCGGGTATCTGCACCGTTTTGACGAGCTTTGCCTTTGAACGGTTCTGATTTTCAAAGGTAAGCTGGAATTTGATCGTATTGTCAAAGAGATTGATCACATCGCAGTATTTACTGAAAATATTGTTCTGTTCCTCAAACTCCGAAATGGAGTAGTTGGCATCGAAAAACTGCACCGTCAGGGAAAAGAAATTCTCCGACACCTGGCACACGCCGTCCTGATACATACACAGGAACGGTATCGTGTTCTGCACAGTTGATTTACCGCCGTTTTCACTCCTGATCTCCGCCATTCTTGCGGAGAGTATCTTTTTCTCCTCTTTTGATAACTGAGAGGCAGGCTTGCCCATGATAACATTAGCCGAGCTGCGGTTATCACTTCTTTTGGCATTTCTCTTTCTAAAGCCCATTGTGACCTCCGTTTATATTCCAAAGCGGAGACACCGAAAGTTATACTATTATATAAGTGGAGCTGTTAGCCTTTTCTTTCGGCATCTCTCAGCTTCTTCTTGATTCTGTTGTATTCGATCTGTCTTTCGATAGAAACGAAAATGTTGGTTGTTCGGTAATATCGCTTTCTCGGTCGGGTGAAGTATTCACGCATGAACTTCACCTGTTTCTCCAGGAACACGCCGTTTTTCTTGTAAATGCCGCAGAGTATCGCAGGTGCAGCGACCGCACCCATTGCGAATATAGCACCCGACATTCCGATAGACGCTCTTGTGAGAAAGTACACAGGCGCACCAAGAACAAGACCGATACCGAAGCATATTACCTGTCTTTTTGTAAATCCCATAATGAACTTTTCCTTGATGTCGTTCAAGTCCTTTGGGATCGGTACATAATGTGCCATTTTTGACCTCCGATCTTGTTTTAGTGCGCGTTAAACACTGATTTGCTGATAGCTCCAGTACGGAGAATCGTGAAGATAAGTGCTGCGGTATAGCCGAGAAGCAGTCCCATTTGCAGGATAACGCCGTCTGTACTTGCATTCAGAGCAACGATCGCATTGCTGAAAAGCGTCTTGAAAATACCGAGTGCCACTACGATAAAGAATCCCTGGAAAGAAAGAGCGAGAAGCTGTTTGATCCAGTTCTTACCGATAGAAGCCCATTCACCGCTGTCCATCATAGTTGCCATAGGGATAGGAGCGATTGATAAGTACATGAACACCTCAATAATTCTTGAAGCCAGTGTAATAACAATTGCCACAATTAGTATCAGTACCCCAAGATGAACGATCAGGGAAATAAACCACACCGTCATCAGCTCACCCAAGCTCAGACCGCTGAGTGCCGACGGATTGATCGAGAGCGTGGAAGATAGATAATCTCCGGTCCCGAATAGTGTGGCAAGCCCGTTGGAGCATACAGTTGTGCCAAACGAGAATAGTGCCGAAGCGATGTAATAGGTGTTGGCGACCAATATTACACCGCAAAGTGCTTTTATGATCCATTTTATAAAAATAGAATCATCAAAGTCTTTGAAGTTGTTTCCTCGCAGTACCATCTGTATCAGTTCATTCAGCAGGATAACTGTCAGAATGAAACCGCCGATAGGCACTACGACATTGTTGCAAAGCGTTTCGATCGTTGTCCAGATCGTTGTCCCTCCGCTGCCACCGCCAGTAAACTGTGACGGGTGTTGCGTGATAAAGTCATTGACAAGTCCACCGCTGCCGCCTGTTCCCGTTGTCTGCGAGAAAGTATCGGAAAGCAAGTCGGAAATGCCGTCGAATTGGCTTGTTATACCGTCTTTGAACAGGTCTTTACACCAATCTTCCAGTGCATCGATCGCATCGCTGATAATTCCCATTATTCATCACCTCCAATCGTGGGAGTGACTAAAGGTCTGTCATATTTGACAAGCTGCCGAAGCTCCAGTTTGGAGGGCAGAAGGTCACGGCAGAAGTAAGCAGAGCCGAAGTGATTGCCCTTAGTAGTACATTCCATGTTCTGCCGTGTATGATAGTCCACACGCCCGTCAAAGGAGAGCATCTGGATTTCGTTGTTGAAAATCTTATATCTCGCCTTGCCTTGAATACTGTTCACAGGCAGGAGCAGAGCAAAGGGCTTTTGGAAAGAAAATGCTCGTTTCAGAACATCATTCTTTTTGCTGAATGGGGGATTGGACACAAGAATGTCCCATTGTTCGGGTTCATACCTGAAAAAGTCCTGTCCCTCCTTTAAGCTGCTTCGCTCTACTTCATAGCCTTTTTCCGAAAGAAACTGATAGAAAGCACTCCATTCCTCATCGAACGGACACCATATCTTCTTGTCTTTCGGAAGAAACTCCAGTAGTGGTTCTATCGCATAAAATGGTGTGTAGACCTCATCTCCTGCACTTGTTCGGTTAGCTGTCAGATAACCGATGTTTATTCCCATACTGTCTTATCGCTCATACCCACCACACCCCACCGCTGAGCGACCTTTCATAATTCTATTGGAACGGCATTATTTATATAGCGTTCAGCCGAGGTTTACGCTTGTCTCCGTTCTGAATTTTCGGTATTCAGATTACACCGCACCGGTCATCATACCCTCAAGAACAGGTACGAGAATGATAGCGAGGAGGATCAGACCAAGACCAGCCATAAGCTGCTTCATGCCCTGAGACTTACGACAGTAGGCATAAAGAAGTTTTCAGACAAACATTGTAAGACAGGTACAGCAAGCTAAATTATTACCGAAAGGGTGCTTACAATGATCGATATGATTTACAACCTTCGTGTGGGGGATATTCACGCCGCTGAGTTCTCGGACGAGTTTAACAAGCTCTGTATACCGTTTGAAAATTCGCTGAGTGAGGAGCAGATCGATATATTCCACAAGATACTGGACTGTGTGAGCGATACCGCCGCCGCTGAGATGAGGGCTGCTTACAAGGTCGGCTTCAAGGACGGAGCGACAGTGATGGGAGAGGTTCTCAAATAATAGAAACGATAACGGCTGTGTAGTTTGCATAGCCGTTATTTTTGAATCTAAGTCCGCTCAAAAATACTTGAAAATCATTGACTTTATGACTTTTCCGTGTTATAATAATAAAATGAAGTATAATGCCCTCAAGCTGATTGACGCTTGAGAATTAACATAGAATAAGCGAATGGTGTTTCAAAATGAAAAGAATTAACGATGATAGATTAACCTATATTAGTCTATTCAGCAGTGCAGGTGTTGGGTGTTACGGCTTTAAGATGCGCGGATTTGAGTGCATTGCTACCAATGAGATTGTTGAGCGCCGTATCAATGTCCAAAAGTTCAACGAAAAATGCAAATATGAAACAGGTTATATTTGTGGGGATATTACTGAGGAAAGCGTCAAGCAGCACTTGTTGGGAGAAGTAGAACGTTGGAGAAAACACGAAAAAATCAACAATGTTACTGTTGTTGTTGCCACCCCTCCCTGTCAAGGAATGTCCGTCGCCAATCATAAAAAGGCTGAAAACGAGATTGTTAGGAACTCCCTTGTTATTGAATCCATTAAAATAATTGAAGAAATTAGCCCCTTATTTTTCATATTCGAGAATGTTCCTGCTTTCATGAAAACTATATGTACCGACACTGACAGAGTAGAAAAGCCTATTTCTGAAGCAATAGAGGCTCATTTAGGTGATAAATATGCTACTTACTCACAGGTAATCAATTTTAAGAATTACGGTGCGTGTTCAAGCCGTTCAAGAACTGTGGTAATTGGTGTTAGAAAGGATTTATCTGACTTTATCTCTCCATTTGAGTTGTTCCCTGATTATCAAGAGGAAAAGACTTTAAGAGAAGTTATCGGTAACTTGCCAGCTCTGCGAGAGTTTGGAGAAATAAGTACAACTGACATATACCACGCATTCAGAGTATACCCAGAGCATATGCGTAGTTGGATTACCGACTTGAAAGAGGGAGAATCGGCTTTTGACCAGTCTGATATAAGCAAAGTTCCCCATAAAGTCGTAGATGGCGAGATTGTTGTTAATATACGGAAAAATGGGGATAAGTATCGCAGGCAATACTGGGATAAGGTCGGACCATGTATCCATACAAGGAATGATCAGCTCGCAAGCCAGAACACTATACACCCGAGCGACGATAGAGTTTTCAGTATCAGAGAACTTATGATGATGATGACAATACCAAGCTCTTTCAAGTGGACGAATATTCCTGAGCAAACTCTCAACTCTCTCTCTATTGAGAAGAAAAGGGCTTTCTTAAAGAAAGAGGAGATTAAAATCAGGCAATGCTTAGGCGAAGCTGTGCCTACTGCCATTTTTGATAGTATCGCTGAAAAGATAGCTTTTTTTTTCAGCAGACAGCATCTTAGTGATGCAGAGGTCAAGAAACTGATAGATACAACAGACTTAGGCACACTCGATAGTGTCATAAGCTACATATCTGCTAATTTTGATACAGTTGGTATATCATCTATCTCAAAAGTAGTTGAGTATGCTAATGCAAAGCGTGAACATAATGCCGCTTTTTTTACGGATAAGTCTATTCTCAACGAAATCATGAAGTATCTGCCCGATATTGATAAAGATGTCGTTCGTATTCTTGAACCTTCTGTCGGAACAGGAAATTTTGTCCCTTTTATCATCAAAAAGTATGCTGCTGTCAAATCAATCATCATAGATGTAGTGGATATAGATCCTGATGTCATTTCGGTTTTGAAATATATTATCAGCAAGTTCAGGCTTGCTGCTAATGTGACTATCAACTTTATCACTGATGATTTTCTGCTTCATAAATTCAATGAGCGTTATGATTTGGTAATAGGAAATCCTCCTTTCAACAAATTAGGCTCAAATAATAAATCATTAAAGCTGTATAGAGCGCAAGCCGTAAATTCGGATACCACGAATACTTTTTCATTCTTTTTGGAGAAAGCCGTTCAGATAAGCGACTATGTTTCCCTGATTGTTCCTAAATTCCTGCTTAATACACCTGAGTTCAGAAAAACAAGAGAAATATTAGAACGCAAACACATTGACTCCATTATTGATTTTGGGGAAAATGGATTTAAGGGTGTATTGGTTGAAACTGTGTGCGTTAATATAAATACGCTCGAATCAGCCGCTAAAACTACAATTCACTCCATGACAGAACAAGTTACGATAATTCAGAAACAAAGCTATATCACTGATCCTGCCTTTCCATACTGGCTTATCTATAGAAATGATTTTTTTGATAAGATAGCAAAAAGGCTCACTTTTAATGTATTCACGGTGTTCAGAGATCGCCAGATTACGAATAAGCTACTTTCTGCCCAAGGCGATATAAGAGTTGTTAAATCAAGGAATATCAACGATTCAGGTACACAAATCGTAAATATAGAGGGTTATGATTCTTATATCTCAGCAGATAATGCAAGACAGTTGAGCGTGTACGCATATTACGAAACCGACAATGTGTATCTAACGCCTAACATGACATATAAGCCACGACTAATCAAGAAACCCCCGTATGTACTTGTCAACGGTTCTGTTGCGATTTTAACGCTGAAAGACGGATATACAATAAACGAAACACAAAGAGGATACTTCTCAACTGATGAGTATAGAGCTTTCTACAAGATAGCAAGAAATTATCAGACTCGTTCGCTCAACGTGGACAGTAATTCTGTTTTCTTCTTTGGTTTGCTGAAAGAGGTGTAATATGAGATTTTTAAGTAAAGACGAGATAGATTCTTTTCTTTCTCAAAGGAACTACGATATTAGGTTGTCACATAACGCAAGATGGATTGACCAGAAGTGTACCCCTGATGTTATCTCTATAATTGCTGACTGTATTGTGAATTATGTGGCTGAAAAAGGTAACGACTTCTTTTCGTCAATGGATATTTGGCATAATGACTACACCGTAGAATATGTAGAAAGCATTTTCAAGAAGCCTAATCCTGATGAAACCAAAGCTCGAAACGAATACGATAAGTTCTTCCAACAACCTATGGAATTGATGGCTTATGCAGGTGTTCTTGAAAAGAAAAAAGATAAAAACAGAAACTTTTACCGCATTGCCAATGAGGACATAATGGAATATCTGTCCCTGCGTGATCGTAATGCCCTGACATTTTTACAGTGCTATATAACCAAAGTTTTAACCGATTCGGGCTTGATAGGGCTATTTAACGGCTTTTTTAACAATACAAGCAAAGAGAATTTTGAAAACCTTAAAGAAAGCTATGAAGACTTCATCATTGCTCATACTCCGATAAATGGAAGAACTGAGTGCAGAAGAATTTTCACCAAAGTTATAAATCCGCTTGCTTTTCTTCACGGAACAGAGGGAACGGAAAAAGGCAGGCTCTCTAAGCACAAAATTACTTACGATATGTTGATGTATAATCGTGATAATTTCAGGGATATATACTCGGATAAGCCAAAAGATATGACTCGTTCTGAATACGAAAAGACTGCTAAAATCAGCATTAACAAAGATCTTACAAAGTATATGTCTGCAAAGGCTAAGAAGATCGTTCGCATATACAACGATCAGTTCCGTGACGGCATTACCGAGGTTACCTACGATAAACAGCATATCGGAGATATGGCTACGCATATTCATCACATTTTTCCAGAAGCCGACTATCCTACAATATGTCACTATATCGAGAATCTAATTGCACTGACACCTACGCAGCACCTTAATTATGCCCACCCTAATGGCAATACTCAAAAAATCAATCGTGAATATCAGCATATCTGCTTGTTGGCAAAGTCTGACACGATTAGAGATGATATAGAACACCATACTGAGCCAATTTACTCCTTTGAGAAGTTTTTGTATGTTCTGTTCATCGGTCTTGAAAGAGATTCATTTAGTCAAATTGAGAACGGTGACTACGATGGATTGGTTACAGCAATTAACTTAGCGTACTCGGCTTGACCTCCTCCTGACTACAATCAGATAATATTGTAGAACGGAGGTGAGAGCAAAATGGAGAAACTTGTATTTGGTAAGAACGGACAGGTTCATTTTGATTCCGTAGAAGAACGTGACGAAGCAGTTGAATACATTAAGAACACTCCTGAGAATGTTGACTATAATGTTCATGAGGATAATCAGAATCAGGGAGCTTGGGGTTCTGAGGACAGAATTCATTTCAGAAGCGAAGTTGGTGTCCCTGATTGCCTTAAAAGAATTATGACTGCTGGCAATGATAGTGTCTACGGTAGAATTAACTGTAAAGAATTTATTGATTATATCAAGTCTCATTGATTAATCATCACCACATCTAAATTGCAATGATTTAATAAGCTATTTTGATTGTAGTCTTTGAAATAGCTTTACGAGCCTATAAGGAAACTTGTAGGCTCGTTTCTTTCCCCAATAACCATAGCCTATTGGCGCACCCGTTTTCCGTTCCACATAAGTCCGATTAGTCATTGTGGAGCATACCACAACAGGCACAAACCCTATTGGAACTGAATAACCGCAAGCTCTCGGAAACGCTCTGTAAGCGTTTCTGAGGGCTTTTTCTTTTCAGCGGTTTAGTTTTCCGCTCCGCAGGCTCGGACGGCTCTGTGGGGCTTTTCCGTTCGCCAGACGGTCATGCAGAGGTCAGCTCGGTGATGCCGTGACGGAGTTCATACTCACGCACACGGCGGTAAAAGGTGTTTGCCGACATATCCATTCTACGCATAAAATCCCTGCCAGTGATATTCTTCGACTTCCATTCCCCATAAAGCTGCCCGAACCTCGTCCAGTCGGTGGGGATAGGCTTTCGCCCGGTGTACTTGCCCTGAGCCTTAGCGATCTCGATGCCCTCACGCTGTCGCTGTTTGAGCTGCTCACGCTCCAACTGAGAGAGTGCAGCGAACACGGTCAACATGAATTTGCCCGTAGGCGTGTCGGTGTCGATGTTTTCCTTGTGGCTGATGAGAGTGACACCCTTTTCAGTGAGCGTGTCGATGATGTTCAGTAAGTCCTTTGTGGAGCGCCCCAGACGGCTGATGCTCTCGATATAGAGGGTATCACCGTCACGCACATAGGCGAGCATAGCCCTGAGCTGAGGGCGGTCTGTGTTCGCTCCTGACAGCTTCTCAGAGAAGATGCGGTCAACCTGATAACCGCACATGATTTCCTGCTGTCTCACTGTTTCCTGATGCTCCGTAGAAACACGGATATAACCTATTTTGCTCATAGTATCGTCCTTTCTTTATTCAAGTGCATTTTTATTTCTGTGTTTCGCCTGTGTCCTCTGACGGCTTTTCTCCCTCTCACGCTTCATGTACTGCTCATTAAGATACTGGCGCACCTGTCGGGTGTACCGCATCGCCGTTTCATGTTTGAGAAGATATGCCTTGTGTTCGGGCATAATGGCTTTACGCTTATCTTTCAACTGCTTTGACAGCGCTGCAAGCTCGCTCCGCTTGGGTGCTTTGCCCTCAACATAATAAGCCTTTATATGCTCGGTGATGTACTTGTCGGCTTCTTCATAAGCATCAATAGCGGAAGCATTTTTCTTGCGAAAATGCTTTTGCGTAAACGCTGACCGTTCCTGATACTCCTTGTATGTAGCGTAATTGTCGGAACGCTGTTTCATCATCGCAAGGAGCTTATCAATCGCTGTGTACTGTTCTTTCAGCTCGGCAACTTCATCGGTGTGATCTTCGGGCGAATGGATATTGTGCATGAATCCGCCAAACTCGCTTAAAGACATGATGCCAACAGCTTCAAGCTCTGCAATGATCTTATCGCTGTCACGCATACCCCTGATCTCTGCCCACGGATCTCCTTTCTTTTCAGGTGCTTTGCTCTCCGCAGGTGTGGGCTGTGGTGTCGGGGCAGACGGTTCAGGCTTCGGCTCGGTGGGCTTGGCAGCAGATGCGTTAAGCATATCAAGCTGTGCCTGCCGTCTTGCCCGTCGGGCTGCAAAGAACTTCTCAACCTGTTCCGCTGCAGCTTTTCTCTTTGCGGTTTCACTCTTTTCTGTGATAGTATTAGGCTCGGCAGATTGTTTCGGCTTTGTCGGTGCGGTGACTGTCTGTGTCGGCTTCGGCTCGGTCTTTGGAACAACAGGCTTCGGCGGTTCGATAAGCATATCGGGAGTGACATTCGCCGCTGACAGCTTTTCCTGTATCTCTGCTATCTGCTCGGCTATGCGTTCGGGGGTGAAGTCTGCGCCCAGGGTGTCGGCTCTTGTAAACTTCTGTTGACCGTCACCTGATAGCCTGAATTTCAGCTTAACCTTATTGCTCGGCTTATACACATATTCGATACCGCACTCACTGCACTTTTCAAGAAAGTCCTTGAAGTCACGGCTGTAAAGCATGACCTCTGCAATTCTGACACGGAGTTTATCTTTCCACGACTTGCCCTCTTTCTGCATATTCCTCTCAAAGTGAGATACCCCATGTCCCTTTTCAGGCTCGGAGATAACAGATATACCGTGTTCGGCACATATCTCGTCCGAAATCTCACGCAGCTCTGCCCACGCTCTTTCAGACTTCCTGCCCTGATTATGCTCGGTGGTGAAGCTCAGTCCGTTATACAGATTGGTGTTATTGAAAATCACATGACAGTGCAAGTGGTCTTTATCATTGTGGACGGCTATAACATACTGATAATCGCCTTTCAGATAACGGTCGCACAGCTCCTCTCCGATCTGCATAGCTTGTTCGGGCGTGACTTCACCGGGGGCAAAGCTCTGTATCATGTGGTAGGCAAGGATTTGAGTGCGTCCTGTTCCTGTGTTTCGGACGGCTCGGAAGTCCTCGCTTGCTCCTGCGCTATCGGCTCGGCAAGCATAAGAGTTGACATATAAACCGTCGATGGTCTTATCATCTCTTGTGATGTAAGCAATCGCTGCGCTGACTGTTGCCCTGATCGTATGGATAGTAGTGTATGCCAAATTTCATTAACCCCTCTCTTTATCTCGGTAATATCCTCGGCATAGATGTGACCTGTGCTGTAAAGTCGGACAAGTATCTGATTGATGTTCGCTCCGATGCGTTTCATCAGGCGATTGCATTCGGCAATTTCGGAACGGTCGGGAGTGAGATCAACCCTCGCCCGAACACAGTCACGGATATACTCGGTTTTGTTCTTGTAACCGTACTGCTCACACCTTGCAAGAATATCCTGCATTTCCGATTCCGTAAAGCGAACATTCAGCGTGTAAGACTTCTTCTCCCTCTTGCGTTTCAGGTACTTGCGTTCATCGTCGGTAAGCTCGTCCTCAGACTTGTGTGCAAGGGTATCGTCAAGCTCGGCAGCTACCTCTTTATCCAGAGCATTGTTGATTGCTCCCTCATAGGTCATACCCTCGAACTCCATAGCCTTGCGCTTGGGCGGTCTGCCTCTCTTGCGTTTTGCATTTTCCATAGTGGTGTCTCCTTTGTATTCATTTCGGCGTAAGCCGATTTTTTTATGACCGCTGTGCGGTCATTTCGGGGCTTGGGGTGTCCCCAACAAGCATTTGGTATTTTCGCTCGCTGTGCGGCGCAAAATACAATGCTTGTTATTTTTGTTGCGCTATGGCGCATATTTTTTCGCCTGAGCTTATCTCTCTGCTCAGGCTTTCGATGCTCCGTCAGCGAATTCGTGGAGCGAATGCGACATCTCTCACCGCCGCTTCGGTCGGCGGTATCTCGCTCACGCTCCAGAGTGATGCTCTCAATCATCATCGGTGTCAATATTCTAAACTGGTACGGCGCAGTTTCAGCGCAATGAGGGCGGCAATCTGGTGAAAAGTTTGCCGTTAAAATTTTCCCCATAACAACTTGACGAACTCGAAAACTCTAATGGCGCACAAAGTTCATGCGCCCTGCGAATAGACAGATAGCTCCGAAATTTGCTATAATATTATCGTGGGGTTAAATCAAATCCTGCGATACTCAAAACCGAAAAGAGGTGATGCGAATGAGTAAGAAAGCGAAAGCTGAGGTCGCTGACGAGTCCGCCGTTATCATTACGGATGCCGTGCTTGCCGAGAATCAGGCGAAGCTCGATAGCTACGAAAAGTCTATCAAGGCAGCGCAGGAGCGCAGACGTAAGGTCATCATCGAAAGCAAGCTCTACACCTATGATAAACTCTCACAGCTTTACGGTGGTGCTGAGGGGCAGGCACTTCTCGATGCTGTGACTGCGGAGCATTCGCTGATCGGCAAGCTGACCGACAGCGGAATGTCCTACGATGACATTGAGGGGCTGGTCGATAGCTCTGACGGTGCAGACAGCAAGTCGGGCGATGATGCCGACAGTGGCTCTGCCAATGATGAATTTGTCGGGCAGACTTCTTTCTTCGGAGATAATTCCTACAAGGATTAACATATTTCCGACAACAAAACGATAGCTGTGAATGGGGCGGCAGCAATGCCGTTCCACACGGCTGTATATGAGGGCAGAGAGATAAAGCGAAACTCTCAAATCCAAATGCGTAGATAAAGACAAGCTAAAGGAGAAAAATTCGCTATGAACGAAACAACAACTGCCGCCGTTGCGGTATCGGGAAGTGTGTCCGAGTACCATATCGGACATACCACATACAGAGTGACAACAACTTTTAACCCAGCTTTTCGGCAAAGCCTGAGCGATATACTTGCAAGGCTCATCACGGCTGACTGTGAAAAAATGCTCGGTGATAATGAACAGGAACAGGAACAGGACAAGCAGGCTGTGTGAAATTTTAGCTTGGTGCGTATTGACTTTTTCGGCAATGCGCGCTAAACTATTATCATAGCTTGCTGTATCCTGTCGGAAAGTGAGGTTAAAATGACAGACAAGATAACAGCTTTATACTGCCGTCTTTCGCAGGACGATATGCTGGACGGCGAGAGCAACAGTATCACCAACCAGAAGGCTATCCTCCAGAAATTCGCTGAGGACAACGGCTTTCCAAATCCGACTTTCTATGTCGATGACGGAGTGAGTGGTACGACTTGGGAGCGTGAGGGCTTCAAAGCGATGATGGCTGACATTGAGGACGGCAAGGTCGCTACGGTAATCACTAAGGATTTGAGCCGTTTAGGTCGTGACTACCTGAAAACAGGTGAGCTGATCGAAATGGTGTTCCCCGACTATGATGTCCGTTACATTGCCGTCAACGATAATGTTGACACGGCAAAGTCCGAGAACGAACTGCTTGCTTTCAAGAACATTTTTAATGACTGGTATGCCCGTGATTGCAGTAAGAAGATCCGTGCGGTGTTCAGGGCAAAGGGACAGTCGGGCAAGCATCTGTGTCCGCCCGTGTACGGCTACAAGAAGTCCGAAACGGATAAAAACCTGTGGGTAATTGACGAGCCTGCCGCCGAGGTAGTACGCAAGATTTTCAAGCTCTGCATTGACGGCTACGGTCCGGTGCAGATTGCCCGTATCTTGACCGAACAGGGTATCCCTACGCCGACTGCCTACGCATTGTCGCAAGGTCGTGACAACGGACGGCACAACGCAAAGTTACACCGCTGGGGTGCAAACACGATTGCCCATATCCTTGAACGCTACGAATACTGCGGTCATACGGTCAACTTCCGCACGAAAATGAAGTCCTACAAGGTTCACAAGATCGTCTACAATCCGCAGGACGAGTGGCAAATTTTCGAGAACACACAAGAGCCTATCATCACGCAGCAGACCTTTGACTTGGTGCAGGAGCTTCGCAAGCACAAGCGCAGACCGCAGAAGATGCAGACGGTCAACCCGTTCGCAGGAATGGTGTACTGTGCCGACTGCGGAGAAAAGATGTACCTGAGCCGCCGTAAGAATGAGCGTCCTGAACAGGAACACATGAGATGCTCCACCTACGCAAAGGAACAGGACAAATGCACCGTCCACTATATCCGCACCTGTGTTCTCAACGAAATTGTCCTCGGTGAGCTGAACAAGCTCCTGACGATGGTGCGTGAGAATGAGGACGAGTTTATCCAGACCGCTATGAGCAATTCCGTTCAGCGTAAGTCCTCGGAGCTTACAAAAGCAAAGAAAACGCTGAAACAGGCTGAAAAGCGTATCGCTGAACTGGATAAGCTCTTTACAAGGATCTATGAGGACAATGTTCTCGGCAGGCTGTCCGATGAGCGTTTCACAATGATGTCGGCAGGATATGAAGAAGAACAGGCAAAGCTGAAAGCAACAGTTGCGGAGCTTACAACCCTGATTGACGGTGCGGAGCAGAAGTCCTCCGATGTGACAGCGTTCCTCAAAGTTGTGCATAGATATGAGCATATCGAAAAGCTCACGCCTGAGATCATGCACGAGCTGGTTGACAAGATCATCGTCCACGAACCCGACAAGTCCAGCGGAAAGCGTGTGCAGGATATTGAGATCCACTTCCGCTTTGATGTGGCGGTGACTACTATATCCGTTGAAACAGGTAAATATGGAAAAAAGGTCGCATAATGCCTATTTTATGCGACCTGAATTAAGGGAGAAAAAACTTCTATATCACTACTGTGCTTTCGCACCGGGGTTATCGTTGCCGTAGCCCTCAAGCAGATTGACCACGCCCCACAGCGAAACACCGCCGCCGATCAGGCAGATAACGGACTTGAGGACGGTGCAGGCAGTAGTAATAAAGGACGAGGTATCGACCTCGCCTGTGCCTGCTGCGAATGCCTGAGTTGCACAGGTAGATGCCATGATGCCTGCAACAGTGCAGAACATCGTTGCCTTCTTTGCACCACGGGTGAGCTTAGAGAGCCACTTGTGCTTAGGTGCAGAGGTAGTGGTTGCTGTCTCCATAGCGGCACCATCGACCGCAGAAATATTCAGTTCGTTCATAGGTAAAAAGTCTCCCTCAAAAAATAAAGTAAAGAATGTCCGCAGCTTCAACCGATTATCTCTTTGTTCGGTTTCTTCACTGTCCGAGTTAAAAGCCGACATATATCTCTTTTTCGTCGGTTTCCTCAGAATTTTGAGTATCAGCGGTTTCTGTTTCTGTTGCTGATACTGTTGTAACTTCCTGTCCGGCGGCCGTCATATCAACACCATACCCTGTGAACTTCTCCTGTCGAGACAGTCTCAAACGCATCGCCTTTTGGTCACTCACATATTTTTCGATGTTGAACCCCATCTCAGGATTATCGTCCAAGAGCATTGGATATTGCTTATGACGGGTAATGTCAAACTTATCGCTGAAAAAGGGACGGACACCCCTCAGCATCAGAATACATTTTCCGCCGTCCATGACCGCCAGTTCGTCTTGACTTTTCAGTTCTTTGCCGAGCTTCTGATAGTTCATACCGTAGCTCTCGCTCTGACCTCTGTTCGTAGAGGTATTAAAGGAGTCGATCGTCTCTTTTCCGAGACTTTCGCTGATCTCCTTTAATGTTGACTTTTCTTTACCGCCCAAAAACAGCATCGTATCACAGTTGCCCTCAATCGTATCTGCATTATCTTTATAGATAGCCTTTAGCTGGCTCTTAGCTTGCAAGATGATACTTGCCGATATTTCACGGCTTCGGATAGTCGCAATGAGCTTCTCAAACTGCGGTATTTCGCCAATATTGGCGAACTCGTCTAACAAACAGCGTACATGATAGGTCAGCTTTCCCCCTGGGGAATTATCTGCTTTGGTGCAGAGTAGGTTGAAAAGCTGGGAATACATGATCGCCACAAGGAAGTTGAATGTAGCGTCTGTATCGGAGATGATTATGAAAAGCGCACTCAGCTCATCACCGAGCTTGTCAAGGTGCAGCTCATCGTAGGAGGTGATCTCCAAGACCTCATCTATTGCAAAAGGCGCGAGTCGTGTCGAACAGCTAATTAAGATAGACTTAGCCGTTTTTCCGGCAGCGAGCTTATACGCCTTGAATTGTTTGAGAGCAAAAGTACCCATTCGCCGTTGTTCGGCATCGGGCTTTGTTTCAAACAGGTCAGCATAGTCCTCCATAACATCGGGATCATCGTGCTTTGTGCCGTTCAGCCAGCACTCTACGATCTCAAATTCAAGGTCAATGCTGTTCTTGAACTCCTCATCGTCCTCACGGCACTCTGAATTGTTGATCATGTCGATCAGCGTTTCAAAGTTCCATTCATCTTCGGGGTACATAGCGAAAATCAGAGCAATATACGCAGTATAGAGCAGTTTTTCTGCTTTCACCCAAAAGTCATCGCCGGACGGCTGCTGAGAGGAAGAAGTGTTTTTGATAAGGACTTCCACGAATTTGAGAATGTCCTTCTCACGGTTCTTCTTGCTGATATATGCAAACGGATTGTAGTGCATCGACTTTGCGAAGTCAATGGTGTTGAACACCTTGATCTTGTAAGGCTCATAAACAGGGATATATCTGCCATTCTTGTCTTTGAGATAGTTTCCCTTATCGTCCCTGCGGTACACAACTTTTCCGTTAACACGTTTCGGGCGGCCCCGTTCAAGCATTCTTCCGCACTCTACAAGTACCGTGCCTTTCGGATCGGTCACTACATAGGAGGAGTGCATCTGCATCAGGTTCGGCTTCACGAAAAATCGTGTCTTACCGCTGCCTGAACCGCCGATCACAAGAATGTTCTTGTTACGGGCGAACTTCGGTGCAGAGGGCTTGCCCATAGTCAGGGATTCCGTCTTTGTGAGTATCACATTGTTTTCAGGGCAGGATAAGTCCATATACGGCTCAATATCCTTTTCACTGCCCCATACGGCAGAACCGTACTCCTCGCCCTGGCGGAACTTCTTCTTGTTTTTCGACTTGACATAGAGGACTAACCTCATTACACCCGCTAAACCCAAGCCGAAAAGAAGATCAAACGGGTGTAAACTGGGAAAGATTCGTGCAAACGCCACACCGAGATTGCTCATGAAAGGCAGGATTTTTTCCTGAAATCCGTTGCCCTCAGCAGTACGGTACGCAAAGCCGATCAGGTTGCCCACATAAGAGAAAGCTACATAGGGAACAGCCTTGATGATCAGCTTTTTGAGTTTTCTCGTGTCGATCTGCAATTCGCAGACCTTTCCTTTCTGTTGGTATCGGCACAAAAGTCTGCCGTAAAAATATCATCGCCCCTTGCCCGTGGAACGGGTGCAGGCTGGAAGTGGTTATAGATCACCGTCTGTTCTCCCTTGTTTTCTCTCTCTGTTTCTGTTTGCGGGGCTTGTTCCTGATCTTCTGCGCCTGCTGGTGCATTTGCTCACGGGTGAACTCACCACGCTTCTGTGTCTTGCCCTGTCCCTTGCCGACATACTCCGAAAAAGCTCTCTTGAAATCCTCTGTTTTGGCAGCGGAAAAGAAAACATGATAGGTAGGCGGCGAGGTGCTTTTATCTCTTTTCAGAGCAAAATCCACATCGTATTTCCGTGCGGTTTTCAGGAAATCCCCGATATTCCGGTCTGAAACCTCAATGCTGTCGAGCTTTGACGGGGACTTTTCCTGCAACTGCTTGAAGGTCATTCGTCCCTTTTTCTCAGCCTTGCCCGACAAAAACTCCTGCAATGCCGATTTCAGCACATCGGCGGTCATTTTCTCCGCCTTGATCGAAATGTCGATGGTTTTCTTTGCACCGCTTTCGTAGTCGGACGGCATTACGCATCACCGCCAGACTTGACCTCGTAAACGGCATACGCTTCGGCAGACAGCCAGTTATGGAGGTCTGCGAGGGCGGCTTCTGCTGCTTCGGGTGTCTTGTAGTTGCCCATCGGGATCTGATTGCCGCTGGTGTCAGTGCCGACCATCTCATAATCGGGCGTAACAATGCCGTTCTCGTCCGGCTCTGCATCTTCCCAATTTGTGACAACACCGATTCTCACAAGATTATCGTAGTTCAGAAACTCGCCATACTGTGTGGTAATTGTCTTAGCCATGATTTTTCACTCCTCTCCGTAACAGCTCATAGAGCCTGTTGTGATATTCCTCCTGAAGCTCGTCAAAAGAAGAAAACACGATGTCAAGCGTTTTTCTGTCTATCCTGTCACCGAGCATATCCATGACGATCGCTTCAAATTCGCTGTGAAAGCTGTAAAACAGGTCGTTTACAGACTTTCAAGCGGCTTCGGGATCTGCGTCCTGCTTCTCAGGATTCGGATTGAAATATCCGGTCTTGAGATACACAAGCCTATCGGGGCAGTAATAGCGATGCTGATCGCCTTTACCACAGGGGATCGCATATCCGAAGTCAACAGCTCCGGCAATAAGCCCCTTTTTCAGCGTAGCAATGCCGATACCGCTTGCCTGAGAGATCTCAGACAGCGATACATTCCTGCCTGTAAATGTAGGAGTTACCGCCACATTCTTCTTTGCAGCCATAGAACCACCTCCTTTCGTGGTCAGACAGCCATACCATAGCCGAGATCACGCCTGATCTGCTCGTCAATGTTGCGGCTCTCACAACCTTCGTTGAAATGATATGTCAGAACCTCGTTGTAGAGGGAACTGATGAAATATCTGCGGAAATCCTTGATGTTATCGACCTTTGCCATATTTTCAAGGACATTCTCTACCATGTAGATATTGGCTTTGAGCATCTTTGACTGAATAACTGCTCTGGGGAATGCCTGACCTCTGAGTGTTGTATAGGGCAGAGGGGAACATATTTCATCAACGATAAATCCGACGATTTCATCTGCTTCTGCATAACCGTCCCGACCGTCCTGACAGAGCCAGTCACCAAGATGCCAGTAGTCGAGATTCTCCCTGACAACCTCTGTGAAATACTCTACTTCTTCTGCGTTATATCTGTCAGTCACTCTCTCAGCAGATTTTTCAACACTCGGAATGTTGAAAGTTGGCTTTGCCGCCGCAGAAATGATAGAGGATTTATCACACAGTAATTGATTTTTCTGTTTTGTATTGTTGTTATTATATTGTCCCTGATTTTCAGACAGCGGAGTTTCAGCAATCGGAGTGTCCAGATACGGGTTTTCCACCCTCTGTTTTTCACCCGTATAAGAAACAGCAGCCTTTGCCTTGCCGCCCTCACGGATCGTGATAGCCTTACGCCTTGTCTCAGCTTCAAGCTCGTCCGCTTCTTCCTTGCTGACAGGAACATCGAAAAAGCTGTACACATACTCAAAATGATTGTTCACGCTCTCGTTAGACAGGAGCTTAGTGCGAACAAGGTAGCCCTTATCAATGAGCTTGTTCACAGCATTATGCACGGCAGTCTTGCCCTCTTTGCAGATCGCTTTTAGTCCGGACATAGAGAAATTCCAACTATTCGGCAGAGAAAGAACTTTCAGCATAAAGCCAATCAGTTTGTTTCTGATCTTATTGGTTCTGAGGAGCTTTGCACTGATAATAGTGAAATTGCTGTCCTTCTTCACACGGTTCAGAGTAGCGTTATCTGCTGTAAATGTCTCCATTTCAATGTCATACTTCGGGATAGAATCGTCCAGTTCCGAGTATTCATAGAAGTCATAGAGATAGCTGATCCTGCCCGTAGGGGATTCGTTTGGCATCAGCAAGGTCTTTTTGACATATCCCCACTGTTCCAGTTCAGCAAGCTGGGACTTGATCGCTGTTTCACCGTCCTCACAGATAGCCACAAGTCCGGCAATCGTGAAATTCCATGTAGGCGGTAGGTCATTGATCTTGCCGAGTAGACCTATCGAATCGCAGCCGATATTGGTTGACCGCACGAAGCAATTGCTCAGAACGGCATAACCGCCTGACCTATGTACTCGGCAGATCGTATCTGGTATTGTTTTTTTTGCTTTTGTTTTCTTGTCCATTTCTCTCACCTCTGCTTACGCTCCGTACACAAATTCCATGTTGGATATTCGCAGCTTGTTGACCGCATAGACATGACCATACGGCTTCTGTACTACAAGGAGGAAACCTCTCTTGCAAAGCTCATACACAGCGGTACGAAGTTCATCAAAGGTGAACTGCGAAAGCTCACTGTAACGGCGAAGCTCATCGACCGTAACGTAGTCAAAGTCTGAATGGTTGAGCATAGCCGTCAGCAGTTCATTACAGGCTTTGGCTTCAAAGTTGTAATTGAGCAGACTGATTTCAGTAGGGTTCGGCATAGAAAGACCTCCTTGACATAGTTCATCTGAAATAAAAAAGCTCCTCAGCGACCTGTTTTCATACAGGCTCAGTGAGAAGCGATGTGCAATATTCAATTTTTAGGCATAAAAATAGCGGACAGCGCTTCTGTTATGAAACACCGTCCGCTATTGTCCATTATTCAGTTTGCTTTGTCAACAGGCTTTCTACCGTTTATGGGTTGTTTTCGGCTTCTACCAAGTTTCTACCAACTTTTTCATCGTTGGCTTTCTACCACGTTTCTACCAAAATACTTCAAAATACATGAATTTTCAAAATAGCGCAGTTGCGCTGTTTTGGGGCTTTCTACCATCAAAAAGCTCCGTGGAATCGGGATTTTTGTGTGACTCAGTGTGACTCGGTGGTACTCAGTGTGAAATTGGTTTGCTTATATCATAAAAGCGAAGCGTTATGATATAATTGCCCGATATGCAGGGAGCAGATCTCTGATCTGCGTATCTGCAAGGGCTTTGAAATAATTTATAATGAATGCATTTGCATTCATTATATCATATTTTTCGCTGAATTTCAACAATTTTTCACAGTGAATATGCCGCCGATTTAAGCATAACATAAAATTTCAAAAGATGTTCCGTGCCTTATTTACATTTATTTTATCATATGTTATACTAATATTATCATATAAAATAAAAATCCAAAAGGAGGAGCAATTTGAAGATCAGACACGCTGCTGCAATGGCGCTGGCACTCTTTTCACTTACAGCCTGCGGCAACAAAGTAGTTCCTAACGCTTCTGTCAAGGTCGAATCAGGCGAGGCACTTCCCGAAAGCTTTGCAACTGTTTCGGGCTCTTCGACATCCGCAGCAAAAAACAACAAAACGAAAACAACGACAACAGCCGCAGCTTCCGAAACTGCGGACGAAAAGAAAGAAACCACAACCAAAAAAGCCGATCCTCCCGCCGATCTGGTGCTGACAGGTCGGGAGCAGGTGGAGGTCTATCAGGAGATCAGCCTTGACAGCTTCATCACCGACAAAAACGTTGAACTGAAAGATCCCGGCTTCCTGCTGGATACCTCCGGTCTGGGCGAGCATAAGGTAGATGTGGCCTACATCAGCGACGGAAACGAGTTCACAAAGGAGCTGACGTACAACGTTGCGGACACAACTCCACCTCTCATCATCAACGAGGGCTGGGATACCCGTCACGTTCTGGGCACTGCTTTTGACCTGAACAACTACATCGGCTACGGCGATAACTACGACAAAACGCCGTCCATGAGCTACACAGGCGATATCGACCCCAACACCGCAGGAAATTATCCTCTCCACGTTACAGTTGCCGACAGTTCGGGCAATACCTCGGAGTTTGACGTGAATATCATGGTGCTCAACGAGGTCATCGACGAGCCCGACACCAATCCCCGTGTGAACTTCAAGGACTTCGTGAAGAAATATGACAGCGGCAGTGAAAAGTTCGGCATCGACGTTTCCACATGGCAGGGCGATATCGACTTCGAGGCTGTGAAAAAAGCAGGCTGTCAGTTCGTCATCATGCGTATCGGCGTGTGGTACAACACCTACGGCGAGGTGAAAATGGACGACTGGTACCAGTCCAACATCGAAAAAGCGCAGGCCGCCGGGCTTGAGGTGGGCGTTTATTTCTACACCACCGACAACACTCCCGAGGGCATAACGGAGCACTGCAAGTGGATAGCCGATGCCCTTGACGGCAGAAAGCTTGATTATCCCGTTGCATTCGACTGGGAGGAGTGGACTACTTTCCAGGAATTCGGCATGAGCCTCCACGACCTCAACGAGCTGTACCGCCTTTTCAAGAGCGAGATGGAGAGCTACGGCTACACGGCAATGCTCTATAGCAGCCGCAATCTGCTCCGCACTATATGGGACGACAAGTCCAAGGCTATCGCTCCCGTATGGCTGGCTCACTTCACCGACGAGACCGACTACGAAGGCGTGTACGACATCTGGCAGGCAAGCTGTTACGGCAATATCGACGGCATTGCAGGCGACGTTGACATGAACATCCAATACCGCTAACAAGCTGTCGTCAGCTTGACCACGATCACGATTCGGCTCTGAAGAGCCTAACTCTGTACGTTTAGCATAATCTGCTTTCGCTCATTGGCACTTATTAATGCGTAATTCGTAATGCGTAATGCGTAATTGTGGTGTCCCTGTCGGGACGGATTTAAAATGAATTGTAGGGGCCGCCTTTGGCGGCCCTTTTGCTATATCATGGCAAATATAAAGGCACAGCAAAAAGGGCGCTCGGAAAGCGCCCCTACATTTTTCTCATTTGTCGGTTTTCGGGCGGATAATATCCGCCCTTACAAATTGTTCGGCCACCATTAATTACGCATTACGCATTACGAATTACGCATTATAAACAGCGCATTATAAAGTGCCAGCGAGCGAAAGCAGACTAAGCTTACCGTACAGAGTAAGCGAGCGTAGCAAGCGAATCGTGGAATGCGCCGCCGCTCGCTCAGCGGCTGTAGGGGCCGCCTTTGGCGGTCCTTTTGCTATATCATGGCAAATATAAAGGCACAGCAAAAAGGGCGCTCGGAAAGCGCCCCTACATTTTTCTCATTTGTCGGTTTTCGGGCGGATAATATCCGCCCTTACAAATTGTTCGGCCACCATTAATTACGCATTACGCATTACGCATTATCAACAGCGCATTATAAAGTGCCAACGAGCGAAAGCAGAGTAAGCTTACCGTACAGAGTAAGCGAGTTTACGAGCGATTCGTGGATCGCCAGCGGGGGCGTCCCCGTGCGAAAGCAGAGTAAGCTAAACGCACAGAGTAAGCGAGCGTAGCAAGCGAAACGTGGATTGCGCCGCCGCTCGCTCAGCGGCCGAATCGTGATTGTGGTCAAGCTGACGTCAGCTTGTCAGCTTGTCAACAAGTCCCAGCATGAATTTCTGGATCTCCAGAGCGTCCATATTTGTCAGACCGTCGCCGCCGCCTGTAACGTCGCCGTTAGCCTTGCCCTTTTCGGTGATGTGAGTGCTGTCGCTTCCCGATGTGCCGTACTTGGCAGGGTTTGAAAGTGACTGCATGATAAGCACAGCGTCGGAGATATCGACCTTTCCGTCGCAGTTGGTATCGCCTGCAAGTCCCTGTTCTTCGGGCTGTGCGGTGGTGGTTGCTGTTTCGGTAGTTGTGGTCGGCTCGGGAGTTGTAGTTGCCTCGGTCGTTGTGGTTGTGGTGGTAGTCGTTGTGGTGGCCGTAATAATCTCCTCGGGGATCTCAGTCCTTACCGCAGGCTCGATGACGAATTTCTGCCAGTCGCCGCCGTTGAACTCCCACTGACCGATATTTGCGCCGGCTTCCGTGCTTTTCTCGAAAACATCCCAGCATGACTTGTATTCGGAAGCGCCTGTCATAACGGAGTATGAGCCGTCCTTGTTGCAGATGAGCTTCATATTTGCCGAATCTGCGTTGTTTACGCCCTTGTAGGCAACGTCCTCGCCGTTGGAGCCGTTATCAACAGCAATGTAAGTGGGCTGAACAGGTATAGCGTCGTCGATGGGGAGAGTGAAGCGTGAATTTTCGTCGATATCCCAAGCCACAGGCTCAGCGAACTGGATAAGGCTTCCGCTTGCATTCATACCCACGTAAAGGCCGCTGTTTACGTTCCTGAGAGTGTAGGTGCCGGCGTTGACCTTTGGGTAAACGGGAGCGATATTCCACAGCTGGCAGGCATACTCGTTGTAGGCGAACTGGTTGACGTTTCCGCCGTTTTCCTTGGACCACTCGAATACATCCAGAGCGCCCTTGCCGCCTGAGCACTTGGAAACTATGCCGTAGGACGAACCGCTCTTCACGAACTTGAACAGCTGATTGTCTGCGCCTGTGTAGGTCTGGAGCTCTACATTTGTACCGTCGTCGGCAGTATCCTTAGCCACGGCGATGCACTTGCCCTCGTCGCCAAGTGAAACGATCCTGCACCATTCCTTGTCCACGGAGATGATGCGCCACTGCTGAGCCCACAGCTTGTTGAAGTCCCACTGCTGGATGTTGGTGCCGTTGTCCAGTTTGCCTTCGGGGAGGTCAAGAGACAGACCGCTGTTCACGTTGGTGATGAAGTAGGGGACACCGCTGAGAAGTTCGGTTCCGCTTATTTTCAGGTCTGAGCTGATATCGCCGATAGTTTCGGGAGCGAAAGTGAGAACGTCGTTTGAATTGGTGTAATCCGCAGCACCGCCGTCACGTTCCTTGCCAGTGAATGCCTTATTCTGAGCGCCCCAGATGGTCTGGTTGTTGCTTCCAACAGCTGTGAATGACATTACCTTGGTGCCTTTTTCGTTCTGAGCAGCCATGAAATAGCCGCTGTACTTCTGACCGCCGATGGTGATGACAGCCGCAGAGCTTGCCGCATCCTGTGTCCATGTACCGCTGACATCGCCTGAGATAGTGCCGTCAGCGTTGAGCTTTATCTTTTTGTAGCCGATGATCTTGCCGTCGGTGGAGTTGCCGTGATTGATGTATTCATAGTCGCCCACGATGTCCGAAACGTCGTAGCCGCTTTCGCTCATAACATCGCCGCTGTTCTCGAATGGCGCAACAACAGGCCAGCCTTCCTCGTTGAAGTACATCTTGTGGACTCTCACCTCATGGTACTCGCTGCCGTCGTCGAAACGTGCATGATAGAGGAGGTACCACTGACCGTCATCGTCACGGAGAACAGAGTTATGTCCGCAGGCCATGTACGCCTTGTCCAGTGTGGAGAACTTGTAATTGCCCATGACTTTCAGTCCTGCCTGGTCAAGGTTAGAGTTAGCGTTCATGATTCCCGATCTGCCTGCCGGATCGGTGAAAGGACCTGTAGGGCTCTTGGAGCGGTAAACTCGCATATTGTAGCCGCCGTCGGAGAAAAGTCCGCCGTAAGTCTCCCACAGATAGTAGTAGCCTGTGTCGGCATTGTACTCGATGAACGGGCCCTCGCCTGATTTGTGGTAGCCGCCTGTCAGCTTGGTTCCGAAGTAGCTGTCAACAGTGCGTCCGTCGGAAGTTTTGCCGCTCTTGGGGTGGATGCATTTACCTGTTTTCTTGTCGATCTCAAGGGTGAAAAGTCCGCCTGACCATGAGCCGTATACCATGTACATCTTTCCGTCGGTATCGGTGTAGATGGTAGGGTCGATAGCGTTGGGGAATTCCCTGTAATTGTAGCCGCCATTGCCTTCAAACCATGCGTTGTTGTAGGTGACCTCCTTGGAATTGATCAGCTCGTCGATATTGGTGGAGGTGTACTTGCGGTTAACGTTCTTGGTGGAGCTTTTAGCGTAGGTGTCGTTGGAGGTAAATCCCGAATAGATGAGAGTATCCACCAAGGTATAAGGTCCCTCTATCTTCTTGGAAGCGGCGTAGGCGATAACTGAGGTATTCCAAGTTGATGAGGTGCAGAAGTACATGAGATAAGCGCCCTTTGAGCCGTCTGAGTTGACGTAGTCGGGATTCCAGTAAACATCGGGAGCCCATACCGCAAAGCCGCCCACGCAGTCGCCTAAGTCCTCGCCTGCCCATGCGAAGGCTTTTTTCAGGTTCTCGGAAAGGTTGCCGAATTCCACATTATTTGTACGTGCATATCCGTTAGTGAAGGATTTCCAGTTCTGGAGGTCGGAGCTTTTAGCGGCATCGATATGCGAGCCGAAAACGTAGTAAGTGCCGTCGGGAGCCTTGATGACTGAGGGGTCATGAACGGAAGCTCTTGATTTATTGGCGGCAAAAGCGTCAAACTGAGCGTAAGGAGCCGAGAGGGCGGCTGATATGAGCATAGCGCCTGACATAGCCATAGCCGCAGCTTTTTTCATAATTTTATTAATCATATGTGATCCTCCTAAAAATATGATCGATTTTATTTTAATATCCTCTGAGAGGGATTTTCTATGATTAAATTATACAATACAACCTACATACAAGTCAATGATGTTTTGTAGATTTGAACTGACAAATCGTCTCATTCGCCGCTGAGCGAGCGGCGGCGCATTCCACGATTCGCTCGTAAACTCGCTTACTCTGTACGTTGCGGTTATTCTGCTTTCGCTCGCTGGCACTTATTAATGCGTAATTCGTAATGCGTAATGCGTAATTGCGGTGTCCCTGTCGGGACGGATTTAAAATGATTTGTAGGGGCCGCCTTTGGCGGTCCTTTTGCTATATCACGGCAAATATAAAGGCACAGCAAAAAGGGCGCTCGGAAAGCGCCCCTACATTTTTCATATTTGTCGATTTTCTGGCAGATTACCAAATGTTCGGCCACCATTAATTACGCATTACGAATTACGAATTACGAATTATCAAAATCCGTCCCGACAGGGACACAACAATTACGAATTACGCATTACGCATTACGAATTATTATCAGGCATAGATGGTGAATCCGCTCCATGTGAGAGGATAGTCAGAACCTGTTACCTGTGCACTGCCGTTGACAGTGATAGTGTAGTAGTCCGACTGGGGGAAATTGTAGAAGCAGAAGCCGTCGATAAGTCCGCCGCTGGTGATAACGTCGAATTTGTACTCCTGTCCCGTTGCGGAGTTGACAGCAGTTCCGTTGCCGTTGTCTCTGTCGTAAACGTAGGAATTGCCGTAAGCGTCGGTGATATAGATGCTTGACCATGGGCTCATGCCTGTCCAGTCAAGGGTGTAGCCGGGCATTACACCGACCTCAGCCACGCTTATGTAGAGGTCTTCGTTTGAAACGGGCTTTGCGTTGTGAGCTGAGCCTGCCTCGCCGTCCAGACCTGTACCCTCAAATGTACGGTAATCGGTAGCTGCCACGTAGCCTGTTGCTGTGACTGTAGTCTGTGTAGTCTCAACATCGACTGTGGTAGCGGTGCTGGTGGTCTGAGTAGTTTCCTTGCTCAGTGAAACAAGGGGCTCAGTGGTCATCTCGGCAGTTTCAGTCACTTCTGTAACTGCATCTGTTGGTATCGGTTCAGTTGTTGAAGTATTTGATTTTGCTGAACAGCCTGCGATAAGCATGAGAGCTGACACAGCAGCTGCGGCAAAAATATATTTTATCTCTGACACGGATTATTCATCCCTTCATATAATATTTACAATACCTATATTATAGCGCATAAACGGCGATATGTCAACAAAGTTCTGCCTTTTTTACTAAATTATCAAAAAATTCAAAAAAATTCTATTGACAAATAATAAAAATCCTGTTACTATCTTAATATGTGGTATGCTGCCATTATGAAATCGAAAAGGAGGTCCCCGAAATGGACAAGAAAGCAATGTACAAAATAAGCTATGGACTCTTTGTTTTAACAGCTAAGGACGAAGAAAGAGACAACGGATGCATCACAAACACCCTTATGCAGGTAACATCTGACCCTAACCGTGTTAGTATCACAGTCAACAAAAGCAACCTCACCCATGATATGATAGCGAAAACAGGCAGGTTTACAGCCTCCGTCATCAGCAATGACGCTACTTTCGAGCTTTTCAAGAACTTTGGGTTTCGATCCGGTAGGGATGTAGACAAGTTTGCGGATTTCACCGACTGCAAGCGCCTTGAGAATGACACTCTCTGCATCACAAAGGGCACAAACGGCTATATCAGTGGGAAAGTTGTTCAGTCCACGGACCTCGGCACACATACCATGTTCATTGCCGATGTTACGGATATGGGCGTTCTCAGCGATGTGCCTTCCGCTACTTATGAGTATTACCAGAACAACATCAAGCCAAAGCCCGAAGCTGTTGGAACAACCGATGACGGTCAGACTATCTGGAGGTGCACGGTCTGCGGCTACGAATACGTGGGCGAGGAGATACCCGAGGACTTTATCTGTCCGCTGTGCAAGCACCCGGCATCCGACTTCGAGAAGGTCACAGGCGGCAAAAAAGAGGACGACATGGTTGCTGTGGGAAAGACCGAGGGCGGTCAGACCATCTGGAGATGCACAGTCTGCGGCTATGAGTACATTGGCGACGAACTCCCCGAGGACTTTGAATGTCCTCTTTGCGGCGTTCCTGCTTCTGAGTTTGAGAAGATAAGTTCCGCTCCCGAAGCTGCACCGACTGCAAACAAATACGCAGGCACCAAGACCGAAAAGAACCTGCTTGAAGCCTTTGCAGGCGAATCGCAGGCACGCAATAAATACACATATTTCGCATCTGTAGCCAAAAAGAACGGCTATGAGCAGATTGCCGAGATATTCCTGAAAACCGCCGAAAACGAAAAGGAACACGCTAAACTCTGGTTCAAGGCGCTGGGCGGTATCGGCACTACCGAGGAGAATCTTCTCCATGCCGCCGAGGGCGAGAATCATGAGTGGACCGATATGTATGAGCGCATGGCAAAGGAAGCCGAGGAGGAAGGATTCCCCGAGCTTGCCGCACAGTTCCGTGGAGTGGGCGCTATCGAGAAGCACCACGAGGAGCGCTACCGTGCCCTGCTGAAGAATGTGGAGGCTATGGAAGTGTTCAAAAAGAGCGGCGTGACAATCTGGGAATGCCGTAACTGCGGCCATATCGTTGTCGGCACAGAAGCCCCCGAGGTATGCCCTGTCTGCTTCCACTCTCAGAGCTACTTTGAGGTGAGAAAAGAAAACTACTAATGAACTGTTTATAATGCGTAATGCGTAATGCGTAATGCGTAATTAATGGTGGCCGAACAATTTGTAAGGGCAGATATTATCCGCCCCAAAATCGACAAATGGGAAAAATGTAGGGGCGCACAGTGTGCGCCCTTTTTGCTGTGCCTTTATATTTGCCGTGATATAGCAAAGGACCGCCAAAGGCGGCCCCTACAAATCATTTTTAATTCGTCCCGACAGGGACACAATAATTCATAATTCCGAATTCCGCATTCCGAATTATCAAAATTCGTCCCGACAGGGACACCGCAATTACGCATTACGCATTACGAATTACGCATTATTTATGATGTCTTTGATGACTTCGCCTGCGATTATCAGTCCCACCACCGAGGGAACAAAGGCATTCGAGCCGGGAGTGGAGCGGCGTGACGCTGATTTCTCGCTTTCGTTCACGCAGTCCTCAATGGCTGACTGCGACGGAGCGATGGGCTGTTCCTTTGAGTAGACCACTTTCAGCTTCTTTATGCCACGGCGTTTCAGATGGTAGCGCATGACTTTGGCAAGGGGACACACCGACGTTTTGTAGATGTCCGTCACCTCAAAAGCTGTGGGGTCGATTTTATTTCCTGCGCCCATGGAGCTGATAACGGGAACGCCTGCCGCTTTTGCACGTTCGATAATTTCAAGCTTGCCTGTGACAGTGTCGATAGCGTCCACCACGTAGTCGTACTGCGAGAAGTCGAACTGATCGGCAGTTTCGGGCATGAAGAAAGTCTTGTAGGCATTTACCTTGCAGCCGGGATTTATGTCGTGGATACGGGCAGCGGCTACGTCAACCTTGTACTGACCGATAGTGCTGTGGAGAGCGATTATCTGGCGGTTGAGGTTAGTGAGGCAGACCTTGTCATCGTCGATGAGGTCGAGAGTGCCGATACCCGAACGGGCGAGGGCTTCGACAGTGAAGCCTCCCACACCGCCTACACCGAAGACAGCGACACGGGAAGAAGCGAGGATATCCATGGCAGAGCGGCCGAAGATAAGCTCGGTACGGGAAAACTGATCAAGCATAGTAACTCCTTAAAGAAAAAATAGCATCGCCGAAGGCGCATCGGGATTCCAAAGGGAATGTACTTCCCTTTGGCAGGGGGTGAACGAGGGGGACAGCGTCCCCCTGACAAAGCAGTAAAGCGAGCGTAGCTACGCTTTACGGATGATTCAGTAAAAGCGTCGGTCAAGCCGAGGGAAGTGCTTGTCTGCCAGCCGAACAGCATTGCTGCGCTTGCTGTTCTACCTTTTAGGAGAGGCTCTGCCTCTCCCCGTACCCCTCTCCGCCAGAGAGGTCTACACCTCTCTGGACTCTGGTATTGTCGGCTTCGCCGTATTTTTTTATTTTATTCTTTTTTATCTTTTCTTATTTTATTTTTCTTGCTTCAATGTAGAATCTCTTGTCCTCTGCGTGTCCCATTGAGAATGTCTTTCTCGGCAGTGCGCCGTCCTTGATAACTGTCGGGAACAGCTGTGATTTGTCCATATCAGGCAGTATAAATGCGATTCCGCTGTGCTTCTCTGCCAGTGCCTTTACTGTGTCTGCACCGTGGATGTAGTCGATCTTTCCGCCGTTTGCCTTCAGATATCCGTCAAGGAAATTCTGGAGCGATCCAACTGAAAGGTTGCTGCTCTTCTTATTAATATACAGCTTCTTCTCAACGCCGCCGCATACGCAGATAACGTACTGGTCGGACTCAGCTGTCTCGGAAAGTCCCAGTGCTTCGGTGAGTTCAGCAATGAGCTTGTCGTTGTCAACATCGCATACAAGGCGGTGGATAGCCTCGAATTTCAGTGCGTCGCTGTGGAGATTTACTATCTCGGCAAGTGCGTAACGTGCAGGATGGTTGGAGAAGTCCTTATCGGGATCAGCCTTTTTCAGCTGTTCGTAGAACTCCTTTGCTGTTGCGAGAGAGTGGTTTCCGTCGCCCATAGCGTAGAGGAGAACGGGAGTGTCACTGAGACCGTACTTCTTGTTGAATGTGTCCTGCTGACCGAGAGCGGAAAGTGCTGAGTCGATCTTTTCCTGTGTGCCCTCGTCAAGGAGCCAGCCCTTGATTGAGCCGCCGTTCTGCATAAGTCCGAAATCGTAAAGCTTGCTGTCATCGGAAACTGCCTTTGCAAGGGGCTCGATAACGGTATTGTCGGGGTCGTCAATGAGTATCATGATGTGGGGAAGTTCCAGAGGAGCGCCCTGTCTTACCTTGATACGGGGAGGGATTCGCTCGATAACTGTAGCCTCAGTCGCACGTACTTCGGAAGTGCTTCCCTTGGCGAAATCGTACTTCTCCAGATCGATAGCGCCGACGATTCCCTGACGGAGAATGCCGTTGCTCTGGATACGCTCAACGTAGACCATAGCGTTCTTGTATTCCTCGAAAATTCCGTCGGAAACGTACTTGTCCATAGCGGAGTGGATGTTGTCGATGCGCTCAGCAACGCCGTCCTGTTCGAGGTAGAGTTCGGGGAGGATGAGGTTGAGAGTTGATGGTGCGTCACCGACAATGTTGTTTACCTCGTCCCAGTACTGAGGTTCGCTGGTGTACTGGTCGCAGGCGATAACTGACCATTTGTTCATGTCAGTGCCTTTTTTCGGCAGAAGGATGTCGGCATTGTGGAAAGCGGTTGAGTTCATAGTGATTCTCCTTTATATAAAAATAATAATTATCAGAAACGCCGAAGGCGCATTACGGAGTCCAGAGGGGTGTAGACCTCTCTGGCAGGGGGTGAACGAGGGGGACAGCGTCCCCCTGACAAAGTAGTAAAGCGAGCGTAGCTATGCTTTACGGACTGTTCAGTAAAAGCGTCGGTCGAGCCGAGGGAAGTGCTTGTCCAACAGCCGAACAGCATTGCTTCGCTTGCTGTTCTACCTTTTAGGAGAGGCTCTGCCTCTCCCCGTACCCCTCTCCGCCAGAGAGGTCTACACCTCTCTGGACTCTGGTATTGTCGGCTTCGCCGATTTTTTTATTTATTTTTTGCTCAGAAACTTCTTCAGCTCATTGAAAAGCCGTCCCACGGGAAGTCCCACAACGTTGAAGAAATCGCCGTTTATAGATTCTATCAGCTCCGAGCCTTTGCCCTGTATGCCGTAGCCGCCTGCCTTGTCGTAAGGCTCATCGGTGTCGGCATATGCGGTAATTTCCGCCATTGTCAGGTCACGGAATGTCACATCCGTCACCTCGGAAAAAGAAACGCATCTCTCTCCGCAGACAATAGCACAGCCCGTCACCACCTGATGAGTGAAGCCTGCAAGTGCCGATATATCGTCGATACACTGCTCCTTGTCCTTGGGTTTGCCGAGAATGCGCTGACCGAGGATCACGGTTGTGTCGCATCCGATAATAACGCTGTCGGGATATTTCTCAGCGGCGGCTCTGGCTTTCAGCTTTGCCAGATACTCCGAGGCCTCCATGGGAGGTATGCCCTTGGGCAGAGTCTCATCGCAGTCCAGGGAAACAGCGGTAAAATCGTCGGTTATATATTTCATAAGCTCCCTGCGTCTCGGGGATGCAGAAGCGAGGATAATGTCCATAATATCAGTCCTTTGTAAAGTTTATTTTTTCACTAAATCTTTATTTCTGAGGTCTACCCACATAGCAGGGCGAACTGCTGTTTCTTTAACAGTTACACGATCACCGCAGTCCTGAAGCGGACCTTCATCATCCACAACTGTTGCATCAATATCAATATCACCCATTGTACGCATCCACCACCAACAATTACCTGTTTCGCTTGATTTACAAGTTCCCTGAGCGTAGCAGTATTCTGTGCATTTACACTGACGTGCTGCATCAGAATCAAAATATTCATTTGCCTCCTTCATGCTGAGAAGAAACAGCTTATCTGTTGTGTCACCGCCTTGCTCCGTATCATGTTCGGGATTTTTGTCAGCCGTTATATTTGAAATGATAATGCTGTCTTGTTCATCCGCATTAAAAGCCTCATTTATAAAATTTGCGTTAAGCCAAGTGCGGAGAGAACAATTTTCCCATGGAATATCTTTTAAATGTTCTGAATATGGGAGAGAATCAAGTGCATATCTGCTTATGAGAAGAACTTTGTTGTTTTCTTTTGCGAGGACAAGCCATTCAATAGGCTCTTTTCCGTTTAAAATGTCATTATCCTGCTCATAAGAACCCATAACAACATACGAACCTATCGTAATATTATTTGCTCTTATAAGAAATGCCAGTATAATGCAAATAACACAAATCACCATAATAAGTGTTATAAATAATACACTTCTCTTATTTATATTACAGTTTGATTTGATTAACATAAGCGTTCCTCTTTATGTTAGTTAACTATGAAATAATTTTACCATATTACAGCGTTTATGTCAAGGATTGCAGAAAAAAGGACGTTCCGAAGAACGTCCTTTTAAACTGTATGAACAAAAATTAATTAGCCAAGTTCTGCAAAGTACTTGATAGTTCTTACCATCTGTGATGTGTAAGAATTCTCGTTGTCGTACCATGAAACAACCTGAACTTCGTAGAGGCCGTCACCGATCTCAGCAACCATTGTCTGTGTAGCATCGAAGAGTGAACCGAATCTCATACCGATAACGTCAGAAGAAACGATCTGATCCTCGTTGTAACCGAATGACTCAGAAGCAGCAGCCTTCATAGCAGCGTTGATGCCTTCCTTAGTTACGTTTGTGCCCTTAACAACAGCTGTAAGGATAGTTGTTGAACCTGTTGGAACAGGAACTCTCTGAGCAGAGCCGATGAGCTTGCCGTTGAGCTCAGGGATAACAAGGCCGATAGCCTTAGCAGCACCTGTTGAGTTAGGAACGATGTTAGCAGCGCCTGCTCTTGCTCTTCTCAGGTCGCCCTTTCTGTGAGGACCGTCGAGGATCATCTGATCGCCTGTGTAAGCGTGGATAGTGCTCATGATACCGCTCTGGATAGGAGCATAGTCGTTGAGAGCCTTAGCCATAGGAGCGAGGCAGTTTGTTGTGCATGAAGCAGCAGAGATGATCTTGTCATCCTTTGTGAGAGTCTTCTCGTTAACGCTGTAAACGATAGTAGGAAGATCGTTGCCTGCAGGAGCAGAGATAACAACCTTCTTAGCACCAGCGTTGATGTGAGCCTGAGACTTGTCCTTTGAGCAGTAGAAACCTGTGCACTCGAGAACAACGTCAACACCGATCTCACCCCAAGGAAGCTCGTTAGCGTCTGCCTTAGCGTAGATCTGGAGTGTCTTGCCGTCTACAGTGATTGTACCCTTTTCATCATCAGCCTCAACTGTGTGAAGGTTCTCACCGATCTTACCTGCGTAACCGCCCTGTGCTGTATCATACTTGAGAAGATGAGCGAGCATTGAAGGCTTTGTAAGGTCGTTGATAGCAACTACCTCATAACCCTCAGCACCGAACATCTGTCTGAAAGCGAGACGACCGATACGGCCGAAACCATTAATTGCAACTTTAACTGACATTGGAAAATTACCTCCTAAAAATTTTATATTTCTATTATACTGCAAAGCTGCAAAATTTGCAAGTGGTTCGATAAAAAAATAACAGAAAATTCAGGAAATGTACACTTTGAATTATGTGCACTAAACATACGAGAAAATTTTGTTGAATCTGACGGAGAAAAACTTGGCTTTAAGTATTTATTTTTTCATGAAAAAGTAGTATAATAATAAATGTAATGCAGACAGGAAGGTGATATGACTGGATAAATTCAACGATATAAAAAATTTCTTTGATATGCCCTTTGCAAAGGAGTATATCAGATATAACGACGCTATGGCAAGAGCTATGGCTGCTGCGGCGGAGATGCTGGATGACGGGCGCAGACGGAAGAAGTCCGACACAAGGGTAAGGGACTATATGATGTTCATGTCACGCAGTCTCATGCGCTCTATGGAGGTCTCGGCTTTTGCGGCTAACGAGATACCCGTCAACGACAGGGAGATCATTGATATGCCCTCATTCTGCGAGGAGCTGACAAGTCAGTGCAATATCGCATCGGGAGGCAGAGCAAAGGTCGTGTTCACGGAAACGGACGGCGAGCCCTTTGTCAGCTGTCTTCAGTCCCTGAGGTATATTTTCCTCGGACAGATGAGGAAGATACTCCTTAATTCAGAGGACAGGAGAAATACATTCGTGATCCGCAGCTACAGGAAGGACGAAAGCCTTTATTTTGACATGGAGGCGCAGGACAGACATGACTTTCCCGAAAGCGGAAGGGTACAGCCTCCCGAGGTGATGAACAGATGTCCCGACGAGATGTGTTCGCTTCTGGCTGAACGCATAGGGGCTGAACTTATATTAAATGAAAATGGTTTTACACTGTGCATACCTCCCTGCGATTTCAGGGGAGATGTGTCTATGCACAGCGAGGATATTTCTCCTGAGGGAAGCCCTTTTTCGCCATATTCCATTATGCTTGCGGACATGGATCCCGGGGAGTGATTATATTCTTTTTATATATCGGTTTCAAATAAAACTAAGCATTTTACACAGAATAATCTGAATTTTTTGTTGACATTAATCAAAAAATGTATTATAATGTAGTATTGGAAAATGTTTCAGTATTGGAGTGTGAATATGGGAAAAGTTTACGAGATCGAACGTAAATTCCTCGTCGAATTCCCCGACGTTGAAAAGCTTGACGTCCGCAAGAGAATAGGAATTACTCAGACCTACCTTACCGACGGTGAAAGAAATTCTCAGCGCAGAGTCCGCCGGCTGGACGAAAACGGTGAAATATCCTATACCTATACAGAAAAAGTCTTCCTCACACCTGTTACCCGTGAGGAAAATGAGCGCAGCATCACTCAGGATGACTACCGTCGCCTTCTCAAAGAGGCAAAGACGGAGGTCAGACCTGTTGAGAAGGTCCGCTACGCTTTCAACTATCACGATCAGCTCTTTGAACTGGATACCTATCCGTTCTCGGATTCGCTGGCTATCATGGAACTTGAAATGAAAAGCCCCGATCAGCTGATCGATTTCCCTGATAACGTCAGGGTGCTCAAAGATGTATCTGCGGACAAGAGGTACTCAAATGCCGCTCTTGCTTCGGCAGGCAGATTCCCCGCAGACAAGATTGGAGAAAATAATTAATGGCGGAAAAATTTGTAGACGTCGAAAGCCCCGATCAGCTTGCTTCGCTCTTCGGTCAGCTTGACGGCAACATAAGCCACATCCAGAAGGATTACAACGTTACTGCGGTAAGCAGGAACGGAGGCATAAAACTCATCGGTGACGAGGAAAACGTCATCGGCGCCGAAAAAGCTCTCAGAGCCATTCTCAGACTCAGCGGCAGCGGACAGTCTGTCAGCGAGCAGACCGTCAGGTACGTCACATCAATGGTGGCTGACGGCGTTGAAGAGGAGCTTGAAGAACTGGGCGGCGACGGTATATGCGTAACGGCTTCGGGAAAGATACTCCGTCCCAGAACAGTGGGACAGAAACGCTACACCGATGCTATAAAGAACAATACCATCGTCCTCGGCATAGGACCTGCGGGTACGGGCAAGACCTACCTCGCTGTCGCTATGGCTGTAAAGGCGTTCAGAGAACATAAGATCAAGAAGATCATTCTTACCCGTCCTGCCGTTGAAGCAGGCGAAAAACTGGGCTTTCTCCCGGGTGACTTACAGGATAAGGTAGACCCCTACCTCCGTCCGCTGTACGACGCTCTCTTCGATATGTTCGGTGCGGAGAGCTTTGCCCGCTACATGGAGAAAGGCATTATCGAGGTGGCTCCGCTCGCCTATATGCGTGGACGTACCCTCGACGAAGCTTTCATCATCCTCGATGAAGCTCAGAATACTACTTCGGAACAGATAAAAATGTTCCTGACCAGACTGGGAAATGACAGCAGAATGGTCATCACAGGCGATATCACTCAGATAGACCTGCCCGATTCGAGAAAGTCGGGCCTCGTCGAAGCCATTAAGGTGCTGAAAGGCATTGATGATATCGAGATACACAGATTTACCGAAAAAGATGTCGTGCGCCACAGACTTGTTCAGGACATAATCAAGGCGTACGAGAAATATAACGAAGGGAGAACGAGAAATCATGGCTAAATTAAAAGTTTACGTTAAGAATAATCAGACAGAGGTGAAGGTGCCCGTAGGTATCAGACTGCTTATCAGAAGATGCTGTCAGGCTGTACTCACTACCGAGAATTTCGGCAAGGACGCTGAGGTAAGCGTTTCATTCGTAAGCAACAACGAGATCAAGAATCTCAATAAGATATACAGGAACAAGGACAGCGTTACAGATGTTCTTTCATTCCCGCTGACAGGTGATGACGGTACTGTTGAGATCAACCCCGAAACAGGCGCTGTACAGCTGGGCGATGTGGTCATTTCCCTTGAAACTGCCGTTAAGCAGGCTCAGAATTACGGCCACTCACTGGAGAGAGAAGTGGGATTCCTCACCGTTCATTCAATGCTCCATCTCCTCGGCTACGACCACGAGACAAGTCAGCTCGACCAGCGCATAATGCGTGAGAAGGAAGAGTCTGTCCTCGAAAAACTGGGAATTTCCAGAGACGCTACTTTCGTAGTGAACGGAGACAATAACTGATGTCCAGAACAGCCTTTGTAACTATCGCAGGACGCACCAACGCAGGAAAGTCCTCGCTTCTCAATGCCATCGTGGGCGAGAAGATAGCTTCCGTCAGCAGCAAGCCCCAGACTACACGAACACGTATCACGGGCATCCGCAATATAGACGATGTACAGCTGGTTTTCTTCGATACTCCGGGACTTCATAAGCCTGTGAACAAACTCAGCGAGCATATGCTCAATACCGTCAGGGAATCCGTCAGCGATATCGACGCTGTGGTATTCGTTATGGACTGCACCAAGAAGATAAATCAGCAGGAGCTGGATCTGCTCAAGTCTATGAACAGCTCGAAAATGCCGGTAATACTGGTGCTGAACAAGATAGACCTGCTGAAGAACAAGGACGAGCTTGCTCCCGTTATCGCTGACCTTACATCTAAGATAAACTTCCGGGCGGTTATCCCTGTAAGCGTCACCGAAAACAGCGGTATCGACATCGTTATACAGGAGATAATCAACCTCTCCGAGGAGTCGGTGCACTACTTCCCTGATGACATGATAACAGACCAGCCCGAAAAGGTACTGGCTGCGGAGATGATACGTGAGAAGCTGCTCATGCTGCTCAATGACGAAGTGCCCCACGGTATCGCTGTGGGAGTTGAAGAAATGTCGGAGCGTGAAGACAAGGACATACTGGACATTTCTGCCGTTATCTACTGCGAGAGGGAATCCCATAAGGGCATCATCATCGGAAAGGGCGGAGCTATGCTGAAAAAGGCATCAACTGCCGCACGTATGGAACTGGAGGATTTCTTCCAGATAAAGGTGAACCTGAAGTGCTGGGTCAAGGTCAAAGAGGACTGGCGCAACAGGGAAGGACTTATCAGAAGCTTCGGACTTTCTGATAAATAATACCACAAATAATTCTTACATAATTACAGATAATAATAAAGAAATCGGCGAAGCCGACACCGGGATTCCAAAGGGAATGTACTTCCCTTTGGCAGGGGGTGTACGAGGGGGACAGCGTCCCCCTGAAAGGTAGTGTGACGAGCGCAGCTATGTCACACGGCCGGCAGACAAGCATTCCCCTCGGCGAAGCCCGACGAAATAATTATCGATATTTATTTGACGAAGAAAACTTCATTGAAATGTAACAGGGACGCCATAGTGCGCCCCTTTGCATCAGGAGGTAATTATGGAAGAATTGCTGTGGGAGAGATTCACGGAAACAGGCAGGATAGAGGACTATCTGTCCTATGCCGTATATACTGAGGATACTCATGATAACAATAGAAGGAATAGTCCTGAGAGAGCGCTCGGTAGGTGAACAGGATAAGTTCATCGACATCCTGACAAGAGACAGGGGAGTGCTGGAAGCTTCCGTAAAGGGAGCAAGGAAGATCAACGGCAAAAGCGGAAGTTCATCCCAGCTTTTCGCCTATTCAAGGTTCTGCCTCGATCAGCGGAGAAATATGCTGTATCTCAACAGTGCAGAGCCTTTACATATTTTTTACGGGCTTAGGGATTCGCTGACGAAGATATCGCTGGCCTCCTATTTTTCGGAGGTTTTGCGGTTCTGCGTGATACCCGAGGCTCAGAACAACGATATACTGCGCCTGACGCTGAACTGCCTGCACTACCTTGAAAAGAACGAGAGGAGCGAGGAATTTCTGAAGGCGGTGTTCGAGCTGCGGCTGATGTCGGAGATAGGCTTCATGCCTGACATAGTGGCTTGCAGGGAATGCGGAACATTTGAGCCTGAGGAGATATTCTTCTCCATAACGGACGGGGGGTTTTACTGTTCGGATTGTTTCGGGGAAGGTCATGGCGGAAATTATATGAGGGTGCGGCTGCCTGTGTTGAGAGCGGTGAGACATATAGTGCTTGCTGATTTCGGGAGATTGTTCAATTTCCGGGTAACGGAAGGGACGATGAGTGCGCTTTCGCAGTTAGCGGAGGAGTACACGCAGGCGCATCTGGAGAAGAGTTTCCCGACGCTGGAGTTTTACAGGTCGGTGAAATAAATAAAAAAAGAAAAAATAAAAGAAATCGGCGAAGCCGACAATACCAGAGTCCAGAGAGGTGTAGACCTCTCTGGCGGAGAGGGGTACGGGGAGAGGCAGAGCCTCTCCTAAGAGGTAGAACAGCAAGCGAAGCAATGCTGTTCGGCTGGTAAACAAGCACTTCCCTCGGCTTGACCGACGGTTTTACTGAGCCGTCCGTAAATCTACGCTTCGCTGGATTTACTGCTTTGTCAGGGGGCTTTGCCCCCTCATACACCCCCACAAGGGAGATAACATCCCCCTTGACCCCGGAATACCGCCTTCGGCGGATAATTATTAGTATATTTTTATCAGAACCCTTTCAAAATTCAATGCTTATGGGTTCTTTTTGTGTTGAAAAGGAATAAATATGAATAAATATCTCAAAACTCTTGAACTCGACAAAATCCTGGATATGCTCGCCAATCTTACCTCAAACGAGGAAACAAGACGTATGGCTCTCGCTGTCCGCCCCGATCCCGATCTGGAAAGAGTCCGCTATGAATGCCTCAAAACTTCTCAGGCTCTCGAACTCTCCGTTCAGTTCGGAACTCCGCCCTTCAGTAACTTCAAGGATATCTCCTCCGTTGCTGCAAGAGCTAAATCAGGCGCTGTTGTGTCACTCCGTGACCTCATGGACATCGCCGCTATGCTCCGCCAGATAAAGGGTCTCGCTGACTGGTACGCCCACTGTGAAAACGTGGAGACCGAGCTCAGCTACCTGTTCACAAGGCTCCAGCCCAACGACTGGCTGCTTGAAAAGCTGGAACGTTCCATTATCTCCGAAAATGAGATCGCCGACGCCGCCAGCCCCGAACTTGCCGCTATCCGCCGCAAGATAAACCGTGCAGGGATGCAGCTGCGTGAAACTCTCGACAAGATGATAAAGAACAAGACCACTCAGCAGTACCTCCAGGAGAGCAACGTGACTATCCGTGACGGACGCTTTGTTCTCCCCGTAAAATCGGAGTACCGTGGTCAGGTCAACGGCCTTATCCACGACACTTCCGCTACAGGTCAGACTCTGTTCATCGAGCCAATGGCCATCGTGGAAGCAAACAACGATATCCGCCTTCTCGAAGGCAAGGAGCAGGAGGAGATAGAGCGCATTATCCGTGAGCTGTGCCGTGAATGCGGCGACTATGCCGATATCCTCTGCGAAAATTACAAGATATGCACGGAGCTGAACCTCTACTTCGCCAAGTCCAACCTTGCCGCAAAGCTGAGATGTACGCTTCCCGAGATAACCGACGACGGCAAGATGTTCCTGAAAAAGGCACGTCATCCCCTTATCGACAGGGAAAAAGCCGTTCCCATCGACCTTTCGCTGGGTGAGGACTATCAGGCTCTCATCATCACGGGACCGAATACCGGCGGTAAGACCGTTTCGCTGAAAACTGCCGGACTGCTCAGCTGCATGATAATGTGCGGACTTCTCATCCCCGTTGCCGACGGCAGCAGGATCTCTATTTTCCGCCATGTTCTCGCCGATATCGGTGATAGCCAGAGCATCGAGCAGAATCTTTCCACTTTCTCGTCACATACCAACAAGGTCATCGAGATACTTAAAACCGCCGACGCAAGCTCACTTGTTCTCCTTGACGAGCTGGGTTCGGGTACCGACCCTGTTGAGGGTGCGGCTCTCGCTGTGGCTATAATCCGCCGTCTGATGAAGTCGGGGGCTAAGATTATGGTCACTACCCACTATCAGGAGCTGAAAGTTTTCGCCATCGACAGCGAAAATGTTGAAAATGCGTCATGTGAATTCGATATCGAGACACTCCGTCCCACATACAGGCTCATTGTCGGCTCTCCCGGCAAGTCCAACGCTTTTGCAATCTCGGAAAGTCTGGGTATGCCATCCGATATCATCGAGGAGGCCAAATCAGGCGTAAGCGAGGCGAATTCCCGTCTTGAGGAGGTCATCGGCAAGCTTGAAGCCGCACGTATCGAGCTGGAGAAAATGAAGGACGATGCCGCAAGACTTCACCGTGAAGCCGCCGAGCATGAGGAGAAACTCCGCAAGGAAAAGGAAGAGATAGAGGCTGCAAAGGCTGACGAGCTGGAAAAGGCGAGACTCCGTGCAATGACTATCATCGAGCAGACCAAGGCAGAGTCCAACGAACTCATCGACGAGCTGGAAAAGCTCCGCAAACAGAAGGACAAAAAGGACTTCAGCTCCAATGTTTCGGGGGCTAAGTCGAAGGCAAAACAGAGCTTCAACAAGATGTACGACACCGCCAACCCTGTGGACAGCAAGGACCCCAATGCGGACTATGTCCTGCCGAGAAAGCTGAAGCGTGGCGACACCGTTTACGTTGTGGACTTAGGCAGAAAGGGCATAGTTTCGGGCGACCCTGACGGAAGCGATTTCGTGTTCGTGCAGATGGGCGTTATGAAAACGAAAATGGCTGTTTCACGCCTCAGACTGGAGGAAACTCCCAAGGTGACCGTTGGAAATAAGTCCGTGAAGCCAAACCGCAAGATGAACAAAGTCGGCGTAAAGGCCGAAAGAAGGGGCAAAATGGAACTTGACATCCGTGGCTGCGCCTGCGATGACGGTATCTATCAGCTTGACGCATTCATCGACCGTGCGGTAATGTCAAACATTTCCACTATCACCATTATCCACGGCAAGGGCACCGGTCTGCTGAGACAGGCTGTCCACAGACGGCTTAAATCTCACCCGTCCGTTAAGGCATTCAGACTCGGACTTTTCGGCGAGGGCGAGGACGGCGTAACCATTGCAGAGCTGAAGTAATATTACATTTTAATTAAAATTTACCGAAAAGACTTGAAATATGAGCAGTAATACTGTATAATGTAAAATAGTATAATAGTAAAATAGGCGTAATATTAAATAATGTAGATATATATATAATTCATATAGCACAGATCGGGGTGAGAGTTTTGCAGAAAAGAAAAAAGATCGCAGTTATCGCTGCGGATATATCAAATGACTACATGAACCGTATTTTAGTCGGCATTTCGGAGCAGAGCAAGGCTCTCGGCTACGATGTGTATGCTTTCGTCATGACGTTCAGCGTTGACGGTGAAGGACTTATCCAGAACGGCGAGGAGAATATCTTCACCCTCATTAACAGTGAGATAATCGACGGTATCCTCCTTCTCGGCGGAAATTTCGCCAGCCAGACCCTTCTCGACAAGATAAGGGAACAGATAATCGCTGTGGGAGTTCCTACGCTGTGCCTTGATTACGACTACGACTTCTGTGAGAGTATTTACGCCGAGGACAAGCCCGTTATCGAGCGCATGACCGACCATCTCATCGAAGTACACGGATGCAGGGACATCATGTGTCTCACGGGACCCAAGGGCAATACCCCCCGCTATGTCGAGACTTGAAGGCTACAAACGCTCCATGGAAAAAGCACGGCCTTGAAGTGAAGGACTCCAACATTGTCTACGGCGATTTCTGGAAGCCTGCCGCTCAGAGGCTTGCCAAGGAGATATCGGGCAGAAAACGCCCCATCCCCGACGCTGTGGTCTGCGCTAATGACGTAATGGCCATGAACCTGTGCAACGAGCTTATCAGCGTAGGCATCAAGGTTCCCGAGCAGGTGAAGATAACAGGCTACGACGGCGCAAGAGAGGCATTCGACAACATCCCCTCCATCTCCACTGTTTTCCCCGAAAATACCCATCTGGGAGCTTCGGCGGTGTGCAGGCTGCACGAGATGATAACGGGGGAGAAGACCGAGCCTGTGGATATCACAAAGGGCTCGCTCATTCTTGCACAAAGCTGCGGATGCAGCGAGGGACTCAGCTTCCTCGTCAGGCACCGTGAGTACTACAATAAAAATGTGGAGCGCTATGAACGCTTCTACCGTAAAAGCGGCATGATGGAGGGGCTTATGCAGGCGGAAAGCCTTGAAGCTCTTCTGCATAAGATAGAGGAATACTCCTACGTCCTCAACGGCATCGAAACCTATATGCTCTGCCTTTGCAGGAACTGGGACGATGTGGAAAACAATGATGACGATGACTACATCCGTGTGGGCTATACTCCCACGATGGAGATGCGCATGGTCATCAGGGACGGTACTGCCGAACTGGTCAGCCACGAGTATATCTCCTCGGATATCATACCGCCCGCTATGGAGGAATACTCCGACGGGCCTGCTGTTTACTTTATACTCCCTGTACACTTCATGGACAGATGCTTCGGCTACTCACTGTTCAGATTCAGGGACATCCGGTTGTCTATCAGCATGGTATTCGCCCACTGGAACAGGAATATCAACATAGCACTTGAATTCCTCCGTGTAAGGACCAAGCTGATGAGCATAAATCAGCGAATTTCCATGAGTTCCATACGTGACACGCTTACGGGTGTGTACAACAGAAAGGGATTCAACAGATTCTCGGAATCGCTGTTCAAAAAAGCACAGACAGAGAAGAAGAATTTCTTCATCATGATGGCCGACCTTGACCTGCTGAAGAGCATCAACGACAATTTCGGCCATATAGAGGGAGATAACGCCATTATCGTTGCCGCCAACGCACTGAATACCTGCTGCAAGAACAGTGAGATCTGCTGTAGGATAGGCGGCGACGAGTACGCTGTCATCGGTGTGGGAGACTATTCCGACGAACTGATCAGCGACTACTTCAAGTACATCGAGGATTACTGCGAGAGATATAATGCTACCTCGGGTAAAGGCTATAAAGTCGGCGTAAGCGTGGGATTCTACTGCGACGTGCCGACGAGTATGGATAAAATCAGCACATTCATAACTATCGCCGATGAGCGGATGTATGATAATAAGATAAGCAGAAAGAAAAACAGACAGTGAATAGTTGCATTATCAGGGAGAAAGAAAGGGGTTCCTGCAAGCAATTATTATAAGCGACATTTGACTGCGGGGGAATGACTTCGCAGTCATTTTGTCAGTAATGAGGTGGAAAACATGAGTTATGAAAACATTGTCAAAGTGGGGGACGCTTCACTGAACGTCTACTCCGAAGGCAGCGGCAGCAGGACCATTGTGTTTATGGCAGATCTCGGTATCACCAGCCCTGTGCTGGAATACCGTCCGCTTTATACGAAGATGGCTGAACGGTACAGGGTCGTCGTTATCGAGAAAAGCGGCTACGGCTACAGCGGCCACATGATAAGCAAGAGGACAATCGAGAATCTGGTCATGGAGGACAGATACAGCCTGAAAGCCGCAGGAATCGAGCCTCCCTACGTGCTGGCTGTGCACGGCTACGGCGGTATCGAAGCGGTATACTGGGCTACGCAGTACCCGGAGGAAGTGAAAGGCATCCTCGGTATCGATATGGGAATGCCCGACCATGCCCTTGCCGTTGCCAAGGAATTATCCGAGATGAAGCGGCAGGAAATGGTCAGAAAGAGACGTGACTTCCTTATTAAAGTAGCGAAGAAAGGCCTGATGTCGAAGCTTCTCTACAAGCAGACCCTTGATGTATCGGGGCTTATGTCGGGGGGATACCTGACTGCCGAGGAAAAGGCGCAGTACAAGGAACTGTACTACAAGAATCTGCTGAACGAGGAAGTATCCGATGAATCGGTGCTTATGACGGAAAATGCCACAAAAGCCCATGACAGCGGCAAGGTGCAGTGTCCGATGTGTCTTTTCATTAGCGATATGAACGGTCAGATGAAGTCCATATCGTGGCGTGAACTTTCGGTATCCTTTGCAAAGAGAGCGAATGCGGAGTATCATCTCAGCGATACGGGACATTATCCTTACAGCAAGATACCCGGGATGATGGCGGATACTTTCATGACGTTCATTGAGAAGAACTGTAAGTGATGCAGGGGAGACAGCCTCGCACTCCCGTACACGCCAAATCGGGAGGCCGGGGGCGGCCTCCCCTACTTTTAAATAAATAATAAAAAACCGCCGAAGGCGGCATTCCGGGGTCAAGGGGGATGTTATCTCCCTTGCAGGGGGTGAATGAGGGGGACAGCGTCCCCCTGACAAAGTAGTAAAGCAAGAGTAGCGATGCTTTACGGATGGTTTGCAAGAATTATGAATCGCCCAAAAAAGTAAATGCTGTTGCTCTGGAGAATTACGGGTTTGGTATTGACAAAATCCGTGAAATATGATAAAATATAACAAATTGCAAAAGAAGCTTCGGTTTCAGAGCAAGATTTTTGACCACTGCGGGTGCGGTGTGTATGAGAATTGGCGAGAATGGCGGCCTTATGCGCTTTTCCATTGTTTGCCCCTTCTCCTTTTTCCGCAATCCAGACTCGCAGTCAAGGCCATACGGACAGCCGTGGTCAAATGCCGACTGCCGATATTTACGGCTGGCAACTTCTGTTGCCTTATTGATTTGAGAATAATTTATGAGTTTTAGCAAGCTTATGAAAGGTCAATAAGAGTAGTAAAAGGTATCTTTGCCTCTAACCGTGCGCTTATGCATATGATATTTCATGCACACATAGGCGAAAGCAGATGTGTGCATTTTTTATTATTGATACTTCCGTTTCGGGGAGTATACGATTATTCACTTTTGAGGTGTGCGTATGGAAAACAAATTAAAGCTTTACGGCTTCAACAACCTGACAAAATCTCTGAGTTTCAACATCTATGATGTCTGTTATGCCAAAACTCCGAAGGCTCAGCAGGAGTATATCGCCTATGTCGATGAGGTCTATAATTCGGAAAGAATCACCGATATCATGACCCACCTTACTGAAATGATAGGCGCTCAGGTCCTCAGCGTTTCACGTCAGGACTATGACCCTCAGGGAGCGTCCGCTACCTTCCTTATTGCCGATGATACCATGATACCGGCAGGCGGAAGCGAGACTGTCGCTCATCTTGACAAGAGCCATGTAACTGTACACACTTACCCCGAGTATCACCCCGATACCAGTATAGCTACTTTCCGTGTGGATATCGATGTAGCTACCTGCGGAAAGATAACTCCTCTCACCGCTCTTGACTACCTTATCGGAAGCTTCGATTCCGATATAATCACCATGGATTACCGTGTCAGAGGCTTTACAAGGAATCTTGACGGCGAGAAATTATTCATAGACCACGATATCACTTCTATCCAGAATTATATCGACGAGGCTATCCTCGAAAAATACGACGCTGTGGACATCAATGTATATCAGGCAAATATGTTTCATACCAAAATGCTTATCAAGGAGATAATCCTCCAGAATTACCTCTTCAACACAGATGTCCGTGAGATAACACCGAGAAACCGCCTCGATATCACCAATGCACTGAGAAAAGAAATGATAGAAATATTCAGCGGAAGGAACGTGTTTGGAAATGGCTGAACTCTCACAGGTGAACGCACCTATCTATGAAGCCCTTCGCAAATTCAGAAGAATGAGGGTAGTACCTTTCGATGTGCCCGGCCACAAGCGTGGACGTGGAAATATGGAGCTGACGGAATTCCTCGGCGAGGACTGCATGAACGTTGATGTAAACTCCATGAAGCCGCTGGACAACCTCTGTCATCCCGTTTCCGTCATCAGGGACGCTGAAATGCTGGCGGCTGAGGCTTTCGGTGCGGCAAACGCATTCTTCATGGTGGGAGGCACTACCTCCGCCGTGCAGAGCATGATAATGTACGCCTGCAAGAGCGGCGACAAGATAATCATGCCGAGAAACGTCCACAGAAGCGCAATAAATGCTCTCATCCTCACGGGAGCAGTTCCTGTTTACGTTAACCCTGATGTTAACCATCAGCTGGGTATCGCCCTTGGTATGTCAGTCTCACAGGTTGAGAAGGCAATAGAGGAAAATCCCGATGCCAAGGCGATTATGGTGAATAATCCCACCTACTACGGCATCTGCTCAGACCTTAAAAAGATAACGGAAATGGCTCACGCTCACGGTATGCTTGTGCTTGTGGACGAAGCCCATGGCACTCACTTCTACTTCGGCGACAACTTCCCCATAACAGCTATGGCGGCAGGTGCGGACTGCGCTTCGGTAAGTATGCATAAATCGGGCGGAAGCCTTACACAGAGCTCTTTCCTCCTCATGGGAAAGAACGTCAACGCCGACTATATGCGTCAGGTCATAAATCTTACCCAGACCACCAGCGCATCCTATCTGCTTCTTTCGAGCCTTGATATTTCCCGTAAGAGACTGGCTCTCAGCGGTAAGGAGATATTCGCAAAGACAGTGGAGATGGCTGAATACGCCCGTAAGGAGATAAACGATATCGGCGGATATTACGCCTATTCCCGTGAACTCATCAACGGCGACAGCATCTACGATTTCGATGTGTCAAAGCTGAGTATCTACACTCTCCCCATCGGACTTGCAGGCATCGAGGTATATGACCTACTCCGTGACGAGTACGACATTCAGATAGAATTCGGCGATATCGGCAACGTCCTCGCTTACATTTCCGTAGGAGACAGAGAGCGTGATATCGAGCGCCTTATCAGTGCACTTGCGGAGATAAAGCGCCGCTTCGGAAAATCAGGCACGGGTATGCTCACTCAGGAGTACATCAATCCCGTAGTTGCCGAAAGACCGAGAAAAGCTTTCTATGCGGACAAGGTGTCGCTGCCTCTCGATGAAGCGGCAGGCCATGTTTGCAGTGAATTTGTAATGTGCTATCCTCCCGGTATACCGATCCTTGCTCCCGGAGAGCTGATAACTCCGGAGATAATCGAGTACATCCGCTATGCCAAGGAAAAGGGCTGTCAGATGACGGGCACAGAAGACCTTAACATCGAAAGGCTGAATGTTATCGTATGAGCGGAAAAAAACGTCTCAGGCTGAAACTGCCTTTCAGATATATCCCGCCGCTGATAATAGCGGATATGTTCATCAAGGCCATAGTCACGGGATTCTTCATGGGGAAGAAAAAGCTGTTTTTCGGCGGCCTTTTCGGATTCTGCCCCCACATCAACAGGGAGCAGATGGGCATAAACCATGAGCTTGCCAAAATTGATATGCATATCAGCAACGGTGCGAATATAGTGCTGAATATATTTATAATAATCTTTGTCGGAGCTCTGCTGATACGGCTCAACCGCAAGAAGGTCTATGGCAGGATGTTTGCCATAGGTTCATGCGTAGGCATTGCGGCCTGTATCTGTTCGCTTCTCGATAAGATAATATGGGGCGGAAGTCCCGATTATATGTACATCATCAACGAATATATAATCGACCTTAAAGATATTTATATGTTTGCAGGTGCCATAATATGCGGAGGCATTTACCTGCGGACAGAACTCGCCAAAGGATCAGATAATAAAATGGATAATAACGGAGGAAACGATCAATGAAAAAGATAGAGAGAGAAATGACTTTAATGATGGGAACAGTGCTCAGCTTCTGCCTTTCCCTTTTCGGCACGATCACATCGGGACAGTTTTCGATCCCCTCATTCCTTGTAAGCTTCGTGCTCAGCCTCATTCTCAGCTTTATCATCGGCATGATAATACCGCTGAAGGGCATCACCGACAAGGTGACAGGCTCCATGGGGCTTGAAAGAGGCAAACTCAGCACAAGAGCCGTTGAAGCAATAGTATCCGACATCATCTTCACACCCATCATCACATTTGCGATGATACTCCTCGCATACAAGATGTCACACGGAAATATGCCGTTCGTGCCTGTATTCGTGAAGTCACTGATACTCAGCCTGCTTGTGGGATTTGTCATCATCTTCATCATCACCACACCCATACTCAGATTCGTGCTGAAGAAAAACGGCGTACAGATGGGCGGCCCACAGGGAGGACCTCCGCAGAAGGGACCTGAGAACAATGGCTAAGGTAAAGATAAAGATCGTACAGTGCCCGTACTGCAACAGTACACAGTTCACGACGGCTTTCCAGTCAGGTTATGCAGCAGTAACGGGCGTTGAGCGTCCGCTTTCGGGAATGAAGCTGTATCATAAGATATGTCTGACCTGCGGAAGTGTGGTCAGGAGTTATGTCCGTGACCCCGAAAAGCTGCTGAAAAGGAAGAACAGGAAATATGTTACGGACTGACGGGCATATACAAACAATAAACAGAAATAAAACTGTAGGGGAGGGCGCCCCCGCCCTCCCGAGAAGATACAGATAACATTAAACGGGAGCCCGTGGGCGGCGTTCCCTACAAAAACAAAACAAACAATAAACAAAAACAAGCCGGCGAGCGACCTGAAACTCATCGTTTTGCAAGAAGTTAGGCTCTTCAGAGCCGACTCGTGAACGGGGTCAAGCTGGCGTCAGCTTGGGGAGGCTAATATGGAACTTTGGTTTACGGAGCGTCATACTCCGAATGTGAAATTTTCAATTAAGGTTGATCATCAGCTTTACAGCGGAAACAGCGAATTCCAGCGTATCGACGTTTTCGATTCCAAGGAGTTCGGACGTTTCCTCACTCTTGACGGCTATATGATGCTCACCGAAAAGGACGAGTTCATCTATCACGAAATGATAACTCATGTGCCTATGGCCGTTCATCCGAACCCTAAGAATATCCTCGTTATCGGCGCAGGCGACGGAGGCGTTGTCCGTGAACTTACCAGATACAGCTCCGTTGAAAACATCGACCTTGTGGAGATAGACGAGCTTGTGGTGGAGGTCAGCAAAAAGTATCTGCCCACTACCGCCTGCCGCTTCGACGACCCGAGAGTCCATGTCTACTACGAGGACGGCGTGAAGTTCATCCGCCGCTGTGAGAACAAGTACGACGTTATCATCGTTGACTCCACCGACCCCTTCGGCCCCGGTGAGGGACTTTTCACCAAGGAATTCTACGGAAGCTGTTTCAAGGCGCTCCGTGAGGATGGTATCATGGTAAATCAGCATGAAAGCCCGTTCTACGACGAGGACGCAGCAGCTATGCAGCGTTCACATAAGCGCATAGTTGAAAGCTTCCCCATAAGCAAGGTCTATCAGGCTCATATCCCCACTTATCCGTCGGGACACTGGCTTTTCGGATTCGCTTCCAAGAAGTACCATCCCACCAACGACTACAACGGTACAAAGTGGAGTATGCTGGGCATAAAGACACGCTATTACAATACCAGACTTCACACCGGTGCTTTTGCACTTCCAAATTATGTAGAGGAGCTTCTTAAAGATGTTGAATAAGAATATACAGACATTCATCGCCTGCGATGCGGAGTATGAGGACTCAAAGATAGTCCTTTTCGGAGCAGGCTTTGACGGCACTACAAGCTTTCGCCCGGGCACACGTTTTGCGCCGTCCGCTATCAGGAACGAAAGCTTCGGTATAGAGACTTACAGTCCTTACCAGGACAAGGATATGACCGATCACAGCTACTTCGACAGCGGTGACCTTGAGCTGCCGTTCGGAAGCGTTACACAGACAATTGCGGATATCTCCATGAGAGCCGACCAGATACTCTCAGACGGCAAGATACCGTTCATGATAGGCGGCGAGCATCTTGTGACTTTCGGCTCTGTCATGGCAGTAAAGGAGAAGTACGAGGATCTGTACATCATTCACTTTGACGCTCATGCAGACCTCCGTGACGACTATCTCGGTCAGAAGCTTTCCCATGCCTGCGTGCTGAGAAGATGCCATGAACTTGTGGGGGATGGTCATATTTTCCAGTTCGGTATCAGAAGCGGCGACAGGGAGGAATTTCGCTTTGCCGACGAGCATACCGAGATGCATAAGTTCGATTTCAACGGTCTGGAAGAAACTGTTGAAAAGCTGAAAGGCAAGAAGGTGTACTTCACTCTCGACCTTGATGTGCTTGACCCGTCAATTTTCCCGGGTACAGGAACTCCCGAGGCAGGCGGTGTGACATTCGATGAACTGAGAAAGGCTGTGACTCTTGTATGCAGCAAGCTTGACATCGTGGGGTGTGATGTCAACGAGCTGAGCCCAGTCTACGATCAGAGCGGAGTTTCAACAGCTGTTGCCTGCAAGATAATCAGGGAGATGCTTTTAGCGCTGTCATAACAGCGGAATGTAATGATATAGGGGGTATATCTATGAAAACTAACTTATCGATAAAAAAATACTACGGAAATAATTCAAAAACGATTTATCAGGAAGATATAGCTTTGACTAATGCTTTTGTTGTTTTGATCTGGATCGTACTTGTTTTATTTACATTACCATTTATTCTGATTGGGACATTTTTTATTTTCTCAAGTTGCAAGGGACTGCATGATACATATATTATTGAAAATAAATGCGAGCTTGTTCAGGCAACTGTCATTGAGTTCAAAGAAGTTGAATTAAACAAAAAAAGTGGAACCATTATAGTCTCATATGATCCTGTATTCTCTTATGAATACAATGACAAGACATACAGGAATCAAGTAGATGGTGATTATATGCCCGGTCAGGAACGAGTTGAGAAAGGTCAGAAGGCGGACATATATGTATCTTCTGACGATCCCGATAAGATATATTATCCTTCAGAAAAAGTAGATGTTATTGATGTTGTTCCATCAATTATAGATGGAAGCTTATTCTTACTCATTAGCTTGATAATTGATATAGGTGCTTTCATTAAATTGTTCAGGGGTGAAAAAAGAGAAAAATATTACCATTCATTAGATTAAAGCCCATCGATGAAAAGACGTTCATATAATGATAAAGGGGGATATCTATGGATAACAATAATAAAAAATATGAAAAAGATATGGTTTATGAAATAGCATCCAAGCATAATATAATAATTGCAGATGAGTTCGATAAAGTATATATAAATGAAAAACCTGACAAAAAGAAAAACACAGGTGGTGCCAACTTATTAATACTTTTCGCTCTGCCATGGCTTTTGGTGGGGATATTTAATTTATACTTTGGAATAGAAGATATTTGTTATTTGGTACATACAAAGACAATATGCACTGAATTGGTACAGGGTGAGGTCAGCGATATTAAACAAATCGTCAGTGAGGGCAGAAACAGAAAACCTATATTTTATAAACCTGTTTTCAGCTACAGCTATAATAACGAGGATTACACTTATGAAGCACGTTCAACCTCCAAAAAGAGGGAACCTGAGCTTGGAAAAAAGGTAGATATCTATGTTGCACCTGATTCTCCCGATACTGTATATATTCCCGGATATAAAGCTGAAAGAGAAAATGCTGTTTTTGATTTATTATTCGGTGGATCGATCATCACTGTGATATTACTTTTATATTTCAAGATCAGAAACAGTTAGTTTACTGCGAAATGGTATTAATTGCCTGCAAGATAATAAGGGAAATGCTTTTAGCGCTGTCATAACAGCGAAAGGGAATGATATAGGGGGGAAAATATGAAAGACAAATACTACAATAATAATACTGTGGAACCGGTTGAGAAAAAATACATTATCAAAGGCGTTACAATTATTATCGCTTTCGTTCTTTTTATAACGTTTCTGCCGTCACTGTTTTTTATCCCGCTTTTTCAATCATTGAGCAAAGAATATCGTAATTATCTCAATGTAAAAAAACAGTGCGATATTACTGTTCAGGGAACGGTCGTTGATTACAAAGAATGGGTAACTCATGATTATGAAGATAATCGTGACTCAACAGGCTATGCTCCCATAGTTGCATATGAATACAACGGCAATGAGTACAAATATGAGTCACGGTATTTCACTTCCGGGCACAAATTAGGTGTCGGAACGAATGTCGAGATGCGTATAAACTCAGATAATGCAGAAATAGCGTATCTGCCTTCGTATAAAGGCGATGTTACATTTGCTGCTGTAGGAACAGTGATCGGCGTGATCGTATACTCTCTTTTTGCAATAAGCACAGTAATTGTTGTCATTAGTATAATAATGCTGATAATACGCCGTAAAAAGGCATGAATACAACTTTGCAAAGCGATAGGGAGATATGATATTGGGGGTATATTTATGGATAACAATAATAAAATATTTGCAAAAGAAGCACCTGCCGTGCAGAAAATAAAATCAGAATCAAGGCTGAATCTGTTCGTGATAATTGCTCATATTATTGCTTTCAGTTTTATACCTATACTGGTACTGGCCGTTTTGCTTATATGCGGTGAGTCGTTCAAAACAATGCATGAATACTACGTTATGAAAAAGAAGTGCGATGTTGTTCTCAGGGGAACTATCGTGGAGTTCACAGAATCAGTTTCGGATTTTGACCCGCATGAAACCGTATACAGGCCGGTGTTCTTGTACGAATACCACGGTCAGGAGTACAGATATCAGCCGTATGATATGAATATGGGAGATGAATCTGCGTTAGGCAAAAAATATACGATCATGATAAACTCCGATGATCCGTACAGTGCCTATATTCCTCCGAGCAAGAGTGAGATCAGGTATAACAAAGCTTTCATAAAGGCAGGAGCGATCATATACCTTATTATTGGTACAGGTGTTGTGCTTCTGATAATCAGATCTGTAAGGAGAAAAAAATGTCTGAAACAAGACAATGCATGAAACTGCGGCTCACCGATGAAAAGCCGTCCATATTCGGGAGCAAAATAGGCGGAGTGGGGTATCTCCCCCACGAAATGGACGTTCCCACCAACAAGCAGGGCAATCAGCTGCGCTTGCTGGCACAGATAAACTGCGCTGATGTGGAACTGGATAATTTCCCGAAACAGGGGCTTTTGCAGTTCTGGATTCTCAACGACAGCATGGCCGGGCTGGGAATTGACGACTTCTCCGATCAGCAGGGATTCAGGATACTCTACCACCCATTCATTGACGAGACTGTCACCGAACTGGAACTGACTTTCAAGGTCTTCGGCAATCCTTTCGACGATGAATCGGTCTTTCCCGTCAAGGGAGAATTCGCCGTGGAAATGGTGACGGCTGAGGAAAGCGAAGATGACTACACCGACGAGGACAGCCTTATGTCGGGGCATAAAATAGGCGGATTTCCGCTTATCACACGTTACGACCCACGTTCTCCCCACGACAGCCGTGACTTTCTGCTTTTACAGCTGGACAGCGATTATTCGGGAGATATGGGCGAGGATGGCAGTTTCACATTCAGGGAAAAAATAATGTGGGGCGATGCAGGAGTGGGACATTTCTTCATCGACCGTGAAGCACTGAAACTGCTGGATTTCAGCGATGTTCTCTATTACTGGGACAATACCTGAGGAGGGGATTTTATGGAAAAAAAGCCGTGTATGAGGTTCACTCTCACCGACACAAAGCCCACGATATTTGAAAGCAAAGTCGGCGGTGTGGGATATATTCCGCATGATGGTGATGTTCCCGTGGGTGAAGGCGGAACGAAAATGACATTTCTGGCACAGGTAAACTGCGCTGATCTGGACCTTGAAGACTTCCCGAAAAGCGGTATATTGCAGTTCTGGGTCCTTGAGGATGACGGTCTCGGGCTTGGCTGGAAAAGTCCCACCGATCAGATAACTTACCGTGTGGTCTATTACAGCCACATTGACACTACCGTCACTGAGGAGGAAGTGCAGGCGAAGCACGCACCTATTGACGATGAGGACTACTTCCCCGTGAAAGGTCAGTTCGGAATGGCTTTTGAAAAAGGCGAGGACGAGGGCTATTCAACAGGTCATAAAGTCGGCGGTTATCCTTATTTCACGCAGAATAACGTGATAGAGGACGGATATCCCGAATATTCGGTACTGCTTTTTCAGCTGGACAGCGATCACGAACGCATTAAAAAAGACGGCGGATATGAATATATCGACAAGGTGATGTGGGGCGATTCGGGAGTTGGCAATTTCTTTCTAAGGCCCGAAAAACTGAAAGCCCTTGACTTCTCGGACATCGTTTACAACTGGGATTGCTGTTGATTAATATATTATAAGGAGGATCGGAAATGGCACTGAAAGACAAAGTTTTTGAAAAAGCCCCATGCATGAAGTTCACTCTCACCGACGCAAAGCCCTCTGTCTTTGAAAGCAAAGTCGGCGGTGTGGGATATGTTCCCCGTGACGGCGAAGTTCCCGTGGGCGAAGGCGGAGCAAAAATGCAGTTTCTTGCACAGGTGAACTGCGCTGATCTGGACCTTGAGGACTTCCCGAAAAGCGGACTTCTTCAGTTCTGGATACTGGAGGATGATCTTGGACTTGGCAGGGAACCCTGCGACCCGACCACGAACCGTGTGGTCTATTATAGTGAGGACGAGATAGACCGTACTGTCACCGAGGACGAGGCAAGGGCGAAGACGGAACCTGTCTTTGACGAGGATTACTTCCCGGTGAAAGGCGAGTACGGCATGGCTTTCGAGAAGGTCATGGACGAGAACTACGTCTACACCGAGGAGGAGATAGACGAGTGGTTCAAGGATAAGAGCATCGAACTGAAGGAGAACAGCGGCCATAAAGTCGGCGGATTCGGCAGAAGCGAACAGGTCGATCCCAAGGTGACCGATCCTTCACTGGAGGCATATTCCGTGCTGCTGTTTCAGCTTGACAGCGACTGCGAGGAAAACGAAGACGGTGACTATATCGAGAGAGTAATGTGGTGCGACGGAGGCGTGGGAAATTTCTACATCAAGCCCGAAGATCTGAAAGCACTGGATTTCTCCGACGTACTTTACAACTGGGACTGCGGCTGATAAATCATGGGATAAAAGGGGAAAAATCATGTCATCAAAAACAATACTCAATATCATAACACTTGGTCTGGTTTTATTCGGACTGATATTCTTTATCGTCGGCGCTGTGTTAGGCGCAGTCGAGAATAACAAGAAAAAGCGCTGTACCGAGGAGGTCGCCGCTGTTGTCATCGAGAACAGGACAGTGCGTTCGACTTCCCGTAATCACGGCCAAAGCATAACATATTCGCCTGTTTTCCGCTACACCTATAACGGCACGGATTATGAAACACAGACAGGCTATTCATCATCACCTGCTGTATTTTCAGTGGGAGAGAAAACCACACTTTTCGTTGATCCCGATTCACCGAAGACTATCTATTGTCCGAGACTGAAGATAGGAAAAATACTCAGCGTGATATTCAGCATTATCGGCGCAGCTTTCATCATAGTGCCGGTAATTGTAAATCTTGTGGTGAGGAAGAGGCTTTACTGATACGCCGTCACTGCACGAAGAATACGCAAAAATAGCGGCATGACCGCATTTTACTATAGCAAAAATTTTTATGGAGGTACAAAACCATGGGAAAATGTATGATAATCGGCTGCGGAGGCGTTGCATCCGTTGCAATTCACAAGTGCTGTCAGAACAGCGAGGTATTTGAGGGCATCATGATCGCAAGCCGCACTAAGTCAAAGTGCGATGCGCTGAAGGAAAAGCTCCAGCCAACAACAAAGACTGTCATTGAGACTGCTCAGGTAAATGCTGACAATACAGACGAGCTTATCGCTCTCATCGAAAGCTACAAGCCTGACGTAGTGCTGAACCTTGCGCTCCCTTATCAGGACCTCACTATCATGGACGCTTGTCTCGCTACAAAGACTCACTATGTTGATACCGCAAACTATGAGCCCCTTGACACTGCCAAGTTCGAGTACAAGTGGCAGTGGGCATACCGTGAAAAGTTCGAGAAGGCAGGCATCACAGCTCTCCTCGGAAGCGGCTTTGACCCCGGCGTAACAGGTGTATTCTCCGCATACGCAATGAAGCATCAGTTCGACGAGATCAACTACATCGACATCCTCGACTGCAACGGCGGCGATCACGGTTATCCGTTTGCTACAAACTTCAACCCTGAGATCAACATCCGTGAAGTTTCCGCAAAGGGAAGCTACATCGAGGACGGCAAGTGGGTCGAGACTGAGCCTATGGAGATAAAGCGTGTCTACAACTTCAAGGGCGTCGGCGAGAAGGATATGTACCTCCTCCACCACGAAGAGCTTGAGTCCCTGGCGCTCAACATCAAGGGCATCAAGCGTATCCGTTTCTTCATGACATTCGGCCAGAGCTATCTGACACATCTGAAGTGCCTTGAGAACGTAGGTATGACATCCATCGAGCCTATCATGTACGAGGGCAAGGAGATAGTACCTCTCCAGTTCCTGAAGGCTGTACTTCCCGATCCTGCTTCACTGGGCCCGAGAACAGTGGGCAAGACCAACATCGGCTGTATCTTCCGTGGCAAGAAGGACGGCAAGGACAAGAACTACTACCTCTACAACATCTGCGATCATCAGGAGTGCTACAAGGAAGTTGGCTCACAGGCTATTTCCTACACCACAGGTGTTCCTGCAATGATAGGTGCTATGATGATAATGACAGGCACATGGAAAAAGGCAGGCGTTTACAACATCGAGGAATTCGATCCCGATCCGTTCATGGACGCTCTCAACAAGTGGGGACTTCCATGGGAAGAGGACTTTAACCCTGTCCTCGTTGACTGATAAAAATACAGAATGGGGCGCTATGTAACTGCGCCCCTCATCGCTGATTCGGTAAGGATATTTGGAGGAAATATGCTTTTCATTCAGAAAATAGCAGTATACTACAGCGGCAGAGAACGTTTCTCGGATCATGCGAGAGAACGTGAAGCGCTGAAATTTCTGCCTGTACGGCAAAGTCTGCGGATAATGCCTGACAGCGAGGTACTGATGCACACTGTTGATATGCGTCAGTACGACAGCAGGATGATAGTGAGAAAAGAACAGCTCCAGCAGTTTGGCAGGGAAGTTTTCGGTGAAGGCACACGAAGCGACCCATGGTATCATAAGGATCTGTTCGAGAATATAAGGATATTCCGTGAGGATGACCGTTACAGGATAATGTTCTGCGATGATTTCTATTATTCGATATTCTCACGTTCAAGACGGCACGGCAGAAATGAAGCCTACAACAAAAAAGGCTCGCCTTTCAGATATGCGGACAGACTTAACGAGACTGCATTTCGCCTCGGCAGAAATGAATACGGACGTATTTACTTCAACAACCGTTTTGTCCATCCGAGATCAAGAGAACAGACCTATGTGCGGTATATTTACAATATCATAAACTGCGACAGGGAAAGATTCCGTGAAAAGATGTTTTTCTGCAAGAATGCCGATCACGAATACAGGAATATGAAAAGTCTTTAGGCAACACCGCACAAAGCCCGCCTGACGGCTTTGCACTGAATCGGCGGACATATTTTCCGTCATCTTGCACAGAAATCCCTTGACATACGATAGTATGCCTGCGAAATTTCTATACAATCTGACGAAAAAATCTGTCGGCGCATCTTCAGCACAAGCTTTGTGCGGTGTTGCCTTTACTGAGGTGGATCATGCTGTTTGTTCAGAGTATTACTGTCAATTACGAGAAAGATGTGAGATATCCACGGTTTGCCGCCGAAAGACGGAATATGCAGTTCTTCGCTCTGCTGTGCGAAAAGCCTTCCGTGGACGCTGAAGCATTGGTGGATTCACAAATCATCGAACAGAACAGCCGCTTCATAAACGGCAGGGCTTCTTCCACAAAGACTTACGGCAGTCAGATATTCGACAACGAAGACGGCTATAATCTGCCTGTTGACAACGTTGTAAGAGTTGTGAAGCGTGAGGACGGCTACGACTTCTTCTACAAAAGCTATAACAAGAAAGCTTTTACGCTGAAAGAGGGACAGTACGGCAGAGTGATGTACAACTACCGCCGCATTGACCGTGACACTCGCAGGTGGGTCTACACCGAATGCATTCTTAACTATTACTGCGCCGACAGGTCGAGATTCAGGGAAAAGCTGTTTTTCCGGAAGAAGCCGGACTTTGAATTGCGTGACATGAGATCATTGCGCTGAACGGAGAATCAAGATGCTATTTATTCAGAGTATTTCAATAGGTTATTATAAGAATATGCGCTTTCCGCAGTATGCGAACGAGCGTGAGAGAATGCTGTTTCTCCCAATCGAGCTGAATCCGCATAAATTCATCGGTGAAGAGCCGACGAAAGATAATATGCTGGACTGCGAAGTGCTTGTGCAGTACGAAGGCTTCTGGCAGTATCCTGCACAGATGCACCATAACACCACACGTTTCAGACAGTTCGGTGAGGAGATATTCACCGAGGGAAGCCGTGACAGTTACAAGAATATTCGGGGCATGATAGAGCATATCCGCCTCAGCAAAGAGGATGACGCATACAGAGTGCGGTTCTGCGATGAGGGATATTATTCCTTTAGCTGTCCGTCGAGACGCAGAGGACATAACGAATCCTACAACGAAAAAGGCTCGCCGTTCTCATATCAGGACAGGCTGAACGAGACTGCCTTTGTGCTGAAAGACGGCGACTACGGCAGGATTATCTTCAATAACCGATACGTAAGCACCGAAACCGGCATATGGTGCTATGAACGTGGGGTCTACAATGTTATAAACTGCAACAAAGCGGCTTTCCGTGAGAAGATGTTCTATCGGAAAAAGCCCGATCATGAATACACGAATTTGCTTACTTTAAGATAAGGAGAATAGAAAATGAAAAAATCAATAGCTGTGGCATTTGCCGCAATGATGCTTCTTACAGGCTGCGGACAGAAAGTGGTCATAGACGAGGAACCTGCACCGCCGTCTGCGCAGGAAACTGCCGTTGTGACAATGGGAGAACCTGCAAATCATACCCTTGAATCCATCCCCGAAACTTCGGATAATACCATCGTTATCACACTCCGCCCCGACTGCGCACCTCTCACCTGTGAGAATTTCGAGAATCTGGTAAAAGACGGCTTCTACAGCGGCCTGACTTTCCACCGTGTAGTAGATGACTTCATGGCACAGGGCGGTGACCCGGCAGGCAACGGCACAGGCGGAAGCGGCCTCACTGTCAAGGGCGAATTTGCCAATAACGGCGTGGAAAACAATCTCTACCACAAGAGAGGCGTTGTGTCAATGGCAAGAAGTATGGCTCCCGACAGCGCATCATGCCAGTTCTTCATCTGCTATGCCGATTCATCCTTCCTTGACGGAGACTATGCCGCATTCGGCGAAGTTACCGAAGGTATGAACGTTGTGGACGACTTCCTGAAAGTTCCACGTTCTATGGGAAGCGACAATGCCATATCTGCACCTGACACACCTATCACCATCAAGTCCATCGAGATGATAGAGGACGATGCTGACGGCAATCCGAGGGCAAAGATAACCATGGAGGACTTCCTCAAGTGAGCGTGAATTTTGACACAGCAGGACTGCCCACACCCTGCTACATTATTGACGAGGCAAGGCTGATACACAATCTGGAGATACTCAAAGGCGTTGAGGACAGGACAGGTGCAAAGATCCTTCTGGCGCAGAAGGCATTTTCCTGCTACCACGTCTATCCGCTGATTGCTGAGTACATCTCGGGAACGGCTTGCAGCGGTCTTTTTGAGGCGAAGCTGGGCTATGAGGAAATGGGAAAAGAGAATCATGTTTTCTCGGCGGCTTACCGTGAAAGCGAGATAGACGAGATAATCAGCTATTGCGGCCATATCATCTTCAACTCATTCTCACAGCTTGACCGCTACCGTGACAGAGTCCTTGCGGCAGGCAAGAAGGTCGGACTCCGCATAAATCCCGAATATTCCACACAGGAGGGACACGAGATATACGACCCATGTTCGCCGGCTTCGAGACTTGGCATCACACGCAGAAACTTCCGTGCAGACGACCTTGACGGCGTAAGCGGCCTTCACTTCCACACTCTCTGCGAGCAGAATTCCGACGACCTTGAATCCACACTGAATGCCATAGAGGAAAAATTCGGCGATATACTGCCGAAAATGGAGTGGATAAACTTCGGCGGCGGACACCACATCACCCGTGACGATTACGACATCCCACGCCTTGAACGCTGCATAAAGCGGATGCAGGAAAAGTACGGACTGGAGGTCTTTCTCGAACCGGGAGAAGCCGTGGCGCTGAATGCAGGCTGGCTGGTGACCGAGGTGCTTGACCTTACAGAGAACGATATGCCAATTGCCATACTGGACACATCTGCGGCCTGCCATATGCCCGATGTGCTGGAAATGCCCTACCGTCCGCCCCTTGTGGATTCGGGAAAGGCAGGGGAGAAGGAGTTCACCTACAGGCTTGGCTCGCAGACCTGTCTCGCAGGCGACAGCATCGGTGAGTATTCCTTCGACAAGCCGCTGAATATCGGCGACAGGCTGGTTTTCGGCGATATGGCCATCTATTCCATGGTCAAGAACAACACATTCAACGGTATGCCGCTGCCTGAGATCATTCTCATGAAAAAGGACGGTACATTCCGACAGCTCAGGAAATTTGGTTACAGCGACTTCCGTGAACGCCTGTAATTCGCCATAAACATTTTCGGGGGGAAGCCTTTCACATGAAGGTTTCCTCTTTGTTTTTTTGCGGGCAGGGCGTTGTAACCGTTTTGTAGTCAATCGGACATATTCTGTTAATCTTTATGCATTTGATCTATGGTATAATTATTATATATTTTTTTTAGAACCTGTCCGCATAGGGTGAATGTGCAGATTTTTGAGCATAATTTTGCCTGAGGACAAGACGAAAATCCGCAGGAATGCTGTCGCATTTCAAGGATTTTCAACGCAGTCATCGGCAGAATTTGCCGAAAAGATGTGCATGAATCCCTATGTGGACAGGTTCTTATAAATACGGAGGTAACTATGGATTTAAGAAGAATCGCAGCTGCGGCATTTTCGTTACTGATAACAGGAGGCGCTTTATCGTATACTCCTTGTAATATAGCGAACTGTACCGCTGTACAGGCGGCATCTGATGTGAAGGAATACAAACTGATGGGCGTGACTTACAGCATTTACAGCGATCATTGCGAGGTTACGGACGGCTCTCAGGCTTCGGGAGATGTGTTCATTCCTGTCAGCATCGGCGGCCAGACAGTTACGGTCATCGGCGGAAATGCATTCAAGGGCAGCAGTATAACCTCCGTTTCTATGTCCTCTGTGACGCAGATAAGCAGCGGTGCATTCCGTGGCTGTCAGCTTCTTGAAACCGTAGCTTTCCCGTCAAAGCTTGCAACTATCGGTTCGGGCGCATTTGCGGATTGTCCAAAGCTGACAGAGGCTGATCTGCCCCAGAGTGTGAAGTCCATAGGTGAGGACGCTTTCTCAGGTGACAAGTCACTGAAGACTGTAACCGTGAGAAATCCACTTTGCGAGATCGGCGACAAGAGTTCGACTTTATCGGGAACAGCTGTGACCATTTCGGGATACACCGACTCAACAGCGCAGAAATATGCTGAAAAATACGGATTTACTTTCCAATCACTGGGAGTATCTCCGCTGACAACAACAACTGCTGCATCCACCACTACAAGAACCACCACTACCACAGCCAAGCCTACCACCACATCCACAACGACAAAAGCCACAACAACCACCACATCCAGAACAACGACGAAGACTACCACCAAAACCACCACCAAAACCACCACAAAGGCTGCGACAACTTCCACAACTGCCGCTGCAACGACAGTCACCACAACAGGCCCCGTAGTTCAGGGAAAGCCTGTGCTGCGCATCTCCGAGACAAAGGTCTGGGAAAGCGATCTCCTTGACGGCGGCACTCAGCGTGTTGCTTTGTCAGTGGAGGGTGCCAACGGACTTTATTGCAGTTCCGACATCTACGTTTACTTCGACAGCCGTCTGAAGCTTGCAGGGAGTGCTGTTCCGGGCTTTGCTGTTTCCGACGGACTGACTACTGTCCAGTCAGTGGGCGATACGGGAGATTTCCTCTTTCTTTCCACAGCAGGAGAATCCGATTCCGGCAAGGACGGCGATATGTGGTACATTGATTTTGAACTGCCTGCCAATGCCAAAAAAGGCGACAGATACGAGATCTATGTGGGAGGCCCGAAGTACGAGGGACGTGCGCCGTCGCTTTTTACAAATCTCAGCGACGACAGCAATGGACAGGCAATGAACAAGCACATTTTCTCGGTTCCTGCAAAGGGCGCCATCGAGATAGTTGCCGATCCTGCGGTTATTATCGGCGATGTCAACGAAAACGGTACTATCGACGGAATCGACGCATCCATCATCATAACCGAGTACGCACGTTTGTCCGTGGGCGAGGAGCTTAGTCTGACAGGCCGCCAGTTCAAAGCTGCGGATGTCAACAGCGACGGAGTTTTAAGTGCCGTTGATGCTTCGGCTGTTCTTTCCTATTACGCATACGTATCCGTCGGCGGTACAATGACCATCGAGGAATTTATAAACGCAAGCAGATAAAAAAAGGCAGATACTTCAATGAAAAGTATCTGCCCTTTTTTATTTAGTATCATTTGACTGAACAGTCTTGCAGCAGGCGGCGCAGGTCACGGAAGCCGCACCGTTTTTGAGGAGAGCGGCGGTTATTTCTGCGAAAGTGCTGCCCGTGGTGCAGACATCATCGATAAGCAGGAGATTCCGTCCCCTGACATTTTCGGTCACGGTGAATGCGCCTTTCAGATTTTTTCTGCGCTCCTCGTAGCCGAGAGTTTTCTGGTCGGCGGTGGAAACCGTTTTTGCAACACATCTGCACAGGGGAATGTTGAGAACTCTCCCCACCTCCCTGCAAATCAGTTCCGACTGATTGTAGCCACGTTTCCGCATGGTTTTGCGGTGCATGGGCACAGGAACGATGAAGTCCCATTTTTCGGCGTTTTCTACAGATCTAAGCTTCTCGGCAAGAGCCGTACCCAGCGCATATGCCGCATTGCCGCAGGTGCCGTTTTTCAGCAGTATCACGGCAGGCTTTATGTTGGCGTCGTATTCGTACACAGCCAACGCCCTGACCGCTCCGCTGATAGTGAAGCCGCCGCTGAATTCGGTGAGCTTTCCCTCGCAATCGGTGCAGAATCGGTCATTTGCGCCGATAACCTCACCGCATACGGGACAGCGGTTCGGGTACAGAAGATGTATCAGCTTTCGCTTGAATAAGTAGTTCATAGTTCTTCGTCGGCAGCGGTGATCTCATGATCGAGAGTTTCAACGGCGCTGAGTTTGCGGTTTATCTGACGGGTACGGACTCCCACCAGCTTTTCCAGGTCGTCATCCACTTTCTTGATGTGCTTCTGAGTGTCCTCCAGAGCCTTAGCGAAGGTCTGAAATTCGGACTTGACAGCGCCCAGCACCTCCCAGACCTGATTGCTCTTGCGCTGGATGGCGAGGGTGCGGAATCCCATTTGCAGGGAATTGAGCATAGCCGCCATAGTAGAAGGACCGGTGACGGTTATGTTGTAGGTGCGTCTAAGCTCCTCGATAAGACCGCTGCCGGCCACCTCAGCATAAAGCCCCTCGAACGGCAGGAACATAATGCCGAAATTGGTGGTATAAGGCGGACTCAAGTACTTTTCGCTGATGTCCTTAGCCTCTTTTTTGATGGCGGCATAGAGCGTTTTCTTGGCCTCTGCCACCTTTTCGGAGTCGCCTGAGTCGTAGGCATCCTGCAAGGCGGCAAAGGTGTCGCCGGGGAATTTGGAGTCGATGGGGAGGTAGATAAATCCCGTATCGCCGCTTCCGGGAAGCTTCACAGCGAATTCAACTCTGTTAGTGCTGGACGGTATCGTAGCCACATCCCTGTCGTACTGCTCGGGAGCGAGGATGTCCTCAAGGATAGCACCCAGCTGTATCTCACCGAGGATTCCACGGTTCTTCACGTTGGACAGCACCTTTTTCAGATCGCCCACACCTGCGGCGATGGTCTGCATTTCGCCAAGGCCCTTGTAGACCTGTTCAAGCCTGTCGCTGACCAGCTTGAAGGACTCCGTCATTTTGCTTTCCAGCTTTTCGTTGACGGTGGACTGTATAGCGTCCAGCTTCTTGCTGTTCTGTTCCTGTATGTCTGCAAGGCTTCCCGAGATCACCTTTCTGATGGAGTCAAGCCTCTGCTCGTTGCCAGTTTCAAGAGACTTGAAGCGGTTCTCCAGAACTTTCAGCTGCTGGTTCACAGCCTCACCGGAAGCAGTCTGCTTTTCGGAGAGGAACCTGTCCATGTCGGAAAGTCTGCGGAATATCTGAGCGTTCATTTCGTTTATTTTCTCGGACTGGGTCTCACCGAAATTCTTCTGGACAGCCGAGAGCATTTCTCCCAGATTCTTCACGGTAGTCTGCACATTAGAATTAAGCTCCTCCCTAAGCTGACGGTTAGCGGAGGAGCTGTTCTTATCGAAATTTTCTATGAGCAAACGTACCTCGGAATCTGTCTGATGATCCGCACTGCCTGTATTTCTGACGCTGACCAGAAGAACGATCACAACGACCAGCAGGCAGATTATTGCGGCACCTATCAGCAGTAAGATAGTTTCCATAGTTATCACCTAAAAGTACATATAAAGCTGGCATTTTATCATGCCGTTGTAGAGTTTTCTGCGTTTGTGGGCGGGAGTTCCGAAGAACTTCTCAAACTCCTCATGGGGGGAGATGATGTAGCTCTGCCGTGAGCCGCCCTTTCCGAGGACTCTGCCCATTTTGCGGTAGATATCCTCAGCCTCACGGAGTTCAAGCATACGCTCGCCGTAAGGTGGATTGCATATTACGATGGAATCTTCGGGCTGAACGAATTTAGTAATGTCAGCCTGTTCGATCTTCAGACGGGACTTGATGCCTGCCTTGTGAGCATTGTCAAGGGTGAGTGCAACAGCGTCGTCGTCGATATCGAAGCCGATGCCACGGAAAGATGCTGACCTGTCAACGTTGTCGATGGCACGGGATCTTTCCTCCTGCCATATCCTCTTGTCGAAGGAATTCCACTTCTCAGCTGCAAATCTTCTGTTGATACCGGGAGCGATCCTCAGCGCCTTGAGAGCGGCTTCAATGAGGAGAGTACCGCTTCCGCAGAAGGGGTCGCATACAATGGAATCGGGACGTACTCTTGCAAGATCGATGATTCCTGCCGCAAGAGTTTCCTTGATAGGAGCGGCATTGGAGTTTCGTCTGTAGCCACGCTTGTGGAGGCCGATACCGCTGGTATCAAGATAGATGGACACCACATCCTTGAGGATGCTGAACTTTATCTGTACGGGAGCGGCAGTTTCGTCGAACCACTCTATGCCGTACTTTGATCTGAGACGCTCAACGGCGGCTTTCTTGATAATGGACTGACAGTCAGGGACGCTGTGGAGAGCGGAGTTAAGGGAATAGCCCTTGACAGGGAATGCGTCCTCGGGGCCAATGTATCTTTCAAGCTCGATGGCTCTTACGCCCTGGAAAAGCTCCTCGAAAGTAGTAGCCCTGAATTCGATGAGTTCGATGAGAACTCTCTCGGCGGTAGATAAGCACAGATTAGCACGGGCGACGATATTTTCGTCGCCCGTGAAGCTTATTTTACCGTCGCTGACTTTGAGGTCAGTTCCGCCGATCTTTTGTATCTCGTATTTCAAAACGCTTTCCAGACCAAAATGGCATGGACAGCAAAGTCTGATATTATTACTCAAATTATCACCTTATTTCGGTTTATCGCATAAGCTTATTTAGGATGGAGAGCAATAACGTCGGGCGAGCCGGGTAAAGTACATTCCGAACGGTCGCCCGTCCCCTCTGTCAGCTTTACTGACATCTCCCCACACTGTGGGGAGTCACCCTTTGGAATCCCGATATCAGCGGCTGCGCCGTTTTGTTATTTCTTTGATATTACCATTCACCGCCGCCGGCAGCATCTCCGCCGCCTGACGTATCAGCACCGCCTGACCAGTCGCCGCCGCCTGATGTATCGGCACCGCCTGACCAGTCACCGCCGCCGCCTGATGTATCAGCGCCGCCTGACCAGCTGTTGTCGTAGGAGTTACCTGAATCCCAGGTATTGCCTGAGTTCCATGTGTTGTTGTTGCTCCATGTGTTGGTATTGTTGTTAGCTGTATAGTTGTTGTTTGCGTACCAGTTATTGTTGTTGTTAGTGTTGGATGAGCTGCTTGAATTGCTTGTCCAGCTGTTGTGAGTACCGTTACAGAAAGGAGCATTTGAAGACTTCCAGTAGCCGTAAACGCCCTTAGGACAGCTTGCGGAAGCGATGCATCCGGAACCTGTACACATATAGCCCTCTACGCAGGACTCAACGGGATCGAAGTCAGCACCTGTGTCAGGGAATTCTGTGTTAGCGTAATCGCCGATACAGTTCTTCCATACCTGAGCAGACTTGAAGTTCTGAGGAAGTGAAAGTGCAGGATCATTATACTTGTAACCAACGGTGATACCGCTTACGAAGTCACGGGTAAGTCCGACGAATGCCTCATCGTACCAGTTATCGGTAGTACCTGTCTTACCAACGACTACCTTGTTGCTGAGCTGAGCGGCAGTACCTGTACCGTTCTGAACAACGTTCTTGAGGAGACGGTTCATTACCCATGCTGTTTCGTCTGATACAGCCTGTCTCGGGTTGCCGTTGTTCTGATAGATTATCTGCTGGTTGCTGTCCTCGATCTTTGTAACGACATGAGCTTCATTGTAAACGCCCTTGTTGCCGTATGGGAGGTAAGCATTTACCAGGTTTTCGAGAGTGATACCGTAGGTAAGAGCTCCGAGAGCGAGAGGAGCGATATCTTCGTCCTCAGGGTCAAGGTTCATACCGAGCTGTTCCTTACAGAACTTGTAAACTGCGTGAGCGCCCATTTCCTCGACCAGCTGTGCAGGAACGGTATTGAATGACTGCTGGAGGAAGTAGTAAACGTTGTGGTTTGCATAGGAAAGGGTATTACCGTAGTTTGTAGGCCACGGCTTACCGTCAGCCATCTTCATGATAGGCTTATCGTTGAATACTGAGCCCCAGTGGATGAGGTCGGTATCGAGAGCAAGTCCGTATGCTGCAACAGGCTTCATGGTAGAACCGACCTGTCTCGGGTCATGAACAGCATAGTTTGTGGAAAGTGAAGTTGTCTTTTCGCCCCAGTCACCGACAACAGCCATGACTTCGCCGCTGTAGTTCATAGCAACGAAAGCAACGTGAGGGAGATATTCCTCGGTCTTGCCGTCGCCGTCAATATCAGCCCAGCGTCTTGTGGCATCAGTCGAGATGAGGTTTGTAGGATCGAGGAAGCGTTCCTCGATGTAGGACTGCATTTTTTCGTCGATACAGGAGTAGATCTTGTAGCCGCCCTTGTTGATACGCTTGATAGCTTCTGTCTGGTCGATGTTGTACTGCTTCTTGAAGTAATCTGCAACTTCGTAGTAGATAGCATCAACGACCCATGAATAAGCCTTCTGCTCTTCTTCGAGGTCGGAAGCGAGTTCTTCGGGGTGGGAAGCGAGATATTCTTCTGAATCGGTGTATACCAGTTCAACGTTGAGGTATTTCTGGTATTCGTCGTATGAGATAGCGCCGTTTTCGTAGAGCTTGTAGAGAACGTATTCCTTACGTGCCTTGTTGTTTGCACGTCCGTCAACGATGACACGGTTCTGATCGTCGGTATATTCAACGAAAGGACCGTAGTACTCAGGGCTCTTCGGGATAGCTGCGAGAACAGCAGCCTCGGGAACTGAAAGGTCCTCGACGTTCTTTCCGAAGTAACGGATGGAAGCGAGCTGGATACCGTTTACAGGACCGCCGAAAGCGATGTAGTTGAGGTATTCTTCAAGGATCTCGTCCTTGGTGTAGGACTTCTCAAGCTGCATAGCGCTGAAAATTTCTCTGATCTTACGCTGAGGGGAGTGCTCGTCATCACCTGTCAGGTTCTTGATGAGCTGCTGGGTGATGGTAGAACCACCCTGTTCGGTATCGTAGATATGCATGAACATATTCAGGAAAGCTGAGAAAGTACGCTTGTAGTCGACACCGTCGTGGGTATAGAAACGCTCGTCCTCGGTGTAAACGAAGGCGTCACGGACGTGCTGGGGTATTCTGTCGATGGTGACAGGGATACGCTGAACGTCGGTCTTTACCTTGTTGAGGACAACGAGTTCCTCATCGCCGTGGGAGTCTTTATGGATACCGTAGAAGTAGGTATCAGAACCTGATTCAAGCTCCTGGAGGGTGATCTTTGTGGATTCGTCCATGAAGTTGAGGACGTATACCGTAAGAGCGGTACTTACGATAGTACCTGTGATCACGACCACAAGGAAGAGTGAGAGAAGGGTAGTGGCGATGACCATTACCAGCTTCTTTAAGATGCGAAACGGCAGACTGTGCTGTTTCTTCTTATGAGAGCTGCTGTTTTTTCTTGTACCCGAACCCGCTCTCGACGGTTCGTGTACTCTTCTTTGGTTGTCTTTCATTTTGTCAGAACAGCCGCAAAAAAGGGATGCAGCTTTACTCCTTTCAAAGATTTGTACAAAATTATACATCTTATATTATATCACATCGGAAGTGATTTGTTAAGAGGTTTTGAAAAAAACTTTCTTTTTGTATAATATCGTAAAAACAGGGAAGTATATTATCAGGTTTTTAGCAAGATTTACAAGAAGAAAGGGTGATCCCATGTTCACACAGGAGGGTAAGAAAAACTATTTCATCATGCTGACAGCAGCCGCAATATCGGCGTATATCGTAGTTTGTACGCTTGGTCAGACGGTACACCACGAAAAAGAGCAGCAGAAGCATGAAGCCGCCGCCGCACAGGAGATGCGTCCCATATGCACCGTAAGGGAGCACGAGGGAAAGCTGGCAGTGTACAGATACGGCGAAACAGAGCCTTATATGACCATGGATGTCAGGGTGTCGATGCTGCCGTCAGACGACCGTGACAGATTCACGGAGGGCGTTGACCTGTACAATGAGACCGAGCTGAAACGCCTTATCGAGGATTACAGCGACTGATCATTTCTGCGGTCTGTGCTTCTTCTTTTTGCGCACGGACCAGCCGAAGTCGCCCAGCTTTCTGCCAAGAGCGAAGTATTCGCCGTGAGCGTAAGCCATAAGTCCGCATTGCTGGAGATTGAGTTTGCCCTTGCTGTCGATGTATTTCTCGTCCACATCAATGCCCACTATTTCGGCAAGGAACATGGTATGTGAGCCGAGAAGCTTTGATTCGGTGACTTTGCACTCCAGACTGACGGGACATTCCTCAATAATGGGAGCAGAGACTATCTGCGCAGGGGCGGTGTGGAATCCGCATTTGGCGAATTTATCCGTATTCTTTCCGCTTTTTACACCGCAGAAGTCGGTCTCACGGCACATAGCGGAGGTAGTGAGATTGATGACGAATTCGCCTGAATTTTTGATGATATCGTGGGAAAAGCGCTCGGGTCTGACGGAAATATAGGTCATAGGGGGACGAGTGCAGACGATGCCTGTCCAGCCGATGGTGAGGACATTCGGGGATTCCTGAGTGCCGCAGGTAACGAGAGCGGCAGGGACGGGGGCAAGGAGAGCGCTGCCTTTCCAGAATTGTTTAGCCATAATTACTCCTCTCGGAAAAGATTTACGCTTAATTATAGCATTATCAGGCAGGAAAATCAATAGAAAAAAGAAATAAAATATCCGCCGAAGGCGGCAATACCAGAGTCCAGGGTGACTCCCTACAGTGTAGGGAGATGTCAGCGCAGCTGACAGAGGGTCGTCGTTCCTGTTAGGAAGTGTAGACCTCTCTGGCGGGGGTGAACGAGGGGACAGCGTCCCCCTGACAAAGCAGTAAAGCGAGCGCAGCAATGCTTTACGGACGGTTCGGTAAAAGTGTCGGTCAAGCCGAGGGAAGTGCTTGTCAACCAGCCGTGTGACATAGCTCCGCTCGTCACACTACTTTTCAGGGAGGGCTCTGCCCTCCCTCGCACACCTTCCCGCCAAAGGGAAGTACACTCCGAACGGTCGCCCGTCCCCTCTGTCAGCTTTGCTGACATCTCCCCACACTGTGGGGAGTCACCCTTTGGAATCCCGATGCGCCTACGGCGTTGCTTTTTTATTTTTTTCTGTGCTTTCTTCCGACATTTTTCGCTCCCCGTCAGTGCTATAATGTCTTTGCGGCCTGATCTGCCGCAGAAGGAGGACATACGATGCAGCTGGATATCAAAAACGAAAACGGCACTTCCGTCGCTTATATCAGCGGCGAGATCGACCACCACAATGCCGCCGACCTGCGCTCACAGCTGGACAGATACATCATCAGCTCACGCCCCTCTCAGCTGGTCATCGACCTTGAGGGCATCACATTCATGGACAGCTCGGGCATCGGTCTTATCATGGGCCGGAGCAAACTGATGAAGACCTGCGGCGGAAGACTGTCAGTACACAGCCCCCAGCCATACATAAGGCGTGTACTGAAGCTTTCGGGCATTGAGCGTATAGTAAGCATTACCTGAGGAGGAGATCATGGATATACTTAACGAAATAAAAGTAACAATGCCGTCCCTTTCGGTGAACGAGGGTACGGCAAGAGCAGTGGTATCGTCATTTCTTGTACAGCTCGATCCCACTGTTGAGGAGCTTTCGGACATAAGGACAGCGGTCTCGGAAGCGGTGACAAATTCCGTAGTTCACGGCTACAGGGGCACAAAGGGCAGCATTGAACTTACAGTTAGAGCTCTCCCTGAGCGAGAAGTCTACATACGCATCAAGGACCGTGGATGCGGCATAAACGACGTAAAACAGGCAATGGAGCCGCTGTTTACTACCGCTCCGGAGGAAGAGCGCTCAGGGCTGGGCTTTTCCGTGATGGAGTCGTTCATGGACAAGCTGACGGTGAAAAGCAAAGTCGGAAAAGGCACGACTGTGACTATGCGCAAGAGGCTGTCTGCTCATGGAGACTAAGCTGAAAAGGCCTGCCGCCGAGGAAAATCTTGGACTTGTCCATCTCTGCGCCAACCGTTTCCGCAATCGTGGCATCGAGTATGAGGAGCTGTACTCCGCAGGCTGTGTGGGACTTCTCAAGGCGGTGAAAGCCTTTGATCCCGACCGTGGAGCGCAATTCTCCACATATGCCGTTCCAGTCATTCTCGGCGAAATAAGGCGGCTTTTCCGTGACGGCGGAGCAATACGTGTCAGCCGCAGTCTCAAAGAACTGTCAATGCGCATTCAGAAAATGTGCACGGACTTCCGGCAGCGTGAGATGCGTGAGCCCACAATATCCGAACTTGCCGTGATTTCGGGCGAGAGCGAAGCTGACGTATCCGAAGCCTTGTGTGTCAGTCAGCCCATGCTTTCGCTGACGGCAGGGGACGACGACGAGGGACAGATAGACATTCCCACTGACGCCCCTGACGAAGCTATCGTGGACGTACTGGCACTGCGGCAGATAATGTCAGGGCTGGACAGCAGAGACAGAGCACTCCTCGAACTGCGCTACTTCCGCTGCCTGACACAGACAAAGACCGCACAGGCACTGGGAATGACGCAGGTGCAGGTCTCACGGCGTGAAAAAAAGCTCCTCGCTGAGATGCGCAAGGAGCTTCTGAAATAGGTCAGAGAACGTGATAATAGCCGTAAGCGAACCGTGGGACCTCTTCCATTTCGGTGACATTGCCTGATGGGTCGGTTGTTACTTTGACAAGGGCAGGCCTGTATTTGCCTGAGTTAGCCTTGTCCTCTGCGCCTGCGATTTTGTACTTCACAGCAGTGAGAGCGTGACCGTTGTTAGCATATGAGAAGAACATCGCTTCGTGAGGCATACCGTCGTCCAGTACCACTTCTTTAGTTTCTGCGTTTACGGTCTGGAGGTAAACTTCGGAACCGAGATCAAGCCAGCGGTAAGCATAGAAAGTCGTTCCCTTTTCACGGAGAGAGGCCATTTCGGTATCGTCAATGATGTGATGAGTCTCGTTGCTGTTTTTTCTGAGTATCCATATTCCGTCAGCGGCCTGAGTTTCGGGGCCCAGGATCTGGTCGAAAACGGAGATGCCGTTGCCGATGACGCTGATTGCCATAATATAAGCACCGTCAACGTTTGCGGCGGTAAAGTGTGTGTCGATCATTCCGCCGAAATGCATCTCGGGAGAGTTCGGGCTGAGTTTTATGTTCATTTCCTCGGTGTTGCGCAGGAGATTGTAGCATCCACGGGGAGTGTCGAAATAATTGGAGGTTTCGTAATAGCCTGTTCCGTAAATCCCGGTTTTATCCATGCTGATACGGAACTCTCTGTCGTAATTAAAGAAGTCAGCGGTGTATGAAGGGGTCGAAAGAGGATCGCCCTTTGAAAGAAATTCCCATGATCCGCCGAGGAGCCTATCGGCATCAATGTCGCTTTCAAGGCCTGAACCGAAAGGATCAAGAGGCATTTCGCCATTGTTAATGAAGAATTCAAGGGATTCAGTGTAGCCTACGGAAGTTTTAGCGTAGTAGGTGAGGACGAGTGAAGCATCAACACCGTCAACGATGCCGTTGCTGTTGACATCAGCGGCTCTTTTCTGCTCGTCGGTATATCCGAGAGAACCGCCGTCCACGGAGCTTTTTGCATATGCGGTGAGGATATTGCTTGCGTCAACACCGTCGATCCTGCCGTCGCTGTTAACGTCGCCGTGAGTCTGGCCGCCGGCTGAGGCAGTGAGACAGCCGATAGCGGAGATGCTCATGACAGCGGAAAGGACTGCTGCGAGATATTTATTTTTCATATAACCAACTCCTAAAAAATGATACATTCATTATAAAGTAGTCTGTTTAAATTGTCAATATATTTTGGTGAACTTTTGTAATATTTGTTGTAATGAAAGAAGCTTTCCGAAAGAAATTATGCATCGTTATTGACTTTTTGTGAAGAATGCTGTATAATATAAGTACTTATATGTGTGTACAGAGTACATAAATGCTGTATTATTAATTTTTAAGAGAGGGGTACTAATATGGCACCGAAAATTTTCAAGAAGGCTCTCGCAGCAGTCTTCGCAGCTGCAACGCTGATCGCACCTGTTTCGGCTAATATGCCCGAAGCAAAGGTAAATGCTGCTCCCGATTCCTATCACGATGACTGGCTCCACGTTAACGAAAACGCCGAGATCGTCGATATGAACGGAAATCCTGTCTGGATGACAGGCGTCAACTGGTTCGGCTACAACGTAGGAAGCCAGATCTTCGACGGTGCATGGTCCGCAAACGTTCATCACTGTCTGGACCTTATCGCAGATCACGGCTTCAATCTTCTCCGTGTACCTATGTCCACAGAGATCCTCCTTCAGTGGAAGGCAGGCAAGCCCGATCCGATTATCAAGCTCAACGAGTACGAGAACCCTGAGCTCACAGTGGAAGGCGTTGAAGGCGGTACACCGATGTACAGCTTCGACATCTGGAATCAGGTAGTAAAGTGGTGCAGAGAGAACGGTATCAAGATCATGATGGATATCCACAGCGCTACTACCAACGCAGCAGGTCATAACTACGCACTCTGGTATGACTCAAACTTCAGCGAGAAGGACTGGCTGGATGCACTTTCATGGTTCGCAGATTACTACAAGGATGACGATACAGTTATCGCTATCGACCTCAAGAACGAGCCTCACGGCAAGACCGATGACGGTATATTTGCCAAGTGGGACGGCTCAACAGACGCAAATAACTGGCGTTATGCTGCCGAAAAGGGCGCTATGGCCTGTCTGGAAAAGAACCCCAACCTCCTCATCATGGTCGAGGGTATCGAGGTATATCCTAAGTTTGAGGAAGGCGAAAGCTGGGCTTCACATTCCGTTGACTATGCCCGCTATCCATGGAGCCCTTATCACGGCGCATGGTGGGGAGCCAACTTCCGTGGCGTAAAGGATTATCCTGTTGACCTGGGCAAGTATCAGAGCCAGCTGGTATATTCTCCTCATGACTACGGCCCGGAGGTATGGAAGCAGGAATGGTTCTACCTTGAAGATTCAAGCAAGACCTTCACAAGAGAAACGCTCCTTGATGATTACTGGCGTGATACATGGGCTTACCTTGCAGAAGATCACATTTCTCCTCTCCTCATGGGCGAATGGGGCGGCTGGGTCGATGACGAGCACGACAAGACCGGCGAGAACAGACACTGGCTCAAGGAGATCAGAGACTATATGATCGATATGCGTATCCACCATACTTTCTGGTGCTTCAACGAGAACTCATCAGATACAGGCGGACTGGTTTACGATAACTTCCAGAAGTGGGACGACACTAAGTACGACTTCATAAAGTCAGCTCTCTGGCAGACAACTGACGGCAAGTTCATCAGCCTTGACCACGAGATCCCGATGGGCCGTGCAGGCAACGGTATCTCACTGGGCGAATTCTACTCCTCAGGCGCAAAGAGCAACATGGCTGACGTTGGCGGTTCAAGCGGTCCCAAGACCACAACTCCTGTCGTTACAACAGCTTCAAATGTGACAACTACCACATCCGCTCCCAAGACAACTCAGGAATCCACAACTACCACAGCTGAAGTTACAACTCCCGATGTTTCAACTCATCAGACATACAAGTTCAGCAAGGTGGAGACATATCCTACAAAGACCGAGTATCTTTTAGAAGAGGACTTCGACCCGTCAGGCCTGAAGTTCAGCGCAACTCCCGACAAGGAGTATGCAGGTCCTTTCAAGGCTTCTGACTTCGTTATCACCGATTACAAGGACGAGCCTGTTTCAGCTTCTGAATTCAGCAAGCTCCCTGAAGGTGTATATACTGTAAAGATGAACGAAACTTACGGTTCATACTACACTTATGACCTCTGCAGCGGTATCGATATCTCATTCAAGGTAACTGTAGGCAGCGATGATCCTGGAACAAAACCTGTATCAGTAACTCTCTGCGGTGACTCCAATTGCAGCGGCGATGTTGATATCGCAGACGCTGTACTCATCATGCAGACACTTTCAAATCCTGCAAAGTACAAGCTGACCGCACAGGGCGAGGCAAATGCTGACTGCTGCAACGTCGGCGACGGTGTTACAAACAAGGACGCACTGGCTATACAGAAGTATAAGCTCACTATTCTCAGTGCGCTTCCCGAAAAATAAAAAGAGTACCCCATAGTGGGGATGATTCAGAGGGCACACCTGACTGCTTAACATAGGGCAGTCGGGTGTTTCTCTTTGTATCTCTCGGCAACAGCGTTTACTTTTAAATAAATAATAAAAAACCGCCGAAGGCGGCATTCCGGGGTCAAGGGGGATGTTATCTCCCTTGCAGGGGGTGAATGGAGGNGGACAGCGTCCCCCTGACGAAGTAGTAAAGCAAGAGTAGCGATGCTTTACGGATGGTTTACAAGAATTAAGAATCGCCCCAAAAAAGTAAATGCTGTTGCCCTGCTTTGTATCTTCCTTTTTCTTGACATATTTGAATTACTGTGATATAATCACTTTAATTGGATAAAGGCAGACCGCCGGCGGTACTGCCTGAATAAGAGGTAAGGATTGAAATGAAAAGATTAGGACTGGACATTGGTTCGACAACTATCAAGTGCGTTGTGCTTGATGAAAACGATACTATTATATACAGCTCATACGAGCGTCATCTTTCACGTATTGCCGAAAAGGCAGGGGAGTACTTCCGACGCATCGCAGAGGAAACAGGCAACGATGAAATGACGGTCACTGTTTCCGGTTCGGCAGGAATGGGACTTGCCGAATATCTGGGTGTGGGATTCGAGCAGGAGGTCTTCTCCACACGAACAGCCGTAAACGCTCTTGCTCCCGAAACGGATGCAGTTATCGAGCTGGGCGGTGAGGATGCGAAGATACTCTTCCTCACAGGCGGATTTGAAGCGAGAATGAACGGAAGCTGCGCAGGCGGTACAGGTGCATTCATCGACCAGATGGCAGTGCTTATCGGAGTAACTCCTACAGAGCTGAACGAACTGGCAAAGGGTGCGGACAAGATATACACCATCGCTTCACGCTGCGGAGTTTTCGCAAAATCAGACATCCAGCCCCTTCTCAATCAGGGAGCAGGCTTCCCGAATATAGCCGCAAGCATACTCAAAGCCGTGGTGAATCAGACTGTTGGCGGACTTGCTCAGGGACGTGAGATACAGGGAAATATCCTCTATCTGGGAGGCCCTCTCACTTACTTTGACCAGCTTCGCAAAAGCTTTGACGAGACTCTGAAGCTGAAAGGTGAATGTCCCGATAATTCGCTGTATTTCGTAGCTATAGGTGCAGCGATGCAGGGAAGCGGAGATGCTCACAGCCTCAGCGGACTTGCTGAAAAAGCTGAAAGATACATGGGCAGCGGCGGATATATGTCCGCAAAACCACTGTTCACTTCACAGGATGAATACGACCGCTTCATTGCCCGTCATAAGGGCAATTCCTCGGAGATAAAGTATATCACTGAGCCGCAGGGAAAGATGTATCTCGGCATAGACGCAGGCTCCACCACTATCAAGGCCGCTGTAATCGACGAAAAGGGCAATATCCTTGATTCAATGTACCGCTCAAACAAGGGAAATCCCGTACCTGCGGTGAGGGACTACCTCATGGAGATATACAGGAAGTATCCGTCCATTTCCTTCGCAGGCTCGGCAGTTACGGGCTACGGCGAGGACATTATAAAGAGCGCTTTCGGCATAGATATCGGAATTGTGGAGACTATCGCCCACTATACCGCCGCAAAGAAATTCCGTCCCAACGTTGATTTCATCATCGATATCGGCGGCCAGGACATAAAGTGCTTCAAGATACACAATAATGCAATAGACAATATTTTCCTGAATGAAGCCTGTTCATCGGGCTGCGGTTCATTCCTCCAGACCTTTGCGGAGGCTCTGGGCTACGATATTGCGGAGTTCTCAAAGCTGGGACTTTTCGCAGACAAGCCCGTTGACCTTGGTTCAAGGTGTACCGTTTTCATGAACAGCTCCGTAAAGCAGGCGCAGAAGGACGGTGCGTCCATCGGGAATATTTCCGCAGTCCTTTCAATGAGCGTGGTCAAGAATGCGCTGTACAAGGTCATCCGCTGTGCAAATGCGGCTTCACTGGGCAAGAATATAGTGGTGCAGGGCGGAACATTCCTCAATGACGCAGTGCTCCGTGCCTTTGAACAGGAACTGGATACGGAAGTCGTTCGCCCCGAAATATCGGGTATCATGGGTGCTTACGGGGCGGCACTTTATGCTGTGGAAAAGCACAGGGGCGCAAGCAGTGTCATTACCGAAGAAGGCCTTGAGAAGTTCACCCATACAGTCAAGGCTATCACCTGCAAGGGATGTAACAATCACTGCCGCCTTACAATAAATACATTCGCTGACGGAAAGCGATATATCGCAGGAAACCGCTGTGACAAGCCTGTGGGGCTGAAAAAATCAGGCACTGTCCACGACCTGTACGAATACAAGAGAAGGATATTGAGAAAGTACAGAGCCAATATCCGCCTTGACGGCAAGCCTACCGTTGGCATACCTATGGCGCTGAATATGTTCGAGCTGCTGCCTTTCTGGCACACACTCCTCACTCACCTGGGCTTCAACGTCATAGTTTCCGAAGATTCCACCAGAAAGACCTTCATCAACGGTCAGCACACCATCCCGTCGGACACTATCTGCTACCCTGCAAAGCTTCTCCACGGCCATATGGAGCAGCTTCTGAAGCTTTCGCCGGATGTGATATTCTACCCGTGCATGAGTTACAATGTGGACGAGGGAAACGGCGATAACCACTACAACTGCCCTGTCGTTGCGTACTATCCCGAAGTGGCAAACGTCAATATCAAGGCACTCCACGATGTGAAGTTCATCCACGATTTTGTCGGCATCCACAATCAGAAGGCTTTCCCTGCAAAGTTCGGGGAGGTCATGAAGAAGTACGGATTCAGTTTCAGCAAAAAGGAGATAAGGGCCGCAATGGAAGCGGCATTCCACGAATACAGGCGATACATGGGCGCTGTTGCGAAAAAGGCAGGGGAGTACATGGAGTACGCCCGTCAGAATGATATGCCGATAATAGTGCTTGCAGGCCGTCCATATCACCTTGACCCCGAAGTGAACCACGGTCTTGACAGGCTTATCTGCGGACTGGGTGCTGTCGTCATCACAGAGGACAGCATTTATACCCGTGAGGATAAATTCCGCACCACTGTCCTCAATCAGTGGACATACCATTCAAGGCTTTATCTTGCCGCAAAATACGTTGCGGAAAGCCGTCCCGATGAGAGGATGAACCTTGTGCAGTTCGTATCATTCGGCTGCGGAGTTGACGCTATCACCTCCGACGAGGTAAGAGGTATCCTTGAAGACAAGGGCAAGATATACACACAGATAAAGATAGACGAAGTCACAAATACAGGTGCTGCACGCATCAGACTGAGAAGTCTTTTCGCTGCGGCAGGTCTTGATAATGAAAGGAAGGAAAATAATGGCGACTAATGAGATATATCCTGAGTTTACGGAAGAAATGAAGAAAACTCACACCATACTCATACCAAACGCTCTTCCCGTGCATTTCAGCCTTATGGGCTCGGTTTTCAGGGACGCAGGCTACAAGGTGAAGTTCCTTGACTATTCGGGTCAGAAGGTCATTGACACAGGTCTGAAGTATGTCCATAACGATGCCTGCTATCCTGCGATAGTAGTAATCGGACAGCTTATCTACGCCATAGAATCGGGGGATTTCGATCCTCACAAGACTGCCCTCATGCTCTATCAGACAGGCGGCGGCTGCCGTGCTTCAAACTATGTCCATATGCTGAGAAAGGCACTTAAAAAGGCAGGCTACGAATATGTGCCTGTTGTATCGGTAAACTTCGGCGGCATTGAGAAAAACAGCGGATTCAAAATAACGGCGCTGATGTTCCTGAAAGGCCTTATCACATGGCTTTACGGCGATTTCATCATGCTTCTCCGCAATCAGGTCATGCCATATGAGAAAGTCAGCGGTACATCCTCGAAGATAATGGAAAAGTGGAGGAAGCGCCTTACCGAGCAGATACGCCATAATAAGGGACTTTCCCGTTCTGCCATAAAGAGGAATTTCTACGCCATTGCCCGTGACTATGCAAGAGTCCCTATAAAACGCATAAACAAGCCGAGAGTGGGCATTGTGGGCGAGCTTTACGTAAAGTATGCCGATTTCGGAAACGATCATCTCCTTGACTTCCTCGTTGAACAGGGCGCAGAGGTAATGGTTCCCGGAATACTGGGATTCGCACTTTACAGCCTTAACATCGGTATGGAGAATCACCGCCTCTACGGCGACAAAAAAGGCGTTATGTTCAGCCGCCTTGCCGTTGCATACGTGGAATCACTGGAAAAGACCATGCTGGAAGTGCTGAGGGATTTCCCGCAGTTTCGCAAGCCTGTGCCATTCCCCGAACTGAAAAAGCTGGGAGAGAACACCATCAGCTGCGGCGTGTGCATGGGCGAGGGATGGCTTCTCACAGCGGAGATGGCTGAGCTTATCGAAAAGGGCTACAGCAATATCGTCTGCGTTCAGCCTTTCGGATGCCTGCCTAACCATATCGTAGGCAAGGGTATGATAAGAGCGATGACCGAGCGCTACTCCAATGCGAATATCTGCGCTATCGACTACGACGCAGGTTCGTCCCGTGTAAACCAGCAGAACCGCATAAAGCTTATGCTTTCGCTGGCAAGGGAACAGATGAACAAAGGCAAATTGGGTCTCAGCAGATAAATAAAGGCAACACCGCACAAAGCCCGCC
>ACOK01000118.1 GCA_000174895.1 Ruminococcus flavefaciens FD-1
TTGCGCCTTCGGCGGTTTTTTATTATTTATTTAAAAGTAAACGCTGTTGCCGTGTGCTCTTGTGCCTGTCTGCGTATGAATGTGGAGCATACGCAAAAGTGCACAGCCTGATGTAACAGCTGTGCACTGATATCATATTACATAGAACCAGCTTTCTTCCTCGTCGAAGTCCTTCTTCTCCACAGGGTGTGAAGCGTCGTACTTGTATCTCAGCTCCTGATTCTTGATGCTGACCTTTGCGCCCTCGGGAACGGATTTTGTAATGAACGCATTACCGCCGATAACAGCGCCCTTTCCGACTATGGTATCGCCGCCGAGAATGGAAGCTCCCGAATATATGGTAACGTTATCCTCGATAGTTGGATGACGCTTGGTGTTTTTCAGAGACTGTCCGCCCCTTGTGGAAAGCGCACCGAGAGTAACGCCCTGGTATATCTTTACATTATTGCCGATGATAGTGGTCTCGCCGACAACTATGCCTGTACCGTGGTCGATGAAGAAGTACTTGCCGATGGTAGCGCCTGGATGGATGTCGATACCGGTTTTGCTGTGGGCGTACTCTGTCATGATTCTCGGAATAAGAGGAACTCCCAGCAGGAAAAGCTCATGAGCGATACGGTTTACCAGTATAGCGTAAAGTCCGGGATAGGAGTAGATTATCTCATCCTTGTTGTATGCAGCAGGGTCGCCGTCGTAGGCAGCCTGAACATCGGTCTCGATGAAAGCTCTGATCTTAGGGAGCTTGTTCATGAAATCGAAAGCTATCTCCTCCGCCCTCATGTTTATCTCAGTATCATTGAGATCCACGTTTTTCTCATCATAGCGCAGAACGATGGATATCTGCTTGATAAGCTTAAAAACCACATCTTCAATGAGCATACCCATGTTATTCCTCAGCGTATAGACTCTGTAGTCCTTATTGCGGAAGTAACCGGGGAATATGATCTTTCTCAGCGATCCGACTATCTCCTTGATAGCCTCATCATCGGGGTGGTCGTAGGCTTTTACTTCGTCTATGGTTCGGCTCTCTTCAAAATCTCCGATAATATTTCTCGTGAGATCGTTGACTCTGTCCTCAAGCTTATGCATATTATCACCTCAGAAATATCTTACCATATTTCTCATACAAAGTCAATAGGCTTAATATGCAGGGCAGGCAACAGCATTTACTTTTTGGGGCGATTCATAATTCTTGCAAACCATCCGTAAAGCATCGCTACTCTTGCTTTACTACTTTGTCAGGGGGACGCTGTCCCCCTCATTCACCCCCTGCAAGGGAGATAACATCCCCCTTGACCCCGGAATGCCGCCTTCGGCGGTTTTTTATTATTTATTTAAAAGTAAACGCTGTTGCCCTGTATGCAGGGGACAGGACAGCCACGCCTCCTGCAAAATGGATTTTCGTGTATGACGGCATAAAAAAGGGACGGTTATCTCCGTCCCTTTGATCGTTATTTGCGTCTGCCGGGCTTGGCAAGCTTCATATCGTACATTCTGAGGTCGCTTATCCTGAGAAATTCCTCGAGGCTGTCGCTGCTGTCGCCGTCGGTAAGATAGGTACCGTAACTGAGCTCAATCTTGTATGGCTTGTTGGAATTGCAGTTATACTTTCTGGCCAACTCCTCAAGCCTCTCGGTAAAGCGTTTCAGCTTCTTTTCGGAATATTCCGGAGCGAAAATGTAGAATTCATCACCGCCTGCACGTCCTGCTATCTCGCCGGAATCACAGCACTTTGTGATAAGTTCTGCGGCAGTCCTGATAGCACGGTCGCCTTCGTGATGTCCGAATTCGTCATTGATGCGTTTCAGTCCGTCCATGTCAATGACCATAGTGCAGACTGTATGTCTCTCGTCCATAGAGCTTATGGATTCCCTTGAAAGCTCGTCGAAACCACGTCTGTTCAGCATTCCCGTAAGTCCGTCACGGATGCTGAGATTTTCCAGCGAACCTATGAGCTTGTTGATCCTGTCATTCTTCAGCAATGTTTCAAGAGTAAGGGAAATATTCAGTATCCACGCATTGTAGAACTCGGAGAATATATCCTTGCCTTTCATCTCGATAAGGGCGTACCCGAACATTCTCTCAGCACAGTGAGTGCTCATGATGTAATAGAAATGCGCCTTTCCGATGAGACCTCGGGAACCAGCCTTGAGCCTCCGAAAACGTCGGAATTACGCTGATACTTTCCTTCCTTATCGATCCATATAATGGGAGAAAATCTGCCAACAGGCGAAACATAGTCGCTGTCGTGGGAATATCTTCCACATTTATCCGTGTGCGACATCAGGAAAAACGACGAGAATTCACCGAAATTATCGAAATAGTTGTTGAGGATATCGTCGAGCATATCAACATTCGTAACTTTATTCAGCCTGAGCATACAGGATTCCATATCCGTAAGGTAGCCGTTCATGTCTCTGTTCATGGCATAAAGCTGGTTTACCTTTTCGGCCTCGTCGACATAGTCCAGTTTTTCGCATCCGCACGACTGCGCAAGGATAAGCTTCGGTCTGACAAAAAGATCATGCCCGGTGTCTCGTTCCTCGCTTATGTCCATGATAAGACTGATAGCCTTATCAGCGATGATCGCCCTTTCTCTTGTAACGGATGAAAGATGAGGCAGAAAATCCTGACCTTCAACAGTTCCGTCATAGCCTGATACCGCAATATCCTCAGGAACTCTGACTCCACGCTTCTTCATAGCAGTGATAAGGGAAATAGCCATGTAATCGTTGGAGCATATGATAGCTTCTGGGCGTTCCTCCAGCGAGAGGAAATAGTCCGCAGCCTGTTCGCCCTTGAAGAACCAGAAATCGCCCTCAAACAAACCTGCGCCGTCTTCGGGCAGTCCGTTTTCCTTCATGACAGTTCTGAATTCATTCAGACGTATCTTGGCATCTTCATGGGTGAGATATCCTGCCATTAAGCCGATCTTTGTGAAATGATGGTCTTTGATAAAATGCTCTGTAAGCGCTCTTATACCGAACGCATCATCGTACTCAATATTATAGAAACCTTCTACCTTGCTGGTGATGGACACAACAGGGCATTCCGCCCCTCTCAGCTTTTCAATTATTCTTTCAGCCAGACCTTCAACATTGTAGCCTTCACCATCAAAAATAATACCGTCATAAGGCTTGAGGTCAATATACTTAATAATATCAAATTCATATTTTCCGTACTGAGCGTATTTTTCGCCTATATTTCCCAGTGCATTGAAATACACCAGATTAACTCCGTACATTTCGGCAGCCTCATTGAGAGCCGCACAAAGTCCCTGTCTGTATCTGCTTGTAAGCTGACAGCCGAAAACCGCAATAGTCTTCAAGGAATTGATCATCCAATTCACCCCGCATACTCTAAGTATACTACATATTATACCACCGGTTTACTAATTTGTCAACAAGCTTATGGAAGAAATTGCTGTTTTTATGTAAAGATTTTGCGCTTTTTTGTCTATCTGCAATAAATATGTACAATTTCTTTGCCAGGGGTGATTTTAAAATTAAAACCAAAATATTTTTATCCATCCCTTGGATTGATGACGTAAATTTGATATAAAAATTTAGCATTATTTATAAAGTGGGATGTAGCCAAGCGGTAAGGCAACAGACTTTGACTCTGTCATCTCGTGGGTTCGAATCCCGCCATCCCAACCAAATCGAAAGACTGACAAACGGCTATTTTATGGCTAAAAGTGTTAGTCTTTTATTTTTTATATACGTCTGAATGAAATCTATATGAGAGTTTATTGAGAGTTTATATCTTTACCTTTTTACTCTCACGATCAATCCACTCAGATATTTTATCGGCCCGTATGTAATAACTCCTGCCTATTCTGAAGGAAGGAAAGTCTCTGCGCCTGCAAAGCTCATAGGCAGTAGTTTTACTACAATTCAAATACTTAACTAAGTCTTTGGGTTTCATAACTTCCGGAAGTTCAATCATACTCATTTTCCTTTCACTTTATATAATAATGTTAGTTTCAGCGCTGCATCGCAGCAATATCGCTGTTACCGTAAATCTATCTTTTCTCTTTGCTTTATTATACTGTTTTTACCGCACAAAAGTAATCACCACAACCACCTAAATTTCGGAGTTGAAACTGTGCAGAACCGACTAATACCTGTTTGCGTCGGCTTTACCTGCGGCAAAACATAAGCTCATTACAAATACACCGATAATACCGCCTCCAAAAAGTCCTAAAATAAATCTTATCATTATTTCAGCCCTCCTTCTGATGCTGCACTCTTACCGCAGCATTTATTTTTTATAGTTTCCTGCTGATCAATTAGCTTTTTACTTTGTTTCAAGAAAAGCATTACAAGGTCACGCATATATTCAAACTGACCGTATTTTTTCATCATGTTTCTCCTTTACGCATTTATATTTAGTACATAGGATCAGTCCTGATTCTGAGTTTGCCCAGACACATCCTCTGCACTTATATCCGGGTTTTAGTTTAGCTGTTTTAAGCCGTTTTCTCAGCTCGTCCCAGCTAATGTTTTTAGGCAAATTATCGACCTCCGATCTGATTTGGATATAACGTAAATGCATAATTGTTCTTATGCACTTGCGTTATATCTGCGCCTGTTTAATCAGGCGCAGATCAAAATAACTCTTAGCCTTCGTCTGATCCATTAGTATCAGACATTTTGTGATATTTGCACCCGCCCCGTCACATCGGAACAGTAAGAACGGTCATCAGCTTCATGACCTCATGGAAGTCTCATCCCTCTATGGTTCGCATAGAGCCGCCATCATTGGTTGTGTCTGTGACTTGACGGAAGTATCATTATAGTACCTGCTTTCATCGCCTTACAGAGAACTGCTCTGCATTCTGAAACATCATATACATTGCTCCACCAACTAAACCTTGCCTTCAAATGCTTGACATAAAGAAAAATTCTCAGCGTCAGAAAAACTTGAAATGCGTCAGCATTTCTGCGTTTTCCTTCCTTGATAATTTTCCTCTCTGTCTTCGCCTTTTTGACAATGTTTAATTGGCGGTGCAATACCGCAAGCGTATGGTTTCTTTGGCTGCCTGATTTTAGTCCGGCACAGGTTCAAAGTATTCTTACTGCTGCTATTCTGTTTTCAAGATTCTGTGTAAAGGCTTAAATCCCCCCTACATAAATACAGCCCACGAAAACAGGATCTCTCAGCAACTCATCTGATAATTTCAGCGATTTTAACAATCCAGAATGAGACAGTCCGCTGCGGTATTGATAATTTTGACGAAATATCTTTCTGATAGTATCCAAGCACTTTATACATATAGAAAGCTTTTCTCATTACAGGCGGAACTTCCATAAGTCTGTGGTACTTTTCATCGCTGTCAATAAGTTCAGCCCAGTAATTCTCTAAATATGTATCTGAGTGATCGTCATATGCTACATCTGCTGCATATTCAGGCTCTGCAAGCAAAGTTGTTCTCCTGTAAAATGCTCTGTCCAGATTGAACATCTTAACGTCGTATTCCCTGATAGCGGCTATCTGCTCATCAGTCATACCGCTTTCCCGGTAAATTTTCTCCTTTTTGTCCCATAATTCCTTGAATTTCTTTTCTTCTGCTGCATGATTATATGCCATTTTTTTATCCTCCGTTTTGATTGATTTTTGTTCTTGGATCAAAACGAAGGACTATGGATATTTTGCAGCTAAACAAAGCCATTTTCCCGATAAAAACATAAGACCCCATTCTGCTTTTAAAGCAGAACAGGGCAAAAAAATAAGAGTCTGACTCGCTTTAAAAGCTTGTCAAACTCCTACTCGTTACTTAATCGGTGGTGTTCATACTAAGTCTTCATATGTAATTTTTACTTTCATTCTGCACTTCCAGCATTTTAGGCAACACCGCACAAAGCCCGCCTGACGGCTTTGCACTGAATCTGCGGACATATTTTCCGTCATCTTGCACAGAAATCCCTTGACATACGATGGTATGCCTGCGGAATTTCTATACAATCTGACGAAAAAATCTGTCGGCGCATCTTCAGCACAAGCTTTGTGCGGTATTGCCTTTATTCTTATCGCCGGATAGCATCCGATAGGTCCGATATCACTTAGCGGATCTCTGTAATAGCAGATGTAATCGAACAATCTGCCTTCACAGTACGGACATCAGTATTTCTTCTTGTTTAAAATCATGTTTTTCCCTCTCTCTTTTAGCTTTGCAGCTAAACATATATTCAATAATTTTTGCGACCGCAGCCGCAAAAAATTATTGTTCATTTTGTCGGAGATATTTGATAAATCTCTCCCAGTCTTTATCCGTGGCAGAAGCATCACGGGCAGCCCTTATCGCCTTAACAGCACTTTTATTGGACTGGAGATACTCTGTTATATCAGGACTGAGCTGCCCTGACGCTTCAGCGTACAGATCATAAAAGATGTTTGTTTCTTCCATAGTCAACTCAAATACCTCTATCATCTTTTTTATCAGCCGAAGATCAGGGCATCTTCTTTTTCCATGCTCAATCTGGCTAAGATACGGTACTGATACTCCCAGTATCTTTGCGAGTTCCTGACTCTGGAGTTTCTTTTTTCGTTTCTTTTCGGAAATGAACTGACCGAGATCAGTTTTTGAGTTCATTTATTGGTGGAGTTAGTCCTTTCGTGTTATTCTGCTATTTCATCATTCAAGTTTAAGCAGCTTCTTCTGTATAGCCAGGGCATCAAGATTTGTCACACCGTCGCCGTCCATATCAGCATTTTTGCTGCCCTGTTCAGTCAGCTTGTACTTTGATGGATTTGCTATAGTCTGCATGATCAGTACAGCATCTGACATATCTATTCGGCCATCACCGTTGGAATCGCCTGTTTTTTCGGAAATCAAAGCCTCAAAATTGGTATTGTACTTTATTGCATATTCTTCAGCTTTTGAACCTGTATAGCCTCTTATAACGCCTTTAAATACTCCCTCTTCAAACGATGTGAAAAAAGTCTCGATTTCATCCCCGTTTTCATCACAGATAATCGTATCAGGATTCATGAATATTATAGTTTCAAGTTGAGTGCAGGCGAAAAATGTGTCTTCTCTTATCTTTTCAACGGATGAAGGAATCTTAACTTCTTTAAGCTTTTTGCAATGTGTAAATGCTCCGTCAATATTTGATACAGCATCAGGAATAGTGATATTTTCAAGCTCTGTACAGTATGAAAAAGCACATTCACCGATAGAATTTACATTATCCGGTATTATTGCAGAAGTAAAACGGCAGTTATAAAATGCACGTTCTCCTATTTCTGTTAAACTTTCAGGAAGAATAAGGGATTCAATCTGACATCCAAAGAACGCATCTGAACCGATTCTTTCTAAACCATCAGGGAAATTTATTGTTTTAAGATTGATACATTTATAAAAAGCATTGTCACTTATCGACTTTATTCCTTTTGGTAACGATACTGAGGTTAAATCCTCAAGTCCGATAAAGACATCTTTTCCAATGCTTGTTATGCCATCCTCAACTATAATTGTTTGTATATCCGCTCTTCTGCTTGACCATGGTGCACTTTCTGTAAGATCAGGTATTTCGCCTTCTCCGCTGAGTGTAAGCACTCCGTCTGCATCAAGTGTCCATTTTATGTTTTCGCTGTAGTTTCCACTTAATGGAGTTTCCAGATCATCAAGTGCGATAAAAGGAATGTTCAATTCTTTAGCATAAATTTCAGCTTCTGTTCCTTTATAGCCTTTTATTGTAAAATTGTCTTTCAACGGAACAGATGCTGGTATTTTTCCCCATTCTGCTACAATAACACCTTTTGGCTCTCGGTAAGCACCAAATATCTTGATATTTTTAGGTATAGTCAATTCGTTAACTTCGTCAAAGTTCATGTTATAAAGTGCTTTTATCACAGATACTGATTCAGGGATACCTAAATTGGAGAAATCAATCATATAGTCCATAGTCAATATCTCTGTATTATCACCGAAAGAAAAGTTTTTTACTTCTGCAAATCCTCCATATAACCAGCTTGAAGGTTCTTTTATATTCAAGAATACTGTTTCCGCTTTTGCCGAATCAAAGACATTTCCGAAAGTTCTAAGATAAGGACAGTCAATTATAACATCTTTTAAAGATGTACAGTTACCAAATGCTTTATATCCGATATATTTTAATCCTGAAGGGAAATTAACAGCTGTCAATTCCGAGCAATTAAGAAATGCATATGGATATATTGTTTCTATAGTTTCCGGTAGATCAACAGATGCTATATCTGTCTCACTAAAAGCACCGATATCTATAGATTTAACGAAATGCCCATCAATTTCGGAGGGGATTTTCACCTCTTTATCTGCACCTTTATATTCGGTTAAAGACAAAGAATCATCCGGCAATACTGTAAAAACTAATCCATTTTTCTCTATATCAGTTTTTTCTTTAATAGCTGTGTCAATTAATTCAGAGTATTCTATTTCCCCTTCGTTATTGTAATTCTGAATATATAGACCGTTGCTGTTATAGATTATTGCAGAACTTTTAGTGTCATCAAGCCAGTACTCATTACAGATATCAGGTTCGTCAATATGACTTATATCAGGTACAGTAAGCAATGATGGGAATTCATATTCGTAATAATCATTAATACTACCATTATAAAAAAGAAAATCTTCAGGATTAACGATATGTTTGTATTTTTCGGCTTGTTCAACAGTAATACGATTTCCGACATCATATCCGGCAAGAATAGCTCTTGCTCTATTACACACAATAGTATCTTCAGCTCGTGTCTCCGTATCATATATGAAATGACAAAGTTCCTGTTCTTTTTCAGTCAGTGAATCATAATCTGTTATGCAAAGGTCGTATTTAAGAAACTTGTTCCATAGTTCAGTTTCTTCATCAGCTGCAATCGCAGTAAACGGAATAGCTGATGTCATCATGACTCCTGAGATAAGAATTGATATTGCTTTTTTCATAAACATCTCTCCTTTGTATTTTAATTTGTTTTACTGAGAAGATATCCCTCCTCATAAGCACATACGCAGATATAACGAAAGTGTTGCAATATCCTTTTCTAAAAATATAATAACTGTTATTGTATACAAACTGGGTACCTTTATTAATATCATTATGATTATAGTAATACCACGCATTATATGTATTTGTTGTTTTGAATATATCATAATATGTTGAATAACAATTATTATATCCAAATGTTCCATTGCATATTTCAATGCGCTTCATTATTCATCATAATGTTCTCATCCGTAAACATATCATATTCAAGATAATCCTTATTCTATAGAATAATAGTGATTTAGCAGTTATTGTACCGAATTTTTAGCATAATATGTCAGCACAGCCGTAGCATCTCTTGCATCTATGATACCGTTTTCGTCCAAATCACAGTAATACTCATTTACCTCACTATATGGCCGTTCATTTACAGATTGTCTGGCATAGGCACTTAATATGAGTGAGGCATCCCTGGCATCTATAATACCGTCACAGTTAGCATCACCTTTCTCCAGTTCTTTATCATAAACATCATCGTTATTATTGTCTATGAATATTGCAATTCTATCATCGGTTTCGTTATATCTTAACATAATGTTGTTTACTGATGAAAGTGTGCAATAAATGATATGCTGATCGGCAGATTTTTTGAAAGCCTCAATTGAACCGTCATCATTTTTTATTAATCCTTCAAAAGAGACAAAGGCATCAAACTTTTGATCTGTAGTTAGCAGTATACCGTCATTGCGATCATGCATAGCGATAGTCCCGATATTATTTCCTAAGACCATGTACATATTGAATTCGTCATTTTTATAAGGAGTATCTTCAGAGAGCAGATGGAAACTAAAACCGCTGTAATTTGGAACATATCGTGACATATAGTGTTCTCCGAATTCGATCTCTGTATTTTTGTCAAATCCTATTGAATAACAGTATCGGAAACAGTTTTCCGTTATCTGGAATAGATCTGCCTCAACAGAATCCACTTCAGGATCATCAGATGTTTCATTGATTTTAAGTTTGTATTTAGTGTTCTTTGCTGCTGGAAAAGTATATTGTTTATTGGTTTCAATCATATTGATAAAGTAATTTTTTGTTATATCCAACGGCTCAAAGCCCTTACTTGTATAGGTCCTTGTTCCATTATCATCTGTGATATAAAATTCTATATCAGAACCGACCGACTTACCATTTACGAATTTGTAGTTTCCTATTTCTATTTCAGTAAGATCATCGGTATTGGTATCAGATGAATATGACGGAGATAATAAGCCTTTGTAATTCAGCAAAGTTTCATCGCCGGTTATCATAGTTATCTGAGCATCATTTTCAGTATAATCATATGCAGGGAAATAGAATGTGTTCTCTTCGGTATTTACATAGATACAAGCTTTTTCTGTAAAGGAATCAAAGGAACTGTCAAGAGTAAGTATGCACTTATTGTATTTTCTCCCGTTAAATTCCCATGAGCCGTCTGTTTCACCAATTCCGACAACAGCATGTGCTCCCTTATCCCAGCTAAAGGAAATATAAAAATATTTTCCTTCTTCTACTGCTCGGTTACCGTATTTTACGAGATCACTAATAGCGTCACTCACATCATGATTGCACCAATAATTCCTTATAGCAAGATATTGCTTCTGGAATACCTGAGTCATCTGATAGTATGTAAGAATATCGTTTATTTTGTCATCGAAGGTTATATCGCAAAGAAAGTCAGCGCCTTCCTGTATATCAGAAGCTGATATTATACCGTTATGTACCAGTATTTCAAGAATCGCCATTGCATTGCATTCTCCGCCTTTGCTTGACACGACCGCATTTTCTGGTCGGTTGAGCATTGCTTCAGTAGGCGTGATCTTCTGTTTGAAAGCAGAAAGCATCTCATCGCTTATTGAAGCGCCACGATAATTCTTGAAGCTGAAATGATCGGTATCTGCTCCCAATGACGAGGCAAGAGCCTGTAAATCAGGGTTACCCTCGGCATAAACGTTACTTAATGGAAAAGATGTTAATATTAATAAAGAACATAGAGTTGATATAAGTTTTTTCATATTATTGCACCTCCTGAATGCTTTCCTGCTCTGATGGAGCTTGAACTTCTTTTCCTATGTATTTCCGGCGATAATACTCCTTATCTTCATCTGATATACTCAGCGGCGGCATTAATGTTCCATCGACCTCAATGTATGCATGGTTATCCTTAGTAAAGGTTATTTTAACATCGCCGCCATATCCTGAAATGTAGCGATTGCCGTCTGAAAATGGCTGATTATTGAAACCGTTGCTGATAACCACATAGAAGTCGATATCCTCTTCATTAAAGGGGGCAGTTGCAGTTTCAGTAACAGCGGTGTCTGCCGTGACTTCAGCCTCAGTCACGGCTTCAGTGGCAGTCTGTGCCGGTTTATCCTGTTCCTGTGCAGATATCCACTGTTCCTTTTCAGGTTCTTCTGTAGGTATCTCCGACTGTACGGAAGTTTCGCTTTCCGCAGAAGAGACAACTTCCGGATCTGCGGCAGTCAGGGCGTCAGAAGCTGTCGTGGTGCGCTGAGAAGGAGCAGAAGCAGAGGAAGCCGCTGTGCTGTTTGTATGTTGAGTGACAGTAGAGGCAGACTGAACTGCCGTAACCGTGACATCCTCTGCTATATCAATATCTGACATGGCTATGTCTTTATGTGGCTTACTGTTTATGTTTATCAGTATCACCACAGCCACCGGAACAAGAGCAGAAAACCTGACCGCAAGATTTCTCCGCCGCTTTTTCTTCGTGTAATACTCATCCCGCATTTTAAGCACAGTATCAAGTATTTCTTTAGAATTCTTCATACTCAAATCCCTCCGTTTCCAGTTCTTTTTTAAGAGCTTTTTTTGCTCTGAACACAAGATTGCCTATTTGCTTCTTGTTTTTTGACATTATATTTGCGATCTCCTGTGTTGAAAAGTCCTCAAAATACATGAGATATAAAACCTGCGCATATTCTGTTTTCAGCTTTTTGATCGCAGAATTTACTTCTATACGCTGTTCTTCTTTAAGATACTGCAGTTCTATATCCGTTTCATCAGACATACAGAACGCTTCATCATAGGGTATATCCGATATCCTGGAATTCCTTCTGAGATGATCCAGAGCATTATTTCTCGCTATTGTGAAAAGCCATGTCTTAAAGGAGTATTTAGCGGTATACCGTGGTTTTTTTATGGCTATCCTGTAAAAAGTGATCTGCATTATTTCTTCTGCTATACATATATTGTGGACGATATTGTTTATATATAAAGAGATGCCGTCATGATACATCTCGATTATTTCACCAAGTGCATTATCATCACCATCAAGGTAACGGCGGTAGCTACTTGCACCGTTATCCATATGATACCTCCTTTTTTCTCTTTCTATAATATTAAACGCATGAACAATGAGTTTTTCTCACATAGAAACGAAATAAATCATATTTTTTTGCACTCTATGTTTGCCATTTGCAGCGTTGTTTGGGATAATCACTATATTTTTCACTTTTTTAAAACAAAGCGACTTCATGGTTACATCGTATATGATAGCATAGATGAGCTTCATTTTGCAACAAGGCTATTGCGTGAAATTACAAGCTGACTACTCTGAAATTGAACGTAAGCGCAGACCATTCCATGCTTCATAATAAATTAACAGCCAATTCATGAATGAATTGGCTGTTTTCACTATCGATATCCTAAATTAGCTGCCGGTTACGAAGTAAATGTCATTAATCAAGCTTCAGCAGCTTCTTCTGAATAGCCAGAGCGTCGGAATTGGTGATACCGTCGCCGTCAGTGTCGGCATTGAAATTGCCCTGTGCTGTAATGCTGTATTTACTCGGATTGGCCAGAGACTGCATGATAAGTACAGCATCCGACATATTCATATCCTCATCGCAGTTAGCATCGCCGTCAACTGCATTGAAAAGGTCAACACCGACTGAGCATTCCTGGGGTGTAAGATCATAGCCGCAGTACATAACTAAGCCGCAGTTTTCATAGATTTCTTTGAGAAGTGCAAGGTGTTCTTCTAAGGATAACGGTTTGTTCGGAGTAAGAAAAATACCGCTTCTTTTTTCAAGTGTTACGTCATAATCCTTGTCAGAAAAGGTAATTTTGCAGTAATTTCGCACCAAAATTCTTCCGGTTCACGATCATCTTTATCAAGTTTTTTTCCCGTCAGCTCTTTGGTGTATAATGCAGGTGAGACCGCCTAATGAGTAAGAGAGTACCCACCAAACATAGGATTGAAAACGTTGTTGGCAAATATCATATTATCTGCGATATTATTCTTATTCAGCACTTCTTTTATCTTACGTGCATCATTTGAAGTAAACTTCAGTACAGAATCAGGCTTTTCATCATTGTACGGCGTTACGTAACATTCATATTTCTCTCTGAAATCATTATCATATATCTCGCTGCTGACTTTGATATTATCTCCGTTTTCAGTTGTAAAACCGCTAAAAAGAGCTTTTATCGTATCAATTGATATTTTTTCATCGCCAGGTGTACTGACGTATATTCTGTCATTCAGCTTATTTTCCAGAATTACAAGGGGGGGATCATTGAGGTATGGATAATCATATTGAGCGTTTTGTTTGTGGATGTAGAAATCGGATGTTTCGTCAGACATGAAGTCAACTCTGATATAGCCGCTGTGGTCGATGGGATTTGTTGTTATAATGTAATCAGCACTTGCACATAACGGCATTGCTGTTAATGTCATGACCATAGCTGTCAGTGCGGATAATAATCTTTTTTTCATAGTAATACCTCCTTTTAGTTGCTTCATCAATAATATGGTGAAGCGTTATTTTTATCCTTCTACTTATTAGTCGCAGAAAAAATAGATTTCTCTAAGTAAAACTTGAAAAATTTCTCAGATATGATATAATTATTTCAACACTTCAGGCGTATAGGGCAAAACAAAGTGCAGGAAAAATTATCAATTTTCTTGTTGACCAGACATTAATTCAGAAATGACTTAGAGAAATTACATTTTTCTGCGACTAATATACAGAAGGAGGTCAATATGAACAGCGGTGCGGATTACTACCGCCGTTTCCTTTCGGGTGATAAAGAAGGTCTTGCTGATTTAGTACGATTGTACAGAGACGGTCTGACATTGTATATTTACAGCATCGTAGGCGATATCGGCATTGCTGAGGAACTTATGGAAGATACTTTTGTAAAGCTGTATGTCCGGAAGCCGGATTATTCGGGGAAAAGTTCATTCAAAACATGGCTTTACTCCATCGGTAAGCATACAGCAGCTGACTACATAAGGCGCAATTCACATATTCAGCAGGTCTCATCCGATACAATATTAAATGTGGCGGATGAAGCTAATCTTGAAGCCGAAGCAGTCAGGACGGAAGAAAAACGAATGCTCCATAAGGCGATACAAAGGCTGAAACCCGAATATGAACAAGTGATATATCTGTCTTATTTTGAGAATTTTTCTAATGCGGAAACGGCAAGGATAATGAAAAAAACCAACCGACAGGTTGAAAATCTTCTTTATAATGCAAAAAAAGCTCTGAAAGCAGAGCTGGAAAAGGAGGGCTTTGAATATGAAAACCTATGACGAAACAATAGACGCTATCTTCGCTAAAGGTGATGCTATTCTTGAGCAGAAGAAAAAGCGTTCAGCAGTGATAAAACAGACTTCCTATGCAGTTTCGGGTGTATGTGCTGCTGCTATCGTAGGTGTTGGAATATGGCGGATAACAGATCACGGAAAAATGCCCGAAAGCGGTATTTCCAATATAGAAACAGCGGAAGAAGCTACAACAGGTGTTACAGTATCTTCATCAGCTACAGTTACGGTATCATATACTCAGACTACAAATAAAACTTCAACTGTGAAAACTACTCAGACATCATCAACAAAAACATCAGGCGAAAACAAAGTGACCACTAATACCGAAAAAACAGTGACGGCTGACAAAACACAGACAAGCACTCAGACTTCAAGGCAGACTACCGAGGTTGAGACAGAAAAAACATCTTCGGGACCTAACACTACTGTAACAACTTCAATACCCGTTACGGATACAACACAAACAGCAACAACAGAAATATGCGATATTTTCAGCAGTTTTGTTCCGACGGGACCTACCGATCTTTCTGATTCCGGTGAAAGAGAGTTTTGTTATATGAACGACACTGTTGATGAAACCGCATCAGAACTGTATTTTGTCGGAAAAGAGCATCTGAGCGGCCAATATGAAAATAACGGTGAGATCACGGAAATTGAAACTGATGCGGTGCTGTATATTATAGATGATTTTGATCCTTCGGGAATAGTTGCTGTTAAATTTGAGGGAAGCGACAAATATTACCGATATATCAATAAAGGAGCAGATTCTTCGTACCTCAATACATTCATATATACATTCCGTCTTACAGCTGATGATCTGAGTGATGATTATTATCTGAATGATGAACCGATGACGGGATTCGATAAAACCAAAGTATGGGCAGTACTGACTTCGGATGCCTTTATTAAAAATACTACCGACTATTGCAGGGAGAATGGCATTTCAGCGGATAACAAGCTGTTGTTCAGCTTCGATTCTTCATCGAAGCCGTGGCTGACAGGTACAATTGGCATTGATCCCCGGGGATATGTATGGATCACAGTGAATTGCATCCCGTGTAAAAGCTACTTTATCGGAGAGGAAAAGGCAGCCGAAATAATCGGTTATTGTTAGTTGTAAGTTATTAGTATAAGAACAGCAAAAGCCCCCGAAACTGATCGGGGGCTTATGCTATATTTGGAGTATGGAGAAGTAAATGTCATTATTCAAGCTTCAGCAGCTTCTTCTGTATAGCGAGAGCGTCAGCGTTGGTAACACCGTCGCCATCCATATCAGCATTTTTGCTGCCTTGATCAGTCAGCTTGTACTTTGATGGATTTGCGATAGACTGCATTATGAGGACTGCGTCAGACATATCTACTTCAAAGTCACAGTTAGCATCGCCATTTACAGGCTCAGCAGCAGTAGTTGTTGTTATTACATCCGAATCGGAAACTGATGAAGTGACAGGATTATGAATAGTACCTTCTTTTTCAATGCGGATCACATATTCATGTTCGTGAGTATCATTTCCGTTAATTACGTCTGCCCATATAGTCATGGGGCGGTAGTCAACAGGAAAGCATTTTGAGTTCTCACCTGAGAATGTATACATATATCCTTCAGGCATATTTTTGATAACTACGCCATAAGCAGAGTAAGAATTTCTGTTTTCAAAGCTATATGGAAGTTCGCAGCTATATGTCTCAGAATCTGTTGTATTCCATTCTGCAAGTTTCTCAATGAAATTTGCATCTACACTATACTCGTCGAGAGTATACAATTCCATATCCAGACCTTTAACTACTTCCTTGCTTGCCTCATCAACAACCGTGAATTTCATAGGGAACTTTCCTTCGGTCGGAAATTCAATAATTTCTTCAAGTGTCTGATGGATAGCAGAAGTTTCGGTTGTAACATTTGTTTGGGTGTTTGTTTTTGTAGATGTTACGTAATTATGCTCAGTGCCTTCTTTTTCAATACGGATCACATATTCATGTTCGTGAGTATCATTTCCGTTAATTACGTCTGCCCATATAGTCATGGGGCGGTAGTCAACAGGAAAGCATTTTGAGTTCTCACCTGAGAATGTATACACATATCCTTCAGGCATATTTTTGATAACTACGCCATAAGCAGAGTAAGAATTTCTATCTTCAAAGCTATATGGAAGTTCGCAGCTATATGTCTCAGAATCTGTTGTATTCCATTCTGCAAGTTTATCAATGAAATTTGCATCTACACTATACTCATCGAGAGTATACAATTCCATATCCAGACCTTTAACTACTTCCTTGCTTGCCTCATCAACAACCTTGAATTTCATAGGGAACTTTCCTTCGGTCGGAAATTCAACAACTTCTTCCAGTGTTGGACGCTTAATTGCTGGTGTGGTTGTTATTGTTTGCGGTGACTCTGGCTTAGTTGTAGTTATCTGATTATTTGATGGAATAGTTGTTGTCTGAATGACTGTCGGAGCTGCTGTTGATGTTTCAGCAGCTGAAACTGTTACAGGAACAGCCGCAAAAGAAGACATAACTAATGTCATTGAGAGAAATGCCGATAAAATTTTAGTTTTTTTCATAATAAAACCTCCTCGTTTTAAACTTTAAGCAGCAATTCGTTGTGAAGATATCCTTTCGGATAACGAAGTGCCTGTTTTTTATTCATCTGATAAAAATTATGTCTCGTTGTTTTTGTCTTTCACTTATTAGACGATTTTTTTAGTATATTGTCTCACCCTTTTTTAAGGCAACACCGCACAAAGCCCGCCTGACGTCTTTGCACTGAATCTGCGGACATATTTTCCGTCATCTTGCACAGAAATCCCTTGACATATGATAGTATGCCTGCGGAATTTCTATACAATCTGACGAAAAAATCTGTCGGCGCATCTTCAGCACAAGCTTTGTGCGGTGTTGCCTTAAGTTATTGACAATAATTTTATTATCAAATATAATTTATGTGAGACATTTGTTTGTTTTTTGTCGTCTAATAAGTGAAAAGACAGGTGATTTCACTAAGAAAGGAGTTATATATGGATAACGGTGCAAGTAGCTACCGCCGTTTCCTTGAAGGTGATAAAGATGCTCTTATTGATATAATCGGAGACTACAGAGAAGGGCTTGTATTATTTCTTAATAGTTATATCGGCAATTTTTGCCTTGCAGAAGAAATAACACAGGAAACATTTATCAAGCTCTATGCAGAAAAGCCGAAGTTCTCCGAAAAATGTACTTTCAAAACATGGCTTTATACTATCGGCAAAAATGCATTTCTGGACTATAAAAAGAAGTATTCAAAATATGAAGAATATCCTATTACTGAGATATATAATGTTGCCGATCAGGAGAATATTGAACGTAATTATATCAAGAGTGAAGAGAAACAACGTCTTCTCAGAGCAATGGATAAGCTGAATAATGATTATAGACAGGTACTGTATTTAACATATTTTGAAGATTTCAGCAACACTGAAACGGCGAAGATAATGGGAAAATCAGAGCGACAGATACGAAACCTTCTTTATCGTTCAAAGGAATCTTTGAGAAAAATAATTGAAAGGGAGGGATATAAATATGAAGAAGCATGATGAAATGACTTTAAAAATAGCAGAAATAGTATTTGAAAAAGGCGATCAGCTAATAGAGCAAAATAAAAAGAAATCTGCCAAAATACGTCATATTACGTATGCTATATCAGGGCTTTGTGCTGCTATAATTACAGGTGTAGGAATATGGCATTTTTCATCGTCGTTCCCAAAGCCGGGAAATGATCTGAATCCGCCTGAGATCATAACAGCAACAGAAACAACAGATAAAACCAATTCAACTGTATTATCGACTGCACCTGTGATCACAAGCACCGAGAGATCTTCTGTGAATAAAACAACAACTTCGACAACATCAAAAAAGACGATATCCTCGGATAAATCGACAGCAATCAATAAAGTAACATCAGTTCCAACAGAACCAACCACATCTTCTGTTTCAAATGATGTATCCAATAATGCCTCTACAGAAATGGCATCATCAGCTGTTGCTGATCCAACTCAGACTTCTTCATCAATGGCAGCTGAAACAGCAAAAACAGCGATAACTGTTATTTCTACGTCTTTGACAGTTGACACAAGCGAAATCACTGAAAGCACCAAACATAACATCATTACTTCTACAAAACCTGTTCCTCCCCAAAATATTACAACAGAAACTACAACTAAACGTCCGACACTGGAAGAAGTTGTAGAATTTCCGACAGAAGGAAAGTTTCCTATAAAGTTCACGGTTATTGATGAGGCAAGCAAGGAAGTAGTTAAAGGTCTGGATATGGAATTGTATACTCTCGATGAGTATAGTGTAGATGCAAATTTCATTGAGAAACTTGCAGAATGGAATACAACGGATTCTGAGACATATAGCTGCGAACTTCCATATAGCTTTGAAGATAGAAATTCTTACTCTGCTTATGGCGTAGTTATCAAAAATATGCCCGAAGGATATGTGTATACATTCTCAGGTGAGAATTCAAAATGCTTCCCTGTTGACTACCGCCCCATAACTATATGGACAGATATAATTAACGGAAATGATACTCACGAACATGAATTTATGATTTATATAAAATGAGATGCTAATTCATATTATCACATTTTGACTTTTTAACAAGCAGAAAGCCCTGCATATAATGCAAGGCTTTCTGCTTGTTTGTATTTTTACAAAACGTTCCATTGAAATTGAGGTGTATATGTATTTCAGGGAGCGTTTACTGTTTTTGGGAGATTATTTCCTGTATTTATCAAGGAAAATACTAAGAGGCATTTCTCTCACAGAAGAACCAATCACTCCAGAACATTCTTATTCTTCTTTTTCTGTCGCTTCTGCTCTTGCTGATACCGCCGAGTATATGACCTCATGGAAATCTCATCCCTCTATGGTTCGCATAGAGCCGCCATCATTGGTTGTGTCTGTGACTTGACGGAAGTATCATTATAGTACCTGCTTTCATCGCCTTACAGAGAGCTGCTCTGCATTCTGAAACATCATATACATTGCTCCACCAACTAAACCTTGCCTTCAAATGCTTGACATAAAGAAAAATTCTCAGCGTCAGAAAAACTTGAAATGCGTCAGCATTTCTGCGTTTTCCTTTCTTGATAATTTTCCTCTCTGTCTTCGCCTTTTTGACAATGTTTAATTGGCGGAGCAATACCGCAAGCGTATGGTTTCTTTGGCTGCCTGATTTTAGTCCGGCACAGGTTCAAAGTATTCTTACTGCTGCTATTCTGTTTTCAAGATTCTGTGTAAAGGCTTAAATTCCCCTACATAAATACAGCCCACGAAAACAGGATCTCTCAGCAACTCATCTGATAATTTCAGCGATTTTAATAATCCAGAATGAGACAGTCCGCTGCGGTATTGATAATTTTGACGAAATATCTTTCTGATAGTATCCCAGCACTTTATACATATAGAAAGCTTTTCTCATTACAGGCGGAACTTCCATAAGTCTGCGGTACTTTTCATCGCTGTCAATAAGTTCAGCCCAGTAATTCTCTAAATATGTATCTGAGTGATCGTCATATGCTGCATCTGTTGCAAATTCAGGCTCTGCAAGCAAAGTTGTTCTCCTGTAAAATGCTCTGTCCAGATTGAACATCTGAACGTCGTATTCCCTGATTGCGGCTATCTGCTCATCAGTCATACCGCTTTCCCGGTAAATTTTCTCCTTTTTGTCCCATAATTCCTTGAATTTCTTTTCTTCTGCTGCATGATTATATGCCATTTTTTTATCCTCCGTTTTGATTGATTTTTATTCCTGGATCAAAACAAAGGACTATGGATATTTTGCAGCTAAACACAGCCATTTCCCCGATAAAAACATAAGCACCCATTCTGCTTTTAAAGCAAAACAGGGCAAAAAAATAAGAGTCTGACTCGCTTTAAAAGCTTGTCAAACTCCTACTCGTTACTTAATCGGTGGTGTTCATACTAAGTCTTCATATGTAATTTTTACTTTCATTCTGCACTTCCAGCATTTTATTCTTATCGCCGGATAGCATCCGATAGGTCCGATATCACTTAGCGGATCTCTGTAATAGCAGATGTAATCGAACAATCTGCCTTCACAGTACGGACATCGGTATTTCTTCTTGTTTAAAATCATGTTTTTCCCTCTCTCTTTTAGCTTTACAGCTAAACATATATTCAATAATTTTTGCGACCGCAGCCGCAAAAAATTATTGTTCATTTTGTCGGAGATATTTGATAAATCTCTCCCAGTCTTTATCTGTGGCAGAAGCATCACGGGCAGCCCTTATCGCCTTAACAGCGCTTTTATTGGACTGGAGATACTCTGTTATATCAGGACTGAGCTGCCCTGACGCTTCTGCGTACAGATCGTAAAAGATGTTTGTTTCTTCCATAGTCAACTCAAATACCTCTATCATCTTTTTTATCAGCTGAAGATCGGGACATTTTCTTTTTCCGTGCTCGATCTGGCTATAGTACGCAACTGTAATACCAAGTATTTCTGCAAGTTCCTGACTCTGGAGTTTCTTTATTTTTCTATGTTCGGAAATGAACTGACCGAAATCAGTTTTTGAGTTCATTTATTAGTGGGGGGGGATCCTTTCTGAATAATCTGTAATTTGTAAAATCGTTATGAAACTAAAATGAATAATTACTGTATTATAAGATATTTTATCAGGGAAGAGCATACTTTTCCCTGAGTTATATTTCTGATACATCCCTCACTTTCCGGTATTTTTCACCTTTTTATCCTGTAAAGTATTCTTCCTTTTCTTATACTGCTCTGATAAGAGATCACCAAGAAGAATTACTCCATATCCTGCTATTCCTGTCATTACAATAATGTATGGCATAATATACTGGGACTTTCCCTCTGAGATCAGCTGATAAAAAAATCCGCCTAAGAATATTACAGCTAAAGATGCAGCAGGGAAATTCTTCTTTTTCATTATCATCATTATGCCTATAGTAAACGAAACGAAAAGAAGCTGCGCCCATATGTCCATATACTTCTTGACTTTTTTCTCGCCTTTATTGCATACCCAATCAGCAAATGCATTTTTGTCTTTAAACTGTCCACGAATCGTGCTGTTCCATATCGACTCATAAGATGTCTCATTCCATTGGGATGCCATTTTTTTATAAAAGAAGTCATTGGTATACTGCGGTTCTTTTACAAATTTCTTTAATCTGTCTGATATGATTTTTCTGGATTCTTCCCCTGTCTTTTTAGCATCAAATTCGTTCTTCTCGAATTTTTCAGTCGTATAAATATAGCTGAACCATCCGGGAGCGCTCTGGGCTTCATTCAGTCCCATTGCGATCCACGCTGAATATGGGATTGCTTCTCCAAGATCAGCTCCGCTTCTGTTTTCATACATCTTCTTGACAGCAGGCTGCACAGTTAATGAAAGAACGGCTGCCATAATACATATGATACTGTCACGCAGATATTTCTTACGACTGAACATCATCACTCCAGCTACAAGTACCATAGCAATCAGCCAGATAAGATAATTTGATTTTATCATAACTGCTATCGTGATATAAACAACAGACATGATACCGCATATCAGCCTGTCTTCCATAAGGTAGCGGAGTTCAAAATAAAATGCTATGACGGCAAAAAACATTCCGGGAATGATACCATAAATAAAAGAACAGGAAATAATCGGCGCACAACTAAGTGCAAGCATTAAAGTTACCGCCGTTGAAACCCGTTCATCTTTGATCGTCATATCACATATCTTCACCACAAAAACGTTTATCGCTCCGAGGAAGAGCGCATTCAGCACTTCTAAGTACATAACGTTTTCGGGAGAAGTAAAATAGTTTACAACCCTCATTATTATCTCGCAGAAAAAAACATATCCAAGCTGGAAGGAGTATTCTTTAAAGTACACCCCGTTTTCAAGAATGGAATAGTCATTTTCACTGAAAGCTGTTGCTGCTTTCACTATTTCCAGGGAATCAAATGTTGGTGCGGATTGCGATGATAATACCCATACCGTTCCAAGACTAAACGTCCATAAAAACAAGAATAAAAGTTTGTAACTCAGCCTGATTTTTTTCAGCTTTGATGATAACACACAGATCAGTATGACTGAAATGAACAAATACACTATATTCAGAAACAAATTGTCATTATAATAAATAACAGATTCATTTCCGACCAGAATAAAATAAAGGCTTGATGTAATCCCTCCGCCTTCCAGTATATCTGCCACATTGACCGTATGCAGCATACTGACTATCGACAGCCAGATGGCAAGACATCCTGAGAGGATACAAACTATTCTTATTCCGGTTTTTTCTATGACCGATGAAAACTTTGTTGTTTCCATTTTCTTATCACTTCTTTTGTAAATATTTATCCACAGCAGAATACAAAAGATCGGCCGTTATCCTATGCAGTTCCGAGATGAATATGTAAAAATGAGAGTAAGTTGCCTTACAATTATTAGTCTGTTATTTTTATAAAAAATCTCAGGATAACTATATATAAATTTAATATAATTATATATAATTAATATATTAGTTTCTCTGTTTTGCCGCCTCCGCAGAGGCTTACGCTGTATGGAGCGAAAGCAATATGCAGATTTCTGAAAATCAGCGAATCAGGTTATTATCGCTGGCTCAGAAATCAGGGCAAGCCCGGTGCAAGGCAGTTTCTTCTGGTCAAAATACAGGGAATTATTTCAGAGCATCCTGACAATAAGAATTACGGTGTCAGAAGGGTGCAGGCGGCTCTTGCTCAGAAGGGCACTCATGTCAGCCTCCGAACAGTATACCGCACTATAAGCGAAGCCGGGCTCATCCACAGGCACCGCAGACCTCACGGCATCACAAAGACTGATACTGAAACTCAGGACAGAGAGAACCTGATCAAAAGAAACTTCAGTGCAGACAAACTGTATATTCCGGAGCTCCTAACCGCACCTTACCGCTGTTTGAACCGCACTCTTCTGCTCGTTGAACGCACATAAAGTTTCGTAAAACGCCGAAACAAAGAAAATCCCCGAAAAATGAGGGCCTGAGTTAAACTCAAGCCCTCTTTGTATTGGAGTATGGAGAAGTAAATGTCGTTAATCAAGCTTCAGCAGTTTTTTCTGGATTGCAAGGGCATCACCGTTTGTTATACCGTCACCGTCCATATCTGCATTCTTTTTACCTTGATCTGTAAGCTTGTACTTTGAAGGATTTGCAATTGACTGCATGATAAGTACAGCGTCGGACATATCAACATTTCCGTCACAGTTGGCATCACCTTTTTCATCAGGTTCATCAAGAACTATCTCTAACTGAACTCTTACAGGAAATGCACATCCGTTTGCGGCGGCATAGAAGCTTGCTTTGCCCTCGCTGAGTGCGGTCACTACTACATAATTCGTTCCTTTTTCATGAGTTACCTTGATATTATCAGTAGCTTCTCCCACATAATAAAGGTCGTCAGCTGTACCTGTTTCGGGATGTTTGAAGATTATCTTTCGTGTAGTTCCCACTTTCATAGGAGACTTGTCATATTCGGCAAGTGTTCTGTATTCGGGATGTATCATTGCGGTTGTGGTAGTTGTAGTTGTTTCCGTCTCTGACATAGAAGTATGTGCTGTAGTAGTTGTTGTCTGAGGATAATCAACAGGCTCCTCATATTCATGGACAATAATTTTAATAGTTGCTGTTTTGCCATTAGGAGCAGTTGCTGTTAACGTCGTTTCACCTATTTCAAGTCCATTTAACAATACTGTCGCTCCTTTTGTAAAATCTGTATTCAGACGTGCGATGGATTCATCACCTATTTCAAATGCAAATACAGAGGGGGCATTATAATTTTCCATTATTTCCTTTAATTTATAGCCATATAGTGCAACAGCAGCAGACATTCCTTTTGTTATCGAAACACAATCATTAGATCCTTGATGATTGACAAATCTGAAATCGGTATCCTCAACCTCAACAGGTCTTTCTATGTCCCTTACAGTTATTGTAAAGTAGCTTTCATGACCATCCATTCTTACTTTGTAATGTCCTGCGCTGAGAAAACGTGATGGGAATGTTTCAAAATCACCTATTGCATCTTTTTTAGATCTGATGTATATTTTGTATTTTCCCGGAGTTGACATATCAACTTCGCTCGTATCCAAAGTATACAGGTCTGAATATTTACCGCTCTCATATGAAAACGTACTTTCGACAATTTCTGTGCTATAATCACCTTTTGGATCTATGACCGCAACTGCTAACGTAAGCTTGCTCAGATCAAGTTCATCATTAAGATAGTATTGCCACTCATAATCTTTTCTGAAGATCGTTCCGTCAAAATCATATCCTCTCGGATTTGCGGTTGTCGTAACAGTTGTTGTTGATACACCGGTGGTAGATGTTGTAGTAATCTGTGTCTGGAGCGTTGTGGTCACATTTGATTCATTCCTGACAGAATCAAATGCTGTTTCAGCTCCCTCGGAAGATACAAAGCCGTTGTCATTATCAGCATTTACAGATACATACGGCACTACAGAAAATGCTGAAAGCATAAAACCTGAAAGAATAGCTATTAGTTTTTGCATCATTTTTTTCATAGTGATTCCTCCTTCTGGAATTCATTTATATTTTCAGTCTTTATTCCTGTATGCATTTCTCAAAAATCAGGAAAAAGTCTGAATTATCGATTTGAACAGCAGCTTTATTCTCCTCATTGGGAACTGTATAAACTTTATAAACGCTGCTCATTTCATATTCTATCGGGCCAAAGTAATAATACACTTTAAAAAGATCGATATATTCAAAGTCAGAAATATCTGTTAGTTTCACATAATTTCCGGTATATTTGTATTTTTCACCATTTTTGAATTCCGAAATACTTCTGCTGTAATCAGTATTCTCAATTGCAAGGACTATACGTTCATCAGGCGTTTTAATTATGGTAGTTGTCGTAGTTACCTGTTCACCGGTGTTAAAAACAGTAGTATACTGACATATTGTAGTTGTTTCTGTGTGATTTATCGTTCTCGTCTCTGTTGGTGTCGGCTGTGTATTTTTTACAGTTGTTTCTGTGCTATTTGTTGTTATAGACTCTGTATGTGTCTGAATGGGAGGTTTTACAGTTGTTTCTGTGCTATTTGTTGTTATAGACTCTGTATGTGTCTGAATGGGAGGTTTTATAGTTGTTTCTGTGCTCTGCTTGACTGAAACGGAAGTTTGAGCGGACGTCTTTGAACTTTTTGACGCTGTAGTTGTGCTTTTCATTAATGCTACAGTTGTAGCAGAGGTCTTTTCGGTTATTGCAGTGCTCTTGACAGTAGTTTCAGCCTTTTTAGCAGTAGTTGAAACAGAGTTAGTGGAAGCTGTGTTTGTTGTAGTATCTACTTTGTCAGAAGTAGTAACTGAAGCTGAGGTGTCTGTGACGAATGCAGCATCAGCGACCGAAGTTGCAGATACCTGCGGCAAAACTAAATCAGAATTTGGTATATCTGTTGTATGCGGCATTTTCCATACAAAGATACCAACAATAGCTGCTGAACAAAAACCAGATAAGCTAAAAGCTGTACGACGAACAAGAGCACTTTTTCGCCGTTTGGCTTCAATTTTTTCGTCATACTTACGAAAAATGCTTTCTATCCTTTCCTCATAATTCTTCATATTCAAAGCCGTCCTTTTCAAGTTCTTTTTTTAATGCCTGTTTAGCTCTGAAAACCAGATTTTTCATTTGTTTATCGCTTTTATTCATTATTTTCGCCGCTTCTGAATTGCTGAAGCTTTCAAAAAAAATCAGATACAATACCTGTTGATAATCCAGAACAAGACGAGAGATCACCTTATGCAGCTGTATTTTTCGTTCTTCACGGATATAGCTTTTTTCGAGATCCAGTTCATCACTTATATTATGTATTTCATCAACAGGGATGTTATAGTATCTTGAGTTCTTTTTCAAACAATCAATGGAGGTGTAGCGTGCTATTGCATACAACCATGTTTTGAAAGAGCTTTTTTCCTTGTATTTAGGTTTTTTCAAAGCAATCTCAACGAATACGTCTTCCATTATTTCTTCTGCAAGACTAATATTATGCACATAGCTGTTTATGTATAAGATAAGTCCGTCACTATATTCTCGAACTATCTCTGCTAAACCTTCATTATCTCCTGCAAGGAAACGGCGGTAGCTACTTGCACCGCTGTCCATAGTTCGATCTCCTTTGACAGTATTTTGTCTTCTATTACTTAGTCTTTTTAAGATGTAAAAGGTCTCACCACAAATATAATTTTTAAATTTTAATTTAAGCTTAATTATACGTGAACCCTAAATATATGTCAATGTCTTATTCTTTATAATATGTAAAATTTATTTGAATAAAAAACGAATCAGCTTGAAATGGCTATTTATGTATATACCGTCTCCCCAGAGCCATCTGCACGGACTCTCAGAGCAACGCTGCCGCACTGTGAGAGCCACTTCCACGAAGTGTAGAGCCATATCTTGTATATTTCACTCGTAAGTGCCAACCAATCCCAGCCCTGTATATTCCATATCTCAACCGCATATGAAGCTTCATAAAAGAGTCAAATCACAGAAACTCCCCGAAAAATCGGGGAGTTTCGTATATATTGGAGTATGGAGAAGTAAATGTCAATATTCAAGCTTCAGCAACTTCTTCTGTATAGCCAGGGCATCAAGATTTGTTACACCGTCGCCGTCCATATCAACATTTTTGCTGCCCTGTTCAGTCAGCTTGTACTTTGATGGATTTGCTATAGTCTGCATGATCAGTACAGCATCTGACATATCTATTCGGCCATCACCGTTGGAATCGCCTGATTTTTCGGAGATCAAAGTCTCAAAACCGGTATTGTACTTTATTGCATATTCTTCAGCTTTTGAACCTTTATAGCCCTTTACAACGCCTTTGAAATCATCTCCTCCCCAGGCGTAGAAGAAACTGTCATGTACATCGCCTTCTTCATCGATTATAACAGTGTCAGGATTTTTAAAAATAATCGTTTCAAGATTTTCGCAATAACTGAATGCTCTATAACTGATTTCTTCAACACTTTCAGGTATAGTAATTGATGTAAGGGATTTGCAATATCCAAAAGTACCGCCAATGTAGGTTACTGTATCAGGGATAGTAACTTCATTAAGATATTCACAAGAACCCAAAGCTCCGTTTTCTAAACGTGTAATACCGCTTGGTAATTCAATAGATTCGAAATTGCCGCTTACAAATGCTTTTTCCCCAATTGTCTTGATGCTATCTGGAAGTTCAAGTGATTCCAGCGCACATTTATAGAAAGATTCATTTCCGATACTCTCTACTCCCTCAGGTATATTTACATTCTTGAGATTTACGCATTCTTCAAATGCTGAATCATCGATAGATTTGAGTCCGTCAGGAAGCGAAGCAGATGTAACACTTTCCAGTCCTAAGAATACGCCTTTTCCGATTTTTGTGATTCCTTCACCTACAACGATAGTTTTAATGTTTACCATTTGGTCAAACCATGGTGTAATACCGTCACGATCGGGGATTTCACCTTCGCCGCTGAGTGTAAGTTTTCCGTCTGTATCAAGTGTCCATGTTATGTTTTCGCTGTAGTTGCCGCTGATTCCGTTTTTTTCGTCTACTGCCGAAACAGTTTCACTATATCCTGTAGCTATAAGTTCAGCGATAAGCTTCTGAACATTTTCATTATTGATCATTTTGCATTTTTCGCCGAAGTCAGCTACGGCATAAGACTTGCCGTCATTTACTAAAAACAGTCTTTCACGTTCCGATGTAATGGTATATTTCGTACATTCGACAAGTTCATTCTGATTGCTGTTTTCTGCGATCTCTTTGCCTACTGCTTTTATAGAGCCAAGCATATCATCATTCAGTTTCAAATCCTTTTTTGCAAAACCTCTTGGAGATTTTGCACGATCATCTGTATATTCTGATGGATCTACAATTGTATCTGCATAAGCCTTTTCAATCTGACACCAATAGAGACTGCCGTTGTCCAATATTACATTGATATATGCCGTATATTCAGCATCCGGCATTTCAGTAATAAGATACATTATAGGCGTTGCAAAGAAATCCTGATATTCACTGCTGCGTATATCGGCAGCAAAGCCTTTATTACTAAAAAGAACAATTGACTCTGGAACAGTTTCAACATCGCTATCTTTGTCAATCACAACTAAACTATATTCTTCATCTATGATATATTCTCTGTTGATACCGCTTAATACATCTTCTCCTGTATCATGATAATTGTAGTTATCAAAATCTTTCACTGTAAGTTCATATCCTTTTTGTGAAAGATTATCAACATCTTCAAGAGTAAGTTCCTTCTTTAGTTCATTATTATTGTCGCTGGCAGTAGAGTCAATTTCAGATACATCTGATGGCTGAGCTTCGGCGGCAAATGTTGCTAAAGGCATACTTGAAGTCATGATTATGCCTGAGATAAGAATTGATATAGCTTTTTTCATAAACATCTCTCCTTAGTATTTTATGTATATACCGCTCAGACTGCCCACTCTGCACGGAACTTTTGCCCACACTCGCCGCTTCTGCCCACGGTGCTGCCCATAAGTTAAATAATGTGATATACTTGATTTAGCACGTTGAGAAACGTGACTAAAATCAAGGAGGTCTGTCAAATGATAGACTATAAAACTATTCTCAGATTACACAGTGAAAAGTTCAGTCTGAGACAAATAGCTGCACGTGTCGGTAATTAACATCATACAGTAAAAAAGGTGATTGATACTGCTGCTAAAAGTGGAGTGATAATGACACTCGGAGAAGATGTCACTAATCAGGAACTTGAAAAGCTTCTTTTCCCGGACAGAAAGGTCAGTAAAAATGTAATTTATGCTGAACCTGATTATCCGTACATTCACAAAGAGCTTTCAAAAAAGGGCGTTACACTCACGCTTCTCTGGAATGAGTATTGTGAGCGCTGCCGTTCAAATGGCGAGATCCCGTACATGAGTACTCAGTTTTGTGACAAATATCGTCGCTGGGCAAAGGTAACCAAAACAACAATGCGTATTAATCACAAGCCGGGTGAGACAATGCAGGTAGATTGGGCAGGCGGCACGATACCATACTTTGATTCTGTTACCGGCGAGGAGTACAAAGCGTATCTCTTTGTGGCTGTTCTCCCATGCAGCGGTATTATCTACGTTGAAGCCTGCGATGACATGAAACAGGAAAACTGGCTGATGTGCCATGTTCACGCTTATGAGTATTTTGGCGGTGTTACAAGGATATTGGTACCCGATAATCTAAAGACAGGCGTAATTGCCAATACACGCTATGAAACTCAGTTGAACGAAAGCTACCGTGAACTTGCAGAACATTATGGAACAGCTATTGTACCTGCAAGAGTCCGTCATCCACAGGATAAAGGTCTTGTGGAGCGTTCTGTTGGTTTTTCCACAACATGGATCACTGCTGCTATGCGTGAACGCAAATTTTTCTCAATTGAAGAAGTAAAGGAAGCAGTTGCCGAACGTCTTGAAATCATTAATAACAAGCCTTTTCAGAAACTTCCGGGATGCAGGATGGACGCTTACCTTAATGAAGAAAAGGAGTTTATGCTTCCATTACCGTTATCTCCATATGAGCATGCAATATGGCTTCAGGCAACTGTCGGAAATGATTATCTTGTAAGTGATGGTAAGAATAAGTATTCTGTTCCGTTTGACCTTATCGGAGAAAAGGTACAGATCCGTCTGACAAGAAATGTTGTTGAAGTTTTCTTCAAAGGGAGCAGAATAACCTCTCACAAACGGCTTGCAGTTTGCAAGATGAAGCCTGTTATTAAAACCGATCATATGCCCGATAACCATAAAAAGTATCTCAATTACAATGCGGATGAATTTATGAAATGGGCAAAAGACACAGGCAAATCAGTGACATATGTTGTTGAAAGATTCCTTAGTACAGGCAGCGTTCCTGAACAGGGATACAAATCATGCATAAGCCTGATGAAGCTTTGTGAGCGCTACGGAAAAAAGAAACTCAACTCAGTATGCGAACGTCTTCTCGATATCACTTCTGTTCCTACAATTCGGAATATCGCATCATTACTTAAAAATTACAGCAGTAATGATGATAAGGAAAGCACTTCAAGCAGTGAAAAATACGGAATCACACGTGGTGCTGCCTACTACAGCAGAAATGGCGGTAACCGAAATGATTGATAATTCAACCCTTGAAAGACTCAGAGAAATGAAGATGAACGGATTTGCAGCAGAGCTTGAAAATCAGTTAAAAGACAATGAAACATATACAAACCTAAGCTTTGAGGAAAGATTAGGACTTCTTGTTGATGCTGAATGGAACCGCAGACAGAACAATAAGTTCAATCGTCTTCTTCACACTGCACGTTTTTCAAATAATGATGCCTGTATTGAAGGAATCGAATACATTGAGGACAGGCATCTGGACAAGAAAGAGATCCTCAGATATTCAACATGCAAATACATAAATGACGGTCATCATATTATTCTCAAAGGTGCATCCGGAAACGGCAAGACCTACATCGCCTGTGCATTTGGCAATGCTGCGTGCCGCCGAATGAAAACTGTCCGTTATGTGCGTATGCCTGAAATACTGGATGAACTGAATATTGCAAGAGTTAACGGAGAATTTGCCAAAGTGATCAAGGCATACAAAAAGGTTGAACTTCTGATTATTGACGAATGGCTGATCCGCAGATTAACACCGCAGGAATCCTATGATATGCTTGAACTTGCAGAAGCAAGATGCAGAAAATCAATGATATTCTGTACACAGTACGAACCCGGCGGATGGTATGAACGTATCAATTCCAATCCTGAAGGTGACAGTCCTGTATCCGAAGCAATCATGGATAGAATTATCAACAATGCATATATCATAGCAATTGATGGAAAAATGTCCATGAGAGAACGATACGGAGTTCAGAATTCAGAGGAGGCGTTTGCTTATGAATGATTACTGTGCTTTTAGTAAAAGTCATAAATGCCTCAAATGGACAGATTACGAATTGACCAGATACGAGCTTGAAGAAGCGGATGAACTTTGCCACTGCAATCAAATTGAAATACAAAAACTTAATGACTACATTGAGCTGCTTCAGTCATTGCTTGACAAGAACGAAATTGAATATCCTGATATCTGAATCATTTAATTGAACAATGATATGCTGTTTCCGGAAAGATATTGCTTAACTGCAGTCGTTCCGGAAACAGTACATTTGTTTATATTGCGAGTATATTATTTAACTTATGGGCAGCACCGTGGGCAGAAGCGGCGAGTGTGGGCAAAAAGTCCGTGCAGAGTGGGCAGTCTGAGCGGTATATACATTTTAATTTGTTTTACTGTGAAGATATCCCTCCTCATAAGCACATACGCAGATATAACGAAAGTGTTGCAATATCCTTTTCTAAAAATATAATAACTGTTATTGTATACAAACTGGGTACCTTTATTATTATCATTATGATTATAGTAATACCACGTATTATATGTATTTGTTGTTTTGGATATATCATAATATGTTGAATAACAATTATTATCTCCAAATGTTCTGTTGCATATTACATATTCAATGGTAGTGAGATCCTCGATATGGCTGTAAAGTGCTTAGAACAGGGAAAAGACGTTTATGAAATAGAAGCAATATAAGCTAAATGGCTGGAGAGAGACCTCCAGCCATTTGGTATTATTCCTTATTGTTTTTGAGATAATCTTCCATTATCCTGATCTTTTCATCAAGCGATTCCTTATCGTTTATCATTTCCTGTGTCAGACCATATTGTTCAAGCCCATCATAGTCTCCTGATGTGAGTTTTTTTGCCATTTCCTGCATTTCTTTATGATAAACATCGTCCATATAATTCAATGTTACTTCCATGATGTATTTATCGGCTAAAAAGACTTTTTTGCAATCCTCGCTGTATTGGTCTCGAAAAAAAGCAGGAGCTTTTGCTTTATTTGTTTCGATACAAAAGTATTTATTGTTGGATTTTAAGCCGCATATGTACAAATCTTCTTCTTGATTTTTAAATTTATAGCAACGAAAGTACATTGTATCACAGATACAAGTAAGATCGTCTTTTGAACTATAGTAAGAAAGTGTTATTAAAAATTCATGTTCGTAATTTTCTATAGAATAGGAATCAAATAATATACCATAATGAGCTTTAAAATTATCTCCATATTCTGTTTTTATTATATCAGTACAACCTGAAAAAACACATAAAATAATTGCATATATAAATAATAATTTTTTATTTTTCATTTTTACCTCTTTATGATTAATTTTTAACCAGTCCTATTAATTTTAGAAAAGCAAATTCAAGAGCATCTGCTTCCAAATCCGTAATAAATATAGGGTTCTCTTTATCCTTATCATTATTATAAATATTTTGTATTTTATCCGTGGAAAAAGCTTGAAGCGAGAAATAGGTTAACAAAATATGGTTTCCGTGCGTATATTTGTTCGTTGATTTTATCATTTTTTCTTCCCCACCCATATTTGATATAAAAGACGTAATTCTCGTGTGACAAAGATTATAATAATAATCTTTTAATACAAATGAGAGAAGTTCTGATTCATTATATTCACAGGCTATGTTTTTTGCATCTAAATCAGCAAAAAAATCTGGATTAGGAAATTTTGGGTATCGAACAGGAGGATTATACATTTCATAGTTTGAAATAATATTATATGCTTCATTATTCATAGTTTCATGATCATAATTTTTACCATAAGTAACAAGCTTTAAGTCTTGGATAAACGATTGTAAATCACCTGCCCAACCAGCAAGATTAGGATCATGGAATATATCAGCATGTCTTTCCGCTGCTAATACTGTAAGCATATGAAGGAAATCAATATAATTGCCTTCTTTGTCATAAAGTTTGTATTGTCTGAAGTATGGTAGAATAGATGTATTTTGCTTTTCAATATAACGTCTTACTAAAGGAAATGCACTACCATCAGCTACCCACCACTGTAAAATGTGTCTTTTGCTAGAAAGATAATCATTAAGTTTTTTAATATCTGGATTGTGTCCAGTTCCATAAAATAAATCTCTCAAAATGTTCATTGCCATTATTGGATTTTCATCTATTTGGGGATGCTCATAATTTTGTAAATCCTTTAAGTATTGATCTTTACAATAATCATCAATATACTTTTCCATCAACTTAAGCTTAATAAGCAAATCATTAAGGAACACCTTTTGTGGTTCACGATCTTCATCGTCTAACAAGCCATCATCATCAGTATCTTCATCAGTAGGATCAGATTTTATAGGAAGATAAGGAATATTCCTGATTTCTTTTGTAAGAAAATTATATGTACCGCCATCGTTATAACGCTTAATATTGTCTATAGCTTCAGCCAAATTGAACATGGGCAGTACAATTTCTCCGTGTTCGTCTACTTTGATTTTATCCTGAATTACTTCCTGCCAGTCGGTAAGAGAGTCAGTATCCGAATTAGTTTTACCGCTTTTTTTCAGCTTGTCTTTTAGTGTAATAGTCTTCCATCTTGTAGGAACAATAATATTATATTCATAAAGTGGTTCTGTTTTTTTATCTTTAAAATGTTTTTTCAACTTTGAAAGCTCTGAGGATTCAGCCTCATTAATATTAATGAATAAGTCGTTGTTTGTCTCAATTGCAGTTTGAACCTTGATATGATAAGAAGCTACATCATATTTCCAATTTACCGAACCTATTTCTGAATATGCTGTATATTTTCCTGATTTAACTCCATCAATAATACTCCAATTATCAATAGCTTGTGACTGGGATTCTGTTCTTCCATTCATTAATTGGTATACATATACATCCGCATTTTCTCTGATTGGAGTATTATAAATCAATTTTCTGAATGCTTGACTTCGATCACAATACATATAAATATCATCAAAATAAGTTATTTTATCTAATGTATTATTAACCTCAGCAATATTGTTAAGTTCCTTTCCGCTTATATCAGAGTGCCTGAGACTATTCAAACTTGTTACATCATATGGAATTATATAAGCCTTCACATCATCATATGAACTAAAAATATGTGTACAAAAATTTGATATTAATTTTTTTTCTTTAAGAAATGTCTCTTTATCATAGCCAGATGTCTGTAAAATAAAAACAAGGTCTGTAGGAACATCTTTTTTCTTTTCATCCGCCATAATCTGGGTACTTGAAGGATAGCTGACTTGCAGCGATGATATATCCACATCATCTTCAGGCATATCAACGCCGAGATTATCAAGCCATATCTCCATATCCATGACACAGTATGTGCCAAGCTCATCTACTTCCGCATAAAGCTGAGTACCGTTATCGCTGAATTTTGTTTCTATCGGAAGGAGCATACCTTCTTCTTCATTGAATTTGAATACATTAAGACGCTTTATGCCCTGGAATTCCGGAAGAGCAGAATACTTATCAAGGGTATTTACGGTAAATTCAGGCTTGATATCGTACTTTAAGACAATATCCTCCGGATCACAAGTATCGGACATAGATATATCCAGACTTGCGCCGATCATTGCATTATTCTCGATAACATTGGAATAACCGCTGTTTACAACGCTTATCTCCTTTTCTATATCACCGTTTGTATTCATTTCTATAGACAGTGAATACGGGCTTTCTTCTGTATTTATAGAGGAAAGTATGCCATTATCCGTGTCTATAGCCTGATCCATCTTGTATTCACCATCAGGCACACCGTGTGTTGCTGCCGAATTAGGATCAAGTCCGAGCTTTATCTCTGAACCATCATCGATACCGTCATTATCGCTGTCTGCTACAAGCGGATCCGTGTTGTATACAAATATCTCGTCATAGTCAGAAAGTCCGTCCATATCAGTATCCGGATCTCCTGGATCAGTAGTACGTGTTACTTCGTCGATATTACTGAGTCCATCGCTGTCACTGTCATAGTCAGCATCTGATGTACCTTCTTCAGCTGAATCAAAAATAACAGGATCCGTGCCGACTATAGCAAACTCCTGATAATCGGTAAGACCATCGTTATCTGTATCGGCATTGTCAAGCGCAGTACCAATTTTTAGTTCAAAGAAGTCTGGCAAACCGTCTTCATCACTGTCGAGAGGCTCTATATCATATCCATTATTGCTATTTTTTACAATAATTGGAGATGATTCAAAGCTATCACCAGAACCTATAGTCTCAATTACCTTTATATATTTCTGTGAAAAAGGCTCTGTTATTGCATATTCATAGCTTTCTTCATCGGTAACAGTACCTACAGAAGTGTAGCTTTCTCCATCATCAGATACCTGGATATCAAATGTTCCCTGCGGAACATTTGTGTTCCAATACACCTTAATAGACTCTGTTTCGTGAATATATTCGCCATAAGTTATAAGGTAAAGTTCAGTTTCCGGTTCATTTTCATTTGAAGTTCCGATAAATTCGCCCACCGCTGCGCTGTAATTCGCATTCAGGCTCGGACAGTCGATAGTTATAGTATCTGCAATAATAACTACACCGTTTATATTAAGGTTCATTGCCGATATATTGACATTTCCGTTCGGAGCATAAACAAGACCGCTGAGATTCACATTTTCAGTGTCTATAATAATATCGCCTGTTTCTGAGCAAATAGCTGAATTCTGCGTATTTTCTACATTTCCGCTCAGGTTTACATCATTTAAAGCCTTTAAGCCGCTGGAAATTTTGATATTACCGATCAGCTCAATATCTCCCTCGGCTTCTATTGGAGTATTGACATTGATGTTGGTATCTTCAAGGAAATAATCCTCAAAATATGTTTCAACTACCGTAGGATCGAAATATGTATTATCGATCTTTGCAAAGCACTGTACCATTGGTTCAGCTGCATTTTCAGTAATTGTACCATTAACATTAAAATTAGCGGAAGTTGAAGTGATAGTACCGTTTGTCGCTATATTTCCATTAATGCATACGTTATTGGCATTAATAGTAATAGCTCCCTCCGCAGATGAGCCTGCAAAGAAGGTATACGGATACCTTTGTACTTCATTTTCGCCATGAATAGTAGCTAACGGCATTGCACTCAATGTCATTACTGCACTAAGCATTCCTGTGAATAATCGTCTGAATCTGTTCTTCATCCTCATTCTCCTTCTGATTTTTATGAATCAATTTTACCACTATCACATATTATTTGTCAAGAATTTGCTTGTTACATATGAGGGATATTTCATGAAATGATGTAAATAAAGCAGACCGCATACAACAATTTACGATCTCCCTGACTTTTTCTACCGGGACTACGAATATCTGATGCATGGATTGTCCAGTAAGACCGATACAGCTAAGTATCTGAATATATGTAGATCTACACTTAACAAGTACATACGGCTATATTCCGTCATTTATGAGTATGCTGCCGAGTACAATAAACGCTTCGGTCAGATCTTCCCTATAGAAAAATTGAAGATGAATTATAAGTATAGTGAGATCCTTGATATGGTTGTAAAGTGCTTAGAACTGGGAAAAGACGTTTATGAAATAGAAGCAATATAAGCTTAATGGCTGGGGGAGACCTCCAGCCATTTTGTATTATTCCTTATTGTTTTTGAGATAATCTTCCATTATCTTTATTTTTTCATTAAGCGATTCCTTATCGTTTATCATTTCCTGTGTCAGACCATATTGTTCAAGCCCATCATAGTCTCCTGATGTGAGTTTTTTTGCCATTTCCTGCATTTCTTTGTGATAAAAATCGTCCATGTAGTTCAAAGTTACTTCCATGATGTATTTATCGGCTAAAAAGACTTTTTTGAAGTCCTCACTGTATTTTTCTTCGAAAACATATTGTGCACAGTTTTCGTCATTGTTTATCCAGAAGTAATCGCCATCAGGTTTTAGACCGCATATATACATATTCACTGATTTGTTTTGTAACTTATAGCAGCGAAAATACTCTGTATCACAAAAAAGCTTGATATCGTCCTTAGAGCCAAAATATTTAATTGCATCCAAAAAATTGTGTTCACTATTAATTATTATGTATGATTCATCCCAAGAATCACAGTCTACTATAAAACAATCTCCATTTTCCATTTTGATGTTATATGTATAATCAAAACAACCATAAAATAAAAATGATATTGTTATTATAAGTACTAATAATTTAATTATTTTCACTTTTTAGTTCTCCTTTTGTTTTTATTAATTCCAAAAATAGATTTTCTAATGCATACGATTCTTCCTCAGTTACTATTTTGTAATTATCTTTATATATAGCATCTAAAGGAGACTCTCCAAAATCTATTATAGTATAACCAGGATAAACTGTTTTATTAATCGCTTTGTAAGCTTTATTATATAGTTACAGTTAATGATATGTATTATTATATCATATTTCATTAAGATGCTTCTATATTATTTTTTGTATTAATTATATGTGTGCTGAAATGGCAACAAAATATAAAATCAATTAATATAACATCCCCGATTTTTACGACAGTAGGCATAAAGAAGTTTTCAGACAAACATTGTAAGACAGGTACAGCAAGCTATCATTAATGGATAATTATAGTATTAAATGGTGTAGATTATCTCTGTATTCATTAAAATTATCATTTTAGGTGTTGATTTTATTAACATTCTGTGCTATAATTAATAATATTATATGTATAGGAGGTATCAGATGAACAAATTATTTTCCAAAATTGTTTCTGCTGTCACGGCTGCAGCGATGACACTCTTTGTATCGTCAGGCAGTTTGCAGACATTCGTTAATGAAATCGATGCACATGCAGCAGAAACGGACGTAATTCTAGGCGACGTGAACGATGACGACAGAGTGGATGTATTTGACTTGTGCTTGATAAAACAAGAGCTTTCTTCCTCAGGATCAGCAAGCATTAACAAAGTAGCTGCGGATGTAAATGCAGACGGTGTTGTAGATGTTAAGGATGCCATAGAGGTTCAGCAGTTTCTGCTTGTAGAAAGAGACTCGTTTACAGGCTCAATGAGGAAAAACATCACTCCACCAGACACATCCATTGCGACAACTAATCAACCGATTGAAACGTCACTGACTAAACAAATGGCGGATAAAGCCAAAGAACTTGGAACTGCCGTAAATGTGTACAACTATCTTTATAACAATATGCGTTCCGAGTTTTACTATGGTTCACGAAAGGGGGCTATCGGTACCTTTGAACAAGGGGGCGGTAATGATTCGGATCTATCCAGCCTGTTAATTGCAATGTTGCGATATCTCGGATATGATGCAAATTATGTGACTGATATTGTTGGCTTTTCGGCAGAACAGTTGATGAAATGGACTAATACTGATTCTTTGGATGCAGCTTTGGCAATCTACTCTTGTCAAGGACGGGAGAATATGCCATATGAAAAAGCAGGCGTTACATATTATTTCTGTGATTATACTTATGTTCAGGTAGTGGATGCAGGCAAGACTTACTACCTTGATGTATGCTTTAAGGAGTATGAAACGCAGAAAAATAGTATCAAAACTCTCGACGCAGGAGCAAGTGCTTCTGATGTAGAACGAATCCTTCAAAAGACGGATTTGAACTATCTCGACTCAATCTCGGACTCAGCCTACAATAATGCTATGTCCAATCTAGATGGACAAAGCTACGCTTTTTCCTCTAAAAAGATAGTTCAGAGGAACATCACTAAACTCCCGACCACATCTCCGCATCTCTTTAATGTTGAGCCTACAGTTACTGAGAAGCTTGATGACAATAGATGCGATATAATCGAGATAGGGTTTAATAATAGCAGAAAAAAGACATATCATGCTTCTGAACTCTATAAAAAGAATATAACAGTGGAGTATGTGATATCTGATGATACAAAGGAAACACATGAATGGGTTGACTTTGATGCCAGCAGCATTTTTAATCTCCCTCCTTATGCATTGGGGCAAGCTCTTACTGTTGCACCGGTTATCAAAATCGATGGACAAGCTGTCTTGACTGGACCTGCAATTGATTTTGAAAGTAAACAAACATTATATATAAATTCAAAAACAGGTGGCAAGAGTGAGAAATTCGAAGAAGAACTTTGCCCAGGAGAATTATGCTGTATTGTTTTTGATGTTGGAACCATATCTCCGAATGAATTATCGGAGGCTTATTCAAAATCTATAGATCAAACAACAAGTGCTAATCAAAAGTATCAGCTCAACGAGACGACTGATGCTTCCAAAGTGAATGAAAAGAACGTGTATAACGCCAACTACCTTGGAAGCATCCTGCGATTGACAGGCGTTATGTATTTCTCGCAGTTAGATATTTACACTCAGACTCTGGCAGAGAAAAAAAGTGTGAATTGCGAAGATACAGTAAAAATAGGTGTTTTCGGTTTCAAGCCGGGTGTATATCCAAGCAAGGTTCAAGTTGCAGGTGAGCCTTATGGAATCGATAAAAACGGTCAATTCATTGTAGATATCCTAAGCAATGCTGTTAGTACGGTCAGCGAAGTCTCAAACAGTGAACAGCTTAGAGCGTTCAACATGGAGCGAGGTTATATCTCCTCGGAACTTGAAAGTGCAATACTGGAACAAATCGTAGGAGTTGAGAGCCTTTCTACGGTGCAGCTATTTAAGCGTGCTCAGGAGAAAGGCATTAACATAGTTTCTTTATCAAAGAATACTACAAAGAAGGTTTCTGATCTAAAGATCAGCGATGAAGATGCCAAAAGATTACAGGCAGAGATAGACGCTGGTAATACTATTATCACAATGGAGCAGAGCATTACTGTTGGTAAGTGGACAGGTATTGGTTATATTGTTGAGACCGCCGACCAAGCGTCACAAGCCTTTATGATCTCTGGTAAAACGAACGGTGGTGTTTGCTCAAGCTCAGTCAGCGTTGCAGCTATTATCGGTATTGCAATAGATGAAATATGGCTTGTGGAGACTGTTGGACTCTTTATCGCTACGCTATCCGCAATGACATCATTGGCTTTTGTGCCCGTTGCAACTCTGGTTCTATGTGTTATCGCCATTGAGTTGATGGTTTTCGATATCATAGAAACGATTGCCAATAACTATGACTACTATATGAATGGCAACGAGGAAGCTGGAACACAAGTCAAGATCAATGCTGCTATCAACGTAATCACCTTCGGTGTAACAAAAATAGGCGGTGCGATCATCTCACAGGCGAAAAATGCAACCAACTGTGCTAAATACGGAAAAAATGTAATAACTGGTTTGAAAAACAGTGGATTTACCACAGCTGAAGTCAATGCTCAGATCAGCAAGTTTTCTAAGCTCGGCTGCTCACAGACCACGATAGAAACTTTGCTTAAAAATCCTAAGAGTATGTTTCTTGGAGATGATGTACTTTCTTTCCTCGGAAAGCAGGGTGGAAATCAAAGAATTCTTGCTGAACTTGTCCTAAGTAATGGCGACGATTTTACTAAGGCATTAATGAAAACTGGTGCCATTGATGAGTTTTGTGATGTGATTCGGAAATATGGTGAAACTGCAAATCGCGACTTTTTATCTGTAACTACAAAAGATGCTGATTTGGGTAAAGCCATTGACACATATAAGGCTCTTGATGATATTGCTGGAAAGTACTCAGAGGATGCAATGCATTATGATTTCGTTGATGGAAAATATAAATCCAAATACAACCTATCTGCTGATTTAGTAAAACTTAATAAGGAAGCCGAAGAAGTGATGTATCCCGAAATTAGAACATTAACAGATGATGTCGCTACAATTGCCCAAAATACGGGATGGTCTACAGAAGACATAACAGCAATAAAGAATCATTTATTTAATGATATTGTACTTAAAAATGATGGTTATGGATTGCTCGATTCGGATTATGAAATCGCTGTTGCGTGGAAACGTTTAATTGAGGGCAAATTTTATGATTGCGACATACTCTTACTTGAACACGAATTATTTGAAACAACATATTATAATTATTTTCATGATGTTAACAGCTGTACAATCAGTGAAGCCCACAACTTCGCAGAGAAGTATTATAATTGGCGAGCTATGATTGATGAACTTATGGGATTTTGATTTAGAGGTGCACAAGATGGCTATTTTTGTAAAAGCAGAAAAAAAAGAAGAAACTGAAAAAGCAGTAATTTATTCATACGGTGAAAATCCAAATAATTTGGAGGGAATTATAGAATTTGCTAAAACAGATTTATCATGGAAAGTTGTAAAATTATCCAGTAGCAAAGGTGGAAAATTTTCTGCCGTGTCTATCATTCCACGTATATTAAGGTATTATCAGGAAAATAGTTCTTTTCCTGATGTAATCTATAAAGAATCCTAATACATGATTTGTATCAAGTGGATGTTATGGGAATTTATGTTGAAGCTGTAAAGCAGTCTGAAAATGAGGAAGCAGTAGTTTACTCATATGGAAATAATCCTGACCATTTAGAAGGCTTGATAGAATTTTCCACAAAAGATTTATCGTGGAAAATTTTGAAAAAGTCATCTGAACGAAATGGGATGGCTTTAGCTGTGGCTATAGTCCCAAAAATTACTCGTCCTTACAAAGAATCGGGAGTATTTCCTGATGTTGCTTTCAGACAATCTTAAAAAATATAGGAATGTCAATCTATTTAAAAGCTATAAAAATAATGGAAACTACTGACAAGGTCACATATAGATATGGTGGTCACCCACAGCTTCTAACGGGAAAGTTTACCATTATGAAAGACCTATCCGATTGGAAATTAGAAGCGGATGTGGGGATTCCGGTTTCAGTGATAATTGGAAAAATATGTAAATACTATATGAAAACGTCAATATTCCCCGATGAAATGACATATCAGGCGTAATGCTAATAAAAGCGGTTGTGAATCTCCACAGCCGCTTCTCCTTTTCTTATCTCAACATTTTCTCAAATTCATACCTTGAAAATCCCCCGTTGATATGCTATAATAGTTAATAACGATTACACTATATAGGAGATCAATCAGTATACGCCTCAAACGGTAGTAGTTTAGATATGTGCGAAAATTGCTATCACACTTTTGTTGAATATCTTAGATAGTAGGTGAAAAAGCAATGGATAAATCTATGCTAAAAAATATGTTCTCGTCTGAAAGAATCTCGATTTCAGATAACTCATGTTATATAAGCGAACAAAAGAAGACACAGATATGCAATGCACTTGAGAAGTTGAACTTTTCTTCTCAAATAATTACTTTTATAAAAGAGTTTGCGGGCGTTTCAATCGGAATTAAGATTGATAAACACTTGTTTCAATATTTTCATGTTATACTTCCGAATACTGCATCAATCAATTCTTCTGAACGTATTGAAATAGGAAGAGTAGACTGCTGCGGTCAAAAACTCTCTGTCAATTTTGATAATCTAAAAAAATGCTATTATTTAGGCGAAAACTCATTGATTGCATCTAATGAAGATGAATTATTCAAATATCTTCTTTCAGAAGATTCTATTTTGCCTGTAAGAATATTACCTAAAACAGTCCAGTTATTAAAAAATGCAGGCTGGTATGAGGGACGAACTATCGATATCAGTAATATCACAGAAAAATTCCAATCAGATGGAATCCTTTTAACCGAGAGTCAAAAGTGTTTTTTGCAGGAATTCGGAGGAATCATAGGTGTTGTGATTATTTCGCGCTTCGGAAAGCAGCGAATCGCCTGAAGGAAAGCGCCAGCACGCGACGAGGAAAGCAGTAAAACGCGCAAGGAAAGCAGCAACTCGTCTATGAAAAGCACTTCGTGTATAATAGAATTGAGGCACAGCCTCAATTCTAACGAAGGGAGCCAAAAATATGGCGAACAAAATCGATGTGAAGCTCATCCTTGAGCTTCTCCAGACCCCGATGTCGCAGCGTGAGATCATTAAAACGCGGCACATCTCTTCCAAGTCGATCACGGCAGTATGCCGCCGCGCTGCTGAATTGGGTGTCAGCTATGCGGATCTAGCGGACAAGAGTGACGACGAGGTCTATCTGCTCTTCTTTCCGGACAAGTTCCAGAAAGAAACTGTGTACGCACCTGTCAACTATGAGTATGTCCACGGTGAGCTGAAAAAGACGGGTGTCACGCTCAAGCTGCTTTGGCAGGAGTACAAGGACGGTGTGAAGGTGGGTGTTCCGGTCGGATACACAAAGTTCCGTGATGATTATGCCAAGTATGTCGAGCAGAACAACCTCACGAATCACATTACGCACAAGCCGGGTGTTGTATGTGAAGTGGACTGGAGCGGTAAAACGATGCGCCTTCACGATCTGGATGATGGAGATAAGGTGTACCCTGTGTATCTCTTTGTCGCAGCACTTCCGTACAGCCAGCTCGCGTATGTTGAGCCTTGCCTGAATATGAACGAGCAGACATGGATCAACTGCAATGTCCATATGTTTGAGTATTTCGGCGGCGTTACGCTCCGTATTGTCTGCGACAATCTCAAGACCGGAGTGATCACACATCCCCGCGAGGGCGACATCGTTCTGAACCAGTGCTACGAGGATTTCTCAAACCACTACTGCACGGCAATCATGCCTGCAGGCGTGAAGAAACCGAAGCAGAAGGCATCCGTTGAAGGCACTGTCGGAAAGATCGCTACTGCTATCATCGCCCGTCTGCGCAACAACGAGTATACCTCTATCCATGAGCTAAAAACGGATGTTGCGGCAGCGCTGGAAGATTTCAACAACAAGCCTTTCCAGAAGCGCGAGGGCAGTAGACGTGAGGTGTTTGAAGCGAATGAGCGCATCACACTGCGTCCGCTGCCTGCCTTTCCGTATGAGTATGCTGTGTGGGAATACGGGCGTGTCATCGGCTCAGATTTTCATGTGACCTACCAGACATGCAAGTATTCCGTTCCGTACCGCTTTGTAGGCAAGACCGTTGACCTTAAGATCACCGACAGCGTGATTGAGATCTACTGCGGCCATGAGCGTATTTCCTCCCACAAGCGTTTCCCGAGCTATGTTCGCAACAGGTATGACACCTATCCGGAAGATATTCCTGAACGCTTCCAGAAAACGGAATGGAATGAGCAGACGATCAGACAGTGGGCGGCATCCGTTGGAAAGCAGACATTGACTGTCATTGACCGTATCTTCAAGAGCTACAGCACTTCCGAACAGGGCATTAATCCCGCAATGTCCGTGCTGAAGCTGAGTAAGAAGTATTCCTCCGAGCGTCTGGAAACGGCTTGTAAACTGGCGCTTGAACACGTCAGTGTGCCGCGGTATTCGCATCTCAAAGCAATCCTGGCTTCCGGTCAGGAAGGAATACAGTGCGAATGAAAAGCTGGAGAACGAATCGTCGCCCGCCGGATTTGTACGCGGTGCTGCATATTACGGAGGTGACGATCATGCTGAGTGAAGAGACGAGACGCAAGCTGCGTGAGATGAACTTCGGCGAGTTGGTTGAAGCTCTTGATCTTCAGGAGAAGCAACCGGAATATATGGCGCTTTCATTTGACGACCGCATGAATCTTGCTGTCGATTACACCTATTCAGCCAAGTACAATGCCAAGGTTCACCGCCTGATCAGTGCAGCCAAGTTCCGTATTGCAGATGCGGCGCTTGTGAATGTGTACTATGAAAAGCGAGGGCTTGACAGGGATCTGATCCTGACACTCGGGAACTGCGGTTTCATCGAAAAGAACCAGCCCGTCGTGTTCAACGGGTTCACCGGTTCCGGCAAGAGTTACCTGGCGTGTGCCATCGGCAGACAGGCTTGTATGCAAGGGTTCCGCACAAGATACATCCGTGTTCCCGATCTGATGCAGCTACTCAGTGAGGCATCGCTTGATGTTCACGGCAGAGCCAAGCTCCTGAAAAAGTTCAGCGGATACCGGCTGCTGATCCTTGACGAATGGCTGCTCAATGACATGACGGAGAGTGAGCAGCATTTCATCTTTGAGCTGATCGAGCGCCGCTATGACTGCACATCTACAATCTTTTGTACGCAGTACAAGCGTGAGGACTGGCACAGCCGTTTGGGCGGCGGTATCCACGCTGATGCGATTATGGACAGAATCGTACATACTGCTGCATGGGTGTACTCCGGTGACATCAATATGCGCGAACTGCAGGCAAAGGAGGCAGAGTCATGATGGAAGATTACTGCGCTTTCAGCAAAGATCAAAAATGCCTGAAATGGGAGGATTATGAGCTGACTCGCCATGAACTGGAAGAAGCTGATCGCCTGTGCCACGGCAATTGGATCGAGATTCCGAGGTTATATGCGTATATTGACGAGCTCAGATCCATCTTGGAGGAGAACAACATCGATTATCCGGAAATCTGATCATTTGCATTTAGCATGAGCCTGTCTAATAGTTTCAGATGAGCTCACTGCGGAGAGACCCAGCGAGACGCGCCGCCGTTTTCACTGCTTCCACCTTCATTCCGCTTCGCTCCATTCCGGTGGAAGCAGTGAAAACATTCATTCAGATATGTTACCCTCACATCTATGGTTCCGAATCTAAGTACAATTTATGATCTAAATGGCTAGTGCTTTCCTTGTTGCGCGCTGGTGCTTTCCGTGAAGCGAAATGGTGCTTTCCTTAGTGCGATTCAGTGCTTTCCTGAGCATGAAATATTCAGTGTTGACGCAAATGATGAAGGATTTATTATTTATGACAGTATTAGAAAGCCGAAATGTGTACGTGACAATATTGTTTATTTAACACCCAAAGTTCCATCAAAAAAAGATATGCACTCTTATGATTCGTTCAATATAATTGCTTACAATAATAATATCGATATGCTTCGTGTTGGCGAGGCAGGAAATGGCCTCATTCCAATATGGATATCGACTGAAGGGAAACTGTTCAGAGATGACGGCGAACAGTTAGGTAGAACAGTAATGGAAGGCTTACAGACTATTTTACTTAACTAACGATAACAGGTTGTTTTAATCTGTATTCGAGAAAACAAGTATTTTTTTGTTAAAGAGGACACTACTGAGACGTTTGACATAACATTTTCAATAAGGGAAAAGAGCGTATCAACCATAGCCTACCGGCGCATCCGTTTTCCGTTCCACACAAGTCCGATTAGGCATTGTGGAGCATACCACAACAGGCACAAACCCTATCATACAAGTTTTATGATGTCAATGTACAACTACTGCGACGGCACTGTTCATTTTAAGCGACGCAAGTGATCAACTTCGCCGGTCGCAGGTGTTCAACCAGAGCGCTATATTCATCTTTCATGTAGTAACTTTCCAATAACTTTCGTTCTTCTTCCGAAAGAATGTCAAGGGGACTGTCTGTTTCGTTCATCAGTTGGAACTGATCTGTTTTTTCTTCAACTGTTGTCAGATCTTCAAAGTCAGGATTTTTACGAAGGTATTCTTTTATTTTGCGCCTTGCTGTTTCATATAGCCAGGCTCTGATATTATCATCAAGATTTATATTCTTCTTTTTATATAATGTCAGGAATACTTCCTGAACCACATCTTCTGCCTCGGCAGTACCCCTATGCATCTGAGCCATGCAAAAGTACATAAGCTCGTTACGATATTTACGAACTATATCTTCAAACATTTCATCCCTCCTATATAGTAATGATGATTTTTAATGTAAATCTGTCACATGAACATGAAAAACTCAAATTTTACAAATTATACATATGTATTATATATAACAAAATGTGATGGTAGCTACAGAAATGCTATGCTGAGCTTTATTTTTATGAATTTATGTATTCTTTTACAGCAGAACCAATATATATCGATCATCCAGATCATTATTGTAAATATAGTATATACCATAATAATGAAAGAGTCCAGCAGATTGGGATAATATTTCTCGATGCAACGTACTGTATACAACAAACGCTCTCTGAACATTCAGGGAGCGTTTACTGTTTTTGGGAGATTATTTCCTGTATTTATCAAGGATAATACTAAGAGGCATTTCTCTCACAGAAGAACCAATCACTCCAGAACATTCTTATTCTTCTTTTTCTGTCGCTTCTGCTCTTGCTGATAGCGCCGAGTATATGACCTCATGGAAATCTCATCCCTCTATGGTTCGCATAGAGCCGCCATCATTGGTTGTGTCTGTGACTTGACGGAAGTATCATTATAGTACCTGCTTTCATCGCCTTACAGAGAACTGCTCTGCATTCTGAAACATCATATACATTGCTCCACCAACTAAACCTTGCCTTCAAATGCTTGACATAAAGAAAAATTCTCAGCGTCAGAAAAACTTGAAATGCGTCAGCATTTCTGCGTTTTCCTTCCTTGATAATTTTCCTCTCTGTCTTCGCCTTTTTGACAATGTTTAATTGGCGGTGCAATACCGCAAGCGTATGGTTTCTTTGGCTGCCTGATTTTAGTCCGGCACAGGTTCAAAGTATTCTTACTGCTGCTATTCTGTTTTCAAGATTCTGTGTAAAGGCTTAAATCCCCCTACATAAATACAGCCCACGAAAACAGGATCTCTCAGCAACTCATCTGATAATTTCAGCGATTTTAACAATCCAGAATGAGACAGTCCGCTGCGGTATTGATAATTTTGACGAAATATCTGTCTGATAGTATCCAAGCACTTTATACATATAGAAAGCTTTTCTCATTACAGGCGGAACTTCCATAAGTCTGCGGTACTTTTCATCGCTGTCAATAAGTTCAGCCCAGTAATTCTCTAAATACGTATCTGAGTGATCGTCATATGCTACATCTGCTGCAAATTCAGGCTCTGCAAGCAAAGTTGTTCTCCTGTAAAATGCTCTGTCCAGATTGAACATCTGAACGTCGTATTCCCTGATAGCGGCTATCTGTTCCTCAAACATTCCACTTTCCCGGTAAATTTTCTCCTTTTTGTTCCATAATTCCTTGAATTTCTTTTCTTCTGCTGCATGATTATATGCCATTTTTTATTCCTCCGTTTTGATTGATTTTTGTTCTTGGATCAAAACGAAGGACTATGGATATTTTGCAGCTAAACACAGCCATTTCCCCGATAAAAACATAAGACCCCATTCTGCTTTTAAAGCAGAACAGGGCAAAAAAATAAGAGTCTGACTCGCTTTAAAAGCTTGTCAAACTCCTACTCGTTACTTAATCGGTGGTGTTCATACTAAGTCTTCATATGTAATTTTTACTTTCATTCTGCACTTCCAGCATTTTATTCTTATCGCCGGATAGCATCCGATAGGTCCGATATCACTTAGCGGATCTCTGTAAATGCAGATGTAATCGAACAATCTGCCTTCACAGTACGGACATCGGTATTTCTTCTTGTTTAAAATCATGTTTTTCCCTCTCTCTTTTAGCTTTACAGCTAAACATATATTCAATAATTTTTGCGACCGCAGCCGCAAAAAATTATTGTTCATTTTGTCGGAGATATTTGATAAATCTCTCCCAGTCTTTATCTGTGGCAGAAGCATCACGGGCTGCCCTTATCGCCTTAACAGCGCTTTTATTGGACTGGAGATACTCTGTTATATCAGGACTGAGCTGCCCTGACGCTTCTGCGTACAGATCATAAAAGATGTTTGTTTCTTCCATAGTCAACTCAAATACCTCTATCATCTTTTTTATCAGCCGAAGATCAGGACATTTTCTTTTTCCATGCTCGATCTGGCTGAGATACGGTACTGATACTCCCAGTATCTTTGCGAGTTCCTGACTCTGAAGTTTCTTTTTTCGTTTCTTTTCGGAAATGAACTGACCGAGATCAGTTTTTGAGTTCATTTATTGGTGGAGTTAGTCCTTTCGTATTATTCTGCTATTTCATCATTCAAGTTTAAGCAGCTTCTTCTGTATAGCCAGGGCATCAAGATTTGTCACACCGTCGCCGTCCATATCAGCATTTTTGCTGCCTTGATCAGTCAGCTTGTACTTTGATGGATTTGCTATAGTCTGCATGATCAGTACAGCATCTGACATATCTATTCGGCCATCACCGTTGGAATCGCCTGATTTTTCGGAGATCAATGTCTCAAAACTGGTATTGTACTTTATTGCATATTTTTCGGCGGTTGATGCTTTATAGCCTCTTATAACTCCTTTAAATACGCCCTCTTCAAACGATGTGAAAAAAGTCTCGATTTCATCCCCGTTTTCATCACAGATAATCGTATCAGGATTCATGAATATTATAGTTTCAAGTTGAGTGCAGGCGAAAAATGTGTCTTCTCTTATCTTTTCAACGGATGAAGGAATCTTAACTTCTTTAAGCTTTTTGCAATGTGTAAATGCTCCGTCAATATTTGATACAGTATCAGGAATAGTGATATTTTCAAGCTCTGTACAGTATGAAAAAGCACATTCACCGATAGAATTTACATTATCCGGTATTATTGCAGAAGTAAAACGGCAGTTATAAAATGCACGTTCTCCTATTTCTGTTAAACTTTCAGGAAGAATAAGGGATTCAATCTGACATCCAAAGAACGCATCTGAACCGATTCTTTCTAAACCATCAGGGAAATTTATTGTTTTAAGATTGATACATTTATAAAAAGCATTGTCACTTATCGACTTTATTCCTTTTGGTAACGATACTGAGGTTAAATCCTCAAGTCCGATAAAGACATCTTTTCCAATGCTTGTTATGCCATCCTCAACTATAATTGTTTGTATATCCGCTCTTCTGCTTGACCATGGTGCACTTTCTGTAAGATCAGGTATTTCGCCTTCTCCGCTGAGTGTAAGCACTCCGTCTGCATCAAGTGTCCATTTTATGTTTTCGCTGTAGCTGCCGCTGATTCCGTTTTTTTCGTCTACTGCCGAAACAGTCTCACTATATCCTGTAGCTACAAGTTCAGCGATAAGCTTCTGAACATTTTCATTATTGATTATTTTGCAATTTTCGCCGAAGTCAGCTACGGCATAAGACTTGCCGTCATTTACTAAAAACAGTCTTTCACGTTCCGATGTAATGGTATATTTCGTACATTCGACAAGTTCATTCTGATTGCTGTTTTTTGCGATCTCTTTGCCTACTGCTTTTATAGAGCCAAGCATATCATCATTCAGTTTCAAATCCTTTTTTGCAAAACCTCTTGGAGATTTTGCCAGATCATCTGTATATTCTGATGGATCTACAATTGTATCTGCATAAGACTTTTCAATCTGACACCAATAGAGACTGCCGTTGTCCAATATTACATTGATATATGCCGTATATTCAGCATCCGGCATTTCAGTAATAAGATACATTATAGGCGTTGCAAAGAAATCCTGATATTCACTGCTGCGTATATCGGCAGCAAAGCCTTTATTACTAAAAAGAACAATTGACTCTGGAACAGTTTCAACATCGCTATCTTTGTCAATCACAACTAAACTATATTCTTCATCTATGATATATTCTCTGTTGATACCGCTTAATACATCTTCTCCTGTATCATGATAATTGTAGTTATCAAAATCTTTCACGGTAAGTTCATATCCTTTTTGTGAAAGATTATCAACATCTTCAAGAGTAAGTTCCTTCTTTAGTTTATTATTATTGTCGCTGGCAGTAGAGTCAATTTCAGATACATCTGATGGCTGAGCTTCGGCGGCAAATGTTGCTAAAGGCATACTTGAAGTCATGATTATGCCTGAGATAAGAATTGATATAGCTTTTTTCATAAACATCTCTCCTTTGTATTTTAATTTGTTTTACTGTGAAGATATCCCTCCTCATAAGCACATACGCCGATATGCAAAAAGTGTTGCAATATCTAGTTGAAATCAATATAATGCACAATTATATGGGTTAAATATTGTTTGTTTTAAACAAAATGGCTGTGTATTAACAATACTCTTATTATACTCATTCGATCAATCTATAAACAGATAACAATAAGCATATCAAGTATTGTATACAAATTGAGTACCTGTATTATTATCATTATGATTATAGTAATACCACGTATTATATGTATTTGTTGTTTTGGATATTTTATAATATGTTGAATAACAATTATTATCTCCAAATGTTCCATTGCATATTACAGATTCAATGGTAGCATCACACCCCGCGACCGCCGGCCCATCAACTGAAGCGCTTCCCATTTTTCCTGTCCAAATACTACAATTGGAATAATGATTTGGATTTTGACAAGTTCCATTACCATTTCTTAGGTAAAAATGGAACTGAAATTGACTATTATTTCTAAGCGTTGCTAATGCAATAATTCGTTCAGCATTTTCGTTAAATAAATCACTATTCACATAACTGCTTAATGATGTTGTATCATAAATTGTTAGCTTTTCAACAGTAAAATCCATCGCTTGAGCATCTTTTTTCATCTGCTCAGTAATAAAATCAATTAATGAACAATTATGACTTGATGCGTAATTCGCCCAATGTTCTGTTGCATATTTCAATGCGCCAAATGTAGTGATATCAGTAAACTCATATGATGAATCTATTTGGCTTAATCCTATTTCTCCTGGGTATAATTCACTGTATGCACTTCTGTTTTTACAATAAATTTGCAATGCATAAGCATAACAATTCATTCTATTTTGAAAGTTATATATGCTTCCAGGATTATTTACTATGTTGTTATACTTCAAAGGGGCATATTCCAATGTATAATACTGATTATTAACTGAGAAGGTAACAGTGAATATCGGCTGATTACTTGATGCATTTTCAGAATAGGCTGTTGCTGTTGCGGAGCCACTATTGCTGTCTAAACAAAGTGTAAAGCCATTATTGGCAAGTCCAACAGTTGAATTAGTATTTTTATAATTCAGACAAGCCTGTGTTAACACGGTCAGATTTACTTCATTCCATCCGGTAGTTACTACTGAAGGGGCAGCTATTCCAGCTTGTGCTGATGCATTATTTACTATGGTATAATTAGAATTAATAGGCATCGTATTATTCCAGTTTGGTGTTGATAGAGTTACGTTATTGGAATATGCTTTTATTGTGGGTTGTGGATTATTAAATGTACTTAAGGAAGTTACATAATAATAAAATGTCGAATCTACTATTCTAACGTATGGACCATAAAAAGAAAAATCTTCGAGAAACGATCCTATAGTATGATAACTATTATTAGCTTCATTTCCTACTTTTATGTAATTATTATTATAGACGGATGAAGGCGAAGCCTGGCTATTGTAAACTGTTGAAAATGGTCTGTCGTATGAATACTCCGAGCCTAAAGATAATGGCATAACAGGGCTGCTCATGCGATTAACTGTTTCTGCCGGATAGAGAGTAACTTCATATCCTTCTTCAGATTCAGTAAGATCATATTCTACCTGCATGACATTGACGTTTTCAGATGAATCGCTGATCGTAAACGGGGATAGTATGAGCACTGCTTCATTATCTTTGATAAGCTGCAATCTGTTGTCTTCAGTTTTCTTAATAATTGCGTCTTCAACCGAAATAGAATATGTGATCGTTTCCGGTAAAGATTCTAACTTATTGATGATTATCGACTCGCTGACAGAAGCGTTATGCACAGCTATATCAAGATCAATATCTTCAACGATCGAATGATAGGTCGCCATTGATGCTGACTTCTTTAAAGCCGCTTTCATTCCTTCGGCTATTGCTGAATTATCAATTGTAGTATAAACCTCATTATTGATATCGGCATATACTCCCTCAGAAAACGTTTCTTCTTCAGGTCTATCAGGCATCTTAATGTCTGTTATTGACGTTGACAGACTAAATGTGTCATAATTCATTATAACAGGATTTTTTATATTCTTACCAAGCGAATATTCCTTTGGAATATAAATATTGAAAGAGTTATCTTTGTTTCTGTAATAATCATCGCTGTCCTCAATTAATGTATTGTCAATTTCTTTCCACTCATCATTATTAAGATAGTGAATTGGCGCAGTATTTGAATAAGCGGTGTATGTTCCGTTATCGTTATCAAATACTTTAGTACACTCTGATCTTTTAGATATATCCTCGAACGCTTCTTTCGCTGATGCATTAGCATTGTGTGGATAAGTACCTATAGTTCCGCATAAGGTCAATGAAATTACTGTTATCATTGAAGTTATTCTTTTTCGCATAATAGCCCTCCAATCAAAATTGTTTTTCTATACATCATTATTTAAAATCCACATTAGTATCACCTCTGACTATGAATTGAACGCTCTTGGCGTTTTATGAGTATGAATTATCGGTTCTTTATATTAAGCATACTTACTTTAATTCCAAACGTACTTTTTCTGCAGCACACGCAATGACCTCTGTCATATATGGCTTTCCATCCAAATAAGACAAGCACTTGTAAAAAGGCTCTGGATCATTTTCAAATGCAATATCAATGACCTTACGTATATTTCTCTCAATACTATGTATGCTGCAACCATGATTTTCAGCCATTATCGGAAAAAGCTTTTTAGAGATCGGATACAGCAGTTCTGGCGTTAATGCACACATATATATTGCATCAATAAAAAAAGCATAACCTTTATAATGTGATTGAATATTTAGGTAAGCGGCAAATTCTAAAGAAAGTTGTTTTGCACGTCTTTTCTTCTCTTCATTATTCATCATAATGTTCTCATCCGTAAACATATCATATTCAAGATAATCCTTATCCTATAGAATAATAGTGATTTAGCAGTTATTGTACCGAATTTTTAGCATAATATGTCAGCACAGCCGTAGCATCTCTTGCATCTATGATAACTTAATTATAAAGGTTCCCCGACGGAATTGCAAGTGTTTTGACAAATCCTGTCATAAATTGGTTCAGGATGTCATAACAACATTTTTCCGTTGCGGAGATAACAGAATTATAGATGACAATGTTAATCATAAACATCGTAATTTGACATAAATTGAACATTTTGCTGAATTATATTACAATGAATATTCTTCTAAGCAAGCAATCTTCAGTTGAACGAATATAAGCTTTTGCACTTGTACAACCTACTCCATTATTCTTTTACAAGTATCCGGAGTATGGAGAATATGTCAATCGAGTTTAAGCAGCTTCTTCTGAATTGCCAGGGCATCGGCATTTGTAACACCATCGCCATCCATATCAGCATTTTTGCTGCCTTGATCAGTCAGCTTGTACTTTGATGGATTTGCGATAGACTGCATGATAAGTACAGCATCAGACATATTTACAGTTCCATCAATATTAACATCACCGTAGATTATCTCATCATCAATAAATACATATTTAACTTTGTGACTATCAAGATAGCTACTCCATTTTTCTGTTTTTCTGCAATGAAGGGTGATATCGTTTGCTGCCATAAGCTCAATTTCTTTTGCATTAGGCTGGATATCAGCGTTATATATATATATATCTTTCAATTTCGGACAAGTAGCATAGTCTATGTTATTATTGATTTCATCGATACTTCCATATGGAGAAATTGTGAGTTTGATTACCTCAAGTGAATCCATATCTTTTACACTCACTTTTTGTGCATTACTGATATTAAGTTCAGTTATAGACGGACATTTGCTTATTGTAGCATGAGAATAAAAACCTTTGCCATTATCCCCTGATGTCGGAAGAATCAAAGAATCAAGCTGTGCGCAGTTGGTTACAGTAAGCAAGAGATCATTTGAACGATCAGGAAGAACAACATTTTTAAGCTTTGGACAGTTATTGATATTGAAAGAGCTTGTAAGAATATAGTTATTAGGAATTATAAGTGTTTCAAGATTGGGGCAGTTTTCAAACTTGAATGCTCCGATGTATTTAAGCTCAGAACTGCGTGCAAGTTCTATGCTTTTAAGAGCGGTACAACCATATAAAGCCTCTCCTGTAAGAGTAAGAGGGATTGGTTTTGAAAAGCCCGTGAGAGTAGTACAATTTTTGAAAGCGTAACTTCCTATTGTAGTCAATGAATCAGGAATATTAATCATAGTCAGACCCGCAGAGTTTTCAAAAGCATTTTCTGCTATTCCCACAGTGCCTTCAGGAATAGTGTATTCGCCCTTCAATCCTCTTGGAAATGCCAAAAGGCGGCTTCCGCCTTCATCAAAAAGAACCCCATCAATACTTTTGATATCAGAGCTGTTTTCATCGGTGCTTATTGATTTAAGGTTAGGACAATCCGAAAAGATTCCATTTTCAACTATTACATTTTTTCCATCAACTGACGCAGGGATAGTAACCGAAGTAGCAGTTTTATCCCTTACGCCTGTAAGCATAAGTACAGAATCGCTCACAGCAGTGTATTCCAAACCGTTATCGACAATTATAGTTTCTGCTTCAGCTGCTGCGGATATCAGTGTAACGCTGCCTAAAGTCATTGCCACAGATATGATACATGATAAAGCTTTTTTCATATTTTTCACTCCTTTTTTAAATATGACAATAAGACCATTTAAGAATGGCCTTTTGTCAAATATATATTTAATTGCTGTGTGTAGTTATGTATTGAGAAATTGCATAAGCATCAGACATATCAACTACGCCGTTTTGGTTAAAATCAGCAGCTAATCTGAATGCAAAAAAATCACAAGCTGCTTCCGTAGCTGTCCTGTTTGGATCAGGTTCTGCAAGTTCAAGGCAATATTTCTGAATACATGTTACATCATCTTCAGTTATCTCACCATCACGATTTGCATCACCTAAAGCGTAAACGCATTTGATCAACTGATCACCTTTGTTTGTGTAAACGAATGACGAAGGATAATTTGAATACATACTTGTCATACAGTGAATATCATACTCGCTGTTAATTACACTTTTATTCTGTATACCATCAAGGAAATAGCTGTACATAGGTGCTGGCAGCGAGGGACTGCCTGTTCTTGCAAAGCTTGGTGTAAGCTGAGTACAATTCGGAAGGTATGTATTAGAAGTAAAGGATGTGAGAGTAAGATACGAAGAATACTCAGGACTGATTATTATCTTGCTGTAGTCAGTAGGATTATTAGAAAGAACATTTGTGTTTATATACATATATACGCTAAAACTTGAGGAAAGAGAGATTCCTGCAGGTACAAAAACGCCGTAATAATGGTTCGTTGGCGCTACGCTGTACTGATCGTAATAATCATAGGCTGTGTAGTAGAATGTTGAGGTATCCATATTAGCTGTGATTTCATTAACCAGATTAATAGCTTCCGGACTGATAGCTTCATTACTCTGGTCAGCTGCATTAGCTACAACTCCCAAAGAGGCACCAGCTATCATAGTCAATGACATAATTGAAGCAATTCCTTTTTTTATAAATAATTCATTCCTTTCGAGTAAAGGCTGATTCTATAATATCTACGCCTTTAGATAATCCATTGATCTTTTGTCGTATCAATAACAGGAAAGCAAAGAATTAGCCGGCATTATTCTTGCTTTGCTGTTATTAATATTGATGATGCATACGTATGATACGATCATCTTAGCAATTACTTGCCATTTTTCTGCTTTGCAATAAGCTTTACTGCTCTGGGTTCTTTAGGCTGATATGTGCCAAAACCTGAAGCTGTTCCGCTTGCCTTAACAGCAGAAATACGACCAAGCTTTTCTAAAGCCTTAGCTATTTTATTAGTTTTCATTCAGTTTCTCCTCCTTCCTTTGCTTATTTTCGCCCACTATCATGAGAACAGTTATTATTAAAGCTGTAAACACAATTGATTGGCAAATTTTTATAAAACTAAAATACGTAATTATCGCCGTAATGCTCCAAATAATTGACAATATCACGCTGATATTACGGTATTTAATTTTCATTTCTTTACTTATAATCTTATTTTTATTTTCAACAGGTGATAAATGATATGCAGTTACTATAAACATAATAAGAGATGGAATTACGATCGATAGGTTAAGCGCTATTTCAGATAATCCGACCATTATTAAACATAATGTAATAAATACAAGTTTACATTTCAAAAATGTGTCTGCATGATATCCACCGGTATATAATCTTGTTGATACAAACATTACGAAAAATGAAGTCATATATATAAACTCATTAAAAAGTATGCTTGTTATCAATACGATCATAAAATCGATCAGACTGGAAAGTATCATTTCATATCCATATATATAAACGTCAATTTCTTCTTTATTTATTACATTGCTAAATAATAAAAAATTGACTATTCGTTTACTTATTCGATGAATCATTTTTCGATCACCTACTCTCTAAGTAAATAATAGCCAATTTTATATTTAAATTCAATAGTTTTTCCTAATTTGCAGTTTATTTTCCTAATTTGCAATTTTCAACATTTTTAGTTACTTTTAACGGCAACCATACATCCGCGATGAAGAAATTATTGTTTTCATAAAATTCAAGCATACCTTCATATTTTTTTACAGTATCGGATACAGATTTAATTCCGATACCATGTGTTTTATTATCTTGTCTCGTCGTCATTAATTCCGGATTGTTTTCAAGTACGGATTCTGATATAGCATTTTTAATTATTATGTTAACATATCCTTTCCTGGGCATAATTTCGATTTGAATTTCCTTTTGTTCTTCTTTATTACTTGCTTCTATGGCATTATCAAGAAGATTGCTTAGAAGCGCACACATATCAGTATCTTCCAAATAAGTATCGAATTTATTTATATGAACTATGGTGTTTATTTCATCTTTTTTACATTGAATCAACTTCATATTTATTACAGTATCTACAATCTGATTTCCTGTTTTAATAATTCGAGTTCCAAAATCAAGCTTGTTTTCTATTATATCATCGATATATTTCTGAGCCTTTGTCATATCATTTTCTGATATAAACGCTGACAAGCATTGAAGATGATTTTTCATATCATGACGGATCTTTCTCATTTCATTAAATTGTTTTTCAAATTCCTTGAACTGAGAATAGTAATGCTTATTCTGTACAGTATCAAGCAATAATTTTTCTTTTTCTCTGTTTTTATCGCTGATTTTTTTCATAAGAATGTAAACCAGAACATTTATAAAAATCAATCCAAGTCCTATAAGGGTAGATACAGGCGAATCAGTAGGTACTCCCGCATTGATATCAACCCGGAATATTCCAAGAGCTATCATTAATGTCGTCGCAAATATAACAGAAATAATAATCGTTTCAGCAAGATCAAAAGAAAAGTTCTTTTTACCTTTTATTAACAAAGCCATTCTTGTTACCTCGAATAGAATAACCTTAGCAATAAATAAAACAAATAATCGAATGAATCCTCGCATCTCTATCAGTTGTTCTATTGTATTGGATGTTATAAATCCAATAAAATTCAGTGAAACATAACTCGCTATAAGTGCTGATATATCGAGAATAATAGCAGATAATAGCTTTTCAAATATTGAACCGTTTAAGATTAATACAGAAATGCTAAAATTCATTATAATGCGAATAACACATAATGCCCCTTCATAATTCATATAATGATTAAATGTCAATGTTAGAATAGTATTTAATAAAAAAAGGATCGTAAAACAGAATACTTTATTTCTACCTTTTTTCACATTCAAAAAACGTATCAAAAAATCAGAGTAAATAATATATTCAATCATAGTTGCTGTATATTCAAATAGCTGCCATACCATAACTACTTCTCCCTCGTATGTCTCATGTATTCTTTTTTGACTTTTTCATATCTTCCTCTTGATAACGGAATTGAAACGTCATCATCAAGTATAACTTCGTTATGTTTAATAAAATTTATGTACCTGAAATTCACAAGAAAACTTTGATGAGTCTTGATAAATCCTTGTAAGAATAATTCCTCTTCAATATCTTTTAAATTTCCATTTGCAATTGTCAGTTGATTTTTTTCATGTATATTAAGCTTATGACTTTTAACTTCCACATACATAATATCATTTATAAGTACATTCTTTTTTCCAAAAGGAGTTGAAAACAATATCTGATAGTTATCTCGTTTAGATTGATTGAAAAAAGCTTGTATAGCTTCTGCCAATTCGCTATCCAACTTGTTTTTCCTTATAAATCTTAACGGAGAATACTTGAAAGACTCGAAGACAAAATCATCATAACTGGATATATAAATGATAGTAAATCTTTCATTCTTCAGCTGTTTCTTATTGTACTTTTCAACAAGTTCAAATCCGCTTATAGTTGGCATATCAATATCAAGCAGCAGAAGATCGAATGTATCTCTGCTATTCAAAAGATCATTACCATCCGTAAATGTAATGATAGAATACTCTATGTCATAGGTAGCCAGTATTGTTTGAAGCAAATCTTTGATACGTACAATAGAAGCATCTTCATCATCAACTAAAGCTATCTTTAACATTACCATCACCCTTTATGTTCTTTTTTCAATATTTTATCATAGGACGATTGAAAAAGCAATATTTAAGTACAATATTATTAATATTCAACTATTAATGTGATAAAATAATAATACGAAAGTAAAAACTTTTCTTTCGTCAATTCTGCCCATTTGTCATAAAGTGTCGTTAATCATCGGAATACAGGTGAAATTGTAGTTTTTTATACGTAGAACTGACGGCTGAAAAGTTATATTGAAAGGCAAAGGCGGCTTACATAATTCTTCTTCACATCCATAGAAGAATGAACATAGCGGTTGAGAGTTATAGAAGCATCCGCATGACCGAGAAGCTCGCTGAGCGCTTTCGGGTCAAATCCTTTTTCAATGCAGACAGTTGCATATGTGTGCCGCAGCGAATGAAAATTCACATTGCGAATCCCGCATAACTTCAGTATCGCCTTGAATCTGTTCTGCATCGTCCGTGGTTCTGTCGGTTTCGATAAATTTGTAATAACGAATAAGCTGTCGATACTTCTGAATTTTCTGAGAAGTGCCATCATAAATATCGGTATGGGTACTGTCCTTATCGAAGTTCTGCTTTTCGGCGAACCGATTATCACCTGTGATTTACCGTTTCTGCTGACACGCTGAACGGTTCTTTTTACAGAAAGAGTATTCTTCTCAAAATCAATATCCTCCCATTTCAGACCGCAGAGCTCACCTATACGCAGTCCGGTAAATAGGCATAATAATACCGCAAGGTTTGTGCGGTCCATGTTTTTTATCAGATATGATTCAAGTTTTTTCCGCTCTTCGCAGTTCAGAACATCTGCGTTTCCGGATTCTGTTTTCGGCATGGTGAAATTGGTTTCACGGATACCGTATTCACGATAAACATAACGTTCAACACTTCTGTAAACAGTCATGATATCACGGACAGTTTTGGCTGATAATCCACCTTGTCCTTTAAGTCTGCCGTTTGTCAGCTTATAGTGTATAAAATCATTTATCCTTCCTGTTGTCAGTGATGATATATACTCACCGCCCAATATTGGAAGAATATGATTATTCAGTATATTTTCGTAATTCGCATAGCTCGATTCCTTTACTCGCAGACGTGCAGCACTTAACCACTGGTCCGCAGCTTCACGTACTGTAAGTCGTATTGCGGATATGTTTTTTTCAGTTCTGACTGCATAAAGATCTGCCATTTTCTCTTTTACTTCGGCAAGTGTTTTTCCATATACAGACCTGTACTTTTTTGAGCCGTCAGCTTTGTAGCCCACATGGACTCTGCCTTCAAAACGGCCGTCTTTTCTTTTATAAATATTACTTCCTCTTTTAGCCATGATTGCTCCTTTCATATGACTGAAAAAATGACGGTTGATCGCCATTCAAAACTTCGTATCAATAATAAATCACGGTTTTATCCATAATTATTCCTACATAAATTTCAAGAAAAGTCTTTACTTTTTCAGAAAACGTGGTATAATGAAATAAAAATCACCACCCGACAGACACTATTATTCCCTGTTTTAATGGGCAGAATTGACGAAACGGCAAATCAATTTTCCTTGATCTGCCGTTACTTTTTTCAAAAGCTTTGCTCCATTTCCACCTTCACACCAAGCTCATGTTTCTTTCTGCGTATAGCCTGTTTAAGCTTCTTATCAACTTTTGACTGAAGCTGTCGCTGTTCTTTGCTGTAGTCATCATACAGCAAAAAGCTCATACTGACGAGAAGTCCATGAACAGCATCGGAATATATCTGCAAGTTATCTTCCGGCGGAGAGAGGTTGACTGTATCTGAAATGATCTCGCTGTTTTCTTCCACGATCAACTCAGGATGAATTTCGTTCGCTGCCTGAATTATCATATTTTTCACCGATCTGAAATGTTCGTTATCAACCATTGACGGTAATTCAACTTTTGCGGAAGAATAAAAATCATGCTTTGCCTGTTCCATATCACACCATAGCTTGTACATTTTCTGTATGGAATCATTCTGTGAAAGCCTGAAAAATATTTCATCGACCGTTTTCTTTACATCCTTTTTCAGATAGCCGTAAACCTTTTTTCCTTTTGTATTCCGTAATTGTCCGTGAAGCTTTTTTATAAGTTCAATAACATCTGTATCTGAATCACTTCCGTTTGAAATATCTTCTTTAAGCTTTTCCATAAGCTCTGCACTTCCTTTTTTAAGAAGGTCACGCACATCAGTTTGCTGCTGGTAAAGATGTTTCAGTTCATCAGTGTAGATATCATTCATAAATCCGCTTCGTATTTTTTCACATCCCTGCTTAGTTAAAAATCCCTCACGCTCATTTGTTGAATACACAACAATGTGAACGTGGGGATTTGTTTCTTTATCATGAAATGCGGCATACCATTTAAGATTTTCCATTTTTATTTTCGATTGCTTTGCGATGTTTGGTATCTGTCTTTTCACAAGTTCCCGCCATGCTGTCAGATCTTCGTATCCCATTTTCTGCGCATCATCTCTGCGCAGTGATACAACATGAGTCCACACATTTCCTTTATGCTCTGAAATTTCTTTTGCTGTTTTTTCAAGATCGATCGGCTCGTCAGTCTGCGAAAATAATCCGTGAGATCCGAACTTTACAGCGCCGGGACGATTTGCAAGATAGCCCACATAGTTTTTCTTGTTTGCCGCAATATCAGCGTGGAGTCTGATAGTTTCCGAAACAAATTCAGAAGCATTTTTCTGAGTAGAACCGTTCTTGTATTTTTCATATGCGATACTTTTTTCACTTTCGGGAAAATCTTTCAGCAAAGACAAAATAAGCTCCTGCTGTTTTTGCGTAGCAGGAGCTGTTCCGTTATTCTCTTTCACTGTTGCCGCTCCCTCACGGGAAGCGATGTATTTTACATAGTTCGATATTTTTTTACTGCCGCCTTTAAGGTAACGGCTGACCACAACTAACCTCGGCATTGTTTACTCCCTCTGTATTTCAACTGCATCTTCATAGCTGATAATACCGTTTATTTTTCTCACTTCATTGACGCACATTGCCTGAAGCTGACGTATTGTTTCGTCGTCGATATCATTTACTGCCGCAAGAATATTTGAAATTTTTCCGAGCTCAACTGCGACCTTGAATATCAATCGTGACAATCTTTGCTCTGTTCCTTTTATCGTAGCTTTCACAGTTTCTGTTATCATGGGAGAGATATAACTGACTGATCTTTCTTCATCCAGATAACCGATGTAAAATGATATCGCTTTCTCGATGAACTCACTCTGCGATTTACAATTGTCATATTTGTAATGATTTTTCACATCTTCTTTTGTCTGCGGATAGATCCACAGCGGAAATTTTATTTTGTTGTCAAATGCCATTTTTATGCCTCCGACTCCTGAGTTTTTACCTGTAAACAGGCATCTGCGGAGATACGACTCCGAAATTACAAATCATCCTCATTTGCGACCCCGAAATGAAAAGTATGAATTTCCCCGATATGCGGTCGGCTTTGCCGTCCGCTGTGAACGCTGCGACTGCGCAGCTTTATCTTGCAATAGAATAGTTACTGCTCCGAAGGCGTTCTGCCCTCGGAGTTTTTGTTCTTACGTTCTCTGTGCACGGATCTGTTTTCGGTTGTCAGGTCTATGTATTCACGGACGTTCTGAGGCACGATCTTTGTGTAAAGCTGTTCTGTGTATTTATCGATCTCCGCCGTCAGTGTGGTATTCTTTTGTGCCAGATACATCTCCAGTGCTGATAGTTTTTCTGCGCTCATTGATAAAATTATTCTGTCTTTCATGACAATATCATCTCCGTTTCTTCATTAATTTCCTCATCTTCGGTCTGACTCTGATCTGAATATATCGAGGTGTACAGCTCCTGTCCCTGACCTGAGACCACTCCGTATGAAGTCATCATGCCGCCTTTGGCACTAAGAATACTGATACCGAATTCGCCCAGGTCCGCTGTTGAAAATACTTCTGTATCAAAGCCAACAGGAAGAGTGTTGTAAAGAAATATCTTTCCGAAAACACTTTCATCCATCGGATTGGGATCAAAATCAAATTCATCAAGGCGGCTGACCACATCCATAGTCCGGTCAATTCCGCTGACCTCTCCCATTTCCATTACTGCTTTCAGCTTTATGAATTCATCCTTGCTCAGTACGGAAAGCTTTTCTGCCAGCTTATTCAACTCGGAAATATCTGTTTGTGTTACGGTGTGGGGAGATATCATCGGCAATGCTGACTCCGCTTTTATGCATATCATCCTGTTGATAGCTGTGCCATGCCGCTGTTCAAATTCTATCAGTTCATCCTTGCTGCACGGCAGTATCAGCCACTCTGCTTTGTCTCTGTCGATCCTTCCGTCGCAGTCAGCCGCCAATTGCAGACGGAAAAAGCCTTTCACAGGTTCAGGAAGTTCTGTACATATGTCAGGAGCGATGAAGCCTTCAGGTTCAACATAATAGCCGTTGTACATATATCCCTCCCGGTTGTCATTTATCTCGGCTGCAACTTTTTCACTGTCCAGATAATCAATAATATCATGTGGGCAATCCTCAAATACAGGCAGCCAGTCATTGTCGAAAGCAAGCTCTGTCAGCTCGTCATCGTTGCAGCATACATAAGCTTCTATGCTGTCAAGCCCGTATGTCATTGCGAGAAGCTCTGAGATATCGGCCTTCGGATATTTCGTCATCAGCGCAAACATCTTTGCTTCCTCCGGTTCATTCATTTCATCGATCCGCTGCACCAGTAGATTCAGACGCAAAAGATCTTCACGGCTTTCTATCTGAAATTCATTGTTTACGCAGTCCCAACTAAACAGCTCACTTACCCTGACTGTAAAGGGAAAAGTATTTCTCATCTCGTCCATGAAGTCGTCCAGCTGATAGCTGTTCTTAGGAAACAAAACTGATCTCACTTTTCCTCTGAAAATTATATCTGCTCTCATTGTATCAACTCCATTTCCTGTTCATCTTCCTGTACTGTCAGTGCAGAATAAAGTTCCTGTTCTATTCCTGACAGCACTCCGTATGAAGTGATCGTTCCGTCCTTGTTCTCAAGGATATTCCGTCCAGTAATGCAAAGATGATCACTGTCAAGCAGGCTCATATCAAAATCTTCGGGAAGCTGTCTGCTGAGGTATTTCATCCCATAGTCCTTATAATATCTCACGCTTGCATCGAGCTCACGTTCGTCAAGTTCGGCATAAGCCTTCAGCGCACCTTCTGCACCTCTCAGTCCGTCGCTTTCCATTATAGCTTTCATTTTTACAAGTTCGGAATTATCAAGCTCCGATACTATCTTTGCTGTTTCGTTCAGCTTTGATATGTTATACACTGTCTTTATATTCGGGAGCGGCGAATCTACACAGTATATATTACTGTGAGATATATCCTCAGTGCAGGGGAGAGTCATCCACTGTGCCGTTTTTTCATCATTGCCGACAAGAAGTCTGAACTCGTTCCGTGGCGGCTTCCCGATGGATATTTCCATGTCAGGCGGTTCATAGTCAGCAACTTCACAGTAATATCCGCCTGAAAAAATGCCGCCCGATCTTTCAGCGGCCAGTCTTCCGATAGCCTCTTTATCAAGATATTTTATCAGCTCATCGGGACAATTCTCAACTTCAGCTATCATATCATTTTCTATTACGATCTCTCCCAGTTCCTCATAGCTGCTGCAAGGATATATTGGATATGCATCCATGCTGTATGTCACAAGCAGAATATCATCAAGATTGAAATCTTCATGCTCCTGTAAAACTGCCGTGAAACCAGCTTTCCCGGAAGGGGACAATTCTTCTATACGCTGTGCAAGAATGTTCAGCTTGAAAATATCATCATAGAATCCGCCCTCACGCATTGCTTCGGGGATATATTCATCCTCTATATTAATGTAGGCATTATCCCACTTATTATCCGTTCCGAGCCTGTCAAGAATGTCATAAAGCTCTGTCGGTCTGACAGGAAGGGTAACAGTTATGCTGTAGCTGTCATCGTAGTTATTCCTCAGTCTCACTCTCATCGTTATTTCCTCCGTTCCTTATATCTTCCATTATGTCATATACCTCCTGCGGATAGCTTACCGCATCATAGATGCACCATTCATTCCATCCTCCGTCAGTAATATTCTGACGCTGAATGCCGCCCATAGCAGAAGAGAAAATGACATCTCCGCCTCCTGTGTATACACCGAATCCGCTGTCTCCATGTACACCTATCCCTTTTATATCGGGCATTGAATCAAGGCTGCCTGCAGGGGTATAGTAAAGAGAATCATTGTCAGAACTGAACAGCTTTTCCTGCGGATCATATCGTATGTAACCCATTATCAGTCCTATATTGTCAGCACATCTCAGGTGTGATCTCTCGTCGATCTCACCACAGCGGTCTTCTCTGAATTCCCAGTGTGTATCATAGGCATTAATTGCCCAAGCCGCCAGATCCACGGAATTTTTTTCTTCTGCATCTGCGAATATATACTCACTTATAGTTCTGTTCATCACAAGGGTGTACATACCGATAAACTCATCATAATCAATATCAAGGTCATAGTAGCTGTTGATATTGTCGATAAGAGCCCTGTCATCAGTATGTGTAAACATATTCGCATAAACGTTTACATTCGTCAGATGAAGCTCGTCAAAGTATGAAATATATATCAGCTGCGCTTTTACAGTCTGTTCACGCAGTCCGATTACTGTCAGCGCATCCTCTATCGCTTTGATCTCTGCTTCTGTTTCGTCAAGCCGATCGCTTATTTCCGACGGCAGCTTAGTTTCGTCAAAAGAGATGGACGGAGCGCCCATCTCCTTCATTGATGATAATACAATTACCGGAGCGGCCATGAGAAAAAGAAGTCCTGCGGCAATACTTAAAACTGCTGTCAGTATCCTGTTTCGGTTTTCTTTGTCAGCCAAAAGCTTCAACAGAAGCTGTACGATGTATTTGTTCATCTTCCTCCTGCCTTACCGAACAATACCGCCTTATACTCGGGAGCGATCACTTGCAGGAGATAGCGTTCACTTCCGCAGCGGTAAAAGCATACTCCTCTGTCAGAATAGTTGAAAAGGCAGTATTCTGATTCCAGTATCTGCACTACATCCATAAAAAGGACAGGACTGATATTTCCGGGATAGAAGAAAAAGTCATGCGTGGGTATAGCAAACAAGGGCTTCGTATATTCCTTTACCTCCGGCAGAAGAAAGTCTTCAATGTTCTGGCTTGCAAGTATGAATGCCGATTCCTTTTTTCGTACACGCTTCATGCCGTTTCTTATGTACTCAATTGCAGTTATATTTGAAAGAAAAAGATACAACTCGTCTATGGCAGCAACTGTATTTCCCTTGCCTAAAAGCTGCTCGTTCATGTAGCTGAGTATATTGAAAAGCAGAGTGTCCTTCAGTTTCTTGTTTGTGTCCATAATGCCCTTTACGCCGAAGCATATGAACTGCCCGTCCTTTATGTTGGTATGTCCGCAGAAATACTGTGCTTCTGCTCCCTTGCACATACTGAATAATCCAAGGCGGATATTCTGAAGCGTATCCTCGGTGAAAAGATTTTTCTGTTCTCTGTCATAGGCTTTCACTTCCTTGTCGATTATATCGTAAAGGTCTTCCATCGTCGGAAAATCCGTCGATTCAAGAGAGGTCAGCTCGGTGCGGTCATCGATGCCGAAACGTGCATACAGCTTTATCAGCATTATTTCTATGGTGTCTATCTCATTGTCGCTGAAATCCTTGTAAGCCCTGAAAAAGTCTTTCAGGTAGGAGATATGCTGTGATAGCCTTGTTACTCTGCGGAAGGCTTCGGGGGCATCCTCTGATTTGTCGGCCTCTCCGAACGACTTCGGTTCGAGGGGATTTATCATGTATTCTCCTGACATCAGGTCGATATACGTGCCGCCCAGATTATTGCACAGTTCTTCGTATTCATGCTCGGGATCGAGACATAATATATTCTTTCCCGATTCACGCAGATTGCACAGAAGAAGCTTCATGAGATAGCTTTTTCCCTGACCGCTGTTTCCGAGAATAAGGACATTTGAATTCGTTTTGTCATCAGTGCGCTTGTCGAAGTCAACCAATATATTTGAGCCGTACTTGTCTCTGCCTATGTAGAAGCCGTTGGCATCGGTCTTTCCGCTGTAATTGAGAGGAAAAAGGTCAGCCGCAGAACTTGACGGCAGCACTCGCTCATACTGCATACCAAAGCTGTTATTGCCGCATGGAAGCACTGAAAGGAAGCCCTCTTTCTGCCGCATGAGAAGCCTGTCAACTGATATTTTAGAGCGTGAAAGTTCCATTGAGATATCCGCCTGAAGGTCACGGAGATCTTCAAGCGTTCCTGCTTTCAGTTCCAGGAATACAGCTGTGTGCAGAAGGAGCTCACTGTTGTGGATGACCTCTTTCAGCATATCTCCTATGTCATTGAGATTGCTTTCGGCACGTACTGCTTCCGTAACATCGGTTGCAGTTGTCATCATGCGGTTCTTACGGTCTGCCTGCTGCACTATCTTACGCTGCTCCATTGCTCCCACAGGACGATTGTAAATACGAAGCGAAACACCGCTCTTATCCGCAAGATGAGCAAGGAGAGCTGTTTCTTCCGTTGATGTGGGATATTCGGTTATTGCCCACACGCTCTTGTAGAAATTACCGCAGATGTAATAGTCGGAAAAGAACCTGATATATCCGGGGACGGCTCTGTCGAAAAAGTCCTTTGCTTCGATCATCTCCATCTGTTCCTGTGTCATTGTTTTCTTCTTAAACAATATCTTCCACCTCCTGAATGTCAGTATCGGGTATCTCGTCACCTGTAACACTTGAGCCGAAATAGAGGGCTATCATCCTTTTCAGCTCGGACTTTGAAAGTCGTTTAGCCATGAAGCCGTGATCGGATATGGCTTTGCTCACACGATTTATCAGCGTGAATATCTGCTCCTCTTTTTCTCTGTGAAAACGGTAAATAAAGAGGAATTCTCTTGCAGTCGACATTCCCAGCTGTATCTCATCAAGGAATTTCAGATCAGCTTCGAGAAGTTCCCTTACTGCTTCACTGCGTTCTTCTCTGAGCCGCTTCTGAAGGAATATCTTGTTGTCATCGAAACACTCACAGCTGTCAAGCGCCATTATCTCAAGTTCGGGAATTACTCCCAGTACAAGCGTCAGATCGTGTATCTTCGCTTCGATCACTTCAGGCGGAAGCACTGAGATATTAACAGGTTCAACGTGGAATATTACGAATTCAAATCTGTCGGTCTTTATTCCGTTTTTTGTAAATGCTTCAAATCCTATGAGTTTCTGTACGCTGTTTTTCTTCTTTGCCATTGTCATTCCCCTTTCTTCCATCGGTATTCACGCTGTGTTATGCAGAAGTATCTGAAAGCGCTGGTCATGTAGTCCATTATTGCCGTATCCTCCGCTCTCAGCGTTATGAATGCATAGCATATGGTAAATGCCATAGGAACGGGAGTCCACAGCTTTGCAAATATCATTACTGATATCACAACTCCTGTGCAGATAATTATGAAATCCCTGACGTTCCAGAACCACAGCTTGACTGTTGCCCTGAGATTTTCGGGATAGATGTATGTTTTCATATATGTCCTCCTCTCAGATATCTTGAAGCTTTTGAAGTCATTGACACTGCACTGCTTATGCTTGTAATGTTAAGTTTAACACTTGTGTCAAGTCCGAATGTCTGTGCAATTCTCGGTATTTCATTGGCCGAAAGGCATATACCGACTGCCAGCAGAGCGTGCTGTGTGTAAGTCAGCAGTCCTATGAAAAGAATGGTAGTCTGTAAAAATGCAGTAAGACAAGTGGCGATGACCTGTTTGCACCAGTTGTAAAATCCGTCTGTATATCCTCTCGGTACGCTGAACATATACAGGCTTCCAATTGCTATCTGACACAGAAGTATTCCGCCTCGCTTGATATTTGCAAGTACGACTTTGACAGTGCAGTATCCGAAAAGGATAATAAAGAAAAGACTGAACAGTGACACATCTTCTGCAAGCGCAAGTATCACTTTCAGTCCCGTTCCTGCAACTGTATCTGAGGTATCTCCCACAAAGCTTCCAAGCAATTCAGTGGCGAATGTTCCTTGCAGCGAAGTGCAGAATGAGTAAAGTCTCTGAGGAACCACAGCCACAAGATTTGCCGCAAAATAGCCTTTCAGAATATTTACCGCAGTATTCTTTATGTTGTTCTGACCCGATTCATAGGCGACCGCACAGTCAAATACCGCAACGATAAGACCGCAGGCAAACAATATCCACCCCATGTTGTGGAAAAGTCTGATGAATGAATTCACCCATGCAAGACTGAAAATATCGGATGTGCTCTCGTTTATGAATTCAAAAAGCTCGGAAATAGCACCGTAGATCAGCTTGAATACCCACTCAAACATGGCATCCCATATTGCATCCGAAAGAATGTCTATAGCTTTACCTGCGGTCTTTTCCCACATGATGGAAATTCCGTCGCCTATCAGTTCAAGAATATCCCCAAACCATCCCGACATCATATCACCTCGATCCTGTACAGATTTGAGGAAGTACCGCCGTTGTCACGTTTGCGCTGTGTTATGATGAGGAGTTGTTTGTCCTGAAGGCGCTTTATTGCCTGATTCACAGTTGAGCGGTGCATATTCACTGCCCTTGCGATGGTGGTCTGCGATGGGAAGCACTCTCTGTTTTTATCTGCTCTGCTGCACAGATACTGGTACACGTTTATCTCAGACGATGTCAGCTTCAGCTTGTATATTTTTTCTGGTATTATCATTTTTATCACCGGCCTTTGTGTTGATTTTTGTTTTTCCCTCTGTATTATCTGCCACTTCCTTCACCATTACAGGAAGTGATGCCTGCGGATATCTGATTTCCGCTGCTCTGAACAGTTCATCACGATCCATGTACGATACTTCTCTTGCTCCCTTATCTCCGAGAAGATATGGTTCTTCAAATACTATGCCCCATTTGAAGTAAAGCTTCAGCGGTGATATCATGGGATGTGTACCGGTTTTCATAACTATGAACTGTCCTTTTGGCATGGATTTCAGCTCATCCACTGTCATGAGCGGTCTGCCTATCATCTGAAGTGACTGTGACTTGTCCTTTCCTGTTGATACAGAACCGCTCTGCACTGTCTGTTCGCCTAATGCTTTCGATAAGACCTCGGCACTCTGACTGTTCGGCGCAAAACCGCCGAATATTGTAAGCTGGGTATTGTCTGTGATTATCTCCATACCTTCTTTCCCGTATTTCTGCTCAAGCTGTGCAAATGACTGTATTATTGCAACTATGGATATCTTTCTTGAACGTCCTGCGGAGAACATGGCTTCTGCTCCCTCAATCTTCGGGAAAGTTCCGAATTCATCGAGATAGAACATAACACGTCTGTCAAGCGTTCCGCCTTTTTCGTCTGCGATAACAAGTATCTCACGGTAAAGCTGCTGTACAAGCAGTGACACCATGAAGTATTTGCTCTGATCTTCTTCGGGAAGAATGATAAATATTGCTGATTTTTCCGAGCAGAACTTCTCGGCATCTATGGCAGTTCCGAAACAAAGGAGCTGTTCCATTTCGCTGTCGAGGAAGCTGTTGAGCCTTGACAGCGCTGTACTCATGACCGACATCATGGACTGATCTGCGGAATTCAGTGCAGCTCCTGCCAACCATTTTGCTTTGTGATCTCCCGGCAGTTTTTCCATTAGTTTTGCAAAGTACATCTGCGGCTTGTCTTTTGCAGTTTTCGGCGGCGGCTTAGCTATGAGATCCTGTATCAGCTTGAATACCGATACGATGTGACGTTCATTCTTTTCTCCGAACTCTGCAAGAAGCAGTATCACCGATGAGAGAAGTCCTTCCGCTGCATCGTAAAAGTAAGCGTTCTGCCCGTAGCCTGCACTGTCACCGCCGCCGATGTTGATTATGGTCTTAGCCGTTATCTTTGCGTATTTCTCTGCCTTAGCCTTTGCGGAAAGCTGAGTATTGTCCGAAATGTAAATGTCCATATACTTGTTCACAAGGTGGAGGATATTGTTTTCATCGCTCCTTGTGGGATTTCTAAGGTCAAGCACCGAAACATTGTAGCCATAGTATTTCTTTGCAATTTCACCGTAGTTTCGTGCAACATCTCCCTTAGTATCGCTGTTTATGAACGACATTCCCGAGGCACAGCAGAACTCTATGTTAGGATACAGAAAATATGCTGTCTTTCCCACACCTGCCGCACCAATCATCAGAGTATGAACATCTCCTGTGTCGACAAGTGCAGTGGTATTTTTTCTTCCCCTGCATCCGATTATCGCTCCCTGAATGTCAGGGAGTTCCTCACCTCTGCGCCATTTCTCAGGCTCATATGGCAGAGAGAAAAAAGTCTGACTTATCTCTGGCTTTGTCGCCCATCTTGCTGTTCCGTGCTGACCGTCGCCAACTGTTTTTGCCTTTATTCCGTTGATGCTTTTGTTTTCAAGAACACTCATCAGGATGACAGTTCCAATAAAAGCTGCCATCAGCAAAATTAAAATAACTATCTGTTTTTCATTCAAAAAATCACTTCCAATATATTCTTTCTTTTGCTATTAATATATATATTAAACTGGTATATTCAATTACCCCTGTTGTCTCAGGCAACAGGGGGTGTTGTCCTAAGCGAGCACAAAACAGTGTTCTTCTTCCTGTTCTTCGGTTTGTTCCTGTTCCGAAAGGCTTTCCTCTACAGAAACTCTTAATGCCGAATCTGCAAGCTTATACAGCAGTTTCGCCGTTTGGGCAGACTGCTCCCTTGTGCGTGCGGTTTGTCGAAGATCACGCTCCACAGCACTAAAATCATCGCTCAGACTGCGCTGTTTCTGCGCCATTCTGCCCTTGTCTGCGTATGCCCTGTATCCATGTCTCAGCTTACTGCAAAGCCCCTTAAAATCGCCGTTATACGCTCCCTGACGCAAATAAAAGGCCGAACCTGTTATCGCAAGCTCGGCCATATAGGTATATTCTTTGTTCCTGTTTGCCCTGCGGAGTTCACTGAGAAATCCATAGGGCGTAAACGACAATTCACGCAGGCTGTTCACAGCCTCATAAAAGACATTTTTACGAAAGTGAGGAACAGCAGGGAGAGCGTCCGCACCATTTACCGCTTTCAGCTGTTCATTCCAGTCCTTGAAGTCGGGAGCATGACGGTATATCCCGGTATATCCTTTTTCATTCAGAATGTCCCTGAGCCGCTCATATCCGTCGATACCGCCCTCGTCATTGTCGGTGCAGATGATTATATTCCGCAGCACCTCATGTGTTTCCAATGCTTTTATCAATGGATTTTCATACACGCCATTCAGAGCGATATATGAATTATACTGCCAGTTTTCATGATAAATCGTCAGATATGAAAGTATATCGATGGGGGCTTCAAAAACAAAAAGTCTGTCAGATTTACCGTAATGTGAAAAGCTGTATCTTGTGTCAGAGCCTTCAACTGTAATACGGAATGTGTTTCCGTATGTTGATGTGGAGCGCTTGCTTGCCTGCCGTGGTATGCCTTGCTCATCAAGTCCCACAAATACAGCATTGTGATGCTCCTTATCCTCATACAGGGTATGTGTTTTAGCAAAGTGCGTGATGATCTCAGGAGCTATATATCGCTGTTTTATCAGATAGGCGTAAACTCTGTGCATATCATCATTTGCTTCGGGAAGTGTGAATTTCTTCTTATTTTTAACAGCATTTTCCATATGTGAAAAACTGTGATGCAGCGGCTCGACCGAATAACCGAGAAGCGACTGAACAGCGTCAACGAAGTTCATACCGTAATAATACTGCATGAATTTTATCGCACCACCGCCTGTCTGATTCTTATGATCGAACCATGTGCTGCCTTGCATAGTAATGCTGTCATGTCTGCCGCTTTCGTCTGTATATATGAGCTTGTACTCACGTCCTGCACGTTCCAGTTTTTCACCACGCATACGCAGAAATTCAGCAAGTTCTACGCTGTTTGCCGTCTGCTTTTGTTCTTCTGTGAATGGTATGTAGGGCATAGGTCACCTCCTTTGATCTGTCATGCACTCACCACCGTCCATATGTACATTGGCGCAGTCAGTGAAAACAGCAGACAGAAAAACAGTATCGCTATGGGACCCCATTCAAGCTGTCCGTGTTTGCGGTAATCACTGTATGCCATAGCTATCTTAACAAAAAGCAGTACTACCAGTATTACGTCTATAACAGGGAATACCACGTTATTTACTATGCTTTTGATCTGGCTTTTTGCAGAATTCCATGTACTTGTTACTGCACCTGCAACATCGCCCTCTGCGTGAGCGGTAATAACAGCGATATTCATGATCGCCGCAGCTTCTGCGATACCGCAGACAAGCTTTTTTCTGAAGTTTTCTGTCAATCTATCAGCCTCCATTCGTTTCTGTAAGTTTACCCGTCAAAATAGTTCTTGCATTCTGAAATTCGTATGAACAGGTCGAAAGGGAAATGAACCTGTCCTCGTCTGAATATGTGATCTCACGGCTTACTGCGGAGCAGTCGAAAATATGCGGTATCCATTCGCTTAATGAAATTCCGCCGTCATAAAGAAGATCTTTCCAGCCTGCTTTGGCACATGAGAAGAAATCTATCCTGTATACTGTTTCGGGAGTTGCGAGCCAGCCGTATTTATGAGCCTCAAAATAGCTTTCTTCGCTGTATTTCGGTATATCCGCAAACATTGAACCGTTTCGCATATTATGGGAATACAGGATATTTATGGGATTCATGAAACGGCCCTCACATCGGCAGTCAAGAAATACCGAGCCGGCTTGCAAACTGCTCCCGTCAAATGCGTGATTCAGATAATAGTCATTGTCATTGCAGCGCATAACAGGCTCATCTATGGAAGTATCAGGGATGTACAGCCAGCCTATACAATCAGGATATGCACTTTTAAGTGCCTGAACTGAATCGATAAGACTTTGCCTTACATTATCAGGAAGTGTATCTGATTCGGATATTACAGGTATTTCTCCAGCTTCTGTTTCAGTTGCGGCTTCACTATTTGTATCTTTTAATGCGGCTGTTTCAGTTATCATGTCAGAAGTTATCTTATCAAGTTCATTCCTGACTGCCAGAGTCGGTTTGTACTTTATCACGGAATCCTCTATGTGTTTCTGCGCCACATCATCGTGGAAAAATATGAGCGCACCTCCAAGAAGGAGGGCGGCTGAAACAGCCGCCAATATGCAAAGCTTTCCTCTTTTAGTCATTGCTATCACCCTCGATAAAGTCGGGGCAGAGTGCCGCAAGTTCACGCTCCCTGTGTTCATATTCCGATTCTTTTTTTCTGCATTTATGAGCCGCATAGAGCAGACCTGTCACGCCAAGGATAAGCATAACAAGCCCCACAGGGCTTCTGCCTGCATCACCTGTCATAGGAGTTGTGGGAACTGTAGGTGTAACAGGTGTCTCCTTTTTCGTCTCGTCAACAGGACGATTTTCTGCGGTGATCTCGGCTGCATCTCCATCTTCACCGATAACAACGGGATACAGCTCATCTGATAAAACATATCCTGTGGGAGATTTTGTCTCCTTTACGATATACTCGCCGTATGGGATATCGCTGAAGCTGAATCGTCCGTCTTCATCTGATTTCGTAATACAGTATGCGTTGTCCTCTGTGAACTCTGTTTCATCACTTCTGAAAAGACCGAATACAGCCTTTTCGAGCGGTTCACCGTTTTCGTTGATCTTCATGCCCATGATATCTCCACGCTTTATTGTATTGTGGAAAGTTCCGTAGTCAATGTCAACGGACGGATGTGTCTGCCCCGTGTATTCAAAGTTTACAAGATACTTCTCGCCGTTCAGAACATAACTTTCATCTGTTGATATTTCCTGCACATAGTAACGTGAAAACGGAAGCTTTTCTGTAAATTCTGCGGTCAAGTCATCATTGAGTCCTATTTCTGCGATAAGGCCGTTTTCGGGGATAGATGTACCGTCAGCGGCGGTAATATCCTCTGCGGCGAACAGACCAAATCTGACATTCCTGTACTCATTTTTCATGCCTGTGCCGAAAGTTCTGTCGCTTTCCATACTCTTTGAAAAGCGGATATTAATTCGCTGATATTCATTATTCATGGTGCAGTTGACTGCATCATTCACTGCGATATCCTGTCCCGAATATGTCAGTTCTGCGAACTTGCTTTCCTCATTTACAACATATCCGTAAGGCGCAGATATTTCCTTTATTTCGTACTTTCCGAGATACAGCGGCTCTGTTTCGGCATATCCGCTTTCATCGGTTATTATCGTATCAACTGTATCACCGCCTGCGGCCCTCAGAGTTCCGTCTGCTGTATAAATATCCTCTGCTGCAATTATCTCAAATACTGCATCTTTAAGTCCGCATTTCTCAAAAACAGGCTTGTATACAGGCGGATCCACCACAAGCTCGTCCTCACAGTATGCTGATGAAACAGCTTCCACCGTTCTGAAAATATCGCCTGTTTTAGTGACCGAAATACGGCCTTTCTGAGCTGTATCGTTCTTAGTCACCTTTATGATCTTTTCCTCTGCATTGTCTGCGGAAACGGTAAAAGGAACAGGTGTGCTGTCAAGGACGTATCCTATAGGGGCCTGTACCTCAACAAGGGAATATTCGCCGTATGTCAGCATTTCAGGAGTTATGAGGCAGCCCTCGTTATTGGTATAGAATGTATCTGTTCCAAGATCGACTATTTCTCCGTCAGCATTGTATATCTGAAATCCTGCACCCTCATACGGAATAGTCCTGCCTGTTTCGGAATCAGCCTTAATGATCTGAATATAGCTTGTGAACGGCTTATCATTGAGTATATATTCATATGTTTTGCCGTTTTCAATGATATTCACATCAAAATCTGCTGCATATTCCGCATCGTTCACAGTCTTTGTCTGATGTACGGTATATGTACCGTATGGCATATCTTTTGTTTCTGCAAAGCCGTTTTCGTCGGTGACAAGGCGGTCACGCTCGGATTCATTTGCGCTGTCATAACTGCCCGATGATTTGAGGAATATCTCAAACTCAGCTCCGCTTTCAAGGTTTTCAACGGTATTTTCATCATTATCGCTGTGCTTTACTATGGATACATTACCCTTGATGACATTTTCATCAACACTCATTTCAACAGCATTTGCTTCAACTTTGTAATTCTCAGGCTCAGCGCCTACGCTGTATATTTCATCATTGAGCTGATATCCCTGAGACGGAGTCAGCTCCTGCAGCGTATAGTTTCCGCAGGGATATTCATCTGTCTTGAAATATCCGTTCTCATCGGTAGTATACTGTGCAACTCTTTCTCCGTCACGGTACAGACCATATACCGCACCTGCAAGTGAAGCATTGCCCTGAGCAGTGCCGTTTTCACTGTCTTTCTTGGTGACTTCCGCAGTGAACTTCTTCAGCATGTTTTCAAATGTCACCTCAACAGTTTCATTTGCATAAAGTGTTGTTTTCTGCTCGTCAGGGACAACGTATCTCACAGGCACATCCTTCTCGCTGATAGCATAAGTGATAGGAGCATTATTGCTGTCGAATACAGGAATATCCGTAAGTATCGCTGTTCCGTCCGCACCTGTTGTCAGAGTGTATGTCTCACCGCCGCCTGTGACCGTGAACGTTCTGTCGCCATTCTGTCCGTCTTCTGATGTCTTGTTTATCCTGATAGTTCCGTTTGGACTTTTCTTCACTTTATCCTGTGTGATACGGAAAGCATACATATTCATGGAAGTAGCCTTCTTACCGTCGGTACGATTGTTTATAACGCATCCCTGAGAGCCGTTTGACTCGATACGCCAGTGAGTTCCGCCCTCACCGCTTCCGTCACCGACAGTTCTGTCATTAATGTATGAAGCATCAACACCGATATTCAGCAGATAATCAACAACCTCCTGACGGCTGTCAAATTCACCCATATATATCCATGAGTGGTCTTCTCCTGCGAGGTTGTCAGCGATCACGACTGAGCCTGCGGTTATAGTTGAACCGTCAGCGCATTCCCAGTATGGGCGTTCGGTGTAGGGGATATTTTCCTTTTCTACCTCTATCTTTGAAGATATGCCGCTGTACGAAACTGTACAGTTATCATTCACCGACAGCCAATGGGGAGTATCAACAGGAACGGGATTGTTCCAGGAAAAACCGCTTGTTGAGTAGCCAAGATGTGTCAGCGTGTAATAGATAAGGCCTGAACAGTCAACGCCCTGACTGCGTACAGTTTCCAATGACAGCGGACTGTAGCTGCCCTGATAGTAGGCACCTGTATAGCCCTTAAATCCCCATCCGTAGGGAGAACCAAGAAGTGTTGCCGCCTGAGCGATCACTTCGTCGGCAGTAGGGAAAGCCACGTTTTCTTTTGTAATATCGGCATTTGCAGCATAGCTTACTGTGTTGCCGATAACAGAAACGGCGCAGAGACTTGCCATTATCCCTGCGCCGAATTTCTTTATTCTGTTTTTGATATTCATGATATTACTCCTGTTACATTGCCATTGATATTGTTTCTTCTTCTGTCATGTCCTCGGATTTCTCTTCATCGAGGTCTTCTTCCATGTCCTCAGACTCTTCCTCATCGAGGTGGTCGTCCATGTCTTCGGACTCTTCTTCATCGAGGTCATCATCCATGTCTTCGTCTTCGGACTCTTCTTCATCGAGATCATCGTCCATGTCCTCGTCTTCGGATTCTTCTTCATCGAGGTCATCGTCCATATCCTCGGACTCTTCCACATCGAGGTCATCATCCATGTCTTCGTCTTCGGACTCTTCCTCATCAAGGTCATCGTCCATGTCCTCGTCTTCTTCTTCACCGAGGTCTTCCTCTAAGTCTTCCTCCTCAGTTTTTACCTGATTATTTCTCAGTGCCTGATCTCTGTTCAGCTCTGCTTCCACCAGACCGAGGACAAATTCCTTCTGTGTCATATTATGACGGTGAAGGTAATCCTTCAGGCGCTGAAACATATCCTCGGGCATCTGAAATGCCATCGTTCTCATCGGCCCCATGTTTTTCACCTCCATCGGCTGAATTTTCGGGTGCAGTTCATTATACAGCGCCTGCGAAACGAACTCAGCCATTGTCATTCCGTTGGCTTCTATGAACTGCCTGATCTCTGCGTGTAACTCTGCATCTATCTTGACGGTGATGCCTTTCTTTTCATCTGCCATTGCTTTCACTCCTCAAATAATTTATAATCGCATTTTCTGCGATCTCATCCGCTCTCACTCCCAGCAATACAGCCATTTCTTCCAGCTGCTGTGCAAGGGGAGACGGGATAAATACTTCTTCTTTCATTTCTGCCTCCTATGTCAGTGAGATATCCTCGGCCTGTTCTTCCGTTTCTTCCTGCATCCCTGCAATTTCCTCATTGGTCATATAAATAAGCGGATATCTGAACATTTCTGTATATTCGCTTATCTGCTTATCCGTAAGTGATACTTCGATCCCCTCGCCGTACCTGTTCTCGCCATTGCCGACCACCATGAAAGTACCGTGAATTATCAGTTCTCCTGCCTTCCTGTTTGGTTCATATCCTTTCAGCAGAAATTCCTCATCGCAGTAAATGAGTGCATTATCATCCCGTGCAAAATACACAGGCTCGATAAGGCCGCCCACAACGCTCTGCTTCGCTTGCAGTTCATCACGTATTTCTGCGGTATACGGGTCTTTTCCGCTTTCTATTATGAGAACTTTCAGAATATCGCTTCGGTCTGCCTTTTCAATATCAAAGTCTATCTTCTGAAAGCCGATCCTGTCACAGTAATAGAAGCCCTTTTTATCTCCGCTGCATATCTCAATAACATCGGATACCGAAAGGGAATGGCCATAATATCCGGGAGGATGCTTGTTATTACAGAGTGCAAAAACGCTTTCAAGGTCTGAGCAGTTCACTGTACCGCCGTATACCTGACGATATATTTCAGGTCTGATCCCGCCTTTTTTCATTGCTTCATCATAACTTCCGAATATCACTTTTTCACTATCCCTGATGTCATTAATCTGAAATATACGTATCTGCATTTTCGGAGAAGTGAAGCTTTCAAGACGTTTCTTTGCCCACTGCGGAAGCTGCTCCTTGTCAGCAACTCCCACAAAGTCATTCCTGTAAAAATAGCAGTTCTCGCCGTCTGCAAGGAATTTTCCGTAAACCTTGCTTCCGAGTTTATCGGGCTTACAGCCGAATCCGCTCATAGCATAGAAATACTGAAAATACGGCTTTCTGAAATCTTCCATAAGAGCGGACGGCTTCAGTATCAGCAGCTTTTCCGTATAATCCCTGTCATCGGGGATACAGCTGTTTTTATCAAGAAGTCCCGGTTCATTCTGCATCATCAAAGTCCTCATATGGTCTGTTGTAATCATCAAGGGGACAGCTTCCGCATTCATGACGTTCACAGATATCCATTATCATATCTGTAGGAAGTTTAGCCGTTCCTGCTTCAGTCCTGATAACATCGGCGGAAATATTATCCTTTCCTACAGTAACGAAGATAACATTATCGATATCGTTTTCACGGTAAGCGCCTTTCAGGATGACATTTCCGCTGTCGTCAACATATCCCATTGCATAGATCATTTTATTCATAATAATTTCCTTCCTCGTCATCGTCAAGAAATGACAGCTGACGGTCTGAGTTTCGTCTTTCGGATGTATCATAGTTGCTGATAAACAGTTCATGATATTCAGCTCCGTTTTCATATCTCAGCGCAAGATTGTTTGCTCTTGTTATTTCCTCGATGTAGATACCGGGGATATCCCACAGCTTTCTTATCTCAGGGCAGTCGTTGTATGAAACAAGGAACTTGCCCTCGCATTCAAGCAGTGTATCTCTCAGTCTTTCATGGTCTTTCCTTGAAAAGTCCACATCATTGTAAAAGCTTTCAGTTGAGTAATATGGCGGATCGCAGTAGAAAAAGCTTTCGGGTCTGTCGTACAGCTTTATCAGTTCCTCAAAATCCCTGTTTTCCACAGCCACGCTCTGAAGCCTTGCTGCTGCCCTTTCGATAAGCGGAAATTTACTCCACATGGGTTCAGGTCTGCAGCAATACTGATCTGTTTTATGGCCGTAGCTGAAATGAATGAGATAGTAGAACTTAGCTGCTCTGTCATAGTCGTGGAACTTCCCGAATATTCCGCTTTTGCGCTGCTTAACTATCCTGCGGAAATCATCACGGGCATTTATCATATATTTCAGATAGTGTATGAGTTTTCCCGGATTCTTCCTGACGCACCTGTAAAGGTTTACAAGATTGCCGTTGGCATCATTGAACACCTCGAACTTCTCAGGCGTCTTATGGAACAATACCCAGCCTGCACCTCCGAAAACTTCAATATACCGCCCGTAGTCAAGCGGAAAACGTATCAGTATATCATCACGGAGAGATTTCTTCCCTCCGATCCATGACATGAAACTATTCATACATCTCCTTCCCGCCGCATTCTGATGTTACAGATCGCCGGGAACAGAAAAAGCCGCCTGCATGGAACATTTCTGTTCCCGGCAAGCGGCTTAAAAATTATTTTTCTTTGCCTGAAAACAGGCTAGTATCAGTCCTTTCTTAGTGGTATAGTCCGCCGCATTGTCAACGGCAGTGCAAAGCTCGCAGTAGGTTCTGTGAGGCAGATATTTCTTAGCGTTTTTCAGCATTGAAGAAATATCACCTTTCAGTTTTACGCTTGCTTGTCTTTGTTTTTTCGATGTGTGCATACAGCCTCCTTTCTCAAAGAGTATCAGGACGTATCCATATTTAATTCCTCCCTTTTCGCTCTGATATCGCTTTTCGGCTGAGCCGTCGCTGGTTTTGAAATCTATATGATTGCTCCGCCAACTAACTCTTGAATTTTCTTGCTTGTCCTGACAATGAAATACTGCGTCAGAAAGTCTTGAAATGCAACAGCATTCCTGCGGCTTTCTTCCTTGTCTTTCTCTGCCAGTCCGTCGCAATATTTCTTCAAGAGTTAATTGGCGGAGCAATAACATCAGTTTTTATAACTGCTGGGATAAGCTGTCTGTTTCAGCTTCTTCGTTCATTTCATCCTCTGTGCAAGGAGAAACATATTCTGTAATTATACATAGAGCTTCATCATAGCTGTGAGAAGATGTCACTCGGTCGTACATCTCTTTTGCTTCATCAGCCATGTCATTGCTTTTCAGAGTTTTTGAAGCGATACCGAGAATATTGTAGATATTCCCGTTTGCTCCGATAATCGGACACATTGGCTTTTCTTTCATTTACATCATCTCCATTTCTTCTGACTGTTCCTCTGGACATTTATGTTATCATCTTCTTAAAAAACAAAAAACGCCATCAAATATTCAATGGCGTTTCCTGATGAATCAGTATTATTTTATCTCATATTTTTCTATCATACAAGTATGACCTTTCTTCTCGTCGTAGTTAATACCGACAAGTATTATTTCGGGCGAATACTCTGATACTTTATGAATATAGTTATTATCCTTTATCTGTTGTATTGCTTCTTCCGCAGAATGTCCTTTTTTCAGCTCGATTATTAACGCAGGCAGCGTTCTTCCGATTCTTGGAATGAACACAAGATCGGCAAAGCCTTTTCCGGTAGGAAGCTCTCTATGAAGAATATAGTCCTTTCTTGCTGAATAATATGCTATCGAAAGCACACAGGCAAGTGAGTTTTCGTCGTTATACTGCAATATTGAAGTATTATCACTGTGGCTGTCCGATATAAGCTGTGCAACTCTTTCAGCATCGCAGTTGAGAGTTGACTGAAGGAGTTCATCCGAAACTTTCAGTGATCTCGACACCTCAGCCCAATCCTTATTGCGTATCGTACTTGCAAACTGCTCGGACACCTCATAATTGGGTATCGCTACTTCATTTGTTTCTGAATCAAAAGTCAGATAACCGAGATGAACAAGAAGCGTCAATACATCATCCTGCGAATTGAATGTTACCATATCATTATTGAAGGTCGAAGGATCAATTTTTTTCTTTTCTCCTGCAATGAGTTTTATTACAGTGTCCCTCAAACCATCATCGTTTCTGAAAATAAATTCTTCAAGTGCTTCGTAGTTCTCGGTCGAAGTCCAGTAATTCTTGAAAGTACCTCTTGTAAGGGCTTCTACGACTGATTTTGGGTTGTATATAGATTCGCCGTCAACCGTATATCCGTCATACCAGCGCTTGACTTCATTGAAATCTTTCTTGTACTCTTTGCAAAGCTTTATTACCTCGTTTTCAGTAAAGCCGGTAAATTCCTGTATTGGAACTGCATTTGTCATTGCGATCTCTGTGAACATATTGAGTGCTGAATGCTTTCCGTATTTTTTTATCGGGAGTATTCCCGTCATATACGCAAGAGCAACGTAACTTTGATCTTTCATTATATCCCTTAAAAAATCAAGATACTTCTCCTGAGATTCCTTCTCATTTTTAAGTTCTCTGAATATACAGTCCCACTCATCTATTATAAATATAAATGGGATTTTAAACTGAGCGAAAGCTTTATTCAAAACATTAAGCAGTGTCTTTCTTCTTGGCATATTCAAATCAGGATACTGTTCAATAACTTCGTCAATAATATCATCGTATATGAATTGTATCATTTCGTCAATATTTTTTGATTCTCCAAGAAAGTTTACCATATTAATGTGAATCACATTATATTTGTTCAGATGCTTTTCAAAGGTTGGAGCAGACGATATTTTGTATTTGCTGAACATTTCTTTTGAGTCACAGCCTCTGCTGTAATATGCTGCAAGCATATCTCCAGCCATAGACTTTCCGAATCTTCTGGGGCGGCTGACACATATAAACTGCTGCTCGGTGTTAAGCACTTTGTTTGTATATTTTATAAGTTCTGTCTTATCAACATAAATTTCGGAATTAAGTGCTTTCTGAAAATCTATGTTATCAGGATTAAGGTATATTCCCATGAACAATACCTCCTTATTGTTTTTCTTACTCTCATTATACCTTATCTCCGCACAAAAATCAACTGTTTTGGAAAAATAGGCGTTTTCACTGCTTTTAAGACAGCTCACTTCATCTCCATTTCTTCCGCCTGTTCCTCAGAATAGTCGGTATTCATGTATTCTTCAAGGGTCGCAGTATCGCCTGTGTAGCTGTAGTCATTCTCATCAACGAATCGGCTGTGCCAATAATCGTTCATTTGAATTTGTTCCTTGCAGATTATCGTTCCCCAGTGATTGACCATCACAGAAGGCTTTATTTCACATATTTCGCCTGTGCAGTCATCATCGTGTCTTACATAATATGCATACAGGCCCTCGGGTACGGTACTGCGGTCAATTCTCATATTTGTGAACAGCACTGTCTGACCAAGCATTTCCATGAGCTCATAATTTTCTTCTTTCGCATTTATACTCATAACTGCGATATCTCCATTTCAGCTTCTTCCGATTCATCGATGCTTTCTTCCTGAGATATTACATGGAAGCTGTCATGCTCTATTATCAGGGACAGACTTCTTCCGTTGTCCCATTTCATGACCGCCTGTCCATAATCATCAATATCTATTATTGTCCCTTTAGTGCCTGCAAGTATCGGCTGTGGGTCATCCATATCCTTGTCAAGCTGAATCCTTGTGCCTGACGGATATCGTCTGCGGTAATACTCCGCTGTTTTATCATTCAATCTTATCACCTCCCGAATTATCAGGGTAAACCGGTTCTATCGTCCAACCTCTGTCATAATGCAGATAAATATATATTTTCCCCATTCTCTTTGTTCTGACAGCGATATTGCCGAGAACAGTGTTCATCTTTGTGAGAACGTCCTCCCACCAGCTGCAAAGGCTGTCCAGTTCAGGTTCTGAAAGTGTACGATAGCATTCGCAATCCAGTACAAGCATGAGCTTTTTTCCCTTTTCCTCAACTGTCGGAACAGCCGAATATATGGTGCTTTTAAACATATGCGGCAGTTCGGTAGGAGACAGCATTTCGGTAATGTTCTCGCAGATCTCATTCCTGCACTTTTTCTTTTCGCTTTCAAGCATTATCCGAAAGTCTTCACCGCCGTCCCACGGATTTTCGTATGGCGCTTCTTCTTTGACAAGCAAAGGGGAGAAAAGTTTAAGTTTCTTAAATTTCATGTTTTACCTCCTGTTACATAGCAAGCACATTGCTTTCATTGTATTCTTCTGTTATTTCTTCGGCTAAAACCATAAGCTCATTATCTATGGCATCACAGATGATCCTTGCAGTTCCCTGTATCTCATTCAGAAAGCGGTTGAGCTGCTCAAGCTGTTTGCCATGACTCCATGATGCTATATATGGGAAACTGTACTCGCTTGTATCAAGTCCGTACCTTGAAGCCACTATATATGCCACTGATTCAGCCTGGACTTCCTTGTCACTTCTGGTAGTATCTGCTGTCAGAAGATTCTTATCGGGAGCGTGGAGCAGCGCATGAGCGCATTCATGTATCGCTGTCTTTACGGCTTGTGCGCCGCTGAGACCTGCCTGTATTACTATCCGCTGCTCGCTGTGGCTGTAATATCCCTTTGCTCCGCCCGATATGTCCTCTACGTCCACAGGAAGGCCTGTTACGCTTCTGACGGCGCTTATTACGGCTTCTACGTGTTCTTCCTCGATATCCTCGTCAAGGTCGCTGACGTACTCGGGAACGGGTTCTCCGCTGGTCTGGGATACGTCAAAAACATAGACCTTTCTGAAACCAAGCGTTCTTGTCTCGGCTTCGTCCTGTTCTTCTTCGTCCTCATTTTCTGACTGCTTATTCCTGAATGTCATCGGAGCGAGTATGGCTATGCCCTTTTCACCTTTGTTGACGGTTCGTCCAAGCTGTTTCCATTTTCCGAATGCCGCTACAAGGCTTGCTTCCGGTTTCTGAAGCATGATAAGAATACAATTGCCTGCGGAATAATTGGTAAATTTACTCATATACCGCAGACAATCTTTATATCTATCAGACTCAAACACAGCTTTTACTCCGTCATCTATCTTTTTGAACAGGTTCTGCATCTCCTCTCGTTTCTCCGACTTATATTCGGCTTTCTGACGGGGAGTGAGTTTTTTCTTCCATGCCAGTGCTATCGATCTCCTTTAAGGCAACACCGCACAAAGCCCACCTGATGGTTTTGTACTGAATCTGCTTGCATATTTTCCGTCATATCGCACAGAAATTCCTTGACATACGACAGTATGCCTACAGAATTTCTATACAATCTGACGATAAATCTGACTTCGCATCTTCAGCACAATCTTTGTGTGGTGTTGCCTTAATTTGATTATATATGCAAAAAAGCCGATCATGTTCACAACAAGATCGGCTTTGATATTATTTTATTATCTTTTCAATTATACAGCTATAATCCTTTTTTTCATCGTAATTGATACCGACAAGCAGTATCTCTTCGTTATATTCCGAAACCTTATGCAGATAATCATTTTCCTTTATCTGCTTTACAGCTTCCTCAGCTGAATGACCCTTTTTCAGTTCGATTATCATTGCAGGCAGACTTCTGTTTGGTCTTGGAATAAATACAAGGTCTGCGAATCCTTTGCCTGTGGCAAGTTCACGGTGAACTACATAATCTTTCCTTGCGGAATAATACGCAATCGAAAGGACGCAGGCAAGGGAATTTTCATCGTTATACTGCAAAATCGAAGTGTTTTCCTTATGGCTGTCGGATATGAGATCTGAAACTTTCTCAGCATCTCCGTTCAGTGTAGCCTCTACCAATTCCTCCGAGACCTTCAGTGACTTTGAAACTTCTGCCCAGTCCTTATTTCTTATCGAACTGGCAAACTGTTCAGCTACTTCATAATTCGGGATAGCGACTTCGTTCGTATCTGAATCAAACGTGAGATATCCGAGATGAACAAGGAGCGTCAGAACATCGTCCTGTGAATTGAACGTTACCATATCATTGGTAAATGTTGATGGGTCGATCTTTTTCTTTCCTCCTGCGATCAGTTTTATTATAGTATCACGCAGACCGTCCTCGTTTCTGAAAATAAATTCTTCCAGAGCTTCGTAGTTTTCAGTGGATGTCCAGTAATTTCTGAATTTTCCTCTTGTAAGAGCTTCAACAACGGATTTCGGATTGTAGATGGATTCGCCGTCAACGGTATATCCGTCATACCAGCGCTTTATTTCATTGAAATCGGCATTGTATTCGCTGCAAAGCTGCAAGACTTCTTTTTCGGTGAAACCTGTAAATTCCTGTATCGGAGCAGCATTGGTCATTGATATCTCAGTGAACATATTGAGCGCTGAGTGCTTTCCGTATTTCTTTATCGGCAGTATTCCCGTCATGTATGCAAGAGCAATGTAGCTTTGACCTTTGAGTATTCGCCTTAGAAAGTCAAGGTATTCGCTCTGACCTTCCGTATTTCTTTTATATTCACGGAATACGCAGTCCCACTCATCGATAACAAAAATAAACGGCACTTTTTTCTCATGGAAAACATCTGCCAGAACCGACATCAGATCATTCCAGTCAAAGCAGTTCACATCACCATTTTCTTGTTTTATCTCATATATAAGTCGCCTTGAAAGATAATCTATAGCTTCATTTATCGATTTTCTTGAATCAATAAAATCAAGCATATTTATATGAATAACATTGTATTTATTCAGATGCTTCTCAAAATTCGCATCAGATGCAATTTTGAAACCGCTGAACATTTCTTTAGAGTCACAGCCTCTGCTGTAATATGCTGCAAGCATATCTCCTGCCATAGATTTTCCGAATCTTCTGGGGCGGCTAACACATATGAAACGCTGTTCAGTATATATCAGAGCATTTGTACGCTTTATCAGTTCACTTTTATCAACATACAGCTCTGAATTAATGGCTATATGAAAATCCATATTATCGGGATTAAGGTATATTCCCATTGCTGTCCCTCCTTTTCCGTTTATTATCTTTTATTATACCCTATATCATAGAAAAAATCAACTGCTTAAATACAACAGATAATATACTCAGCCCGGTTTTATAGCTTGCAGCATTTTTCAAACAGACATCTGCTTCATAAAGCCATATTATCGCCTTATATATCATTTAACAATTCAACTGCCCGTGCCTTTTGTTCATCAATAATATGTACGTAGGTATTATAGGTAAATGTCACGCTTGCATGACCAAGTATCTCAGATACGACCTTTATATCCACACCCTTGCGTATTGCAGATGAAGCAAATGTGTGACGCAATGTGTGTATTCCGGATGGATCCGGGATCTTTGCCGCTCTTGCAATCTTACTATAGCTGTTAGCAACCACTGTTTTATCCGGAATCTGCTTTGTACCATTAACAATAAAGCAATCATCATCTCCGCCAAACAAACTGCGCTGAGTTTCAAGTATCTGTATCGCTTTTTGATTTAAAGGTATTACTCTTGGCTTACCTGATTTAGTCGTATCCTGTACAGTGAGTGTACGTTTCTTAGGTTTGGCGGAATAATCATACACTACGACAACAGCCTTGTTTACACTGAGGATTTTGTGTTGAAAGTCAATATCTTTCCATTTGAGTGCAGATAGTTCACCCACACGTAAACCTGTATAAAGAATAAGGCAAATGATATTACCATATACATACTTCGGAATATTAAAGTTTGACTGTGAAACACAAGCCTGCGCTTTGAATGTCTGAATCTCATCATCGTTCAGGAAACGCCGTTCCTTTTTTTCAAAGTTGTCTTTGCTTGGCAGTTTAACACCCATACATGGATTCTTGGTGATATAATCCTTGAAAACTGCATAGTTCAAACACTCATTCAGAATAACATATGCCTTGTGGATAGTACCGTAAGCGTAATCGAGTTCAATCATTTTATTAATCAAGTCAGTCTGTATGATCTCAGGTGTAAGATTGCTGATAGACAGATATCCTAAATGTTCATTTACTTGATTAGCTGACACCAGCACACTATCATAAGATGTACTGCGGATAGATACTTTCTTTACCGTTTCGATATACGTATTAATTAAGTTATCCAATGCCATGGACTGTACTATTGCAGCGCTTGCCGTTCCTGCACAAAGTTTGAAGTTGTTCATCTTCTCAACAACCTCACCTTGTTTCTTGCCTCGGAACTTCTTATACTTAGGTTTGCCGTTTTGCGAGTAGCCAAGCAGAATCTGAGCGTTCCAATACCCTTGTTTATCCTTGTATATACTGCCCTCGCCTTTTGCCCGTCTTGCCGTAATACCACCTCCTCCGTTTATATTATAAACTCTCAACTGTTTTTTGTCAAGGAACATATGAGAGTTTATGAGAGTATATTATGTCAGAAATCGGAGTAAAAGATAGATAAAAATGCAACAGCGATAATCAAGGCTAAATAGCGTAAAATAGCGATATGTCATCGATTCGATCTGTAACCGTTTTCAAATGCAAATCATGCGAAATATTCCTTTGACTCTGTCATCTCGTGGGTTCAAATCCCGCCATCCCAACCATAGTGAGACGTCACAATGTAGATAATACTCATTTGACGTCAGAGAAAAGCATCTCTGTTTAAT
>ACOK01000117.1 GCA_000174895.1 Ruminococcus flavefaciens FD-1
ATAGATCAAATCATTCCTTGATGAAATAGGAATCGTCTCCTGCGCCTTCTACATCATCCTGCCATGTAAATCCGACATTCTCTCCGTCTTCAGCTATCTGAAGATATCCTGTACCGTCTGTGTACTCTACCTCAGAACTTACAAGTCCGTTTTCATCATAGATGTTATGTGTCTTTGTGCAGTTGCTGTAGTTCAGCACCTGTCTGCCGTTGAACTCACCGCTGAAATCCCATACAGCTTCTTCCAATGCTGAACCTGCCCAGCGGATGTGCACATTGTAAGTGCTGCCGCCTGCGTTGGTTACTGTGATAACACCTCTGTGAGCGTGGCTTTCCGAATATGTTCCCTCAAATGCATCCTCGATCATAGGCTTTGACTGCTGATCGTCACTGACAGCCGGCTCGAATGCAGAAGGCTCAGCTCCTTCAACTTTTCTTATAGTGTAAGTTTTACCATTGATAACACCTGTCATATTTCCGTTTGCATCATAGGACATAGCCATTTCTGTATTATCATCAACTGATCCCATGTGGAATACGACCTTATCCTTATACTGTTCAAAATTGAATCCTATACCGATTTTTCTTTCAGGATCACAAGTCCTTCCGCTGTTATCGCCGTTGAACACATAGTAGACCTCTGTTGTTCCGTTGTTCAGCAGTTCATATACGCCCTCTCCGAACCATGAACCAGCTTCGGATGCTGTATCAGCAGCATTTTCAGCAGCAGTTGTAACTTCCGCTTCATCAGTGGAAACGGCTGTTGTTTCTGTAACAGTTTCTTCTGTAACAGTTTCAGCTACTGTTGTTGTTACCGGCTGCTTAGGGAATGATGTATTTGCGCCGGCTGATGAGCCTGTTTCCGCTCCGCAGCTTGTAAGTGCTGATGTCATTGCGAATGCACATATAAATAATAATGTCTTTTTCATGTTGATCTCTCCCGTAAAAACTATTTTCAGCGTTGATATTTGTTTACCGCTTTCATAAAATACAGTCGGATCTGCAACACATTTTAAGACATATCCTTTCACGATTTGTATGCTTGCACAATGACAAGAAGATTATTCAGAGAATAAAACAATTATATTTCACAAAACAAAAGGACAGTCAATGGGAATGACTGTCCTTTTAAACATATTTTAAAAAACTGAAGAATGATACGTTAGCTGATTATGATCTTGTGTAGATCTGACCGCCCTGAAGCTGCTTGCCGTTTGCTGCAAACATTTCAGAAACTGTTACAACCTCCCAGCCGTTCTGCTTGAGCCAAGGAAGAACTGTCTCCATAGCCTGAGCTGTTGAAGCATAGTTCTCGTGGCAGAGAACGATCTGGTTCTGGAGTGAACCGTTCTGTGCTGCGGACTTAATTGTATTTACGATCTGGTCAGCTGAAGCGCCATCCCAGTCCTTAGTGTCAACACCACAGCTGATGAGCGGAACATCATAAAGTGCCTGCTTAACCTGTCCGCCGCCATCGAGATATGGAAGTCTCATGATGTGTGAAGGTTCTGCACCGATGATGCTTCTGAGCTTGCTGTTGCACTGCTCCCACTCACTGCGGATCTCGTTTGCGCCGAGGCTGCCGAGTGACTTATGTGACTTTGTATGGTTAGCAACTTCCATACCATTCTGGTATGCGAACTGAACCTGCTCATTTGTCTTGATCCAATCGCCTACATAGAAGAATGTAGCGTGGAAATTATTCTTGATAAGAGCGTCCATGATTCTGTATGCAGGATCCTGTCTGCTCTGTGCGCTTGCGCCGTCATCAAATGAGATAGCTACCAGCTTCTTGCCTGCAAGGTTCTGAGCCTGGTTAACCTGAACGTTTGTCTGAGTCTGAGTCTGTGCAGGCTGATTCCAGCCGTTGTTATTCCAGCCGTTGTTCTGCTGCTCCTGTGGCTGAGTCCATGACTGCTGCTGATTCTGCTGCTGTGTCTGACCGCCGCCTTCGCCGATAGTGAGCTTGGTTACGTTAGCCTTACCGCTGCTCTCCCAACCTTCAACGTTGAGTGCAACTTCTGTCAGGTTACCGATGTTCCAGCCTGCGTTCTCCCAAGCCTTGAAGTGATCTGATACAGTGATAGTACCGGATGTTCTCTTCTGCTTACGAACGCTGAAGTACTGCTTGAATGTACGTGTATCGCCAAGGATTGTAGGACCTGTATGATCGAGCTGGAAGATATCGTACTGAGCACCGTCGATAGCAACTGTCTTAGCACCGCCGTTAGCGCTCGGGCACCAGTTTACCCAGTCCTCAATGATGTAGTACTCTACAAGAGGATCCTTCATCCAGCCGTATACGCAGAGACGTGAGTTACCCTGTGAGCTTGCTGAGTATTCAGCTGCGTAGTCCATTACGATATTACCGTACTGAGTAGCCTTCTTGGATGCATCGTAGTTTCGGCCACGACGAGCGAGGAAGTTACCACGAGAAACCTGTGCGCTCCAATCTGTGCTGAATGTACCGCCGCTGCCGAGAGTCATAGAACCGCTTCCACCTGTGTTATCAAGCCAGATCTCGTAGCTGTAGCCGTCAACGTTATCAGCCTTGTGCTGATTCATGCCGTTGCCAACGCTGAACTTCTGACCGTTTGCAGCACTTGTCTGCTGCTGTGGCTGATTCCAGTTGTTCTGCTGCTGGTTGTTATTCTGCTGCTGTGGCTGATTCCAGTTCTGCTGCTGATTCTGCTGCTGGTTGTTGTTATTGTTGTTCCACTGGCTCCACTGATCATATGGCTGGAAGCTCTCAGGGAGATTCTGAGTCTGATCGAGGAGGTATCTCTGGATAGCGTTAGCATCCTGACCTGTTACACCTGAACCTGCCTGATATACGTCAGAATTCCAACGTGACTGATCGTTCATCTGGTACTGGCCGGGGTTGGAGATAGACTGCTGGATATATACTGAGTCAGCGATATCTACCTTACCGTTGTTGTTAGCATCGCCCCATGTAGAAACCTGTGAGTTCCAGCTGTTATTCTCGCTCCAGTTGTTCCATGTGTTCCAGCCGTTGTTGTTCCAGTCATAGTTGTTCCAGTTGAAGTTATTCCAGTTGTTCCACCAATCCTGCTGCTGGTTCTGCTGCTGCTGTGGCTGATTCCAGTTCTGCTGCTGGTTGTTATTCTGCTGCTGATTGTTGTTCTGCTGCTGTGGCTGGTTCCAGTTCTGCTGCTGATTGTTGTTCTGATTCTGCTGCTGAGTATTATTGTTCTGATTTGTAGGAGTTGATGTGCTGCCTGCAAGTGCAACTACCTTGTCGTAAGCAGGCTTTGGCTTGTAGCCCTGTGAGAAGAGAAGCGGATTCTGTGAAGATCTCCAGCTTACGTTATCCTGTGTACCCCAGATGGTTACTGCAGGGATCTTAGCTGAGTTCTCCATAGCGAGCTTGAAGATGCTCTCATAGAGGCTTGCCTGTGCTGAGAAGTCTGAGCAAGTGATATCGAGCTCAGTGATCTGAACTTCGAGACCTGTGCTGAGGAACTTCTTGAGTGCTGTCTCGTATGTCTTTGCATCAGGATACTTTGTATCGAGGTGAGACTGCATACCGATACCGTCGATAACGCCGAGCTCCTTGAGCTTCATAGCCATGTTGTAGATATCGTTTGTCTTAGCAGGGATGTACTCGTTATAATCATTGATGTAGAGCTTGCAGTTAGCAGGAGCATACTTTCTTGCATACTGGAATGCCTTGATTACGAAGCTGTCATCACCGTAAACTCTTACCCAGTTAGAGTTGTTTGCTGGTCTTAATCCGCCGCCGTCGTTAACGAAGAGCTCGTTACAAACGTCGTAAGAATAGATGTCAAGCTTTGGATACTGAGTCTTGAGTGCGTCAAATGTGTTCTTGATGAAGCTTTCAAGACGCTGATCCATGATCTGTGGTGATACGTATGCACCGTTCTGTGAGAAGTTCTCACGGAAGAACCAGTCAGGAGTCTGGCTGTACCAAACGAATGTATGACCACGGAGTGAGATGCCGTTATCCTCACAGAACTTCAGAGTCTGAGCTGCTCTGCTGAGGTTAACCTGTGTATTAACGTTATTGCCTCTCTGCTGGCAAGCCTGCTGATCGAGGATCGAATCAGGCTTCAGTTCGTTCTCAGGAGTGATAGAGTTGTAGTTCTCCTTGAGGAATGAAGCGCCTGAGCTCAGCTCGTGAGGGCTTACTGAAGTACCGATCTTGAACCAAGGAGCGAACTTGCCCTTGAGACCTGTACCCTGAGAAGCTGATGTGTTAGTGTTTGTGTTTGTCTGCTGCTGAGGCTGGTTCCAGTTGTTCTGCTGCTGATTGTTATTCTGCTGCTGTGGCTGGTTCCAGTTCTGCTGCTGGTTGTTGTTGTTCTGAGCAGTTGTACCGCCGCTTACAGAAACGCTCTTGCCCTTTACGCCGCCGAAAGCACTGTCAACATAGAAATCTGTGAGGCTGTCGGGAGCTTCGATGTAAAGAAGAAGATTTGATGCGCCTGATGGGATAGTATAGCTTGGGTTGCCGAGAGCTGTCCACTTGCCGTTTGAAGCGGTAGCTGTAGCAACTTCGTCATACTGCTCTGTGCCTGAAGCGTCTGTGTACTGGAGAGTCATCTTCATTGAAGTTGAAGATTCAGACTTCTGCATTACAGCAGCTCCGAAGCTGTATGTCTGGCCTGCGCCGAATGCTGAAGGATCAAGCTCGATAGCAGCACCGTTCCAGTTATCTGTTCTGCCGCTTACAAAGATAGAGCCGTTGCCCTCTGCGTAGTTTGAAGAATCCTTTGCAACTGTAGCTGCACCTCTGCCGGTCCAGCCGTCAACGCCTGAATTGAATGAAGAGTTGAAGTAATAGCCGTTTGCATCAGCCTGCTTTGTAGGAGTTGAAGCAGTATTTGACTGGTTGTTGTTCCAACCGTTGTTCTGCTGCTGTGGCTGATTCCATCCGTTGTTATTATTCTGCTGCTGGTTGTTTCCACCGCCGCCGCTTGTACCGATTGTGAGCTTTGTAACATTAGCACGTCCGCTGCTCTCCCAACCTTCAACATTGAGGGCAACTTCTGTCAGGTTACCGATCTGCATTCCTGCGTTAGCCCATGCCTTGAAGTGATCGGAAACTGTGATAGTACCGGAAGTTCTCTTCTGCTTACGAACACTGAAGTACTGCTGGAATGTACGTGTATCACCAAGGATCGTAGGACCTGTATGCGGAGTCTGGAAAATATCGTACTGAGCGCCGTCGATTGTAACGGTCTTGCCGTTGCCTGACGGGCACCAGTTTACCCAGTCTTCGATGATGTAATACTCTACCAGCGGATCCTTGAACCAGCCGTAAACGCAGAGACGAGAATTACCCTTTGCACTTGCTGAGTACTGAGCTGCATAGTCCATTACGATCGGGCCGTAATCTGTAGCCTTCTTGGATGCATCGTAGTTTCTGCCTCGGCGAGCCAGGAAGTTACCCTGTGAAACCTCAGCGCTCCACTGTGCATCAAATGAACCGCCGCTGCCGAGTGTCATTGAGCCGCTGCCGCCTGTACGGTCGAGCCATATCTCATAGCTGTAGCCGTCAACATTGTCTTCCTTGTGCTGTGTCTGGCCGCCGCCGACACTGAGTTTCTGTCCTGCGCTTGCAGCATATGCTGTGCTGTAAACAGCAGTCGGGATTGCCGGAACGCTGAGCGCACACATAAGGCTTGCGAGAGCGCCTGCAACGGACCTCCTTACAGATTTGTTTTTCATTTCTTCATTTCCTCCTTTTTGTCATAGATAAATACGTAAAGGATAAAGTTGTTTGAATCCCCCATAAATCTTTATCTATGGCATCATTATATTACACTCAGGATAAAACGACAAGTATATTATTGCGATTTATTCTTTTAACTTGCCAAAAATTGCTGAAATTATTACAAAATATCCAAAGAGTTGAATCGATAATATGCAAATTATACTAATAATATAAAATTGAAGTTTTCTTACACGCATCCTTTAAGTAATGCTACTGCTCATTTTACTTTTGTAACAGTTTGTTCATATATAGCCGTAATGTGAACGATAAAAATGTATTCATTTATATAGATAAAAAAACAGCCGGAGTACGTTAAAATACTCCGGTTGTTTGATCAAATCTTATCCTTTAAGTATCTTCTTTCTCAGCAGCACAAGATCAAAAACATCGCCTGATTTGTCTTTGTTTATATCAGCAAGTTTGAACTGTGCCTGAGTGAAGCTCTCTCTGCCGTGGAGATATCTGCTCATCAGAAGCAGATCGGCAACGTCTGTTTTGCCGTCCATGTTGATATCTCCGCTTTCATATTCCACTTTTTCAAAAACGCACATCAGCGAAACCGCTTTGTCAGCGGTAACTGTGATCGTCTCCGAATCAGACACCACAGAACCGCTCCAGCCTGCAAATTTATAGCCGTCATTCGCCTTTGCTGTAAGAGTCACAGTTTTGCCGTTTTCAAAGCTGCCTGTCCAGACATTGCCCGAAAATGCGGTGTTGACTGAATCAACAGAGAGCATACCGCCGCCCTGCCGTGTTACTGTTATAGTTGCGGGATTTTTCGGCAATCCCAGATAGTTCTGCATATCCTCGATGGCATATTCAGCACGTTTCCTGAAGAAAGTGCGCATTTTCTCCATCTCATTATGATAGTAGGCCTTCTGCTGTGAACAGTAGGTGTTGAAATCAGAATTCGGCTGACCATTGTTCCAGCGCCAGCCTGTCATTGTAAGGTAGTCCATGTACCTGTTTTCCTCATCATCAAGCTCTGCGGTCATCTTCGAGGGCTCGAATACTGAGTACGCATATGAATAGAATTTATCTGCAAACTGCTGTCTGAACCCTTCATTTTTCAGCATCCCGGTGAAGATCGCTGTAGGCATATCTTCCTTTTCGCCGTCCATTTTGCGGAAGCTGTCGTACTGATAGCCCTCAACGCCGCCGAAACTCTGATATGTAAGTCCCACGGAATAGTCAAAGTCAAATGAGCCGAAACGCCATTTCCCGTCGCTGTAAGGATTGCCTTCGATAGCCGCACCGTTGTTTCTCCACATCAGATAATTATGGTTAGGCCAGTCCCATGTGCCGAGGTAAAGACCTGCGCAATAACAGTCGATAAGACTTTCCACGTCAACCTTTGATGCGACATAGTCGTAATTCGACTGCACCGAAAGATCGTGGGCAAGGCAGTAATCACAGAGCGCCTCAAGATCATCATAGTCTGCTTCAGCACCTGTTTCCAGTTCACCGTTCTTCACCATAGCCACATTTTCAGAAGGAACGCCGTAATTTGACTGTATGAAGTAATCCGAGGATTTTTCGATGATCTCATACATTCCCCACAGTTCCCCGTCGATGAAAAGCATACATCTGTCGCTGTCATATGTCGCAAGTGCAGGCAGATCACGAAGTGACGAATGTACCACACGTTCTCTCAGTCTGTCCACCCACGAGACCGATCTCAGGCTGAACGAATCGTAGCGCTTGATCTTATCGCCGTCAACTGCGGAATAATTATCATCGATCAGCTTGTAGTCAAGCTTAGAGTCGCCGTATTGGCTTCTGGCATACACATTGAAGCTCTTGGTCTGGCTGTTCCTTGTGGATGCGCCTTTTATGCGGATGCCCATATTCTGAGAGAAGCCCATTTCTCCTCCGTCAAAATATGTTATCGAAGCTTCACGCTCCCAATCCTTTCCCTTTGAGAAGAAGTTTGCGACATTATCCGTATCCCATTCACTTTTTCTCGGATTATACTGCGGACTTTTCTTCCAGTCAACGTACTGCTGACCTACCACGTAAATGCCCTTGTCCTTGTCGAACAGATTATCGGGATCGGTAACAAGTGACACTACGGGAATGTTTTTATAATAAGCCAGCTTGTCGTCGCTCATTACAAAATATGTCTTAGTCGCCACTTTGCTGAACGTTCCATCAGTTGAGCGTGAAGCCGCTCTGACAACGGTAGCCTTGTCGAATTTAGCAGGATTCGCACTGAACCTGCTCTGCAGCGTAATGGAATAGGGACTGTTTTCCTCATGCTGATACTTGCTGTAAACATTATCATCAATACTTCTGTCGTACATAGGGATCGCTCCGCTGTAGACCTGCGCTGTGTCAGAAGTCGTCGGGTCGGAGCCGTCAAGGGTGTAATACACTGTATCTGATGAGCTTATGGTCAGTTCCTTCACATCATTGACACTGTAGAATCCCGATTCCAGCGAGAATACAGGCTCAGCGGCAGATTCGGAATTTGCTTCCGAAGGAGTAGGCCTCATAACAGCATAGCCGCCGTCCCGAGTACGGCCGAATGTCTCGTCTTCACCCATTGCAGGTACATTAAGGCTCTGTATCGTTTCTCCCTCAGGCGATGTGAGTACCACAGTCTCTCCCGATTTGCTCAGACTGAATCCCGTATTCAGTTCATCAGCTGCGGCAGTGTCTTTGTTGGCAATCACTAACAGATACTCCCCCTTCCGGATAACGGTTCCGCTCGGAAACGAAAACTTCATCGGAGAAGCCGCATCATCTGAAAGTCCGAATCCGTCCAGAGAAATGTCCGAATCTCCGCCGTTGTACAGCTCGATCCAGTCAGATGCTCTTCCGAGACTGTCGGCATAGCAGTTTTTGTTCTGAGTACAGACCTCATTGATGCAAAGTCCGTCAGCTGACTGTGCCGCCACAGCAGGAAGAACCCCGCAGTGCATAGACGAAGCCATCAGAACAGCTGATGCTATACCTCCAATACGTTTAATAAATTTCATAAAAAAACCCCTCTCTTGTTTTTTAAGATAATTTTATTATAGCATAGCTTACATCATTATTCAATAATTTTTGTACAATTTACACAGTTGAAATTTGAGAGGATTTTTTGTCAATGATGTATAACGCCGATATTCCTTTAAGCTAATTAAAGCACTCATAAATTAACTGAACGTTAATAAGTAATATTATTTTCAGGCTTTTCGCATAAAAAAAGCGGATACGCTGACCGTATCCGCTTGATTTTATTCTGCCCAGTAAACATAATTCTCTTTTCTCGGTGAAGGCGAAACAGCCTCGCAGTCAGCATAGCCGAGGATACAATGTCCGATTCCCTCATAGTTTCCTTCTATGCCGAGGCTTCTGAGTATCTCCCTGCCCTCCTCGGACTCGAACTCCTCTTTAGCACGATGTATCCAGCAGCTTGAAATGCCGTAAGCGTGTGCAGCATTCATGAGATTACCCATAACAAGGCTTCCGTCATAAACATATGTCGGCATAGTGTCCTTATTGGCAAGCACTATAAGTACCACAGGCGCATTGTAGAAAGGATCAGTGTTTGCGCCCATTATCTTCGCATTCATCGCAGACAGACGGTCTCGGAGCTCCTTATTTGTAACTGCTATGATTATAGGAGACTGCTTGTTCATTCCTGTAGCCGCATATGTTCCTGCTTCGACTATCTTTTCGATAATATCCTTCGGCACCATATCAGACTTGTATTTTCTTATGCTTCTTCTCGTCATTAAGTTTTCGATTGCGTCCATTGTTTGACCTCCTTGATATTGCATTTTATATTTATATTATCAACCATTAGTTCAGCGAAAGTCAATAGTTTCAAGAAACTTCATATGCCTGCACAATTATTAACTGTACTATTTGGCTATTTTGCTCCTATTTTTACCATGAGTTGTAAAGCGTTACTATTTGTGCTATAATTGATATGCTATTATAATGTATACCGACGGGAGGTGGAGAAGATGAATGCTAAGCTTTACTATATGTTCAACAAGCCGCAGAACTGCGTGACTGCCAAAAGAGATGCGGTACACAGAACTGTCATGGATTTCTTCCCTGCTGATCTTTCAGAAAGACTTCATCCGGTCGGACGGCTTGACAAGGACACCTGCGGACTTCTCCTCCTCACCGATGACGGCGATCTTGATTTCAGAATAATGCAGCCTGACAGGCACGTCAGCAAGACTTACTTCTTTTACGCCATAGGAACAATGGATGACGAGAAGATACGTTCACTTGAAAAAGGAATCTCTATGGTTGGATTCACTTCCCGTCCGGCATCATTCCGTCTTATCAGGAAATACAGGATCAGTCAGCTTGAAGAGTTCTTCCCCTCGGAAAGACGTGAACGCTATCTGAAAAATCCCGATGGTCCGGCATTTGCTGCTGAACTCACCATCCATGAGGGCAAAAAGCACGAGGTAAAGCGGATGCTTGAAGCTGTTCACTGCAAAATCTTCTACCTGAAACGTATCAGTATAGGCGGTCTCAGCCTTGATGATTCGCTTGCAGAAGGTCAATACCGTCCGCTGAACGATTACGAACTCCAACTCCTTGAGAAGTATTGATAATCCGCATGATTTGTGATATAATTAGATTACCATTTTTAAGGAGGTATCTGAATGAAAGTTCTTATCATCAACGGAAGCCCAAGACCCAACGGAAACACATCCATCGCTGTAAACGAAATGGTGAAGGTGTTCGAGGCTGAGGGCATTGATACAAAAGTCTGTCAGATCGGCAGCAAGGATATCCGTGGATGCATCGCCTGCGGAAAATGCGGAGAGACAGGCAAATGTGTATTCAACGATGCTGTAAACGAACTTGCACCTGAATTTGAAGAAGCAGACGGACTTGTTGTCGCTTCACCTGTTTATTACGCTTCCGCAAACGCTACACTTATCGCTTTTCTCGACAGACTGTTCTTCAGCACTCACTTCAACAAGACCATGAAAGTCGGCGCAAGTGTTGTTGTGGCAAGACGTGGAGGATGTACTGCGACTTTCGACGAACTGAACAAGTACTTCACCATCAGCGGTATGCCTGTTGCTTCAAGCCAGTACTGGAACTGTGTTCACGGCAGAGAAGCCGGTGATGCTGCACTTGATGCGGAGGGACTCCAGACCATGAGAGGACTTGCGGAAAATATGTCATTCCTTATGAAGTCCATCGCCCTTGGAAAGGAAAAGTTCGGCATTCCAGAAAAGGAACCATGGCAGCCTACTCATTTTATCAGAGACGATCTGAAAAGATGAGGATATCAGCTGTTGACACTGCTGAACGTCTGTGATATAATAGTAAAGTTGGCTGTGTTCAACTTCATCAGATAAAACTATGCTGGATAAAGCACGGGATCAGCTCCCGTTGTTTTGTCCGGCTTTTTTATGGAGGTATACAATGAAAGACAATAACTTTACCGAAGGGCCCATACTGCCTAAGCTGCTGAAGTTTATGCTGCCCGTTATGTTCGCAATGTTCTTACAGGCTATGTACGGTGCAGTCGATCTGCTGGTAGTCGGAAGATTCGGTTCGACTGCCGATGTTTCTGCGGTATCAACAGGCTCACAGATAATCATGACGCTCACAAATATCCTCGTCAGCTTTTCCATGGGCATAACCGTCGGTGTCGGACAGCGAATAGGACAGAAAAAGCCCGACGAAGCCGCTAAGATAATTGGTACAGGTCTGATGATATTCGCAATGACAGGAGCTGTTCTCACTGTTTTATGCGTCATCGGAGCAAACGCTCTCGCCTCGACCATGCAGGCGCCGCAGGAAGCATTTGACCTTACCGCAAAGTATATCAGGATATGCGGCGGAGGATTTCTCATCATCACCGCATACAATCTGCTGGGAAGTATCTTCCGAGGTCTCGGAGACTCAAAAACTCCGCTTATAGCTGTAGGCATATCATGTGCCTGCAATATAGCCGGCGATCTGCTGTTCGTAGCTGTTTTCGGTCTCGGTTCATCGGGTGCCGCACTTGCTACGGTAATTTCCCAGACAATAAGTGTTATCATATCTTTCCTCATAATCAGGAAAACTCCGCTTCCTTTTAATTTTAAAATGACAATGCTCAAGCTGAAGAAAAAGTACTCATTGACCATTATCAGAATCGGTACTCCTATCGCTCTCCAGGATCTGCTTGTGGGTATCTCATTCCTTGTCATGCTTGCTATCGTCAACCGCCTCGGAGTCACAGCTTCCGCAGGCGTGGGAGTAGCCGAGAAAGTCTGCGTATTCATCATGCTTGTCCCCATAGCTTTCATGCAGTCAATGTCTGCATTCGTTGCGCAGAATATGGGTGCCGGACTGCCCGACCGTGCAAAGAAAGCACTCACAAGCGGCATTTCCGTTTCCTTTGCCTTCGGCGTGGCAATGTTCCTGATTACTTTCTTCCATGGCGATCTGCTGGCCGGGATATTCGCAAACAACGCAGATACCGTCAGGGATGCATGGGACTACCTCAGAGCATATGCCATAGACTGTCTGCTCACCTGCTTCCTTTTCTGCTTTATCGGCTACTACAACGGTCTCGAGAAGACAGGCTTCGTAATGATACAGGGAATATGCGGCGCTTTCCTTGTGAGGATACCTGTTGCTTTCCTCATGCAGCACTTCGGCAACGGTTCACTTTTCCTCATAGGACTTGCAACGCCTTGCTCCACTATATTGCAGATAACCATGTGCTTTATCGCATATTTCCTCATGAACCGCAAAAAACTTAATTCGATTTCTGCTGATTGATTATATAAAGCGTTTTTTCATCCTCAATTCCCATGCAGTATTTATCCAGCACCTGCTGAAATATGGCATTATCGGGAGCGACCTGCCTGAAAAGCGTCATGCACGATCTCAGCTTGAATGCATCAGTCATTCCCATTACGCTTATCGGATCGTCGGTATCCAGCTTCAGAAGCTCCGATGCTATCTCTTCAAGCCGTGACCTGAGCACAGGATGAGCATAATAATCCTCGGCCTCCTGAATATCCTTGATGGAGAAATATGCCGTCAGACCGCTTTTTCCCAGTCCCTGTACCTGCGGAAGCACATACCATATCCAATGGCTTTCCTTGTATCCGTTTTTTATCTCTTCCAGTGCCACAGCATATGTCTCTCCGAAATCGTAGCCTTTCTCCTGGGCATCCACGTATTTCTGCAATCCTGTCAGACGAAGTTCAATGCCGACAACTCCGTATTCCGCCTGTTCTTCCTTTGAATAGAACTGCTCCATATCCTCGGGCGAAGCCGTATCATCAGCCGAATATCCCAGTTTTTCCTTTGGAAAAGCCTCGTATAGCTCGCTGAAACTACCGAATCTGTGTAGAGCCGTAACTCTTGTCACTATCTTTCTGTCAGGATCATCATAAAGCGAAAACTCAATGAGATCACCGGTTTTTATCATTCTGCGCTTTTCATCGTAGAGCCTCATCTCTACGTTTTTCATTTCTTTCGCCATCTGCTCAAAAGGCTTTTTTCTCAGCTTCATCTGATGCAGCATGACCATCTCTCCTTTCTTGTTTCAGGCAGCACCGCACAATGCTTGCGGTGCTGCTTTTATTTCTTATCATATGCGGTCTTTTCAAATCCCGCAAGGCTTCGGCGTTTAAGGGCTGCTCCGAGAAGTTCGGGCAGTTTTTCGGGAGGGCAGGCAAAACAAGGTATATCCAGCGAAGCCGCTTTCTCAGCCAGTCCCGATTCAAAGCAGGGCTTACCGCTGTCGGATATCGCAAGCAGGATTATGAGGTTTACCCCCGAATCCTTCAGTTCCTCCAGACGGCGCAGAAGCTGTGCACGGTTTCCGCCCTCGTAAAGGTCGGTAACTATGAACATTGTGGTCTTTTCAGGTTCGGTAACAAGCTCCTGACAGTAGGCAACGGAGTTGTTTATGTCCGTTCCGCCGCCCAGCTGAATGCCGTACAGCAGCTCTACGGGATCACTGCAAAGATCGGTAAGATCATGAACCGCCGTATCAAAAGCAACAATGTGAGTTCTGACTGAACTGATACTCGCAAGAATGCTTCCCATGATCGATGAATAGATAGCTGATTCACCCATTGAGCCGCTCTGATCGATATCAAGTATGACCGTCCTTGAAGCTGACTTTGAAGCACGTTCATAAAAATAGAACTTCTCGGGAAGAAGCACTTTCCTCTCCCTGTCATAGTTTTTCAGATTGCGGCGAATCGTCATTTTATAGTCCAGCGCAGCCGCTGACGGAATAGGTGAATGTTCACGTCTGTTCAGTGCAGCTGTGACCGATCTTCTAATATCATCAGCCAGCCGCCTGTTGATATCTTCAACTATTCTGGCTATATACAGCCTTGCATTCGCCTTTGACTTTTCTGGTATCTGATCCTTCAGCATCAGCAGCAGCGAAGCCGTAGATACATCAGGTTCCAGTTCCTCAAGCATCTCAGGTTCAAGAAGGAGCTGTCTTAGGCCTTTTCTTTCGATGGCGTCCTTCTGTATCACTTTTATCTCCATCGGAGAAAACAGCGTCCTCAGATCGCCAAGCCATTTAGTCAGCATAGGAGATGAACCTCCTCTGCCGCCCAGCTTACCGCCCTGCTGACCTCCGCCGTATATCTGAGAAAGCGCCGTATCCATAAGGATATCCTCCTCGGAAAGTCCGCCGCATCCCAGTGAATTCAGCTGTTCCTGAGACTCAGCTCCCAGTATGAGCCGCCAGCGCTTTAGTATCTGCTTTTCATCCATATCATATATCTCCAAAATCAAAATCGTCCAGTTCGTCAATGGTCGCCTGTTCCTCAGCCGTAACTGCCGCTGTGATTACTTCGGCCGCCTGCTGAGTAGAAATCCCCATGATCTCGCCGATATTTTCAGCAATATCATTCTTCTCGGCAGCTGTGAAATCCGCAAATGTCCGTCTCAAAGCCACAAGCACAGGCTTGAACTCCTCATCATCAAGCCCCTCGATGAAACTGCAAAGCTTCTCCCACAGTGTAAGCCTTCCGATGAGACTTCTTCTGTTCCGCCTTGCAAGGCCCTCAAACCACGCAGCACCTTCCGCAGGAGGCGTACCTCGTGACAGACGGCGTGACACAAGCTCCGAAAGCTTTTCGGGAGCTATCTCCCCTTTTTCGGTGAGAAGTGCACAGGCATAACCCGATAACAGCGGATTTACCACATCGCTGTCTGCAATATCAGCCAGTATTTTTCTGAACCGCTCTCGGTCGAGAAATTCATGTGCAAGACAGGCTTCGTACACCGATGTAAGAGCTGCGATCATTTCCTCAGCTGCATTCGCATCACAGATGCACGCCTGATATGCCTGAAGACAATATTTCAGGAACAGCTGACTGATGATGCCTGTCAGCGGTCCGGGATCAAGCTTTCTTATGCTGCCGAAGCGGACTATTGCAGAAAGAGTACCGATAGTACGTCCTTCTTCAACAGGTGACGCACAGTCAGAAGCCATTCTCTGTACAGCTGACGAAGCCGTTTTTACGCATTCTGGAAGTCCGCAGAGAAGCGCCTTATATAATGTGCCTGCCGTGTCGCTCAGAGACTGTGAATCCAGCAGTTCCATATTCAGTGATGTTTTGGCTGAATCCTCCACTGTTTCACCGTTAAGGGATGCCTCTACTATTTCTATCTCAGTTTCGGGAGTCCAGCTTACCGTCCATTTTTCGGCCCATGTTGCATTTTCCTGATTTGTGCTGAGCTGAGTTCCGAAATGCACTCCCGCCTGTATAAGTCTGTGCATGAAGAATGAGCGGTGCAGATCAAGAAATGCCGATTTTTCTGTTTTTACTCTCAGATTCTCACGCAGATCAAGGTCAAGCTGCTGAGCGGAAGCGGTACGGAATCGCTCCAGTTTCAGATCTTTCAGCTGATGCATGAAGTCCTCCTGCACCGATGTACAAACCGTTCCCTCGGGTAATTCGCCTATTCTTGCGCCTATCTCCACATCTGCACAGGCAAGTGATATCTCACCGAAGCTTCCGTGACCGAGGCAGGTGACTGCCGCATCACGCAGATCGGACATAGACGGACGTTTTCCGCCTCGCATTGCAGCAAGAGTTTCCGCAAGCCTCAGCGCTTCTATGACCTCCGCCGAGGATGCAGCAAAGCCGTTCTTTCGCTGATACTCCGCAAGCCGTGAAAGATATTCCGCAGGCGTATTATCGGGAACTCCCCTGCACTTGTTTTTATACAGTATCTCATAGTAACCGGGTGCCTTGCTGCCTGCTCCATATCCCGAACGTGAAGACAGACGATAGTATGAATAAGGCATGAGGGTAGCCTTCGACGGAACAGTTTTAAGCTTGTCTGTAAGCTTTTTGTCCTTCTCCGTGTAAGGTATATTCTTTATGCCGCTTGTGTGGAAAGCCCCTGTAATAACAGCTGCTTTACCGTATTTTTCTTCGGATTCGACTATTCTGCGGCGCATATATGCTTCACGAAGTTCATTGTGCTCATCCGATACAGAGAATTCACGTATGGACTTGCCGTATTCCTCAACAGCGGCTATGAAGTCCTCATAGTTGTCGGAATGCTCAAAGCGGTACTCCCAGAATGTATCGTTATCCAGTCCCGTAGCCTTTTCAAGTTTCCGGTATACGCTTTCACCCTGAGGTATCTCCTCGTCCTCTGTCTCATCAACAAGCAGACATCCCGACGGCAGGTCGCAGAATTCCACGGGTTTATTGTGCTTTGACGCCCACTGCATCGCATTCAGCTCAGGCGAGAAAAATGCAAGCGGATACATTACAGTCCGCACAGGTGCTTCTGTCGTATAGGCAAGTATTGCCGCAGGGAAACGGACACGGCTGTCCATCAGCCCGTCTATAAGTCCGCTCAGGTCGGAGGGACCTTCTATCAGCACTATATCAGGGTCGGCACGGTCAAGGAATTCATGTACGTAAAGCGAGCAGGACGGGGATAAATGCCTTACGCCGTAATACTCAGCCATTATGCGTTACGCTCCCTGCATTCCGCATAGAGTGAGGCATAATCCGCACCTTTTTTTCGCATGATGTTTTCAAGGTATTCTTCCCATGCGGCCTTGTCCTTGTCATCATCCTTTACCACAGCGCCCTGTAGCGCGGCGGCAAGTTCGGAATCCGTCACCTTGCCGTTTCCGAAACTGCCTGCAAGAGCCATGCTGTTGACCATGAGTGAGATAGCCTCAGCCGATGAAAGAACTCCGCTTGTAGGCTTTATCTTCAGCTGTCCGTCAAGAGTTTTTCCCTCACGCAGTTCACGGAATACAGTAACTATCTTCTCGAAATCGCTGTCTGTCGGCATTTCCGCATTCAGCTCCATATCCTTAGACATCTGTGCCACACGGGTCTTGACGATGTTTATTTCAGTGTTCATGTCAGACGGCGGAGGAAGGATGACGATGTTGAATCTTCTTTTCAGCGCCGATGACATTTCGTTTACGCCCTTGTCACGGGTGTTTGCCGTAGCGATTATGGAGAATCCCTTCTTTGCGGCAACTTCCTCGGAAAGTTCGGGAATGGATATACGCTTTTCGGAAAGGATGGAGATGAGAGCGTCCTGTACTTCGCTTGCACATCTTGATATCTCCTCAAATCTTGCGATAGTACCTGTCTCCATAGCGTTGTATATGGGACTTTTGACCAGTGACTCAAATGACGGGCCTTTTGCCAGGAGCATTGCGTAATTCCATGAATAGCGTATCTGCTCCTCGGTAGTGCCTGCTGTGCCCTGTATCACCTGCGATGAATTGCCGTTGATAGCAGCTGTGAGGTGCTCCGAAAGCCATGATTTAGCAGTACCCGGCTCACCGATGAGAAGCAGTGCACGGTCGGTTACCAGCGTAGCTATGCATATCTCCACAACTCTCCTGTCGCCCATATATTTAGGCGTTATGACAGTATCGCCGACTTTTCCGCCTAAGATATAGGTAAGCACCGACTTTGGCGACATCTGCCATCCCTTTGGAATGGGAGCGGTCTCGTTTGCGATAAGTGCATCTATTTCGTTTTTGTAAAGCTGTTCTGCCGACAGCCTGAGAATTTCCTGTGCCATTGTTATTACTCCTTTACTCCGTGATTTTTAAGGATATTACTGATAATGCCTAAATATGATTCACCTACGGTATCTCCACGCTTTATTAAATCTTCTCTCAGTCTTTTAAGATCGCCTATGAGCGTTTCTTCGGGGATGCCACAATGCTCGATCAGATAGCGCCAGTATGCATCATGGATCTTTGTATATTTCACGAACTTTATATAATTGTAAATTGCCCCATCCATCGGCCCGGAAGCGACCTTAGGAAGAAGCTCCAGCGCATCACTGCTGGGATAATTCCTTATCATGGACCATGCGAATTTTTCTGCTGCTGCTCTTACCCTTTCACGATCATCAGCATTTGCAATGCAGCAGAAGATGATGGAAAAGCTTACATCTCTGATCCATATTCTCCTTTGCAATGGCACATTCCTGACCTGTTTTAAGAATTCCCATCATATCCTCGTAGTTGTATATTACCATCGGATCAGTCATGAAGTCAAGGATATCATCGGGGATATTTCTGAACAGCTTGACATTCACATAGTTTTCGCTGTCAGAACCAATGTCCTTTCTTATCCTGTACCATCCGTCAGGAGTCGAGAAAATCCTTCTCAGAACATACATTACATCTCTGTCGTATACTCTGTGGTCTGTGCATATTTTTTTGCAGGCTGTTTCAGGTTCTTCCATAAGTCCGAGAAACAGTGCGGATAGCGAGAAATACACAGGTTCTTTGCCGTACAGATACCTTATCATGTCACGGTATTCTTTGTCATCATGCTCCAGAATATTGCTGATAAGGGGAGCGTTTATTGATGTAAACGAAGGCTCAGGAGCATAAGGTACTCTGTCCTCAGTCTGATTGTAATGCTCGATGTACATTTCATATACTTCAAGTGACTGCTTTTTATTTGCGAGCAGATCAAGAAAATGTAATATGAAAGGATGCTCGGGATCATCAAACTTAACGGTATTATTCAGTGCATATTCATTTTCTCTCTTTGCATAATCATATGCTGCTTTACCTCCTGATGCAGCTAAAAATTCCAGATTTGCTTTTTTGGGCTTTTCAGCCATTTTCCGGATCGGATCTTCAGCGGCAGGTGAGTTCAGCTTTGCAAGTGCAAGAAGTGCCGCATTCTTGATCTTACCCTTTGAAGTCTTGTACAGCACCGTCAGACGCTCATCATTGTCGGCTGAATATGCCATTGCTTCTATTGCGGCTATGCGTATGCCCTGTGGGACATTTTCGTCCTCGGCATATCTTATGTAGTCTTCGTTGTATTTATCACGGTAAGTGTCAGCGATATATCTCAGCTGATTTCCGTTTGCCTTTTCGTCGGCATGGTCAAGCATATCAAAATATACCTGAACGATATCTTCACCGTAAACTGCACCCAGCATAATGAGAAGGTCAGCTGTTCCTCCGCCGTTTTTGCCTGATATTTCGAGGAATGAGGACATAAGTCTCGGGTCTGCGATGTGCTTGTAAAAGTCAGCTCCGAAGTCCTGTTCAGCGTAAGGCGTTTTTCTTATCTTCTCCTTGTATTCCTCCAAGGCGGCAATTGTCATATGTGAAGGAGCGAGCATTTTCATGGCCTTTGCAGGTTCGGTTTCGGAGCTGTCAGCGAATGTTCCCTGTGTTACCGCAAGGGCATCAGCAAGAGCGATACAGTCAATGATATCCGCAGGCTTATTCTCCGAAACGAGTAAAGCATTGCACATATCATACAGCTTGCCGAAAACCTTATTCGCCTCTGACATGGGCTGAAATGCCTCGATAGCACGTTTCAGACGGAAATCCTCTGCAATAAGGGAGCATCCTGCTGCGGCAGAGGCATAAAGACGGTTTCTGAGTTCATAAAAGGGATTTGTTTTAACTTCCATATTTTCCTCCTTACAGCCTTATGATGTCATTTTCTGTGACAACTGAAAACGGACTAAAAGTAAAGCGATGCTCGTCGGGATCATAAAAAAGTCCGCCGAAAACTGCTCCGCCGCTCAGATTGCCTGCGATAAGCCTGAGAGTTTTGCAGGCATCGGGATATTCACCATAATCCCTGAGAGCAATAGTTTCCTCACCGCACTTCATCACACCGTGTCCGTCAGCAGCATATCCGATGGAATCAAATCTGATAAGGACAGCCGCATAAGGACGTGAGAGGGTATTTTTCAGCTCATTCTTTGCTTTCTTCACTGCTGCTGAAATGGAAGTATCAGCCTTGGAAAGTGCCTGTGCATAATCTTTGGCTTCGGCAGTAAATGACTCAGCCTCCTCCCAGCGAAACACGCCTGTTCATACCGCCGGGGTAGAGATACAGTTCCTTTGCCACATAAAGATCGAATTTAGCGTCCTCGGTCCTGATGTACTTCATAGCCTTGTACGGGCGGATATTGTCAGTGCGGAAAATATCACCTGTATCAAGATCTATCCAGTATCCCTCGTCAACGAAAGTCTTACGGGATACTTCATCTATCTGTGCGAATGAAAGCTGAAGGAGTGCCGTATTCTCACGGTAAAGTCCAAGTTCTTTCAGCTGCGAAAGCTTCCACACACCGCCCATTTCCTCATAAAGGATATTATCCTCGGGCAGTACTTCCCCGCTCTCCAGCTTTGAGTCGATATAGTCACGGCTTTTCTTTACAGCCGAACCAAGCCTTACGCAGAGTGCAATGATCCTGTTGGTCTCCTTGTCGTCGGGATCGCTTGAAAGGCTGCGTACAGCCGTTATAATATCATTCATTATTGCCTGCGGTTCGGGGAGATAGTAGTCACCAAGCTGCTTTGCAAGTTCTGCATACTGATCGCAGGCAGCCTTATTGACAGAACCAATGCCGTTGCCGAGTATCTCATGTACGAACTTCTCAGCCAGTTCAAGGCCTTCTCGCTGTTTCTTCAGTTTTTTTGCTGCTGCCGATTTATTGGGCTTTGCAGGTGCTTTTTCTGTATCTGCTGAAGCTGCTTTTTCAGCACGCTTCTCTATTTTTTCACGCTTTCTCGCTACATCTTCCGGAACTTCGTCCACAGTGAATGACTTGTTAGCGATCCAGTCGTACATAAGTGCGAGACAGTGCTTGCACGGTATCTGCCTGCTCGGGCACGAACAGCGGAATACCGGTGTTTCGCCCGAAAAGTCAACGGAAGCATTATATGGCTTGCTTCCGCTTCCGTAACAGTCACCGAAAATAAGTGTGTCATCGGCGGATTTGCAGAGCTTCCTGAAACCGCCTGATTTTGAGATCTTTTTTGCGTTTGAAATAGAAGATGGATTTACCGCAGAGGAGCTGATAAATTCTTCGGTTATAGATTTTATGTCAGCCATAATGACCTCCTTGTAAAGAAAATATACATATATTATAACATCTTCTTCAAATAATTTCAATAAAAATGTACAAAAAATTCATATTACCACAAAAACACCAGCATTTAACGGCGGTACACATATAGAAGCTTTATACGCATTTATCGGGGAAAAACCTTTCTGAGGAAAGGTTCTTTCCCCGAACCCCTTTTCCAAAGACTTTTAATAGAATTTTGCCCCCATATAGGGCGCACCTGCAAGAAATGATAAATCCAAACTTATCTGGTGTGCGCCCTATATGGGGGCAAAATTAATAGTCTTGGGAAACAGATTTGAGAAGATCCTTCTTCAAAAAGTCTACCTCAATAATACATACAAATCTTCTTTATAAGTACCACGGTTAATAGCTGACGTTTTTATCATTATACGAGCTTGAGGAGGATCTTCTGGATCTCTAATGCATCCTTATTAGTGATGCCGTCGTTATCACCGTATATGTCTGCATTTTTTCTGCCCTGCTCAGTCATCTTATATTTTGACGGATTTGAGATACTCTGCATGATGAAGACTGAATCGGAAATATCAAGAACTTCGTCTAAATTAGCGTCACCCTTTACTTCTGAAACTTTCTCACCGATGTCGTTTTTATTTCTTATCTCTATGTCATAGGACAAGGAAATATCCGATACGATACTATCGTAACCGCCCCATTCTGCAGAGCTTTTCCTGTTGCTTACTGTATACTTTCCGACCGGAAGCATACTGAATTCGTTGGAATTATATATACGTCCCGATTCATCTGTGATTTTCATAATATCAGTTTCGGGAAGAACAGTTTTGAGATAAACAGGATTCTCCGCATATTTATCGATCTCCCTTGATGAAGGCTTTTCTCCGTATCTTCTTTGCGCTTTTATGATAAGACCTGCCAGATCAAGTTCTTCGCCCTTTGTGTATACCTTCTTGTCAGGATAAGCTGCAACACCTTTGAAAGTCTGATAATATTTACTCATATCAGGCCATAACGGCTTGTCTGACAGTTCAGTTTTCTCAGGGAGAAGACCTCTGTCATCAGCCTTTATCTCGACCTCATATGCAATGTCAACATTTTTGATAAGCTGAACATCATGCCATACACGATAATCTCCAAGTATAACGGCAACATATTTGCCGGGCGGAAGCTGACTGAACTGTGTACCGTTGTAAACATTATTATCCTTGTCAACGATATCAATATTTACAGGAGAAAAAGTTTTAAAAGAATTAAACTCAGGCTCAATTGTCATTTCGCTTCTGTCATAGCCAAGTTCCTCATACGGAATATATCTTCTGATCCTCAGATTAAGTCCGTTTGTATTGATCTCTTCGCCTTCCATGAATTCTGTCTGTGTAGGATATGTATTCACGCTGAGGCACTCAAAAGCCTGATCTGCTGTGTAAATGATCGATGTTGTAGAACCTGTGCTTACTGTAGTAACAGTAGTTGTGGTAACAGGATCATCTGAAACGTCTGTTGTTGTTATTGGTCCGCCGTTTTTATTTATAGCCCATATTTCATCTTCGTCAGCATCTGTAGGCTTGTTTTCTGTAACCATAATATAGCCGCTCGAATATTTGATCTCGTCCCTGTCAAGATTAGGCTGACTGATCTTGCTGGCAGTTACTTTGTATACGCCCGGTTTGTTGGTATCGACTGTGGAAGTATCAATAAAACCTTCGCTGTTATATCTTTCGTTATCTGCACCGAAAAGGTATTCTACTTCGCCGTCGTGATGCCATTCATAATGCCATTTTTCCATACATTTAAAACCCAAACTATCAAGCTTATCACCTGTCTTGACAGCCAGACCATACGAGTAAGAGAACTCGAAAGACTTCTCACCTACAGCAGTTACATAATTATCCTCACTTGTGTTGCCGTCAACGACCATAACGGAGAATCCGTAATAGTCGATCTTGTTTTCATCGACACCCTCGGGACATCTGACTTTAGGAACTATCCTGTATACACCCGGCTTTGTGTTATCGAATCCCGAAAGATCAAGTTCATCGATCGTGTACGGTCTGTCAGGATCAATAATATCTCCGCCATCCTCAATATAGGAGCTTAAGCCGTTATAAGCCATGACTGACGTGCTTCCTTCGCATATTCCGCCAGTAACATCCAGTTCCTCGCCCACTTTATAGATAACCTTGTCAGGAGCGGAATAAGTAACTGTTCCTGTTAAATATCTCCCGTTTTTAGCCTGATCGCCGTTAGTCTCCGCTTCGTCGGATCTGCTGTCAGCAACTACTGCCGCATAAGCATTGCTCACAGGCACAGCCGATGCCGAAGTGAAAAGCATAGTCATTGAAAGAACTGCTGATAATGTTTTTTTAATGTTCATAACAATACCTCCTTTGAACATTCTTGGCAACCGCATGATAGGATTTATGCGGTATTGCCTTAACTATATGTACAGCCATTGTAGAATCCATGTTGTACTTTCTATTAAGCTTAACGTTTCAGGAATTCATTATCTGACAAAAAAGCTCCGGCTCCCCTGCAATTTGTATAAACGCACAATTATCGCAGAACGAAAGCCGGATCGCTTGTTGATTTTGTTGGTATTTTCTCAAAAATGCTTATTTTCTTTTTTCAGTTTCCCTTTTAAGTCGGAAATCCACTGATCTTTTCAGATATTCCAGATATTCTTCATCACGGCACATAGCCTTTCCGATATCATCAGAAAGCTTAGCAACAGGTCTGCCGTTGACGTACTGAAGCTTTATAACGATATTCAGCGCCTTCTCCTCTGTATCGTTCGAGCAGAAAGTACCGATGCCGAAAGATACCTTTGTCTTATCGCAGAAATAATCGTACAGCTTCTGTGCACGGTCAAAGTCAAGGCTGTCACTGAACAGAAGCAGCTTTGTCTTCGGGTCAACGCCGTACTTCCTGTAGTGTTCGATCATCTTCTCACCCCATGCATAAGGATCACCGCTGTCGTGGCGGACGCCTGTATAGTTGTTGACCATGGAACGGTTGAAATCAAGCAGGAACAGATCTGTTGTCACGGTATCGGTAAGAGCTGTTCCGTTGTCACCGTCATATTCATCATACCAATCCTTCATTGCATAGTGATTGGTATAAGCAAGAGGGATAGAGTCGATTCCCTGATACATCTGCACGAACTCATGTGCATATGTTCCTATGGGAGTGAGATCATACTTCATTGCAAGATATACATTAGAAGTGCCAACGCATTTGTCTGTTTCAGTTGCAAGGCGCTTAACCACAACGTCCTCCCACTCTCTTGAAAGACGTCTGCGGCATCCGAATTCTGCAAATCTGAATGTGTAGGTTCCGTCATTGAGTGCCTTTATTTTGGCGTCAAGGCGTTCCTCAGCCGACTTGAGAAGTCTGCTGTAATCGAAATTCATTCTGAAGTAGACCTCGTTGACTATCTCAAGAAGGTATATCTCAAACTGCATTGCCGAAAACAGCGGTCCGTCAACTACTATGCTGAGTTCGCCGTTTTCGTCAAGTTCTGCGGTAACGTAATCTCTTATAGGATGCCACAGACGCAGAAACTCGACATAGTCATTCTTTATGAATCGTATCGAACGGAGATAGTCCAGTTCCTCATCTTTAAATGTAAGCGTACAGAGATGGTCTATCTGTTCATTTATCTCCTGCACCATTTCGGGAGTGAAAACTATTCCCTTATTGCGGCATTTGAAGAAATACTGACCGCAAAGGTCTGTATGCTTATGGAAGATCACCTGATCCATGTTGAACTTGTAAAGGTCGGTGTCAAGCAAAGATATTACAATTGGTTCCAGTTTCATAGTAAAAAGTCCTTTCTGAGCTGTTTTGTCATGCAGTCTGCAACTGCTCCTTTTTTATGATGATAACACATCATTTTCAATATGTCAAGCTATAACCTGTGAACTATGCACTTGTTTTCAAAAAAAGCTTCCGCACCCTCGATGAAGATACGGAAGCTGAACGTTTATTGCTTTTTTCCTGATATTGCTTCATTCAGAGACTTCTCAAAATCCCTGTTCTGCTGTTCGGTACGTTTTGGCATCCCCTTTGTACGTCCTCCGCTTCTGCGTATCTTTGCAGACACCGCACGGAATTCAAGCAGTCCCGAAATATTCTCTTCAGTGTAGCGTTTGCCGTCCTGATTGAGAACTACCGCTTTTTTGCTGAGACACATTGCCGCCAGCCCGTAATCCTGAGTGACGGCGATATCACCTTCACCGACAAGGTTGACAAGCCGGAAATCCGCACTGTCTGCTCCCTTGTCAACGATTATGGTCTCTGCGCCATCACGCCGGATCGAATGGGCGGTGTCGCAGATTATAGTACATTCTATGCCGTTTTTCTTAGCCGTCCTCACTGCGATATCCACTACGGGACAGCCGTCTGCATCAATAAATATCTTCATTCCTGCTCCTTGATCAAATATTCCAGAATCTGTACATCTGATAGTACAATATCGCACAAATGCATATAGCGTTGCTGACTCCGCTGAATATGTACAGTATACGCTTTTTGTCACCGGCTTTCATCGTATTCACCACAGCCGAAACAAATGCAACAGCACATACCGCAAGACATATTATCTGGATAATTCCCAGACTCGTCAGCTGCACATCTGTCAGACCGTCATTGTTATTGAAGAAAACGAATACCGCAAGAATAGCGATAAGCGAAACAAGGCTTGCAGCAGAGCCTGCGGTCATCATCTTTGATCCTGCTAAAGCTGCCTTTCTTTTATGATTTTTCAGTTTTATGCTTATCAGTAAGACATAGATACCGCCTATGCCGGTAAGCATATACATTGCAAGAAGCATCAGCTTCACGAGATAAAAGTTCTCCTCAGCATAATCACATGACGGCAGTGAAAGTGCTGTTTTGCCGTCGGAATATCGCTTTTTTCCAAGAAGCATTGCCGATTCTTCTCCATCCGCCTGACTTTTCTGAACGATACGGTACGCTCCGTTTCCTATGCCTTCGACTTCGCCTAAATTCGAGCCCTTGACTGCCTGGAGATATCTGTTAATCTTTCCCATTCCTTCTTTCAGCGAACGCTGAGGAAGATAATAGCCATTCAGTTCCGACTTGTTTCCGTCAGCATTACCGTACTTGTCGGGGCTTAGATTTCCGAACACAAGTTCAAAAGGCTTACTGAGCAATTGGTTCCCATCAGGCTCGTTTACCATTGCCACTACTCCAATCCCCGATTCAGGGTCAATTGCCATGTTCGTCTGACAGCTGACAGTTGCACCGCTGTGGCCGTATGTCCTTACATTGTACTCTGTTATCACGAATCCGTGTGCCCACATCGGGATATCCGAATCGCCGTAGAAAAGAGTTCCCGAGAACATCTCGTCCTGTGTCTCCTTGTGCTGAAACAGAGGCGCATCCTTATCAGCAAGTGCCTGAGCGTATGTCATAAGGTCGCTGAGAGTGCCTGTCGCCGCACCGCATGGGTAAATTGGACAATACTTATCGATTATTCCGAGATCAATGCAGTTATAGAAATAATTCTGATAGCTGTGCATTTCGCTTCTCTTATCAGCAACGTATCTGTTATCGCTTCGGTCGGCGGCAATTGATGTATGCTCCATTTTAAGCGGCTCAAAGATGTTTTTGTGAACGTAATCCGCAAAGCTCATTCCGCTGATACACTCAACGATATAGCCTGCCACAGCCGCACCGTAATTTGAATAGGCTGTGACCTCGCCTACAGGATAAGCCTGTGCAGGTTCTATGTCCTGAAGCGCTTCACCCAGCGGCTTCAGTTCATTCTTATCGGTAGCAAAGATAGGATAAGTTGACTCCTGCCAGCCTGCGGTGTGGTTCATAAGGTTCATCATTGTGATAGGTTCATCGTAGGAAAGATGCTGAAAGAAGCCTTCGGGGAGATATTCCCTTACGTCACGGTCAAGGTCGATTTTTTCCTGCTCTTTCAGCTGCATAACGCTTACCCATATGAGAGTTTTTGAGATGCTTCCCCACTCGAAAACGCTGTCGCTGTCAACAGCTTTATTGTTCGCACGGTCTGTTGCACCGTAGTAATTGGTATACAGTATCTTATCGCCTCTGAATACTCCCACAGCCCCCGACTCGGTATAGTCAAATGAATCATTCTTATCGGAAATGTTCGGTTCGGAAATGTTCGGTAATCTTGTCATTTCGTACTCAAATTCACTTTGCTTTATTCCTGACGGAAACTTTTCCTCATCCTCAGCCATGACAGAAGGTGCAGATACTGTAAAAAGAATAATCGATGCGCAAAATGCAGATGTAAGTTTTCTGATCATATTTTTCATTTTTCCGCTCCCTTATATATCCTTTTCCTCGTATGTCAGCAAAGCTGAAATGTAACAGTAGATAAGGAAAAATAATGCCTCGATGATAAATATAAGACCCAGGAATATTCCGTTTGCCGCCTGTGCAAGCTGAAAAAGCAAAGTAACAACGACTGCGATCGCTGCTGTTATCTTTATCACTCCAAGCAAAAGCAGAATGAATATCACTAATATTGCAAGAATAAACACACCTGTTATAACGTCTTTCTTGCTAATTTTTCTGTTTCCCATTGTTGCTTCCATCATTTGCTGAGCATATTTTTTACTGTCGCTTAAATATGATCTGAGAGACCATGCCATCATTTTCAGACCGAATGCAGATGAAGAAAAATATACAAGGTTAAAAAAACCTGTCGGTGACATCCTGTTTTCAGTCATATCAGAAACAATTTTCAGGAAATCGAGCTCTCCGTTCTCGAAGATCCTGTTGTATAACTGTGCCTTTAACGATATCAGCATCATTAAATAAATAGCTATTTCAGCAATGAAAAATACCGCAGTACAGAAAATGAATCTGGATGTTACAAGTTCTTTTCGCTCGACGGGAATTATCCCGTACAGTCTTTCACCATGATTTTTCATTTCGCTGTTGAACATAGTGGGGACGATCAGTCCGCCTATCATAAAACATCCCATAGTTCCAGCAGCAGGGTTCATGCAGAATCCGCTCACTATGGTCATAATAATACTCATTACCAATACTGTGGTCATACTGTTTTTAGAACCGTTCATTGTTATGATATCAGCTTTTATTATATCCATGATCTTTTGTCTGTAGCTTTTCAAGACCGCACCTCCTTACAGTTCACGCTTTGAAACGACAGATGCTGTTATATGGCTGAATACCGCCACGAATGCCGCAGCTGCAATATTGATAAGAATGCAGATAATTATCTGTGTACTTTTTGATGCCGGAAAATGGATACTATCAAGCTGAGGCAGAATTTCTTTCTCATAGGCAAGATATATATATCCGAACATAATAACTACGACCGATAATATCAGTATCATAATATTTCTTGCATCGTTATCTCTGCCGTATATCTGACCGAGGGATTCCATTACAGCATTCACCACACAAAGAAATGCAAAGACAGCAACGATCGCAATGAATGGAGAAAAAGATTTAAAACTGAACTGCTGATCAGCTAACTGTATCAGCATCCCCTGATGAGGAAGAAATCTGTTAAGCTTCAGAGCGATTGACAAGAACGATAATATTATTGCAATTACCTCCGAGATAATGGCAGAAATGTAAAGATACATAAATCTTCCATGGACTATGTTTTTTCTTGAAACCGGGAGAATGCCGTATATTTTACCAAAATCGTTTTTCATATCAAATGAATGTACCAATGATATCGAAAGCGGTATCTGAAAAAGTAAACCGGCTGCGACAAACGGTGTAAATAAAAGCACGAAAAACGCTACGATCATAAGTAAAAATATAAATTCGGGAAGCAGTGAGGAACGTGCAAGGTCATAATCAAACCTTGCCATTTTCAGGATTTCTTTCATTTTTATCCTCCTTTGCTATGTACACCAGTATTTCGTCGATACTTGCCTTTTCACATACAAACTCATCGGTGAGACCTATGGTATCTTCTGTCTTTATGAGAGCTTCAAAGCCGTTGCGGTAGTTGTGGTAGCCGATCATTTTCTCCATTAGTCCCGATGAAATATCATCCTCCGAACCCTTTATGACCTGATATTTCTCGGCAAGTTCGTCCTTGTTGCCTGTGAACCACACCTTTCCGTTATGAAGGATGGTAACAAAGTCTGCGATACGCTCAACGTCGGCGGTGATATGTGTTGAAAACAGTACACCGTGATTTTCGTCCTGTATATACTCGGTGAGAATGTCCAGCAGTTCATCACGGGCAACAGGGTCAAGTCCGCTGGTAGGCTCGTCAAGTATCATAAGTTCGGGCTTATGAGAAAGGGCAATGGCTATCATGAATTTCATCTTCATGCCCTTGGAGTATTCCCCTACCTTTTTCTTTTCGGGGAGTCCGAAATCCTTGATAAGACGGGCAAATTCCTTGCTGTCCCAGTCCTTGTAGAAAGGCTTGAGCTGACGCTCTATCTGCTTAGGATTAAGATGCTCGGCAAGATAAAGGCTGTCGAAAACAACGCCGAGACGCTCCTTTATAACGATGCTGTCCTTTTCGCTGTCAAGCCCGAATACGGATATTTTACCGCTGTCCTTATGTGCCATGTTGAGAATAGAGCGGATAGTCGTGGTCTTGCCTGAGCCGTTCTCTCCGACAAATCCCATGATATAGCCTTTCGGAAGTGCAAAAGATACATCCTTCAGTGCAAATTCCTCGTATTTCTTGCATAGATTATTTATCTCCAGAATATTTTCCATAAACGATCCTCCTGATAATTAACTGAGAATGATAGGCTCATTCTGCGTTTTTCAGATATTCCTTTAATGCGGCGATTATCTCATCATCGGAAAGTCCCGCATTTCTGCCGTTGCTGACGGCTTTTTCAAGTCCTTCCTCCATTTCGCAGAGCATTCGCTCTTTCAGCAGGTCATTATTTCTCGGTGCAACAAAATAGCCTTTGCCTGCCACGGAAATAATGAATCCCTCATCCGAAAGATCGTTATAAACTCTCGTTGTTGTGATAACGCTGATCTTCAGATCTCTCGCAAGCTGACGGATAGACGGCAGCTGCTCGTCCTCCCCAATAGTACCGTCGAGTATCTGATTCTTGACCTGTTGTTCGATCTGCTCATAGATAGGCAGTTCTGATTTGTTTTTGATTACTATTTTCATGAAGAGCTCCTTCTGACATACTGTGCATATCCTGATATATACAGTATAACAAGTATGTACAGTTTTGTCAATACCCTTTTCCGATATTTTTTCAAAAGGGTCTTCTCAGATTTGGTCAGCCGTGTTATAATAACATTGACCGATACGGTCAGTATGGAGGTATACAGCATGAACGACAGTTTCTTTCAGCTTCCGGATAATAAGCGGAACAAGATTATCAATGCGGGATTCCGTGTGTTTTCGCAATACACTTACAAGAAAAGCCCTATGAGTGAGATAGCCGCAGAAGCAGGTATCAGCAAATCCCTGCTGTTTTACTATTTCAGAAATAAAAAAGAGCTGTATCTTTACCTTTGCAGATACAGCGTTGAAGTCACACAGCAAGCTATTATCGATCAGAATTGCTATGATAACGAAGATTTCTTCGATGTATTTCTCAGCGGTCTCAGAGTCAAGGTGCAGCTGATGAAAAGCTATCCCGAACTTTCCATGTTTCAGCTGAAAGCCTATTATGAGAAAGACAAGGAGCTTCTTCCTGAGATAAACAAACTTATCGGGCAGTACTCGGGTTTTGAAAATCAGGCTGATTCTCTCGGTCTGAAAAAAGAAAAATTCGCAGACGGTCTTGATCTTGAATTGATGTACAAGGATATGTATTATGCCTCTGAGGGATACCTATGGGAGAAGCTTCAGAGCAACGACATAGATCCCGACAGAATGGAAAAAGACTTTGTCAGAATGATAGGATTCTGGCGAAAACTGTATTCACGTAAGCATAATGAGGAGTGATGATATGTTCAATGCAGAAAACAAAACACTGAAACTGCCATGCGGTGCTGAGATGTATTATGCCAAATTCGGAAAAGGCAAACGGAAGCTTGTAATGGTCCCCGGACTGAATATCGTTGATATGCAGGGCACAGCCGCAAACCTTGCTTATTTTTACAGGAAATTCGCCAAGGAGTTCACCGTTTATATTTTCGACCGCCGCTCGGGACGAGACAAAAATGCAACTATAAGATCTATGGCGGAGGATCTCGCTGATGCAATGAAGATAGCTGGCATCGGAAAAGCAGATGTTTTAGGCGTATCACAGGGAGGAATGATCGCTCAGTATCTGGCGGCAGAACACCCGGAACTTGTGAAAAAACTCGTTCTCGGAGTGACCGCATCCGAAACAAATCCCACAATGACCAAAGCCGTTGATGAGTGGTTAGAAATGGCTGAAAACGGCAATCTGAAAGGTGTATTCACCAAAACCTACGACAAGATGTACACTCAAAAGCAAATGAAGTATTACAGGCTTATTATCCCCGTTCTTATGAAGTTTACCAAGTTCATGAGTGTGGAACGTTTTGCTGATCACGCAAGAGCTATCTATTCACTGAACAGCGCTCCCCTGCTTGACAGGATCAGCTGTCCGACTCTAGTTATCGGCGCAGAAAACGACATGATAACCACTGCTGATGCATCAAAGGAAATAGCCGAAAAACTGGGATGCAAATGTCATATCTTCCCTGACGAAGGACACGCCGTTTACATTAGTAAAGCCTTTAATAAAATGGTGTACGATTTCTTCCTGCAAAGCTGAAATAAAAAAGCAAGCCTCCGTCATAACCTCGGTACTCTTACAGAAGTTTTTACACGAGTCTATTGAGGAAAACCCTTTTGAAAAAGGGTTCTTCCTCAAACTCCTTTCCTAAAACTTTCAGTATTAATTTTTCCCCTGAGAGGGCGCTCCCAGTAATACTACTGGTTTTCACATCTTTCGTGGAGCGCCCTCTCAGGGGAAAAATTCTATTAAAAGTCTTTGGAAAGGGGCTCGGGGAAGAACCTTTCCTCAGAAAGGTTTTCCCCGATAAATTCGTATAAAGCTTCTATATGAGTACAACGGTTAAATCGCAGGGGGATAATTGTTTTATTTGATGGAATAGGCGATGAATTTGAGGTAGAATTCCTCGATGGAAGATCTGCCTTCAAATCTTGTTTCGTCGGCGTATGCGCCTGTGTACTTGCCGTCCTTGAAGATATAATACTTTCCGTCGGCATTGGTAATGTCAAGGGTTGTATCCTTGCCGTCGGTGAGATGGTATACAACGCTTAGAACAGGATCTTCCAGTTCGGGCTTGACGTGGATATCGATGCCTGCCATAGGGATCTGCGAGAATGAATTGTAGAAATTCTGGAAAAGGGTATATCCTTCGGAATTGCTTATATCCACATCTTTTCCGCTCATTGTGCAGGTCCTGTCGTTGGCGCTGAGGGTGAATTCGTCGGAATGTGCGCCCTCTTTGATGTCAAATCCGCTGATGCCGTAAATATCTGCGCCTGATATTTTCTTCGGAGTGTAATCAAACACAGTTGCGTTTGCAAGTGCAATATTTGAGCTGTAGTAGAGTTCAAGCTGGTTATCGTCTTCGTTGAGGACGTAGGAGTATGTGTCGTCGTCTTTCATTGCCTTGACCAGTATCGAATGCTCTTTGCCGTCCAGACCCTTTATGATTATCTGTGAATCGGGATCGTCAAATCCCAGACTTTTCTTGTCGGTGAAGTTTTCTTCCAGCATTTCCTCAGCTTCAAGTCTTACAAGATTGTTTACCATTGAGGAGATCGCTGTGCGGTCTGCACCGATCAGTTCGTACTTCTTTTCAATATCCCAGAACTGTCCGTCGGGATCGTAGGTGAGAACGTAGTCATCGCCGTTCTTGTTCTTTACGGTGATGGTGTCGATCTCGTTATTTTCATAGAGCGTGAGATCTTTGGATTTGAGAATGAGCTTATCGGGTACCAGTGAAGTGCCCTTGTATGAATCGATAGCGTAAACATTGGGCTTTTCCGAGGTCATTACATAGTAGTATTCACCGGTGGGGCTCTTGTCGCCTATGTACAGCTCATAGGTGTCGGTTTCGGAGAAAAGCTTTATGGTTATCGGATCGTCAAGACCGTACATAGCCTTTTTGCTGTCGTCAGCCTTACCGAAGCTGGTCTCGGCTGTAAGGTCGGATGTATACGTGGAAACCAGCTGGAGATAGGTCTCATCGGGAGTAAAATCGTCTCCCTCTGTGACTTTCCATGTGCCGTCCTCTGATTTTTCGGTTGTGAATGAGCCGTCTTTAAGATCGAACTCTATCTTTGAGATATCGTCGGAATTGAAGCTGAAGAGGTGATTATCCTTCCTCATTGCCTCTGACTGGCTTGTCTCGGCATCTTTTTTATTCTTGACTGCGAGAAAAGTTCCCATTGAACCTCCTGCGAGAACAAGAGCTGCCACCAGTATAATTATGGGCTTTTTCATTATGAATGTCTCCTTTTGAGCCATACAGCAACGCCTGCGACAGCGAGTACTGCCGGAATGATGATCATGCTTGCCAGTACCTTCTTGGCGTGTGAGGCATCTTCAAATGTCATAGAGTCGTAAGCGTTGAGCTTGTTGCCTATGCCCATTGAGATATCGCTGTCGTAGAGCCATGTATTTGAGAAAGTGAGGAGCATCTGTGTAGCACTGAGTGAAGGAGCGATAACATCCTTGTCGATGATATCGGTGCTTCCTGTAACGATGAGCTTAGCGCCTGTTATACGGTTCATAGCGTAGTAGCCGAGGTCAAGCTGTTCATCGGAGTGCTTTTCGGCTTCTGCCTTGGTTACGTCGTCGCCGCCCATCGGAGTGCTCTTTGTGGTGTATTTCTCATTTCCGTCGGAATCGTAGGTGGGCATATTTCTGATAATAGGCGAAACTTCAACATTGGCGCCGTTCTCAAAAGTATTTTCGGGCATCAGTGCGAAGCTTCTTGTGCCTGCCAGACCTGCGATGTATTCGCCGTTGTTTACGAGGTAGTTGAGCTCGGATGTGAGGTCCTCTGTGTAATCGCCGGTAGCTTCGGGATATTCAACACGTATGAAGTTTTCGTTCTGCTGATAATCCTTGTCCTGGAGCTGATTTGCAGCGCTTGTCTCGGTAACGATGTTGTAGTCCATCTCGATACCGTACTGACCGAGGATATCTTCGATATTGGTGAATCTGCCCTTGGTATCTGTGGGAGCCAGCAGCATTGAGAGTGCGCCGCCTGCCTCGAGGTAATCTTCAAGGATAGCCTTCTCATCGTCGGTGATATCCTTCTGAGGGCCTGCAAGATATAAGATCTTAGCGTTTCCGGGAACAGCCTTTGTCTCACTGAGATTCAGCTCCTTAACGTCGTAGTTGTTGGTCTTGAGCTGATTTGCGTATATCTCGTAGCTGTCGTTGATGGACTTTTCATCGTGACCCTGGAGGAAGTAGATAGTCGGGAGGGAGCCGTTTGTACAGGTCTCGATAGCAGCTGCGATAAGCTCCTCGCCGGCATACTGGAATGTACCGTCGGATGTGGTCTGGAATATCTTAGAGTGGTCGATACGCTTTGTGATATCGCCGCATCTTACGAAGATATCGCCGTTCTGAACGCTGAGCAGTCCGTCGTTGGAAAGCTCGTTTGCGAGAGCTGCGTTCTCGTCAGGCTCGAAGTATGTAACATCTATATTAGGACGTTCTTCAAGTTGTGTGAGAGTGTGGTACAGTGAGAGGAACTCAGGTGCGCCACGGAAATATTCCTTCTTTGAAAGGAAGAAAACATCGATGTCCTTATCGGAAGTATCATTGAGAAGCTTGGCTGTGGTCTCGTTGAGAGTGTATCTCTTGGTAGGAGTCATGTCGTATACCTTGTCATAATAGTTGACTATAAGGTTTATCGGTACGAATACTACCAGAGTCAGCAGAGCGATAACGATGGCGATAGTTCCCGAGAAATTGAGTTTTTTCTTTTCCATCTCAGCTTACCCCCTTTTCCAGCGTCTTTTCTCGATGGAGATGTATGTCCATACGAGGAAAACTATTGTTGCAGAAGCAAAGAATACCAGGTCGGAGAGGCGGATGAAGCCCTGTGAGAAGTAGGCGAATCTTGGCTGTGCGGCAAATGCGTAGAGAACTGACTGGAGCTTGGGATACTGCGAGATGAAAGCAGTATTTGCGAAATCGTCAAGGAAGAGCACACCGAACATGATGATCTCTCCGATGATGGCAGCTATGATGGAGTTCTCGGTGAATGAAGAAATGAGCATACCCAGTGTGATAAACATCATTCCCCAAGAGAAGATACCGATGTAAGCGCAGATAAGCTGGCTTATAACGACTTCGCCGTTGATGGCGGTGATGATGGGGTATACAAGTGTGCCTGCAAGCATGAATATGTAAACTGTCATATTTGCGAGGAACTTTGCGATAACTATTTTCAGTACGCTGACCGGTGATGTCATAAGCAGTACTTCCGTGCCGAATTTCCTTTCATCAGCGAATGTACGCATGGTGAGGATAGGTAGCAGGAATATGAAATAAAGCGTTACGTTGTAGAATATCTCGGTGAATGAGAATTTCAGAGTGTTGGATGAATCCATACCTCCGATGGCTACACCGAAGATATAGGTGAACAGCAGCATGAAGAGTGCCGCTATAGCATAGGCGAAAGGAGTGTAGAAAAACGACTGCAGCTCCTTCTTATAAATAGGAAACATTACTCATTTTCCTCCTTTTCTTCAGACTCGGCTTCTTCGTTTTCTGCGGAATCTGTTTTTTCGGGAACGATCTCGTTGAGGAGCTCGTCCATTGATTTTTTCTGGGCAGGTCTGTTGATGAGCTCGGTGAATACCTTCTCAAGGTTAGGCTTGTCAGTGTAGATCTCAAGGACAGTTACCTGATTCTTCAGGCAGTCAGCCATCAGTTTCTCCTGGGTCTGCTCGGCATTGCCGCTGAGCTTTACGGTGAAGGATGTGATATTGTTGCCCTCGTCAACAGCTTCCATTATCTCGGCTACACCTTCTGTAACGCCGATGATAGCGGCGGCTGCGGCCTTGCTTCCTGCACACTTTACGTGGAGGACTGATGAATCGTTGAAGGTCTTTTCGAGGTTCTCGATGGTATCGATAGCACGGATATCGCCTTTATTGATGATAACGACACGGTCGCACACCGCACTGACTTCGCTGAGGATATGGGAGCTGAAAATAACGGAATGTTCCTTTTTCAGGTCCTTGATGATGCTTCTTACCTCTACGACCTGATTAGGGTCGAGGCCGACTGTAGGCTCATCGAGGATAAGGAATTTCGGATTGCCGAGGAGTGCCTGTGCGAATCCCACACGCTGTTTGTAACCTTTGGAGAGGTTGCGTATGAGCTTGTGCTGAACATCTGCGATCTTCAGCAGAGCCATGACACGTTCCATTTCGCTTTTCTTTTCCTTGCCCTTGATACCCTTGAGGCCTGCACAGAAATCAAGATATTCCCTGACCTTCATATCAGGGTAAACAGGCGGTATTTCGGGAAGATAGCCGATGTTTCTCTTTGCTTTTACGGGATTTTCCGTTATGTCGTCTCCGCAGATGGTGACTTTGCCTCCGCTCATGGGGAGGTAGCCGGCGATCATATTCATGGTCGTTGATTTGCCCGCACCGTTAGGTCCGAGAAAACCGAGGATCTCATTATCATTTATTGTGAAACTAATGTCGTTTACGGCACGGTTGCTGCCGTAGTACTTAGTCAGATTTTCAATAGTAATCATGAGCTTCTCCTTTCATTTGTATAATTATAACTATGAAGCCGTAAAATACTGTGCTAAAGTATACAATTACTCTATCATAGCATACTGTTTTATTATCGCAGAAAAAGATTAACGTGAGATGAACAAAGCATGAACTAAATGTTAAAAGGCGTTATTCACACCCAAAGTGCATTTTTGCTGCATTGTAATTATCATGATAAATATTATATCTAATCTGTGTGGATTTTGTGAAAGTTTATTGTAAAGAGAATGAATCTTGTTTATAAAGATTAAAAGTAATACTAAATTCATTAAATCGCAATTTGTGAAAAATCAGCAACTTTTGAGCGGTGGACAAAATGTACAAAAAGGGGTATTCCAATGTGTGCATTGCACCAAAAATGACCTTCAGCCAAGCCGAAAACTTTTTAAACTGTTGACATGAATAGAAATGTGGAATATAATTATCTTGAAAATAGTTTGAGAATTGTGTGTTTATAATGTGATATAAGCACACAGTGTATGAGTATTTTCATATACGGTTTCCGTGGCGGCTGCGCATTCCATAATGCTGAAAAGCTATCGCAGTGCGGAGCATTATCGGTGAGTCCTGTTCCGCAGAAGATCACTTCTCAGCATGGTTCGCCTTCAGACATGGAAACGAAACCTTTTAACCACATCACATTATTATGAGAGGGGTAATACTAATGATAAGCAAAAAGACAAAGGCTCTTGCTGCTGCTATGCTTTCTGCAGCAATGACAGCTACAGCTGTAGTACCTGCTGTTTCTTCTGCAGCAGCTCCTAAGGCTACATCAGAAGCTCTTAAATCAGATGAGAGCTACATCTCTATGTTTGAATCACTCTATGATGACGTTATGACAAACGGTGTCTCCAACGGCTTCATGAGCAAGCAGAACAACGGCGCTAAGAAGTTCGGTATTCCTTACCACGCTGTTGAAACACTCGTTGTTGAGGCTCCTGACTACGGTCACGAGACAACTTCTGAGGCTATGTCATACATCGTATGGATGGCTGCAATGCACGATGCTCTCGTAGCAAGCGGTCAGACTTCAGGCGACAACGATCTTGCTGACGCTTGGAAGATCATGGAAGCTCTTATTCCTGGTTGGTCTACAGCAGCTAACAGAAGCGATATCGAGTACGATTCAATCTGGAAGCAGGAGAGACTTAAGGCTGATACAGCTGCTGAAGGTGACGATCCTTCAGATTATCCTACAGAGCAGCCTAACGTAGACGCTATCAACCCAATGTATGACGCATACAAGTCTGCATACGGTTCAGATAACGGTTACTACCTCATGAACTGGCTCGCTGACGTTGATGACTGGTACGGATTCAGCAAGGGCACTAAGGGCGAAGGCAAGTTCACATTCATCAATACCTTCCAGAGAGGTGAGGAAGAGTCTTGTTTCGAGACAGTTCCTGCTCCTTGTCTTGAAGAGCTTAAGTGGGGTATGGAGAGCACTAAGAAAGATAACGGTAACGGTATCAAGGCTATCTTCAACGGTCTCGACGCAGTTCCTGCTCAGTACTCATTCACTAACGCTCCTGACGCTGAGGACCGTGCTATCCAGGCTATCTACTTTGCTAATCAGCATGGTGTAGACTGTGGTGAGATCTCAGCTCTCGCTGGTAAGATGGGTGACCAGTGCCGTAACGATATGTTCGATAAGTACTACAAGGCTATCGCTAAGGACACAAAAATCACTTCTCCTTCAGCTGGTATGGATTCCAAGCACTATCTCATGGCTTGGTATACTGCTTGGGGCGGAGCTCTTACAGCTTCTTACGGTAACTACAAGTGGGCTTGGCAGATCGGCTGCTCACACTCACATCAGTTCTATCAGAACCCACTTGCTGCTTATGGTCTTCTCTATGATAAGAACATGAACAGCGGCATGAAGGCTAAGGATGCTGACGCTGACTACAAAGAGTCACTCAAGAGACAGATTGAAATGTACCTCTGGCTCCAGTCTAAGGAAGGTCCTTTCGCCGGCGGTTGTACAAACTCATATAAGGGACGTTATGAGACATATCCTGCTGATCTCCCAACATTCTATGACATGGTATTCGTTGCTCACCCTGTATACGCTGACCCTGGTTCAAACCACTGGATCGGTAACCAGGTATGGTCAACTCAGCGTCTTGCTGAACTTTACTACTATGTTAAGACAAACGGCGATCAGTCAGATGTTAAGCCGGGCGGCCTGAGCCTCGAAGACGCTCTGGAAGCTCTCCTTGAGAGATGGATCAAGTGGTTCGAGGCAGAGACTAAGTTCGACTACGTAACAGAAGACGGTGAGACACTTCCTTACGCTATCCCATCTAACCTTGACTGGGGTAAGGGCGGTCACCACACTGATCCTGACTGTGTACCTGACACATGGACAGGCACATACAATCCTGACGGCAACCAGAGCCTCAGCTGTACTATTACTGGCTACGGCATGGGCGACTACGGTTGTGTATCTTCACTCTGTAATACACTTATCTACTATGCTAAGGCTAATAATGTAGATGCTAAGTATGCTAACGAAGAGGGTACAACAACTGCTGAGAAGGCTCTCTACCTTGCTAACAAGCTTCTCTCTTACCAGTACGATGCTGGCCGTGACGATCTCAGCCTTGGCTTCAAGGATCACAACGGTTCACTCAAGAGAATATTCGAGCAGGTAGTTTATATTCCTGATTACTATAGCGGTAAAATGCCTGATGGTTCAGAGCTCAAGCCGGGCGTAACATTCAGCGACATCCGTAAGAGCTATGAGAAGGATAAGATGTGGCAGGATTGTAAGGCTGTATACGATGCAACAGGCGAGACAGAAGACTACGAGTACACACTCCACAGATTCTGGCACGCTGGTGATGCTATCATGGCATACGGCGGAATGGCTCTGCTCTATCCTGATGTTACACCTATGACTGAAGGTGCAGGCGGCACAACACCTGTTGAGACAACAACTGCTGCTACAACAACTGTTGCTACAACATCAGCTACAACAGCTTCAACTCCAGTCGGCGACGTTCTCTGGGGCGATGCTAACTGCGACGGCAACGTTGACGTATCTGACGCTGTAATCATCATGCAGTCGATCTCTAACCCAAGCAAGTACACACTTACTGCACAGGGTAAGATCAACGGTGACGTTTCTAATAACGGCGACGGCATCACAAATGCTGACGCTCTCTCAATCCAGAAGTACAAGCTCGAGCTCATCACTAAGCTCCCTGAGTCATAATCTTCTGAATAATTTGTCCAAACGATTTAAGAGGACGCTTCGGCGTCCTCTTTTTATTTTCTGAAAACTCTTGCAATTCCTGACGGGAAGTGGTATAATAATATAATAGCATAGTTATGCGAAAAAATATATACAGAAAGCAGGAGATACCGTGCTGAAAAGTATGACAGGCTACGGCCGAGCACAGAAAATACTGAACGGACGTGATATCCTCGTTGAGATACGTTCCGTTAATCATAGGTACTATGAATATTCTTCAAGGATCCCCCGCACTTACAGCTATATCGACGAAAAGTTAAAGGCTCTCCTCAAGAATTCCATATCCAGAGGTAAGGTCGAAGCGGCCGTTACCATCAATAATATAGAGGGAAAAGATACCGAGATCGCTATAAACAAGGGTGTTGCCGAAGGCTATGTTGCCGCTCTCAGAAGCGTTTCGGAAGAACTCAGTCTGACTGACGATCTCTCACTTTCAAAGCTTATTAAGCTCCCCGATATTTTCACAGTCCAGAAAACTCCCGATGACGAGGAACAGGTCTGGAACGATGTTGCAGAAGTCGCTCAGGAAGCAGTTGCGAAGTTTGTTGAGATGCGCAGCACCGAGGGCGAACGCCTGAAGAAGGATATAACCGAGAAATCCGACGGCATCCTCAGAATGGTCATGGAGGTGGAGAGACTTTCCCCAATCACTGTTGAAAATTACAGGAACCGTCTTTACAAAAAACTCAGCGAAGTGCTGGAAAATAAGGATATCGACGAGCAGAGGATACTCACCGAAGCTGCTATTTTCTCCGAAAAAATAGCTGTTGATGAGGAAACTGTCCGTCTCCGCAGCCATATCTCTCAGCTGAAAAATATGCTGAATTCCAACGAGGCTGTGGGCAGAAAGCTGGATTTCATCGTTCAGGAGATGAACCGTGAGGTCAATACTATCGGTTCAAAGGCTCAGGACCTCAATATCACCAAGATCGTTGTTGATATGAAGGCTGAGATCGAGAAGATCCGTGAACAGATCCAGAATATCGAATAAGCTATGAAACTGGTAAATATCGGCTATGGAAATATGGTTTCTGCCGGCAGGATAATCTCCGTTGTCAGCCCGGAATCAGCGCCCATCAAGCGTCTGGTGCAGGAGGCACGTGACAGCGGCAGAGCCATTGATGCCACTTTTGGAAGAAAGACAAGAGCAGTCCTTATCATGGACAGCGGACATATCGTCCTCTCGTCACTGATAACCGATACTCTTGCTGCAAGAATAAATGGTACCGGAGGTACAGAGGATAATGAATAAAGGCAGACTTATTGTTTTTTCCGCTCCGTCAGGCTGCGGAAAGGGTACTATGCTGGAACAGATTCTTAAAGATGAAAGATTCTGCGTTTCCGTTTCGGCTACTACAAGATCTCCCCGTGAGGGCGAGGTGAACGGCGTTAACTATCACTTCATCTCAAGGGATGAGTTCGAGCAGAGAGTTTCTGACGGCGGATTCCTTGAATATGCGGAATACTGCGGAAATCTCTACGGAACTCCCATGAAGGAAGTGAACGAGATGCTGGAAAAGGGCATGAATGTTATCCTCGAGATCGAGGTTCAGGGAGCTATCAAGGTCATGAACAAGAGACCCGATGCACTCTCCATCTTCATTGCTCCTCCGTCCATCGCTGAACTCCGCAGACGTCTCCACAAGAGAGGCACAGAGACAGAAGATGTCATCGAGCAGCGTATCGCTCAGGCTTCAAACGAGGTCGCTCTTGCTGCAAAGTATGACTACATCATCGTGAACGATGCCCTTGAGGACGCTGTTGACGATTTCTTCCACGTTGTCCGTGCAGAACAGCTCAGATCAGACAAGAGACCTGAGATCATTGCGGACATTATCAAAAATTCGTAAGGCAACTGCACAGCTTATGCTGTGAGAATATATAATAGAGGTGTATAAAATGCTCAGACCTGCTGTAAACCAGATCATATCCAAGAACGAAAGCTGTTATTCACTTGTTATCGCTGTTGCAAAGCGTGCAAGAGAGATCGCTGACGAACTCTACGCAAACGGCGAAACTCTTGAAGAAAAGCCTGTTAAGACCGCTGTTGAGGAGCTCGCAAGCGGTAAGTGCAAGATAGTCAACACTGCTCCGCAGACTAACGAATAATGCCTCTTATTGCGGAGATCGCCGTCAGCGGAACTGCATATTCTTTTGATATGCTGTTCAGCTATTCGGTGCCCGACAATATAAAGGCGAAGGTCGGCTGCCGTGTGCTTGTCCCTTTCGGACGAGGCAACAAGCGGCGTATCGGCGTTATCATGAAGCTTTCTCAGAATAGCGGCAAGAAGCTGAAAGCTATCGTTTCTCAGGTGGATGATGAGCCTGTTGTATCCGATGAACTGCTTCAGCTCGCCCTGTATCTGAGGGAGAACACTTACTGTACCTACTATGACGCTGTCAGGATAATGCTTCCTCCTGCCATGAGCGTGAGGGCAAAGGAAAGGTTTACATTAGTGAAAAATTTCACAGACTTTTCTGCGCTTTCAGATGAAGCCCATGAACTGCTGGAGAAGCTGAAAGAAATTCCCGACAACAAGTCGCTGAATGAAGTGCTGGAGAATTACATCCTTGAAAACGGCAGGAGACTGCCCGATGAACTCTGTGATGCAGGGGCGATGGATTCCGATAATATCTTCAGACAGGCTGTAGGCGATGCCGCAGTCAGAATGGTGCGGCTTTCAGATAAGTATCTCAGCGAACCCGAAAGCTTCGACCTTACACCAAAACAGAAGATAGTTGCGGATTTTTTGTCGGAGTACGGCGCTGCGGCTGAGAAGGAAGCTGCATATATGTGCGGCGTCACTCAGGCTGTGGTCAAGCGCCTTATTGCAGGAGGAGCTGCCGCTGAATACGACATGGAGGTATTCCGCCATGTTGAAGACGGCTCCGAGGAAAAATGTGACCCCGACGAAATAGTTCTCTCCGACGAACAGCAGTCCGCTCATGACGCTGTGCTTTCTGCTCTCTTTGACAGGAAAGCGGCAGCTTTTCTGCTGCATGGCGTTACGGGAAGCGGCAAGACCTCCGTCTTCGAGAAGCTTATATCCGATACAGTTAAAATGGGAAGGCAGGCTATGCTGCTCATCCCCGAAATAGGCCTTACTCCTCAGATACTCCGCAGATTCCGCTCGCTTTTCGGTGAGAGAGTTGCTGTTATCCACAGCGGACTTTCACAGGGGCAGCGTCTGGACGAGTACAAGAGGATAAAGAACGGCAGCGCCGATATAGTCATCGGCACAAGAAGTGCGGTGTTTGCACCTCTTGATAATATCGGCATAATCATTGTCGATGAGGAAGGCGAGCGCTCTTACAAATCCGACAGCTCGCCGAGATACATGACCCATGATATCGCAAGGCATCGCTGCGGCTATCACAAGGCGGTGCTTCTGCTGGCATCGGCTACTCCCTCGGTGGAGAGCTACTATCTGGCGGAAAAAGGCGTGTACAGACTGCTGGAGATGAATAAACGCTACAGCACTTCGCCTCTGCCTGAGGTAAGCATAGTCGATATGAATCTGGAGCGTGAGGACGGCAACAGAACGGAATTCAGCCGTAAGCTGGCTGAGGAGCTGAGCCGGAATCTGGCAAATGGCGAGCAGTCCATACTTCTGCTCAATCGCCGTGGCTACCATACGGTCATAAGCTGCTGCGACTGCTATCAGCCCGTATACTGCCCCAATTGTTCCGTACCGCTTACATACCACAAGAAAAACGACAAGCTGATGTGCCACTACTGCGGCTACGTCAGCGAGAGAATAACGGTCTGCCCAAGCTGCGGCTCGGAAAGACTGAGGAATATGGGATTCGGCACTCAGAAGCTGGAGGAGGAACTTGCGGTATATTTCCCGCAGGCAAGAGTCCTGCGTATGGACGCTGATACCACTTTTTCCCGATATTCCTACGAAAAGAACTTCGCAGACTTCCGTGACGGGAAGTATGACATAATGATAGGCACTCAGATGATAGGCAAGGGGCTTGATTTCCCCGATGTTACGCTGGTCGGAGTGCTTTCCGTCGATAAAGCCCTGTTTGCAGGGGATTTCCGGAGCTATGAACGCACCTTCTCACTTATCACTCAGGTAGTGGGACGAAGCGGACGTGGCGAAAGGCAGGGAAGGGCGATACTTCAGACTTTCATGCCCGAGCATTACATAATGAATCTGGCTGCGGCTCAGGACTACAAGGGCTTCTACAACGAAGAAATTGCTATCCGCCGTGCTATGATATTTCCGCCTGTCTGCGATATGGCGGTGTTCTGCTTTGCGGCAAACGATGAAGTGTCCGTTCAGAAAGGCGCAGACGCTGTACTCGCCCTGATGAAGGAAAAACTGGACAGGATGCAGCCGAAAACTCCTATTCGTGTGCTTGGCCCGGTAAGAGCCTCATACGGGAGAATAAACGGCAAATTCCGATACAGAATAATAATGAAATGCAAAAATAACGCCGAGATACGTGGTTTCATCAGTTCGCTGCTGACGGAAGCAGCCGACCTGAAAGACATGAAAGGCGTTTCCCTGTACGCTGATATGAACGGCGATGTCGGGGTATGATAAATGTGAAAGGAAGAGCTAAATGGCACTTAGAAAAATTCTGACTGACAAAGACGAAAGCCTTCACAAGGTTTGCAAGCCTGTTGATAAATTCGACGAAAAGCTGGCTGTACTCCTTGATGATATGCATGAGACTCTCGACAAGGCTCAGGGCCTCGGACTGGCAGCTCCTCAGATAGGACTGTGCAGAAGAATATTCATCATGCACCTTGAGGAGGGCAGCTTCGAGTGCATCAATCCCGAAGTAACACAGAAGGAAGGCAAGCAGAGAGTGCAGGAAGGCTGCCTCTCATGCCCGAATGTATGGGGATATGTTACACGTCCTATGAAATGCCATCTGAAGGCTCAGGACAGAAACGGCAACTGGTTCGAGAGAGATTTTGAAGGCCTCGGAGCTCAGTGCACCTGCCACGAAAATGACCATCTCGACGGCCATGTATTTACTGAAATAGTCGAGGAATTCTTCGTTCCCGAGGAGGAATGACATGAAAATAGTATTTATGGGCAGCCCTGAATTTTCGGTTCCCTGCCTCAAAGTGCTGGCTGAGAGCAAGCACGAAGTAGCGGCTGTATTCACTCAGCCCGACAAGGCAAGAGGCAGACGAGGCAATCAGCTTGTGCCGACTGCGGTAAAGGCTGCGGCTCTTGAGTACGGCTATCAGGTGTATCAGCCCCTTTCTCTGAGAAAGGGCGAGGATGCCGAGACTTCCATGCAGGTGCTGAGAGACATCGCTCCCGACCTTATAGTAGTTACCGCTTACGGACAGATACTGCCGAAAGAGGTGCTTGAACTGCCGAAATACGGCTGTATAAACATTCACGCTTCACTTCTCCCGAAGTACAGGGGAGCGGCTCCCATTAACTGGGTCATCCTCAACGGTGAGACAGAAACGGGCGTAACTTCAATGCAGATGGGCGAAGGTCTTGACACAGGCGATATGCTCATTAAGAGATCCACAAAAATAGGCGAAAACGAGACCTATGAGGAGCTCTATGCGAGACTGGCTGTCATGGGCGGCGAGGTGCTTGCAGAGACTCTCGAAGCTGTTGAGAACGGTACTCTTTCTCCCGAAAAGCAGGATGATTCACTGTCTTGCTATTCACCTATGATACAGAAGGAAATGAGCGCTCTGGACTTCTCGAAAACTGCCGCAGAGGTGCACAATACCATCCGTGGCGTTACAGGATTCACAATGCTGGACGGCAAGAGACTGAAGGTGTTCAGATCTGAGATTTCGGACAATATTGCTCCCGATGCAGAGAACGGCTCTATAGTCGATGAGAAGCGTTTCGCTGTGAAATGCGGCGACGGTAAAGCTGTTGTATTTACCGAAGTTCAGCCCGAAGGCAAAAAGCGAATGGCTGCTGAGGATTTCCTCAGAGGCAAAAAGCTCGTAAAGGGCGAAATACTTGGAGGAACCAAATGAACCCTAACTACACATATGTCATAACATTTATAATAATGCTCATTCTCCCTATTCTTGCGGAGATCTACGTTACAGTCACTTTCAAGAAATACAACATGGTGCGCAATTCAAGAGGTCTTACTTCCGACAGAGTCGCACGTATGATACTGGACAGCAACGGACTTTTCGACACAAAGGTGGAATTTATCAGCGGCACCCTCAGCGATCACTACGACCCGAGGGCAAATGTGGTGCGTCTTTCAAATTCCACTTACGGACAGATCTCCGTAGCCGCTATCGGTGTAGCTGCACATGAGTGCGGCCATGCCTGCCAGCACGCTGAAAGATATCTGCCGATACGCCTGAGAACAGCCATCGTACCTGTTACAAACATCTGTTCAAGGCTGTGGTATCTGGTGTTCCTGGGAGGTGTGCTCCTCAGCAATATGACCATCGGAACCAACCTTATCTTTGTTTCTATCGCCATGTTCGCAGCAGTTGTGCTGTTTCAGCTCATCACTCTCCCCACTGAGATAAACGCCAGCAGAAGAGCGATGGCTACCCTTGAAAGAGACGGCATTCTTGAAGCTGATGAGCTTCCCAAGGCAAGAAAGGTACTGACCGCAGCAGCGCTCACATACGTTGCAGGCCTTATAGTATCTATCATGCAGCTGCTCCGTCTTCTTGCTCCTTTCAGGAGAAGATGATGGCTGATCCGAGATATACCGCTGTCAAGCTCCTGGACAAGACGTTCAGGAGCGGCAGCTATTCAAATATACAGCTTGACGCAGGACTGAAAAACTCAGACCTCTCGCCGCAGGATAAGCGATTCTGTACGGCTCTTTACTATGGAGTCATCGAGAGGAAGATCACTCTCGACCATATTCTGACAGGGCTTTCATCCCGCCCGCTGAGCAAGCTGGACAGCATAATTATAACTATATTGCGGTGCGGTATCTACCAGTTACTCTACATGGAAAACGTCCCCGACAACGCTGCTGTAAACGAGAGCGTCAAGCTTGCCAAGAAGTTCGGCAAGACCAGCGCTTCGGGAATGGTCAATGCGGTTCTCAGGAACTTTATCAGAAAGGGCAAAAAGTATGATATGTCAAAGAACGAAATAGAGCGTATGTCTGTGGAATACTCAATACCTGCCGAGCTGATAGAGAGCGTTGTGAATGACTACGGCATGGAGAATGCAAAAGACCTTTTTGTGGATTCTCTCGGTGAAGCTCCTACTTTCATCCGTGTCAACAATATCGGTGATGACGAAGCTGACGAGGACAGGGAATTTCTTGAAAAGTGGGGCGACAGATCATTTTTTGAGAAGTCTCCTCTCCTGCCTCATTGCTACAAGGTCAATGACAAGGTTGGTTTGTACAATCTGGAAAGCAACGATATGTTCATTATGGGTCTTTTCCATGTGCAGGATCTGGCATCGCAGCTTTGCTGTGCAGCTGTTGCACCAACGGAAAATGACATAGTTCTCGATATGTGCGCCGCCCCCGGAGGAAAGACTTTTACTATGGCGGAGATGATGGACGGCAAAGGACAGATATATGCTTTTGACCTCCATAAGCACCGTGTGGGATTGATAGAGGAAGGCGCAGCACGTCTTGAACTAAGTAATGTCAAAGCTGAGGCAAGGGATGCGACGAAGTATTACGATGACATCCCGAAAGCCACGAAGATACTCTGTGATGTGCCCTGTTCGGGCTACGGAGTCATCAGGAAAAAGCCTGAGATACGCTATAAGAGCATTTCGGACTTCGAGCGCCTGCCTGAGATACAGTACAAAATTGCCGAGAATGCGCTGAATTATCTGGCTGACGGCGGCGAGATGGTCTATTCCACCTGCACTGTACGCAAGGCAGAAAATGAAGATGTGGTGCAGAGACTTCTGGCAAATCATCCCGAACTCGAACTTGCGGAGCTTCCTCAGCCGCTGGGAAGCGTGTTCAGCGGAGGCATGGCGGCTATTTTCCCGCATCATTTCGGAAGTGACGGATTCTTTATAGCGAAACTGCGCAGGAAGTAATTCTGAATCAGGAATGCGGAATTATTATTTTTTAATCCGTCCACGGAGTGGACACCGCAATTCCGAATTACGAATTATGAATTGATAGAAAGGGGTGAGCGGTTGGAAAAAATCGACATTCTCAGCCTCAGTCTGACTGAACTGGAAAATGTTTTAACTGAACTTGGAGAGAAAAAATTCAGGGCAAAACAGATCTTTCAGTGGCTTCATGTAAAAAGAGTCACCGATTTTGATAAAATGACTGATATATCTGTCCAATTGAGAACGGTCCTGAAAGAAAAATTTTGTATAAATGGACTATTTGTAGAAAAAAAGCTTGAATCTTGTATGGATAATACTGTAAAATATCTGTATAGGCTTTCTGACGGGAACTTTGTCGAGACTGTTCTTATGGAGTACAACTACGGCCACAGCATTTGTGTCTCCACTCAGGTGGGGTGCAAAATGGGCTGCCGTTTCTGTGCCTCAGCTATTGCAGGTTATGTCAGAGACCTTGAGCCGTCCGAGATACTCATGCAGATCTATGAGACTGAAAGAGATTCGGGCGTCCGTGTTTCGGGCGTGGTGCTCATGGGCATAGGCGAGCCTCTCGATAACTATGACAACGTTGTGAGATTCCTCAGCCTCCTCTCCGACAAGAACGGCAATAATATGAGCCTCAGACACGTATCACTGTCTACCTGCGGTATAGTTCCGAGGATCTATGATCTGGCAAAGCTCCGGCTGGGCGTTACCCTGTGCGTATCGCTTCACTGCCCCGACAATGAGGGCAGAAGCAAGATAATGCCCGTTAACAACAAGTATGACATAGACAGCCTTATCACGGCCTGCAAAGATTATATAGACGCAACAGGCCGCCGCATCACCTTTGAATATGCCGTTATCGACGGAGTCAACTCCACCGATGCCGACGCCGACAAGCTGGCTGACCTTCTTCGTGGCATCAACTGCCATGTGAACCTGATACCCGTTAACAAGGTTAAGGAGAGGAACTACAGAACAGCCCGTTCAGGCGTTGCCGATTTCGCTAAGCGGCTCGGCAAAAGAGGCATCAACGCCACTGTGAGAAGAACTCTCGGAAGCGATATCGAAGCTGCCTGCGGACAGCTGAGACGGGATGCGGCAAAAAGCAGTGAGAAGAACGGAGGTGCGGACGCTTGAGATACCGTTTCGGTACGGATATCGGTCTGGCACGTGATGAAAATCAGGATTCGGTCAGATGCGAATATTTCGGCCACAATATACTCGCTGTCGTGTGCGACGGCATGGGCGGCGAAAGAGCAGGCAAAGAAGCAAGCTCCATCGCTGTTGAGGAATTCTTCCAGCGGTTCTCAGCAGGTTATTCCGAAAGACTGAATGATGAGGAGATAAGGACCCTTCTCATTTCTTCTGTCTCAGCCGCTAATTCCGTTATATACACAAGGGCAAGGTTCGATTTCAAGAACTTCGGCATGGGTACTACCTGCGTCGCAGCCTTTGTCGGCAAGAACTCCGCTGTTATAGCCAATGTGGGCGACAGCAGAGCTTACCTCATCACAAATGACGGCCTCGTTCAGATAACCGAGGACCACAACTACGCAATGGATCTCTACAAGCACGGTAAGATCACCGAGGAAGAGATCGAAACTCACCCTCAGAAGCATATGCTCGTGAAGGCTGTCGGTGTAGAAAAGACAGTCTCTGCGGATACTTTTGTATTTGACTATGAGGATAAGATCAGTCTGCTGCTCTGCTCCGACGGCCTTTCGGGCTATTGCAGCGACGATGAAATATATGACGTCATCATGCGCTCTACCTTCGATGACGTTGCAGACGAACTTATTACTTTAGCTCTCAGCAAGGGCGGCCGTGACAATATAACTGTTGCGGTAATTTCTGACTAAACGCAGGAGGAAAGGATATGGATAAGAACATTGGCAAAAAGCTCGACGGAAGATATGAGATAACCGAGCTGATAGGCGTCGGAGGAATGGCCGAGGTCTACAAGGGTATCGACGTTATCGACAACAAGACAGTTGCGATAAAGATACTCAAGAAGGAGTTTGCAGAGAACGAGGAGTTCCTTCGCAGATTCAGAAACGAGAGCAAGGCTATCGCCGTTCTCTCACACCCGAATATAGTCAAGATCTACGATGTGGGCTTCTCAGAGAAGATCCAGTACATCGTTATGGAGTATATCGACGGTATCACTCTTAAAGAGTATATCGAAGAGGAAAAGGTACTCACATGGAAGGATACGGTACACTTCGTTATCCAGATCCTCCGTGCCCTCCAGCACGCTCACGACAAGGGCATCGTTCACCGTGACATAAAGCCCCAGAACATCATGATGTTCACAGACGGCACTATCAAGGTCATGGATTTCGGCATTGCCAAGTTCGCAAGTGAGCAGGGTAAGACAGCTACCGATCAGGCTATCGGAAGCGTACACTACATCAGCCCCGAGCAGGCAAGCGGAAGCGTTACAGACGCTAAGAGCGATATCTACTCAGTAGGTGCTATGATGTACGAGATGCTCACAGGAAGAAAGCCATTCGACAGCGATAACCCGGTTGCTATCGCAGTAATGCATATGCACGACATCCCCGAGCGTCCGAGAGCCCTCAATCCCGACATCCCCGACGGCCTCGAGGAGATCGTACTCAGAGCTATGGAAAAGGCTCCCGAGGACAGATACCAGTCAACAGGCGAGATGATCGCTGATATAGAAGCTTTCAAGGCTAATCCGTCCATCACATTCGGTTACTACACCGAGGATACAGGCGATTCCGACGACAGCTTCATCTCTGACGGCTACGGCAACGACGTTGAGACTGAAAGCCCAGAGGAAGTACAGAATGCTTACGCTGCAAAGACACCCGCTTATGCAGGTGCAGGCGCAGGCGCTATGGCAATGGGCGGCGGCCGCTCAGCAAAGAGATATGCCGATGAAACTCCTGCGGATTATCTCGACGACGAGTACTACGATGATGACTACGACGATGAAGAAGAAGAGGAAGAGCGTTCTTCACTGGTAGTACCTGTACTCACAGGTATCGTTATCGTTGTTCTGGTAGTTGCAGTTATCTTCGTTGCAACTATCCTCAGCGGACTCCTCAAGGGCGGCGGAAAGCCTGCTGACTTTACAATGCCTGACTTCTACGGCTGGGATTACAACATCGCAGTTAGCCAGTACGGAAACAACATCAAGTTCGAGGTAGAGAGCTCCGAGTATAACGAAGCTGACGAAAACTCCATCATCGAACAGAGCATAGAACCCGGTGCGGAATTCAACAAGGGCGATACTCTCAAGGTAAAGATATCCAAGGGTATGGAAACTGTTGAGATCCCACGTCTGAGAGATCTCAATCAGGAGCTTGCAAAGGCACAGCTCAAGGAGAGAGGCCTCGAGTGCGAAGTTATCAAGACTTCAGACGCTGAAGTTCAGCAGGGCTACGTTATCAAGTCCGAGCCTGACGAGGGAACAGAAGTCCACAAGGGAACAAAGGTAGTGCTCTACGTAAGTATGGGTGCAAACGCTGAACAGGTAGTTGTTGAAGACTACACAGGCAGAACAGCTGACGATGCCGTTGTAATGGCATCTTACAAGGGCCTCAAGCCAAGAACAGAGCCTGTACCTTCATATGAGAAGGAAGGAACTGTTGTTGATCAGGAGCCTAAGAAGGACGAAAAGGTAGAGAGCGGCACAGAGATCGTACTCTATGTCAGCAACGGTACAACACCTGACGGTGAGATCCCATTCACAGTATACTTCCCTGAGGGAGCAAACGGACGTTTCGCTATCGACTTCATCCTCAAGAGCGCAGACGGCAAGACTGATACAGTTTCTTCACCAACACTCCTCGTTCCTGAAATGAGCAGTCATACTCAGAACGTAAAGGGTTCAGGCGAGAACGTAAACGTAACAGTAGTTCTTACAAACCTCAGCACAAACCAGAGAGCTAACATCGGTACCTACACCTTCAACTTTGCTACAAACAGCGTAACAAAGAACTCCGAAGACGTAGAGGGCGCATTCAGAGCAGTAGGCGGATTCACAGATCAGCCTGCAACAGAAGCTCCTCAGGAACAGCCTCAGGAAACTCCTCAGGAACAGCCTCAGGATCAGACACAGGAGCAGCAGACTCAGGAGAATATCGTTCACGCTGAGCGTCAGGAATGGGTAACAGGCTACTACGATGAGAGCGGTAACTGGATCTGGTACCCCGGTTACGGTGACTGATGAGTAACGCAGTTACAAGCGGAATAATAACGAAATGCTTAGGGGGACTCTACACTGTAGAGTCCCCTGATGGTATTTATGAGTGCAAAGCAAGAGGAGTTTTCCGCAACAAGGGAATCAGCCCCTGCGCAGGCGACCGTGTAACACTGGAAAACGGCGTTATCTCGGAAATATGCGAAAGGAAGAATTCCATAATCCGACCTCCCCTTGCAAATCTTGACCAGCTTATATTCGTGGTGTCCACCTGTTCGCCGTCGCCGAATTTCCTTATCCTTGACAAGTTCATTGCGATAGCCGAGTACAAGGGGATAACTCCCGTAGTTGTAATAACCAAGACAGATTTAGGCGACAGTTCGGAGATACACAGGATATACAGCGGCATAGGCATCGATGTGATAGATGTTGATTACGGCAGCGATGAGACTATCGAAGCTGTACGCAGACTGCTGGCAGGAAAGATAAGCGCATTTACCGGAAATTCAGGTGCAGGCAAGTCCACTCTGCTGAATGCAGTGGACAGCACCCTCAACATCCCCACAGGCGAGATAAGCAAAAAGCTGGGACGTGGACGCCATACCACACGCCATGCCGAGCTCTATAAGCTGAAAGACGGCGGATATATCGCAGATACTCCAGGCTTTTCCACATTCGATACAAACCGCTACGACATTATCCGCAAGGAGGAACTGGCAGGCTGTTTCCGTGAAATGGACGAGTACATCGGTCAGTGTCAGTTCAGTGACTGCGCTCATATATGCGAAAAAGGCTGCGAAGTGGTAGCCGCTGTGGAGGCAGGATATATCTCCCGAAGCCGCCACGAAAGCTACAAGGCTATGTACGAGGAAGCAAAGCAGATAAAGGAGTGGGAGCTGAAATGAACAAGTGGTGCGCCATTTTTGCAGGCGGAGATATGCCCGACATGAAGCCCTATTCTCTGCCGGTATACTACAAGAATTTCGAGTGCGTGATATGTGCTGACAGCGGCTACAAACACGCAAAAAGGCTGGGGATAGTTCCCGATGTCATTGTGGGGGATTTCGATTCCTACGACGGCGAACTTCCAGAGGGAGTGGAGGTGATCCGCACTGTCCCCGAAAAGGACGATACCGACACTCTCATGGCTATAAAAAAAGCCATATCGCTGGGCTATAAGGAACTTTTCCTTTTCGGCGCACTGGGCGGCAAGCGATTTGAGCATACGGTCGCAAATATACAGGCAATGATGTATGCCCGTGAACACGGCTGTAAACTTGGTATCTACGGCGAAAGCACACTTCTTCTGCAAGGTGCGGAGGACGGTGAACATTGCTATCTCCGTGAGGAAGAAGGCACGTACCTGTCAGTGTTTGCCATGACGGAAAGCGCAGACATCGAGTATATGCGAGGAGTGAAATATCCGCTGGAGAATTACCATATGGTTCAGTCATTCCCCATAGGTGTAAGCAACGAAATAACGGATACGACCGCTGATATAAAGCTGAAAAGCGGAGTTGTCCTCATAGTGCTGACGGTCATGTAACAAAATCAGTGCCCTTTGAATATACTGTTTTAGTGGGGAAACTCACAAATAAATCAAAGGGGGACTACATATGAAGGTAGTAGTCATACGAAGTCCGAAGCTGCTTTCGGGGATACTGAGAGTGATGTTCGGCATACGTAAAAGCGAGTAGCTTTTGAAAGTGAAAAGAAATATGCAGGGGCGCCTTTGGGCGCCCTTCGGTTTGTCGGTAAAGTCAGATTTAATGTGGAATTATCGGGTGAGCGGAACGTTCCCATACATAAGTCAACAAAAACGATTTGTAGGGGACGGCGTCCTCGACGTCCCCAAATTAGTTTTTCGGCAGACTCGGGAGAGACATCGGTTTACGTAAAAATTGTGTCAGATTGAGGACTGCCAAAGGCAGCCCCTACAAATATGGATTCATCATAAAACCGTGTTCCTGATTTAATAAGAGAAATCAAATTTGTAGGGGAGCCCGCCCTCGGGCTCCCGATTGTGGAAATATTGCAGTAATACTGGCGGTCTCATCACGAAAAACGGAATAAGTTAACCAAGTGAAAAAGGGCTTGAAAGTGCGGAAAGAATATGATATAATAAAGTGTTAGCATTGAACGGGAGGCGAGGCGTTGAACGACAATACCGCTGCCATAGAGCAGATAAAATTAAAATTTGCAGGCAAATGTCCGAAAGCATATGTGAGGAGCTTCGGATGTCAGCAGAGCGTTTCCGACGGCGAAAAAATAAAGGGACTTCTCGGTCTTATGGGATGTTCCTTTACCGAGGATGAAAACGAAGCGGATATGATAATCCTCAATACCTGCGCTGTCAGGGAAAATGCCGAGGACAGGGTTTTCGGCATAGTGGGAAGCATGAAGAAGCTGAAAGAGCTGAAGCCTTCCCTTATCATCGGCATTGCAGGCTGTATGACCGCTCAGAGCCATGTTGCGGAAAAGATAAAGAAGTCCTATCCGCAGGTGGATTTCGTCATGGGCACTTCTGCCATCAGCTCACTGCCTCATCTTCTGCTGGAATGTCTCAACGGAGCGAAATTCTCGGCTGATATCAGCGAGTATGACGACTTCTCCGCTGTTGTGCCGCAGATACGTGACAGCAGCTTCAAGGCTTCGGTGCCTGTAATGTTCGGCTGCAACAATTTCTGCACCTACTGCATAGTTCCCTATGTCAGAGGCAGAGAGCGCAGCAGACAGCCTCAGGATATAATCAATGAGGTAAGGGGGCTGGTCCGTGACGGCTACAAGGAGATAATGCTTCTGGGACAGAATGTCAATTCCTACGGCAAGGACCTTGAAAACGGCATGACTTTTCCGCAGCTTCTGCGTGAACTGGACAAGATAGAGGGCGACTTCTGGATACGCTTTATGTCGTCCCATCCCAAGGACGCTACAAAGAAACTGGCAGATGCTATATTCGACTGTACGAAGGTGGCAAAGCATCTTCATCTTCCCGTGCAGAGCGGCAGCAATGATGTTCTCAGGCGGATGAACCGCAGATACACCGTCGAAAAGTACATGGAGACCGTTGACTATATCCGTCAGCGTGACCCTGATTTTTCACTTACCACAGACCTTATCGTGGGATTCCCCGATGAAAAGGACGAGGACTTCGAGGCAACTCTGGACATAATAAGGCGTGTGAAGTACGATAATATCTACTCCTTCATCTACTCAAAGCGTACAGGTACAAAGGCTGCGGAAATGGACGACCCCATTACCGATGAGGAAAAGGGAATGCGTATGCGCCGCCTGCTGGAAGTGCAGAGGGAGATATCATCGGAGCACTACAAACGCTTCATCGGCAGGACAATGCGTGTGCTGGCGGACGGCAAAGCAAAAAAGCGTGAGGGCTGGCTGACAGGAAAGAGCAGCGAGTTCATCATAGTTGAATTTGAGGGAGACAGTTCCCTTATCGGACAGTTCGTGGATGTTGAGATAACCGACGCTATGAACTGGGCGGTTTCAGGAGTAATCAGAAAGTAGTAGGGGAGGGCGCCCTCGCCCTCCCGTGATCCCGACATGATTATATGAAGGGAGCACGGACACCCCTACAATGCCATAAATAATGTGTAATTATTAATTATTATAAAGGAGAAATTAAAAAAATGGACGTTATTGAATTAACAAGAGAACTTGGAAAGGCTATACAGCAGGACGACAGATACATCGCTTACAATCTTGCCAAGCAGGTAAATGACAACGACGCAGAGCTTCAGAAGCAGATCGACAGATTCTCACAGCTTCGTGGCGAACTCGGCAGTGCAATGAGCGCTGAAGAACCTGACAAGGCCAAGATAGGCGAACTTGACAAGGAGATCAAGGACCTCTACCAGAAGATCATGAAGAATCAGAACATGGTAGTATTCCAGGGCGCACAGCAGGCACTTGAGTCACTTATCAGCAACGTACAGCAGATAATCTCACTCTGCGCTAACGGCGAAGACCCCGACACCTGCCAGCCGTCAACAGGCGGATGCAGCGGTTCATGTTCGACCTGCGGCGGCTGCTCCTGAGCCGCTGAGCTAGCGGCGGCGCAGTCACGAATCGCTCGCAAGCTCGCTTACTTTTGAAAAAACGATGAGTTTCAGGTCGCTCGCCGGCTTGCTTTGTAAGGGCGGATATCATCCGCCCGAATACTGGTTTGTGACACCATGATCATGCATCAGGCATTTTGAATTATATTTTATGAAAAGGAAGGTAAACACATGGAGATAGACAGAAGTAAAATTTCCCCAATGATGCGTCAGTATCTGGAGATGAAGGATAAGTATGAGGACTGCGTTCTCTTTTTCCGTCTGGGAGACTTTTACGAGATGTTCTTCGACGATGCCGTAAGAGTATCAAAGGCTCTCGAACTCACCCTTACAGGCAGAGACTGCGGCCTTGAGGAGCGTGCCCCCATGTGCGGAGTTCCTTATCATGCAGCGGATATGTACATAAAGCGCCTTATCGACTTAGGTTTCAAGGTGGCTGTCTGCGAACAGCTTACAGACCCCGCAGAGTCGAAAGGCATCGTTATCCGTGACGTTATACGTGTTGTCACTCCGGGTACTCTTACCGACAGCAGTATGCTCGACGACGGACGCAACAACTACATTTGCAGTATCTACTACGACGAGGAGAACAAGTCATGCGCCGTTGCTTCTGCGGATATTTCCACAGGTGAAGCCGCACTCAGCACTTTCGAGGGCAAGGACATGGAAGCAGGCGTCATAAATGAGCTTTCAAGGTGCAGGCCTGCGGAGGTAATATTTACCGACAGCTTCCTTTCGCTGAAAAATGTGGCGGACTTCATCAAGATAAGACTGGAATGTGCCGTTACTCTCAGAGATAAGGAATGCTTCATGCCGTCCGAGCGCAGAACCGCTGTAATGCAGGTTTTCGGCGTAAAGTCAATGGCAGAACTGGGCATTACCGATGACGGTGCGGACTGCTGTGCGGTGTGCGGACTTTTCGACTACATAAACGATACGCAGAAGACTACCGTTTCACGCTTTACAAAGATAGAGATACTCGGCGGAGATGCTTTCATGGGACTTGACCTTAATGCAAGGCGAAATCTGGAACTTACCGAGACTCTCCGCAACAAAGAGAAGAAAGGCTCGCTCCTGTGGGTGCTTGATTCGACCAAGACTTCCATGGGACGCCGTCTTCTCAAAAACTGGATAGAACAGCCGCTGAAAAGTCCTGCAAGGATAATCGAGCGTCTTGACGCAGTTGATGCTCTCTATAAGAACAGCGTTACCCTTGCCGACCTCGGTGACCTACTTGACAGAGTGTATGACCTTGAACGTCTCATGACCAAGGTAATGTACAAGAGCGCAAATCCCCGTGACCTGAAATCGCTGTCAGCCACAGCACTCCAGCTTCCGCTCATCAAGCAGGAACTTTCCAAGCTGAGCGGTTCAAAGCTTCTTGCAAGGTGCAACGAGGAGATAGACACTCTTGAGGAAATGGTCAAGTTGGTGGAGAATGCCATAATGGACGAGCCGCCCGTTTCTGTCAAGGACGGCGGAGTTATCCGTGAGGGCTTTAATCAGGAACTTGACGAACTTCGCCATATCATGGGCCATGGCAAGGAAATGATAGATGATATCGAACAGCGTGAAAAGGAAGCCACAGGCATAAAGAACCTGAAAATAGGCTATAACCGTGTGTTCGGCTATTATCTTGAAGTCACACGTTCTTATTATGACCTCATCCCCGACGGCTGGATACGCAAGCAGACCCTTGCCAATGCGGAGAGATTCATAACCGAGGAACTGAAAAATGCCGAAAATGCCATACTCGGCGCAAAGGACAAAGCCCTTGCGCTGGAGGCTGATATTTTCGCAGAGGTGCGTGACTTCCTTGCAACAAAGCTGGAATCCGTACAGAAGACTGCTTCGGCAGTTGCGACAGTGGATGTGCTCTGTTCATTTGCAGATGTGGCGCTCCGCAATCAGTACGTAAAGCCCGATATCGCCATTGACGGCGCTATCGACATAAAGGCAGGCCGCCATCCCGTAGTGGAGCTTATGCTGACCGAGGAGATGTTCGTGCCGAATGATATTTACATCGACAACAAGGCTGACCGTATGTCCATCATCACGGGACCCAATATGTCGGGTAAATCCACATATATGCGTCAGACAGCCCTTATCGTGCTCATGGCTCAGATAGGAAGCTTCGTTCCTGCGGATTCGGCTAAAATATCCGTTGTGGACAAGATATTCACCCGTGTCGGAGCGTCCGATGACCTGACAGCAGGACAGTCCACATTCATGGTGGAGATGAGTGAGGTCTCGGATATACTGAAAAATGCAACTCCCGACAGCCTTGTGATTCTTGACGAGGTGGGACGTGGTACTTCCACATTTGACGGTGTCAGCATTGCCCGTGCAGTTGCCGAGCATATCGTAAATTCAAAAAAGCTGGGATGCAAGACACTTTTTGCTACCCATTATCATGAACTTATCGGTCTTGAAAACGAACTTGAAGGCGTGAAGAATTACAGTATCGCCGTAAACAAGCACGGCGGAAACATCCGCTTCCTGAGAAAGATAGTCCGTGGCGGAGTAGACGAAAGCTACGGCATTGATGTAGCGAAGCTGGCAGGACTTCCTGCAAAGGTGGTAAGCCGTGCAAGGGAGCTTCTTGCAGAGATGGAAGCCGCTCACGCAAGCGAAAAGCCTGTAGTCGCCGAGGAGCGTCAGCAGCTAAGCTTCGGCGGAGCAAGCCGTGAGAGCGCTCTCGAAATGCTGGAAAAGACCAATATAGACGAACTGACCGACAGCGAATGCCGTGAACTACTCAAGGACATGGCGGCGCTTTTGAATTGAGAATTGAGAATGAAATCCCATGAAAATTCGGAATTCGGAATGCGGAATTGAGGTGTCCCCTTACTGGGACGATAAAAATATTAATCATTTAAATTTGACAGTGAAGCTGACACAATAATTCTCAATTCTCCATTAATTACGCATTACGAATTACGAATTATGAATTAATAAGAGAGGGGGGCGCTTATGCCCGCATATTTCAGTATTTATGTTGAATTCAGCAGATACGAGCTGGATTATGATACAGTCAAAAAGCTTTTCAGCTACCTTGATTTCGCAGGACTTAAATTCAAGGGCGGATACTATGAAAGCAAGGATAACAGCGTTGATGAGATAAACGACTGGAATCAGAAAAAACTGGAGGATAATTACGTTCTCGGCTATACTGAGGATGCTTCAAACGATTACAAGCAGTTCTGCTTTGAGTACGGCGGATTCTCCGAAGTAAGGGGATTCTTCATGAACGGCAATCCTACGGAAAAGGAATTCGAGCTGAGCATTATCATCCCCGAGGATGAAGTTGTCAATGAAGACGGCAGCTACAAGGCAGATGCTGTGCAGAAGCTGAAAGACTTCGCACGTATCCTCTGGGTAATGCCTGAGGTAAGAACTATACAGACAGGACTTGAACTGGGCGAGGGAAGCGTTCCCGAAAGCGAAATAATGGCAGGTTCAGCACCTTCTGCTTATCCCTTTGCAATAGTCTCACAGAAGATGTTCGGTCAGATGAAACAGGATGACTACGACTTCGAGGAGATAAATGCAGGCGGAGTTATAGTGATACCGAAAAAACGCAATATTGTCTGAACGTAAGCGACCCGATCAATAAGAAAGGAGCATGGCGATGCCGCCTATCAATATACTCAGCAAAGAAATATCAGAGCTTATTGCCGCAGGTGAGGTCATAGAAAGGCCTTCCTCTGTAATTAAGGAACTGGTGGAAAACTCCATAGACTCAGGCGCAAGGCATATCACCGTCGAGATAAAAAACGGCGGTACGACCTATATGCGTGTCACCGATGACGGCTGCGGAATGTCATTCGGTGACGTACCAAAGGCATTTCTCCGCCATGCTACCAGCAAGATAACCGCCAAGGAGGACCTTGACAACATCCTCACTCTCGGTTTCCGTGGCGAGGCACTTGCCTCCGTTGCGGCTGTGGCGAGAGTGGAGGTCCTCACCAAGCAGAGAGAGGACGCACTCGGTACTCTTTATGCCATTGAGGGAAGCGAAGAAAAGGCTCATGAGGAAAGCGGATGCCCCGACGGTACGACTATCATAATCCGTGACCTTTTCTACAATGTGCCTGCACGTCAGAAGTTCATGAAAAAGGACGTAACAGAGGCAAATGCGGTCAGCAACATCCTCCAGAAGATAACCATGTCACACCCCGATGTGGCTTTCAAGCTTATCCGTGACAACCGTGTGGAGTTCAACTCCAGCGGTGACGGCGAGCTTTTTTCTGCGGTATATGCGGTCTACGGCCGTGACTTTGCCCGTGACCTTATGGAAGTGGACTACGAATACGAAGGCATCCACGTAGGCGGATACGTCATCAAGCCACTTTATTCCAAGAACAACCGTGCCTTCCAGAATTTCTTCGTAAACGGACGCTATGTCCGTTCAAAGCTTTGTTCATCTGCGTTGGAGAATGCCTACACCAACATGATGATGACAGGAAAATTCCCTGCCTGCGTGCTGATGATAGACCTTCCCCCTGTGGCTATGGATGTAAACATCCACCCGACAAAAGCGGAGGTTCGCTTTACCAACGAGAGAAACGTGTCGGATGCGGTATATTTCGCTGTGAAGAACGCCATGATGAAGGACGGCCTTATCTACGAATTCGAGCTGAAACCCCGTACTGACTGGACGAAAAAGGAGCCTGAGCCTGTTGAGATGAAACAGCAGGAGTTCATGTTCACTCCCGTTTCGCAGATAGCCGAGACAGAGCGCCGCATGGCTGAGGAAAAGCCTGCGGTACAGCCTGTGCAGGAGAAAGAGGAGGATATCCCTCTTGAAACTGCGGATATAGAGGTTTGCCCCGAATACAGCAAGCCCGAGCCCGTGGCAGCACCTGTGCAGACGGAGCAGGCAAGACCTGTAGTTCAGTCGGCACCTGCCGAGCCTGTGAGACCTGTGGTGCAGAGCGCTCCTGAGCCTGTGAAAGAGCCTGAGCCGCCTGTTGAAAAGCCGGAACCTGCGCCTATTGAAGGATTCAGCTACATCAACACAAGCTCATTTGCCGGTGCTCCCGTGAAGCAGGAGACCGCTCCCGAGCCTGAGCAGTCGGTGTGGACGGAAAAGCCGAAGATACGTGTTATCGGTGAGGCTTTCGGCTTGTACGTCATCGCTGAAGTGGGAGATAACACAGTTATAATGATAGACAAACACGCCGCCCATGAGCGCATCATATTCGAGAGGCTGAAAAGCCGCAACTGCCGTCAGTACAGCCAGAAACTGCTGACGGGGATAAAAGTCCTCATGACAGGCGACGAGGTAAGCGCTCTCCAGGAGAATACCGAACTCCTTGCTGACCTTGGATTCGAGTTTGACTTTTCCGAGAGCCCCTGCGTTATCGCTACGGCTGTGCCTACTTTTGTAATGGAGCTGGATGTGGAGGATATAATCTCGGAGATAGCGTCAAATCTGCGTATGTATGCCCATAACCCTCAGTCTCATATGCTGGACGATATGCTCCATACAGTTGCCTGCAAGTCTGCGATAAAAGCCAATGACAAGAACGATATGGCTGAATTGCAGTCCCTTGCCGAGCAGGTATACTACGATGAGAGGATAAGACACTGTCCTCACGGCAGACCTGTGATGTTTACCATGACCAAGAATAATATTGCACATCAGTTCAAGCGCACATGATGATAAATGCGTAATGCATAATTCGTAATGCGTAATTATGGTGTTCGCTTCGCTCACAGATTGAAATATTGTTAGCAAAGCCGTCAGGTGGGCTTTGTGCGGTGTTGCCTATACATTATGAATTAACAATTACGCATTACGAATTACGCATTATATTGAAAGGAGAATGTCCCCGATGCATTTCCATATCAGCGAAAAAGTGTGGTATACACTGGCTTGTTTTGCAGTGGCATTTGTCGGAGTAATGACACTGTTTATCAAACGTCCTGATATAGTAAAAAGTAAAAATAAGTTGGTACGTGGAGCTATGGTGTTCGCCCTTGCCTTCATCCCGGGAGTGCTTGCGGCATCCATCTGCGCCAAAACAATAGTAACGGTTTACGATAATCTTATCTCTGAGCCGACTCAGATAGTTGAAGAAGCTGAGGAGGAAGAGGAGGAAGAGGAGGAGACAGAAAGAAAAGAGCAGTAGCTCGGGAGGTAATCATGAAGCGCTTATCCAAAGTTCTTTCAGTAGTATTTATAGCAGTATATCTTGTTCTTGCTGGATGCATCGGCTTATGGACAATAAGCAGTATCACGAATGGCGCACGGAGCAGCTCAGGGAGCGACCAGCTTGTTTATCTGCATCTCGAAAATGTGCCTGAAGGCACAGTATTTGCGGATGTTCTTGCGAAAGGTCATTGGGAGAGAGAAAGTCCGACATATATGACTTATGAACACATTCTGGGGATCAGTGGTCACGACTGCGAGATCGCACAGTACGACAAGGACGGTTACAAAAGCCTGATGTTCCATACTGAATTCTTTTATACCGGAGACAGGATCGACCCTGCACAGCCCGATAATAAGATATGTTTTGAAGACTGGGCAGGCAGATTCGAGCATCTTCCGTATATAAAAGTAGCTTACTGTGACAAGGACGGAAATATCCTCGGTATCACAGAAGAAAAGCATATAATGCCTGTATTTCTGAGGAGAGTTTCATATGATCTTTACGCAGACGGGGATGAACTCAGCTATAAAGCCGCAACAGTAAGTCCTTTCAGAGACAGCAGAATGTGGCTGCTTTTTATAGCAATGACCATTTTCGGCGTGGTTTATTTGATACGTAACAAGCGCAGAAAGAAAAAGCTCTTACAGTCGGGAGAAACTGATAATGAACGGAAAGAATAACAAGCCCTTTGTCCTTGCAGTAGTGGGGCCTACCGCTTCGGGCAAGACATGGCTGGGCGTGGAACTTGCGAAAAAGTACGGCGGAGAGGTAGTCTCTGCCGATTCCATGCAGATATACAAGGGCATGGACATAGCCTCTGCAAAGCCGACGGAAGAAGAAAAGCAGGGAATTCCCCATCATCTCATGGACTTCCTTGAACGTGATGTCAGCTTTTCGGCGGCGGACTATGTGGCTCTTGCCCATGAGAAAATTGCGGATATACTGTCCCGTGGAAAAGTTCCCATAGTTGTGGGCGGCACGGGACTTTACATTGACTCGCTTCTGGAGAATGTAAAATTTTCCGAGGGCGGCAGTGACGAGGCTTACCGTGAGGAATTGTACGCTTTTGCCCGTGCAAACGGCAATGAGGCACTCCACGCAAGGCTTGCGGAGCTTGACCCCGAAGCCGCTGAGGGCATACATCCCAACAATCTGGTGAGAGTGGTGCGTGCCATCGAGGTCTGTCACGTAACGGGAAGGCGGTTCAGCGAACTGAAAGCCGAGAGCAAACTGGTGGAAAGTCCTTATGATTCCCTGATATTCGGCCTCAACTTCGAGGACAGACAAAAACTCTACGACCGCATAAACCTGCGTGTGGACGAAATGGTCAAGGCAGGTCTGGTAGAAGAAGCCCGTGACCTGTGGCAGCAGAGCGGAATGAAGACTGCGGCCAATGCCATAGGCTACAAGGAACTCATCCCATACTTCGAGGGAACGATGTCACTGGAGGACTGTATCGGCATAATCAAACAGGAAACACGAAGATATGCCAAGCGTCAGTTAACGTGGTTTAGAAAAAATGGCCGTATTAACTGGATTTTTTTAGACAGAATTAATAAAAAAATGAAATTTTAGAAAAATGTGAAAAAGCTATAGCAAAATACTTTGATATGTGATATAATGTATTGTGTGTATTTCCATCTAAAAGTATCATCTGCGTTTTAAGGTGCGCTGATGATAAGGCAATGCACGATCAAAGTATTGAGAAAAAGGAGAATGTGTATGAACAAAACAATCAATCTGCAGGACGTGTTCCTTAATCAGTGCAGAAAAGACAGGATAATGGTAACTATTATTCTTACAAATGGTTTCCAGTTCAAGGGTCTGGTAAGAGGCTTCGACAGCTATGTTGCCATCTTTGACTGTGACGGAAAGCAGCAGCTCGTTTACAAGCACGCTATTTCTACCATCATTCCTGCAAGACCTGTTTCTATACTGGACGCTTCCGAGAAAAACGACTGACAGGTGATATGAATGCGGATCTATAGATCAGAAGGCAGCTTTTTTGTAAAAATGCTGCGTAATATCGTCCTGATCCTGCTTTTTATCATATTCGTCAGCATAGTTCTGCATTTCCGCAACAGGCAGAGGGACACTGTGTCCGCTCTGAGATCGAGCGCTACTGCTTCCAAGGAGTATAAAGGCGTTTTCATCAGGAAGGAAGAGCCTGTTACATACAGCGGCAACGGCGTTCTAAGCTATAATGTCTCTGACGGAGGACGTCTCAGCAGCGGCGGCATCATCGCTCAGGTATATCCCAACGATGAACAGGTGAGCATAAACCGTGAGATAGACAAGCTTACCCGTGAACTGGATATACTGGAAATGATACAGAATCCGGGTACTCTTGAATCAGCTCAGCCTTCTACATTATCCGAGGGCATTGAGGAGAACTACCGCAGTCTTATGTATTACCGTGATATGAAGGACTATCAGAATATGCAGTCAGCTATGGATGATCTGCTCGTTCACCTGAGTACCTATCAGATAATCACCAATGAGGTCGAGGATTTCTCGCCTCAGATCGCCGATATAAAGGCTCAGCTGGATTCGCTCCGGCAGTCTTCGGTGGAGCCGTCTGAAACTATCCCGTCGCCTCGTTCAGCTTATTTTGTCAGCTACTGCGACGGCTATGAGGAGCAGTTCAGCGAGGCTAACCTCGACTCTATCACCATTGAGATGATCGAGAATGCCACCGACAGAAAGCTGACAGACAGCAATATAGTCGGCAAGCTGGTGGATGGCTATACCTGGCATCTTGCGGTGATCGCAGATAATTCCAAGAAAATGTACGCTATCGGCGATAAAGTCAAGCTGAGATTCGGCTCTTCAGCCGATATATGCAGCGCCGAGATAAGCGATATCCGTGATGAAGGCGACCCTGCCAGAAGCATTATGATAATGTCATGCAGCAGGTTCAATTACGATCTGGTGCAGCACCGATGTGAATCGGTGGAGCTCATAAAAGGCGAGTATTCAGGACTTAAAGTTCCCCGTGAGGCCATTCGTTTTGTTGACCTGGATGAGGAGCTTTACGATGAAGACGGCAATAAATCAGAGGGTATCGTCAATACCAAGGGCGTTTACGTACTTAAAGGCGAACAGGTTGACTTCAAGAAGATCGACGTAATATATGAGGGTACCGATTATGTGCTCTCCGCCGAACATACAGGGGACAGCGATTACCTTTCCCTCTATGACGATATTATAATTGAAGGTGTTGATCAGCTTGGATAATAATTACAGCTATGATACTGTGAAAAACAACTTCAGTACCATAACTCAGAACATCAAAGAGGCTTTCGATAAATACCGCAATGACGGCAGTAAAGTCGATATTATGGCTGTAACGAAGACAGTTCCTGCGGAGGTCGTAAACTGGATCTTCGACTGGGGCATGGACCTTATGGGGGAGAACAGAGTTCAGGAATACCTTTCCAAAAAGGACCTCTACTCCGCTTCCACAAAAAGCGGCGATCCTCCAAGGATCCACTTCATCGGCCATTTGCAGACCAATAAAGTAAAATACATCATCAATGAGATGGACATGATACAGTCCGTGGACAGCGTAAAGCTGGCCCATGAGATCGACCGCCTCGCAAAGGCAAACAATAAGGTCATGGACATCCTGTGTGAAGTCAATATAGGCGGAGAGGAATCAAAAAGCGGCATAGCTCCGGATAAACTGGAGGAACTGCTTGAAGCCGCTGCGTCTATGGAGAATATAAGAGTCAGGGGTCTTATGACTATCCCGCCCCCGACGGACAGCGATATCTTCCTCGGAAGAATGGGCGAGCTTTTCAATAAGCTCAAAGACGAAAAACGGGAGAATATCTCAATGGATATACTTTCAATGGGCATGACCCATGACTATATCGATGCCGTAAAGTACGGCTCAACTCTCGTAAGGATAGGCTCAGGCCTTTTCGGTGCGAGAAATTACAACAAGTAAAGCTAATTACCGGCGGAATGCTGAAAATTCACGGAATACTCCGCATTTATTCCGTGACAATGATCAATCATTTATAACAATGCGGAGAATGGAGAATTATTATGAAATTTTTTGATGGTATCAAGGATTTTTTCTTTGCTGCAGAGGAAGATGATTTCGAGCAGATGGATGCTCCTGTACGTACAGAGCGTGAAGAACGTGCTCCTAAGTCTGTAGAGCGTGAGGATGCTCCTTCAGCTCCACAGGAAACAGCTGCTCCTGCAGGCGGCGCTCCCACTGGCAGAAGAAACAGCAAGGTCGTAAACGTTCAGACTACAGCTCAGCTTCAGGTAGTTCTCGTTAAGCCTTCTGCTTTCACAGATGCTAAGCAGATCGCAGATCACCTCATCGCTAAGAAGACTGTTGTCCTCAACCTTGAGACAGCTTCTCCTGAGAACAAGAGAAGAATAATCGACTTCCTCGTAGGTGTTGCATACGCTAACGGCGGCAGCCTCAAGCCTGTTGCAAACCTCACTTATATCATCACACCTTACAACGTAGGCTTCATCGGTGAAGACCTGGTTGGCGAGCTGGAAAATAACGGCGTATTCATCTGATGAACGACCGCTCTGACAAGCTCTTTGCCGCAAGACTCTCAGACCTGACCGATCAGGCCCGCAGAAACAGCAGCTATGCCTTTTCGTCATTCCTTGACGAGAGACAGTGCGCTGAGGCTGAGGCGTGGTGCAGGAAGAATACGGGAGAACTGATGTACAGGCTGTGGGGAGGCTTCCCCGATGCAAGAAGAAAAATGCTGGCAGTCTACCATGATTACTGCGATGAATACGTGGAGGAGGAGTATCCCTTCGTCTGTCTTACCTTTACCTACCGTAAAGAGGACAAGCTGACACACAGGGATTTCCTCGGTACTTTCATGGGGATGCAGCTGAAGCGTGAAGTTATCGGCGATATAGTTGTTGCCGAGGGTGAAGCGCAGGCATTCGTTACGGAAGTCGCCGCAAAGCTTATACTTTCTTCTGTTTCTAAGATAGGCAGAGTCGGCGTGAAGGTCAGCGATGACCGCCCCTTTGAGCTGGAAGTCAGACAGGAATATAAAAAGATCATCGGTACGGTTGCGTCGCTGAGGCTTGACTGCATCGTCAGTCTCGCCGCTCACATAAGCCGTGACAGTGCGGCAGGTCTCATCCGCTCAGACAGGGTGGATGTGAACCATTTTACCGCATCCTCCATTTCGCAGGAACTGCATGAGGGGGATATCATCTCTGTCAGAGGCAGCGGAAGATACGTTCTCTCCGCTGTGAACGGCCTGTCGGGAAAGGGACGCATACACGTTGAAGTATTAAAATATATATAGAGGTGAAATAGATATGATTACTTCAAAAGACGTAAGAAACAAAAGATTTGAGAAGGCTGCTTTCGGCTACAAGCAGGAAGAGATCGATGAATTCTTCGCACAGCTCGAGGCTGAACTCGACGAGATGGAGCGTGAGCGTGCAGAAGCTAACAATAAGATACAGGTGCTTGCTGACAAGGTAAGAGAATATATGCGTGATGAGGATGCTCTCAAGGACGCTCTTCTCGGCGCTCAGAAGCAGGGCCACCTCGTTATCGCTGATGCTCAGGAAAAGGCTGACCAGATCATGGCTGAGGCTCAGGAAAAGGCTGCTGCTCTCGAAGACGAAGCTGTTCGTCAGCACGCTATCAAGATGGAGCAGAACCGTGCTGAGATCGCTAAGGAGAAGGAAGCACTCATCGAAGCTCAGCGTCAGGTAGCTGATTTCAAGAAGAGCCTTTTCGATATGTATAAGAGCCACCTTGAACTCATCTCATCTATGCCTGAGACTGTTGATGAGGAGACTGAAGCTGAAGAGGATGCTCCTGCAGAAACAGCTGAGGAAGTTGCTGCTGCTGTCACAGGCGAAGCTGCAGAGGAAACTGCTGCTGAGATCGCTCCGGCTGTGGAGAAGTCCGTCGAAGCAACAGCTGAGATCCCCGTTACTGAGATCGAGGAAACTATCGTAAGCGACTGATCGCTTGCTCATATAAAACTGAATAAAAAGCTTGAAAGGAGGATCCCCTGCAATGCATGAAGGGGATCAGGTGAAAATGGCACAGGATTATAATAGCACACTGAATTTACCGAAGACAGAATTCCCCATGAGAGGAAATCTGCCTAAGAGAGAACCCGAAACTCTCGAAAGATGGGAGAGCGAGAGACTCTATTACAAGATGATCGAAAAGAATAAGGGTAAGCCTTCTTATGTTCTTCATGACGGACCTCCCTACGCTAACGGTGATATTCACCTTGGTCACGCTCTCAACAAGAGTCTGAAGGATTTCATTGTAAAATATAAGAATATGACCGGATTCTGTGCCCCATACGTTCCGGGCTGGGACACTCACGGCCTTCCTATCGAGCTTAAAGCTATGAAAGCTATCGGCGTAAAGGACGGTGCTATCCCTCCTACAGAGCTGAGAAAGCACTGCCGTGAATACGCTATGACTCAGGTAGCAAACCAGATGAAGGGCTTCAAGAGGATCGGCTCACTGGGCGACTATGACTACCCATACCTCACACTCCGTCCCGAGTATGAGGCAAAGCAGGTAGAGGTATTCGGCGCAATGGCTAAGAAGGGTTATATGTACAAGGGCCTCAAGCCTGTTTACTGGTGCCCTTCATGCAATACCGCTCTGGCTGAGGCTGAGATCGAGTATTCAAACGATCCATGCTACTCAATCTATGTAAAGTTCAATGTTACCGACGATAAGGGTATGTTCACTTCCCTCGGTCTTGATCTTTCAAAGGTATACTTCGTTATCTGGACAACTACTACATGGACCATCCCCGGCAACCTTGCTATCTGCCTTGGTCCTGAATATAACTATACCCTCGTTCACGCAGGCGATGAGTACTACGTAATGGCTGAGGAGCTTGTAAAGACTACTATGGAAACTGCCGGTATCACTGAGTATACCACAGAGCATATCTTCACAGGCGCTGAGCTTGAGGGAATGAAGACAAAGCATCCTCTCTATGACCGTCTGTCACCGATCATCGTCGGCGACCACGTTACTCTCGAAAGCGGTACAGGATGCGTACATACAGCTCCCGGCTACGGTGTCGAGGACTTTGAGGTCTGCAAGAACTACGACGATATCGGCATCATCGTATGCGTTGATGCTAAGGGTAAGCAGACCGCAGAAGCAGGCGAATTCGAGGGCATGGACACTGATGAGGCAAACAAGGCTATCGCTGCAAAGCTCACAGAGCTGGGCGCTATGCTGGCTACTCAGAAGATCGTCCACCAGTATCCGCACTGCTGGAGATGTAACAGTCCTATCATCTACCGTGCTACTGAACAGTGGTTCTGCTCGGTAAACGGCTTCAAGGATGAGGCTGTCAAGGCTATCGAGTCTGTTAAGTGGATCCCTGAGTGGGGCGAGGATCGTATCAAGGGTATGGTACGTGACAGAAGCGACTGGTGTATCTCACGTCAGAGAACATGGGGCGTTCCGATCCCAGTTATCTACTGTAAGGACTGCGGCAAGCCTATCTGCACCGATGAGACCATCAAGGCTATCGCTGATCTTTTCCGCAAGGAAGGCAGTGACGCATGGTGGACTAAGGAAGTAAGCGAATTCATCCCTGCAAGCGTCAAGTGCGAATGCGGATGCGGCGAATTCACTAAGGAATACGACATCATGGACGTATGGTTCGACAGCGGTGTATCTCATACCTCCGTTATGGAAGGTGAGGATTTCCCGAGCCTGTCATGGCCTGCTGACCTCTATCTTGAGGGCGCTGACCAGTACAGAGGCTGGTTCCAGTCATCACTCCTTACATCTGTTGTATTCAAGGGCAGCTCACCTTACAAGGCTGTCTGCACTCACGGCTGGGTAGTTGACGGCGAAGGCAAGACCATGCACAAGTCTCTCGGAAACGGTATCGACCCAAGCGAGATAACAGACCAGTACGGCGCTGATATCCTCCGTCTGTGGGTAGCTTCTTCCGATTATCACAGCGATATCCGTATCTCTAAGCCGATACTCAGTCAGCTTTCAGATGCTTACAAGAAGATCAGAAATACTGCTCGTTTCATCCTGGGCAACCTGGGCAACGGAAACGGATTCAATCCCGATAAGGACAGCGTATCCGATGACAAGCTGACAGAGCTGGATAAATGGGCAATGATGAAGCTGGACGCTCTCATCGACAAGATGAAGGAAGGCTATGAGGCATTCGATTTCCATATCGCTTTCCATGCGCTCCATAACTTCTGCGTAATAGATATGTCCAACTTCTACCTTGATATCATCAAGGACAGACTCTACTGCGAGAAGGAGGATTCTGAGGTGCGCCGTGCTGCTCAGACAGCTATGTACCGCATACTCAGCGCAATCACAAGACTTGCGGCTCCTATCATTTCCTTCACAGCTGAGGAGATCTGGCAGTTCATGCCTCATGCATCAGGCGACGACAAGGAAAGCGTATTCCTCAATCAGATGCCTGAGAAGAGCGGTATCGAATTCAGCGACGAGTTCAAGGATAAGTGGGACTTCATTTACAATACCCGTCTCGGCGCAAACAAGGCTCTCGAAGACGCAAGAAACGACAAGACCATCGGTAAGTCACTTGAAGCTAAGATCATCATCAAGAGCGGCGAGGCTGACTACGACAGATATGTTTCACTGGCTGACCAGCTGAAGGATATCCTCATCGTTTCAGGCGTAAGCGTTGAGAAGTCAGAGGGCGCTACAACATTCGAGGTAGCAAAGGCAGAAGGCGGCAAGTGCGAGCGCTGCTGGTGCTACTCCAAGTATGTTGGTACAAATCACGATCATCCCGACCTCTGCGAGAGATGTGCAGTTGCAGTTGAGGTATAAAAAATCAGAAAAATGCGGCGAAGCCGCACATTCCGGGGTCAAGGGGGATGTTATCTCCCTTGCAGGGGGTGTATGAGGGGGACGGAGTCCCCCTGACAAAGTAGTAAAGCGAGCGTAGTTAAGCTTTACGGCTGCTTCACATTAACTTTATTTAGTGAAATAAAGCGGGTTGAACGGCATCATTATTTCTGTTCTTATTCAAATATAAAAAATTATAATCAGCATCAATAGAAGCCTGCTGTCTTATGGCAGCAGGCTTTAGTCTTATCTGAAAGGAGTCATTTGTGGCATTATTTCTTATAATATTGATGATAGCGATAATAGGTGCCGATCAGGCTGTGAAGTACTGGGCGGCTACTGATCTTAAACCGATAGGTTCAATGGATTTCATCTCCGTTAACGGCAAAAAGCTGGTGGACCTTACTTACCTTGAGAATAACGGCGCTATCTTCGGAAGTATGAAAGGTCAGCGCTGGTTCCTTATCGGCTTTACGTCACTGGTCATCATTATCGGCTTTGTGGTGCTTTTCAAATACATGAAGCGCTCTAAGGTGCTGGCACTGGCGATAACTCTGTTTCTGGCAGGCGGTATCGGCAATCTCATCGACCGTGTAAGGCTTTCATACGTTATAGATATGTTCGAGTTCAAGTTCATGAATTTCGCTATTTTCAATGTAGCGGATATAAGCGTTACAATTGCATTTGTACTGCTGATAATTTACGCTTTTTTCATTGACCCGAAAATCGAGAAGGCAAATAAGATACAGCCTGACACTGCTAACAAGGGCGGTAAGAAATGAGCGATATCATCACACTTAACGTTTCTGACAGTGACAGGGGCGCAAGGATAGACAAGTTCATTTCCGATAATGTTGAGGAGCTGACACGTTCGGCAGTTCAGGGGCTTATGGAAAAGGGAAAGATCCTTGTGAGCGGTAAGTCCGTCAGCAAAAATTACAAGCTGAGAGACGGCGATACTGTTGAAGTTGAGATCCCCGAACCCGAGCCTATGGACGCTCTCCCTGAGGATATCCCCCTTGATATCGTCTATGAGGACAGTGACCTGCTGGTTGTGAATAAGCCCAAAGGAATGGTGGTACATCCCGCTCACGGCAATCACAGCGGAACTCTTGTAAACGCTCTCCTGCATCACTGCGGAGACAGCCTTTCGGGAATAAACGGCGTTATACGTCCCGGTATTGTTCACCGTATCGACAAGAATACCAGCGGACTGCTCATCGTGGCGAAAAATGATGCTGCTCATCTTCATCTTGCAGAGCAGATAAAGGTACACAGCTTTACCCGTGAGTACGAGGCAGTGGCAAGCGGATACTTCAAGGAGACCGAGGGAACCATAGATGCTCCCATCGGCAGGCATAAGACCGACCGCAAGAAAATGTGCGTGACCACGGAAAACAGCAGAAATGCGGTCACTCATTACAGTGTCATCAGGCAGTACGGCGGTTATGCTCACGTAAGGCTGAGACTGGAAACGGGACGAACTCATCAGATACGTGTGCATCTTGCATATATCGGACATCCCGTTCTTGGTGATGATGTATACGGCAAAGCTTATAAAGGCATCGAGGGACAGTGCCTCCACGCCCGGAAGATAGGCTTTATCCATCCCACAACAGGGGAGTATATGGAATTTACAAGCGAACTTCCTGATTATTTTGTTTCGATTCTTAACAAACTTGAAAAGATGTGAGATTTTGTTTGAAGATATATCAAAGGTGATACTTTTCAGCGATATGGACGGTACTCTCCTGACTACAAAAAAGGAGATAACCGGGAAAGACCTTGACGCAATAAAGCGTTTCGTGTCGCTGGGAGGAAAATTCACCATAGCAACAGGACGCACAGTCCAGACCTTTGAGCAGTACCGTGATATGCTGGGGATAGACATTCCGATAATCCTCTATAACGGTGCGCTCATTTACGATTACAGCACGAAGGAAACTCTGTATATGAATTCTCTTCCCGAAAATGCCAAGGATATCGCTCTGGAGATACTGGAGAATATGCCCGAAGCAGGGGGAGAGGTACTTAAAGCGGACGGCACTTACGTCTTCCGCAACAACGACTATGAACAGCTTCACACCGACCTGTGTCAGATAGTTCCCAATTATTCGGAGCTTAAAGATATCGACAGTGCAGGCTGGCTGAAAGTGCTGTTTGCGATGGCTCCCGAGCAGATACCTCATATGGAGCTTCTCGTCCATCAGAACGGCTATGATTCAGTGGATTTCGTCAAATCATCGGATATATTCTACGAAATGCTGACCCAGGGCGTGAGCAAGGGTTCGGCTCTCAGCGAATACCGCAAGATCAAGGGCTATGAGGACTATACCTTCGTGGCTATAGGCGACTTCGACAACGATCTGGAAATGGTAGCAGAAGCCGATCTTGGTGCCTGCCCTGCAAATGCAGAGGAAAGCGTTAAGCAGAAAGCAGACCTGATCCTGAAGAATACCTGCGATGAGGGTGCGGTTGCGGAGCTTATAGACTATATTATCAAAAAATGTAATTCATGATTTTAGGTTTAAAGTTCTGATAATAAATATGAATTTATACTAAAGGAGGGCAATTATGGAAATTCAGCGTGGTATGCGTGACAAACTGGAAAAATATGTGGACACTACAAAAATGATCGAGGTAAAGCTGAACATCGTGGGAAATGCCGTTTACGATTTCAGCTGTTTCGGTGTCGACATCAATAACAAACTCAGCGATGACAGATATATGGTGTTCTACAATCAGAAAACTTCTCCCAACGGCGAGATAGAATACATCGAGGGCAACAATTGTGCCGTATTCAAGGTAATGACTAACAGTATTCCCGCAGCGATACAGAAACTGGTATTTACCGCAAGTATCGACGGTGTGGGCACTATGGGCGAGATCGCCGCTCATACGATATCGGTAAACAACGAGGGAGAACCTCCTGCACTGACAGCTCATCTTCAGGGAACCAGCTTCAACGTGGAAAAGGCTATCATATCAATAGAGCTTTACCGCAAGAATGAGTGGAGATTTGCCCTTACTGCTTCGGGATTCAACGGCGGTATTGCCGATCTTCTCCATTACTACGGCGGAACATCGGCAGAAGAAGCTGCACTGACAGCTCCTCCCGAGCCGGAAACTCCGCCTGAGCCGCCGAAGCCTGAGCCGGCTGCACAGCCGACCCGTTCTGAGATCCCGGAACCTCCGCAGCCTGAGCAGCCGTTTGCACAGCCTCAGTCTCAGTTTGGTCAGCCGCAGCCGCAGTTCGGAATGCCTCAGCCTCAGTTTGGTCAGCCTCAGCCGCAGTTTGGCATTCCTCAGCCTCAGTTTGGTCAGCCACAGCCCCAGTTCGGTCAGCCACAGCCCCAGTTCGGTCAGCCGCAGCCTCAGTTCAATCAGCCTATAAATCAGGGTTACGGCTATGGCGGACATACTCAGCAGCCTCCTATGGGAGCACCTGTTCAGCCGCCTTTCGGTGGACGTCCTCAGTACGGACAGCCTGTTCCTCCTCCGCAGAATATGGGAGGCCAGCCTTTCGGCGGAGCGCCTGCACCTGCTGCATCTCATAAGGTCTCGCTTGAAAAGAAGCTCAGTTCAGCTCCTGCACTGGTATCTCTTGCCAAGCCTATCATGGTTCAGCTGGAGAAGAAGAATCTCACCGACACCACAGCAAGAGTTGCGCTGGTCATGGATATCACAGGCTCTATGTATATGGCTTACAAGAACGGCGTGGTCCAGGAGATAGTCAATAAAATACTTCCTCTTGCCGTTCAGTTCGATGACGACGGAGCACTTGATTTCTGGTACTACGCAAAGACATTCGACCACCGTCCGCCTGTTGACCTGAATAATTATCAGAACGCCGTTCCTGCTGACTGGAAGGAAGTGATGAACTGTCTGGGAGGCTCAAACAATGAGCCTGCGGTAATGGAAGACGTTATCGAATTCTACAGGGGATCATCGCAGCCTGTATATATCATATTCATCACCGACGGCGGAATGGCAAAGAAGGGCGAGATCAAGAAGCTGATGGTACAGGCCTCGGAAATGCCGCTGTTCTGGCAGTTCGTGGGAGTTGACGGAAGCAACTACGGCCTGCTTGAGAATCTTGACGAGCTTGAGGGAAGATTCGTGGACAACGCCGGATTCTTCGCTCTTGACGACTTCATGGCAGTTTCAAACGATGAACTCTACGACCGTCTGCTCAATGAATTTCCGGTATGGCTCAATGAAGTAAAGCGGCAGGGACTTATCCGCTGATAACTTAAATCAGAAATTCAGCAAAAAAAGTATTGCAATTTATCATTAATTGCGGTACAATATATATTGGACGATTTGAAATCGCTAAGGCAGCAAAGCACAAAGCTTGTGATGAAGATTTGCAGCTGCCTTAAAAGCAGTATGATACGGCTTGACCGTTGAATAAAAAATTCGGAGGTTATTATGGACGCAAAACTCAAAAAAGACCTGCAGAAAATCGCCTGCAAGGTAAGAATGGGCGTTATTGAGGGTACTTATAACGCAAAATCAGGACATCCGGGCGGATCGCTCTCCATCAGCGATACACTGACTTATCTCTATTTCAATAAGATGAACGTGGATGCCAAGGATCCTGAAAATGCTGACAGAGACCGTTTCGTTCTTTCAAAGGGCCACACAGCTCCTGCACTTTATTCTGTACTTGCACAGAAGGGCTATTTCTCAGTGGATGAACTCAAGTCTCTCCGTCATATCGGCGCTCTTCTCCAGGGACATCCATGTATCCATATCCCCGGTGTAGATATGTCAAGCGGTTCTCTCGGACAGGGAATCTCTGCTGCCTGCGGTATGGCTCTCGCAGGTAAGATAGACGGCAAGTCATACAATGTATACACTATTCTCGGCGACGGTGAGATCGAAGAAGGTCAGGTATGGGAGGCAGCTATGTTTGCTGCTCATTACGGCCTCGGCAATCTCGTTGCTGTTGTTGATAACAACGGCCTCCAGATAGACGGACCTATCACAGAGGTATGCTCACCTGAGCCTATCACTGACAAGTTCGCAGCTTTCGGCTGGCACGTTATAACTATGGACGCTCACGACTTCGACAGCATCGATGCTGCATTTGAAGAAGCTTCAAAGGTTACAGACAAGCCTGTTGCTATCATCCAGAAGTCTGTAAAGGGCAAGGGCGTTTCATTCATGGAAAATCAGGTAGGCTGGCACGGTACAGCTCCTAACAAGGAACAGTACGATCAGGCTATGGCAGAGCTTAATGCGCAGTTAAAGGAATTGGAGGACTAATACAATGGCAGATGTTATAAAGAAGGCTACCAGAGAAAGCTACGGTGAGGCTCTCAGAGATTTAGCCGAGGAGTATAAGGACCTCGTTGTTCTCGATGCTGACCTTGCTGCTGCTACAAAGACAGGCATTTTCAAGAAGGCTTATCCAGACCGTTTCTTTGACTGCGGTATCGCAGAAGCTAATATGATGGGCGTTGCAGCAGGTCTTGCTGCTGCCGGAAAGATCCCTTTCGCAAGCACATTCGCTATGTTCGCTGCCGGCAGAGCATATGAGATAGTAAGAAACTCTATCGGCTACCCACACCTCAACGTAAAGATCGGCGCTACACACGCAGGCATCTCTGTTGGTGAGGACGGTGCTACACATCAGTGCAACGAGGATATCGCTCTTATGAGAACTATTCCCGGCATGACTATCATCAACCCATGCGACGACGTTGAAGCAAGAGCTGCTGTAAAGGCTGCACTTGACTTTGAGGGCCCTGTATATATGCGTTTCGGACGTCTTGCAGTACCGGTCATCAACGATGCTGCTACTTACAAGTTTGAGCTTGGCAAGGGCGTTGTTATGAAGGACGGCAAGGATGTGACCATCGTTGCTACAGGTCTTATGGTAAACGAGGCTGTTGAAGCTGCAAAGACACTTGAAGCTGAGGGTATTTCTGCAAGAGTTGTAAATATCCACACTATCAAGCCTCTCGACAAGGAACTTATCTGCAAGTGTGCAAAGGAGACAGGCGTTATCGTAACTGCTGAGGAGCATAGTGTTATCGGCGGACTTGGTTCTGCTGTTGCTGATGCTGTAACAGAGTGCTGTCCTGTACCTGTTGTAAAGATCGGTGTAAACGACGAATTCGGTCACTCAGGCCCTGCTGTAGAGCTCCTCAAGGAGTTCGGACTTTCAGCTGAGAACATCGTTAAGACAGTAAAGGAAGCTGTAAAGCTCAAGTAATTTTTATATAAAATCAACGGGGAAGGACTTTTGAGAGTTCTTCCCCGTTTTTTGTTAAGGCAATATCGGCGGATTTGTTTTTTGAAGAGTGGACTTTACATTTTATTGGGAATTGCGGCTAAAGTCATGCCAAAGAGGAACACCTCTTGGAGAATGGGGAGAGGGGACCAATAAAACTCAAACAAAAGTCGGCATTCCCCTCTCCCCCTCCTCCAGTCGGTTTTCCTCTCTGGACTCTCTTTTCCCTCAACCTCCACCTCCACCTCCTCACCCTTTGCCTCCTTTTACTTTTTTATTGTTGGAAGGCCGGTTTTGAGCGTTAATTTTTAATAAAGATGAAACGCAAATCCAATGTAAAATATAATTTGAGTAAGGGCGAGAAATGCCTACTTTTTGTAAAGTATCGTTTTGCATTATGTATCAGCGAGCGATTCGTGTTTGCTCCCCCTTCCTTTTGGTTTCCCCTTTGCATAAAATGCGGCGATTACACTTTTAGCAATAAAAGTAAAAAATATCATATTATTATATCGTCAAAGTATTCGCACTCCTCTTCAGCACGTTTTATCCGTTCCTCATTTTCTCTGGCGGTCTCGCTTATGGCGTCGTCGTAGCCTTTGAGTGCGGCAAATGCGGAAAACTGTGCCGCCCGTGCAAGATTCGACATATGCCTGCGGCTCTGTGAAACATGGTGTGGGAGGCCGATAATATCGTCGTATTCATGTGTTATCTCGTCCGTCATGCCCTGTGACCTCCTATCTGCTGATTTCTTTCCCGTGCAGTTGCACCGCTCTGGTAGTTCGCACCTTTCAGTATGGCGTTTTTCCCGTATTTGTGCCTGATGTTCAGCAAAGCCTGCTGTAGGGATTTCTCTCTTTCGTGGGATATCCTTTTCTTTTCCGCTTGTCTGCATTTCTCATCCTGATCTGTGAAAAAGTCAAGCTGAACGAATTCACTGTCAGCGGAAGCTTTTCTCTCGGATATAACATGGTTTGCGGTTACGTTTATCCTGCGGATGGAAAGTGTGGGATCGGTTATCCTGTCGAAAAGTTCTTTTACCGCTTCGTCTATCTCTTTTGAGGAAGATGTAGGTTCGCTGAGGTTGATAGTGCCGTGAGCGTGGACAGGCACCTGACGTCCGTAGTGGTCGGTCTTGATATCGCCGCTGTATGAAACGGCTTCTCCCCGCAGATTGGCGATATCATAGCCTATGTGCAGAACGAGCTGATCGGTTACAAGTCCCTTTTCCACCAGGTCAAGGGAAAGCATATCCGCCATCTCCCATGTTATAAGCTTTGCCACATCATTATCGGTAGCCTGCTGAAGCACCTGACCTGAGCTGAGACTGTTTGACTCGGGGCGGTAGCTTTTGATATCCGCAATGGTACAGGGTTCCCAGCCCCATGCGTGATCGATGAGAAGTTCGGCATTTACCCCGAAAACCTTGTACAGCACCTTTTCACCGAATTCGGAAAGTGAGAAACGTGCCACATCGCCCATGGTGTAAAGTCCCCGTGAGGCAAGCTTTGAGGCGTAACCTCTGCCCACACGCCAGAAGTCGGTGATGGGAGTATGTCCCCACAGGAGACGGCGGTAAGATGCCTCATCAAGCTGAGCGATGCGCACTCCGTCCTTGTCCGCAGGCATATGCTTAGCCACGATATCCATAGCAACTTTTGCCAGGAAAAGATTGGTTCCGATGCCTGCTGTAGCGGTTATCCCTGTAGTATCCAGCACATCACGGACTATCTTCATGACAAGGTCGTGAGGGGAAAGCTTATATGTGGCAAGGTAGCTGGTCAGGTCGATGAACACCTCGTCTATGGAGTAAACATGGATATCCTCGGGAGCGGCATATTTCAGATAGACCTGATAGATCATAGTGCTGTACCTGATATAGTGAGCCATTCTCGGTGGAGCGACGATGTAGTCAAGTTCAAGGGAGCGGTCGGCTTTAAGTTCACTGTCAAGGCATGACTTGCCCTTGAAACGGCGGTATGGCGCCTTGTATCTCCGGGCTTCGTTCAGCTTGCCTACCTGAGCCACTACCTCGAAAAGCCTTGGTCTTCCGGGGATGCCCCATGCTTTCAGTGAAGGCGACACAGCAAGGCATATCGTCTTATCGGTGCGGCTTTTGTCGGCTACGACAAGATTCGTATTCAGCGGATCCATATTCCGCTCCACACATTCCACAGAAGCGTAGAATGATTTAAGATCAATAGCCGCATAGCATTTTTCCATGTACAGCACCTCCTGCCGATCATATGTTCTTATTTTATTATAGCACATACGTTCTGCGATGTCAATATAAAATCAAACATACATTCGATTTTGCCAGGATAAAAAGTCGTGAAAAAATTGTCAAAACCCCTTTATTTTTCATTGCTTTTATGATATAATGAATGTAAACATTCATTATAATGTATTAAAATGTCCTTGCAGATACGCAAATCACAGATTTGCTCCCTGCATATCGGACAATTATATCATAACGCTTACGCTTTTATGATATAATGGAAAAGATGATTCGTGATAAGGAGAATGCTCCTCCATCCCGGATGAACAAAAGTACACGGAGGTTTTTATATGAGAGCAGTTGTAACTGTTATAGGTAAGGATACTGTTGGTATCCTCCACAAGGTAAGCGGTATCTGCGCTGAGTTCAACGTAAATGTCATCGAGGTAACACAGAGCGTATTACAGGATATGTTCGCTATGATCATGCTGGTAGATATCTCATCCATCAAGGGCGATTTCTCAGAGCTGGTTGACCGCATGGAATCCCTGGGCAAGGAACTCGGACTCTCCATCCACACAATGCATGAGGATATCTTCAACTCAATGCACACTATATAAGCGAAAGGATGTCCGTTAATGCTCAACGTATACAATATACTTGAAACCATAAGAATGATACAGGACGAATGTCTCGATATCCGTACAATAACTATGGGTATCTCACTGCTGGACTGTATCGACACTGATATAGACAAGGCCTGCGAAAAGGTATACAACAAGATAGTATCCAAGGCAGGCAATCTGGTTGCTGTTGGTCAGCAGATAGAAAAGGAATACGGTATACCGATAGTTAACAAGCGTATATCCGTAACACCTATCGCAATGCTTGCTGCTGCTTGTCCCGACGGCGATACTGTAAAATTCGCAAAGGCACTTCAGAGAGCAGCTGATACCTGCGGTGTAAACTTCATCGGAGGCTATTCCGCACTGGTACACAAGGGATTCAGTGCAGGAGATATGGCTCTTATCAAGTCCATCCCCGAGGCTCTGGACGTAACACAGAATATCTGTTCATCCGTAAACATCGGCTCTACAAAGTCAGGTATCAACATGGACGCTGTAAAGCTTATGGGTCAGATAGTCAAGGAGTCAGCAGAAAGAACTGCTGACCGTGACTGCATAGGACCTGCAAAGCTGGTAGTATTCTGCAACGCTGTTGAGGATAACCCGTTCATGGCAGGCGCTTTCCACGGAGTAGGCGAGCCTGACTGCGAGATACACGTAGGTGTATCGGGCCCCGGTGTTGTACGTGCGGCTCTTACAAAGTACCCTGACGCTACTATAAACGAGCTGGCAGACGTTATCAAGAAGACTGCATTCAAGATAACACGTATGGGTCAGCTTGTAGGCGCAAGAGCATCCGAACTTCTCGGTGTTCCTTTCGGTATCGTTGATCTTTCACTTGCACCTACACCTGCTGTAGGCGACAGTGTTGCTCATATCCTTGAGGAAATGGGACTGGAGATGTGCGGTACTCACGGCACAACAGCCTGCCTCGCAATGCTCAACGACGCTGTAAAGAAGGGCGGCGTTATGGCTTCTTCAACAGTCGGCGGACTGTCAGGCGCATTCATCCCTGTATCTGAGGACGCAGGCATGATAGATGCGGCTGTTGCAGGTGTTCTCAGCCTTGAAAAGCTGGAAGCTATGACAGCTGTATGCTCTGTTGGTCTTGACATGATAGTTGTTCCGGGTGAGATAAGCCCTGAGACAATTTCCGCTATTATCGCTGACGAAGCCGCTATCGGTATGGTAAATTCCAAGACTACTGCTGTACGTCTTATCCCTGCCATCGGCAAGAAGGAAGGCGACACTCTCGAATTCGGCGGACTTCTCGGAAGCGGCCCTGTTATGCCTGTAAGGGGAGAAATCTCCTGCCAAGTTCATCAACCGTGGCGGACGTATCCCTGCACCTATGCAGAGCCTTAAGAATTAGTTTTTGAGCAGTTTTCAGAAAGCAGAAATCAGAAAGTAGTATTGTAGGGGCGCACAGTGTGCGCCCTTGTTTAATTATGCACATTACAGGAGGATATCATGGATATACACGCTATATCGGCGCTTTTCGGCATTTCCGCAAAGGAAGCGTTCAAGCTTGAAAAAGGGCATATCAACCATACCTTTCTTGTGACTTCGCAGACAGGGGAGAGATATGTGCTGCAATCCCTCAACCGTGAAGTTTTCCACAGCCCCGAGGCGGTGATGTTGAATACTTCGCAGATAGAGTCTGCCCTTGCCGATGAGAAGTCGGTGAGTGTACCTTGTTTTCTGCGACACGACGGCAAAAACTGCGCTGAATGGGACGGAAATACGTGGAGGATGTACCCGTATGCAGAAAGCGGAAAATGTGAAGATATCCCATATACCATCGGCTTTTCCTACGGCAGATTCATGAGAAGTATCAATGCTGTACCGATGAAACTGAGCCCCGTCATTGAAGATTTCCACAATTACAGCGCTTATGTTGAAAAGCTGAAAGCCGCAGCACCGTCCGATAACATTCCCGAGGAGTTGGAAAAGCTGGGACATGAACTGGCGGAGATATTCGCCGATGTACCGAAACGCAATATCCACGGCGACGCAAAGGCTGACAATATTATAATAGGTAAGCCATGCACAGTCATAGACCTTGACACAGCCATGCACGGCTATGCCGCCCTTGACTACGGGGATATGGTGCGGTCTGTAGATACAGGCGATACCGAAGCGCTGACCAAAGGCTTTGCAGATGGACTTGACGGGGTGCTGACAGACAGGGAAGTGCAGTCCCTTTACTATGGAGTGCTGTGGTGTACGGGAGAACTTGCGGTGAGATACCTCACTGATGTATATGCCGAAAAACGCTATTTTTCGGGAAAAAGCCGTGAACAATGCCGTGAACGTGCGGAAAGCCTCATGATACAGCTGAGGGACTTCATTGGGATGAAGTCGGACTTTGAAACTATCATCAAAAACACTTTCTGACACCTTGCTGTCACATTTCCTATCACATTCTTTTGTCTCCAATTCAGTTTTTTATCACCGTTTTTACATATCCGTATTTTATAATACAAACATAGAGAAAAGAAAGATAAACCACGGGAATAGGGTATAAGAACTTGTCTTCACAAGTTTAAAAGAAAGCGGTGACTTTATGAGAAATATCGAAACACTGAAAAAGACCCTGGCATTCCTGACAGCCGCAGTTGCTATGGCTGCTTATTCGGCAGGATGCAGTGAAGCCACAAATACAGACAAGGTAAGCACAGAAAGTGCGGTTACCGAGACAATGTCCGCAGCAGAGGAAAGCGGTTCATCACTTTCAGCTGATACAGTGGCAAATGTGAAATCCTCATCCGGCGACCTGTTCTCGTCAAGAGACCTTGACCCTTCTTATGATGAAATTACCGAGACCATCACTCTCGGCGATGAAAGCGTAATTATCACGGAAGAGGGAGTTTATCTTATCAAAGGAACTCTCAAGGACGGTCAGATAATCGTCAACGCACCCAAAGCAAAAGTCCAGCTTGTACTTGACGGCGCAGATATAACCTGTTCTGACTCGTCAGCAATATATGTTCAGGATGCCGACAAGGTGTTCATCACTCTTGCTGAGGGAAGCGAAAATACAGTTTCCGACGGTAAGACCTATGCAAATGCCGGGGACGAAAATGCACCAAGTGCGGCTATATTCAGCGAGGACAGCCTTACTATAAACGGTTCGGGCAGCCTCACAGTCAACGGCAATTACATGAACGGCATACAGAGTAAGGATGATATCGTTATCACAGGCGGCACTATCAAAGTGAATGCCGCAAACGACGGTATCAAGGGCAAAGACTATGTTGCTGTAGCTGACGGAGATTTTACTGTTGATGCAGGCGGCGACGGTATCAAGTCCACAAACGCTGTAGATGAGGGCATGGGATTTGTTTACATCGAAGGCGGAAAATTCGGTATCACAGCCGTAAACGACGGTATACAGGCTGAAACTGTGCTTACTGTCACAGACGGCACATTTGATATAACATCGGGCGGCGGATATGAGAAATCCACCAAGACCCACACCGATAACTTCGGCGGCGGCGGAATGTTCGGCGGCCACGGAGGTTTCGGAAACAATGGCGGAACCGGTGAAATGCCCGAAGGAGGATTCGGCGGCAGAGGCGGCTTCGGTCAGAATGAAATGTCCGAAACAGACGTAAGCTTCACACAGCTTGCTGATCTTACAGTTACAGAAGAAGATACTGCAACTGAAGATACTGCTTCCGACAGCACAAAGGGTCTGAAAGCAGGCACAGAAATAAAAATCAGCGGCGGTACATTCAATATAGATGCGGCTGATGATTCAATCCATTCCGATGGAGATGTGAACATCACAGGCGGCATATTCACCATCAATGCAGGCGATGACGGTATCCACTCCGAGGCAGCTGTGAATATAGGCGAAAAGGCTGAGAACGACTTTGAGACCGTTCAGATATTCATTGCCAACTGCTACGAGGGAATCGAAGGCGTGACCATCAATCAGAACAGCGGCACAGTCTACATCATCTCAGGCGACGACGGCTTCAATGCGGCAGGCGGTGCGCTTGACACTACAACTGAACAGCGTGGCCCGATGATGTCCACATCCACAGGCACACTCAATATCAACGGCGGTCTTGCCGTAGTAAATTCTGCTAACGGCGACCACGATGCATTCGACTCCAACGGCGATGTAAACCTTAACGGCGGCTACATCTGCGCCAACGGTCAGGAACCGATTGACTGCGGCGACAGCGGAAGTTCCATAAATTACAACGGTACAAGCGTCATCACCATGACAGCAGGAAATACCGATCTTTCACAGAGATACAGCTTTGTTGACGATGAGGGAAATGTAATAGTATCCTTTATGTCAGCAAATGGCAATGCAGGTCAGAACTGCACAGACTGCAAAGCTTATGCAGGAGGTACAGTTTCGGGCGGCACAGAGGTGCTTTCACAGGCTGACAAGTACGCAGTTACTTTCAGCGGCACACTGAAGGACGGCACTGAGATCACAGCCGAGGCTTCAACAGGCGATATGTTCGGCGGCGGAATGAAAGGCGGACGACAGTTCGCTGAAAACGGCGAAATGCCCGAAGGTATGGAGCCGCCAACAGGCGAGGACGGACTTCCGCAGATGCCTGAGGGCAGGGAGATGCCTACCGACGAAAACGGCGAGATACAGATGCCCGAAGGCGGATTCGGCGGCGGTCACAGAGGCGGCGGAATGCGCAGACAGCAGACAACGGAGGAAAGCTCCGCTAACTAACGATATCCAGAAAATTTCATATAACCACCCTTAAAAGTGAAGGCTCCCGTTTTCGGGAGCTTTTGCTTTTGTATGAGAAAACGATCAATGCTATAATAATCACGCAAATCAATTTTCAAAATAAAATGTCATGTTACTAATGATTTTTGTAGGGGCTGCCTTCGGCGGCCCTCCTGATTATTGCAAGGACTGCCAAAGGCAGCCCCTACAAAATATTATTTAATAAACAAAATTGATTTCCGTGTATAATAATAAATCAGTATTGAATTTTATAAAAAAATATGATATAATGAATGTAAACATTCATTATAATGTATTAAAATGTCCTTGCAGATACGCAAATCACAGATTTGCTCCCTGCATATCGGACAATTATATCATAACGCTTACGCTTTTATGATATAATTATATAATAGTAAATTACGACTGAATTCAAACGATCAGAACAAGGAGGAAATCATCATGCCTTTTATTGATGTAAAAACAAATGTATCCGTATCAGAGGAACAGAAAAATTCCATTAAGACTGCTTTGGGTCAGGCTATAACTGCCATCCCCGGCAAGACTGAAAGCTGGCTCATGGTAGGCATAAAGTCTGAGTACGATCTCTGGTTCAAGGGCGACAAGTCCGCTGCTGCTATGGTTGAAGTGGCTATTTTCGGCGGAGCTTCACATAACGCATTCACAACCCTTACAAGTCATATCACAGGTATACTTACCGATCAGCTGGGCATCTCTTCCGACCGCATCTACGTAAAGTACAGCGAAGTCGAGAACTGGGGATGGAACGGCTCAAACTTCTGAGGTGACAGCTATGAAACTGAAAAGATTTTTCGGCTCACTTACTGCGGCAGCTCTGTTTATTTCATCTGTTCCCGTAATTGGCGGAAATGCTGATAAGGCACTGACCGTTTCGGCAGAAGAATGGTGCTTTGCAGGCGAGACCTGCGATCCGCTTCATGATACCTCCCGTGACATACAGAAGGAGGGCGTTGGCAATCCGCTGAATTTCGGCGAGAGAAATACTCCTGCTGACGCTTCCACAGAGGAGATACGTGCCATCAACCACAAAATGACCGTACAGGAAGTAAAGTACGCTCTCTATAAGGAAATAGACGAGCACTGGGACCTTATCTCCACTCGTCTCGGACAGCCCGACCGTGAAAAGATGTATGCGCTTTTTCTCGGACTTGGTTCACGAGAGTCAACTCTCGGCGAGGGCAAGATAGGCTCCGACCACGAAACTGCCTATGAGGACGGCTGGGGTGTGAACTCCGCCCACGCATATGGCACTCTGCAAACAGCTGTTACAGCTTTCAAGGACTGCGACCCTAAGTTCATGCCCGAGGACAACGTTCCTGAAATGTTCCAGTATTCCTTTACACCGTCAAACTTCTATGACTGCATAATCTCAAATCATATGGGTATCAGAAAGATACTCCACTTTGCCGAGATATGCATAAATGAGGAGGGAATGCACGGCTATCAGGTAGTCCGCAACAGCCTCAAGGGATTCAACACAGGCTGGTGTTATATGGCTGAGGATGACGGCGCTTATGCTACCTATGCGGACGAGATATGCGCAATGGCTCAGTTCTACTATAACGAAGGACACCTCTACGACAACGTGTTCACATGGACATCCGCCAACGGAGAAAAGATAAACAAGTACCGCACAGCAAACCGCTGGGACTGGTGGGGCGACACTGAGCCAAGTATGGCTCCCATTGAGGAAAAGCCGCAGACTACCGAACCTGTCACAACTACAGCGGAGACAACCACATCCACAACTTCCGGGGTCGCATCGACTACTACCGCAGCATCATCGGAAACTACCACATCTGCCACGACCTATATCCCGACATATAAACTTACAGTTGAAACACCACCTGATACAACTGTATATCTAATCGGCCAAAAGCTTGATCTCACAGGTATGACCATGAAGTTTTCAACGGATACAGGCAGCAGTATGTCAACCGATATCATCCTTGAAAGTGAAGCTGTGAATGATAACAACGCATTCCAGCACGAATATATGGTACATGACTATGGTATAAACGAGGCAGGAGAATATACCTTTATCGTATCAATGATAAGCGATGAATCATATACAACATCATTTACGGTAAAATATGTTTCTGACATTATCTGCGGTGACGCCAACTGTGACGGTAAAGTCGATATCTCAGACGCTGTACTCATCATGCAGACCCTGTCCAATCCGTCAAAGTACAAACTGACGGATCAGGGCAGAGCAAATGCAGACTGCTCCGGCAACGGCGACGGCGTGACCAATGCGGACGCTCTTGCAATACAGAAGTATAAGCTTGAGATAATCAAGTCACTCCCCGAAACAAAATAAAAAGCTGATATTGAGGCAACACCGCACAAAGCCCGCCTGACGGCTTTGCACTGAATCTGCTTACATATTTTCCGTCATCTTGCACAGAAATTCCTTGACATACGTCAGTATGCCTGCGAAATTTCTATACAATCTGACGAAAAATCTGTCGGCGCATATTCAGCACAAGTTTTGTGCGGTGTTGCCTTAAATCAAAAAGAAGAGGGCGAGCGGAACTCGCCCCTACACATAAAAATTGTAGGGGCGCTTTCCGAGCGCCCTTTTAGTTCGGCAGAAAAAATTGTTTTGGGACGCCGAGGGCGGCGTCCCCTACAAAATCATTTACGAAGAATAGCCATTTTGTAGGGGCGGAAGCCCTCGTCCGTCCCGATAATACCGTATAAAATCTGACTTTATCGACAGACTGAGGGCGCACACTGTGCGCCCCTACTGATTACTGATAACTTTTTACTGTTCAATAACAACTATCCCGTGTGGGACGGTCTCGCATACCTGAGCGAAATAGCCCTGCTGTTTCAGCTTTTCCGCACAGATACCGGCTTCCTCACGGCTCTCGAAAAGACCGAAAACCGCAGAACCGCTTCCCGTCATAACAGCACGGACTGCGCCCTTGTTCAGCATCGTTGATTCGATGGCATCCACTTCTTCAAGCTGTATCGCCTGTTCAAAGAGATTGCCGAAGTACTTGTAAGCTTCAGCGGGAGCGCTGTTTATTGCGTCCACCAGCTTTGAGGTCTCAGGATGAACAGGTGAGGGGAGAGAGTCGATATTGCCGTATGCCTCGGCTGTAGAAACTCCCTCTCTGCCTTTGCCGATGACCAGTATCTTTCCCGAATAATCGGCAATGGGAGTTATCTTCTCGCCGATACCTTCCACATAAGCAGTACCGCCTGCCAGCATGAACGGCACATCAGCTCCTATCTTTTCGGGAGCGGATATATTCTTTCCTGTCAGCTTGCTGAGACAGTACAGCACGGCAGCAGCATCGGCACTTCCTCCGCCCATACCGGCCTGTGAGGGGATGCCTTTTTTTATGTGTATGCGGCAGCCGCCGCTGATACCTGCATTCTCAAAAAAGCGTTTTGCGGCTTTATATGCGATATTGCGCTCGTCGCAGGGTATCTCGTCGGACTGTGCAAATTCATCGGGAACATCGCAGCTTACGGAAATATCATCCGCAAGCTCAACGGTAACTTCGTCGTAAAGTCCCACTGACTGAAAAACGCTTTCAAGGGTGTGGTAGCCGTTGTCCAGCTTCCCGGTAACGTCAAGGGCAAGATTTATCTTAGCCGCAGCCTTTACGGTCATTTTTTCAGCCATTCTTTTCAGCCTCCAGCTTGTTGAGGAATTTCTCGATACGGCTGATAGCTTCCATAAGGTGCTTGAGGGAGTAAGCGTAGGAGATTCGCATATATCCCTCGCCGCTTTCGCCGAATGCACTTCCGGGAACAGCCGCAACTCTTTCCTCGTAGAGCAGCCTTTCGCAGAATTCCTCGCTGCTGAGGCCTGTCTTCTTTATGCAGGGGAAGACGTAGAATGCGCCCTCGGGCTCAAAGCAGGAAAGTCCCAGACGGTTGAATTCGCTGACCAGATAGCGGCGGCGGACGTTGTATTCCTTGACCATTTTCTTTACCTCGTCATCGCAGGAGGTAAGTGCTTCGACAGCCGCATTCTGACTTATGTACGGGCTGCACATGATGCCGTACTGATGTATCTTGAATATCTGTGAGATTACAGGCTCGGGAGCAGCAACATAGCCAAGTCTCCAGCCTGTCATAGCGTAAGCTTTCGAGAAGCCGTTAACATAGATAGTACGCTCCCTCATGCCTTCCAGTTCGATGATTGAGTAGTGCTTTCTGCCGTAGGTAAGCTCAGAGTATATCTCGTCTGACAGCACCATGATATTGGTATCACGGAGAAATTCAGCGATAGGTTCTAAGTCCTCCTTAGTCATGATAGCGCCCGTAGGATTATTCGGGAAGGGGAGAATGAGCAGTTTTGTGCGCTCGGTTATCTTGTCTTTGAAGTCATCAACTGTCAGCTTGAAGTTGTTTTCTATGCGTGTAGGCACAGACACAGCAACGCCGCCAGCCAGTTCAACAAGGGGAGCGTAGCACACGAAGCATGGCTCAACTACCAGCACTTCATCGCCGGGGTCTATGAGTCCACGGACAGCCAGGTCGATAGCCTCCGAGCCGCCGACAGTGACAATGAGTTCCTTGTCGGAGTCGTACTCCACGCCGTGCTTCTTGTTTATCATATCGGTTATGGCTTTTCGCAGAGGAACGATACCCTTGTTAGGGCCGTAGATGATATGCTTTCTCTCCAGAGTCTGAATAGCAGCTTTGCGGATGACCCACGGAGTATTGAAATCAGGCTCGCCGACACCGAGGGAAATAACGTCTTCCATAGTTCCTGCGATGTCGAAGAATTTACGTATGCCCGAAGGCTTGATATTTTTTATCTTGTTGGAAAGTACCTTATCGTAATCTATCACGATCAGCAGAGTCCCCTTTCATCAGGCTCTTCATTGTCGATGAAAATGCCCTTTTCCTTGTATTTTTTCAGAATGAAGTGAGTGGATGTTGAGAGAATGCCATCGATGGTAGCAAGTCTCTCGGAAACGAAGAATGCCACATCACGCAGGTCGTTGCCTTTTACTTCAACGGCAAGGTCATACGCACCCGATGACATAAGGCTGACGCTTTCCACTTCGTCGTACATCATGATAGTCTTGGCGATATCGTCGAAACCGCAGTCACGCTGAGGAGTAACTTTCAGTTCGATGGTAGCGTAAACGATGGACTTATCGTACTTTTCCTCGTCCACGATAACGCTGTAGCCCTTGATGACACCGCTTTTTTCCAACTTTGCTATCTCAGCGGCAGCTTCTTCGGCGGTTATTCCAAGCATCTCTCCCAGTGCCGCATCTGAGATACGGGCGTTCTGCTGTAATATTTTGATGATCTCGTTTTTCATAGTAACATCCTTTCTGTTTTAATTCGTAATTCGTAATTCGTAATGCGGAATTGCGGTGTCCCCTGACGGGGACGGATTTGAATTATTTTGTAGGGGCTGGCGTCCCCGACAGCCCACACCGCAATTACGAATTCCGAATTACGAATTCCGCATTATCATAGTTCAATAAAATTCGGTTTCCTGTTAATGTAATAAGCGATCCTTGTGAAACCGGCCGCTCGTGCGGTCTCGATGCCGTCAGCTGCGTTAGCGCCGATATCCCCGACAGTGTGGGAATCCGAACCTATTGAGATTATCTCGCCGCCCATTTCACGGAACAGCTTCACATATTTCAGGTCGGGGAAGGTATCACCGAAGCCCTGACGTATGCCGGAGGTGTTTATCTCCAGTCCCTTGCCGTTTCCCGCAAGAAGACGGAAGCTTTCGGCTATGATATCGTCGAAGCGGCTGATGTCGATGTCTATCTTCGCCTTGCATTTCAGATAGCGCATGAAGTAGGTGAGATGAGCGAGAACGTCGAATTTTCCCCATTTACAAAGCTTGTGTATCTCCTCGAAATAGCGCTGTGCCAGATCGTAGATACCGTCAAGAGTGTATTCACTGTAGTCGATGAAGCAGAAATCCTCGGTCTTGGGCAGCTGATGCATGGAACCCAGAACGAAGTCAAGCCTCGGGTCGCTGACTATCTTTTCGGCGATCTCGAAATTATGGGTCGCCTGTCCCATCTCAACGCCGCAGATAAGGTTCAGCTTTCCGCTGTATTTCTGTTTCAGTGCGGTAACGGCGGAAACGGAATTCTCAAAGTCTCTGCCGAAGTCGAAGTACTGATAGGTAGTTTCATCGGGATAATGTTCCTTTGAGTACCAGCGGTTGCATTCGCAGTGATCGGTTATGGCATAGGCGGCAAGTCCGAGTTCTATGGCACGTCCGATGCATTTTTCTATATCAGCTTCCGAATCAACGGAGAACTGAGTATGTGTATGGCAGTCTGTCAGCTTCATCATAACACCTCTTTCAAAACACGTTGTATTAAATTATTATATCACAGTCCGAGACTTTTTTCCATAGTTTTTTCAAATTTTTTCTGACAGCTTTGTCTGAGAAACATAAGTTGCTGTAACAATTTTAACCATAGGGAGAATATATGAAGATTTAAGCGGTGTTTATGCCAAAATTGTCCGATATCTATTGACTTTTCTGCATCTGAATGGTACAATATAATTAAATATAGGCGTAATCAGAACGCAACTGCACTGCGTTCAGAAAATTCAAGCGCCATATGAGAGGGGTAATAAAAATGAAGAAATTTACAAGATCCGCTCTGGCACTGTTCTCTTCAGCTGCACTTGCTCTTACAGGCACAGCACCTGCATTCAGCACAGCAGTCTTTACAGTTCAGGCTGCGGATACAAACAACGATGACTGGCTCCACTGCGAAGGAAGCCGCATCTACGACAAGGACGGACATGAGGTATGGCTGACAGGTGCTAACTGGTTCGGCTTCAACTGCGGTGAGAATGTTCCTCACTACCTCTGGAGCGCAGACGCTGATGACTGCCTTACAGAGATCGCCGATCGAGGCATCAACATTATCCGTTTTCCTATCTCCACTGAACTCATTGTTTCATGGATGAACGGCACTCCTAACGAGGTCGGAAGCTTCTCATGCAATACCGACCCGTCATTCACGATCAACCCTGATTTCTGCTCTGAGGACGGCAAAACTCCCAAGGACAGTATGCAGGTATTCGACATAATGATGAAGAAGTGCAAGGAGCACGGTATAAAGGCATTCATCGACATACACAGTCCCGATGCAAACAATTCAGGTCATAACTACAATCTGTGGTACGGCAAGGCAGGCGTTACGACTGACGTATGGATAGACGCTCTGGTATGGCTTGCTGAAAAATACAAGAACGATGATACTCTCCTTGCTTATGACCTTAAAAACGAACCTCACGGTAAAGGTCAGGAAGGCGAGAAGGCAGCTAAGTGGGACGGCTCAACTGACGAGAACAACTGGGCATACGCTGCTACAAAGTGTGCTGAGGCTATCCTCGACGTAAACCCTAATGCTCTTATCCTCGTTGAAGGCGTTGAGCAGTCGCTCAAGAGACCCGGAACATCCGACTACTGGGGTATGCCTGATTCTCTCACAGATTCACCTTATATCGGTGCATGGTGGGGCGGCAACTTCCGTGGCGCAAGGGATTATCCCATAAAGCCAAAGCAGGGCACTTCACAGATAGTATATTCACCTCATGATTACGGCCCGTCAGTTTATGCTCAGACATGGTTCGACAAGGACTTCACAGAGCAGACACTTCTCGACGACTACTGGTACGACACATGGGCGTATATAAACGCTGAGGACATCGCTCCTGAGCTTATAGGTGAGTGGGGCGGCCACATGGAGGGCGACAACCTCAAATGGATGACACTTCTCCGTGATTACATGATAAAGCACCACATCAATCACACTTTCTGGTGCCTGAATACCAACTCAGGCGATACAGGCGGACTCTGGGACGGTCTCAGCTTCCAGTCAGGCAAGGGCACAACTATCAAGTGGAACGAGCCTAAGTATGAGCTGTTTGAGGAAGCACTCTGGCAGACAACAAGCGGCAAGTACATCGGTCTTGACCACGAAGTAGCACTCGGTAAGAACGGCGTTTCACTTTCAGAGTTCTACGCTTCGGGCGAGGGCAGCAACCTTGACGGCGGAAAGGGCTCAACACAGGGCACAACAAAGCCTCCTGTAACAGCAGCTCCGACATCATCCGTTACAACAGGTCCTACCCAGACAACATCCAGACCGACAACAACTACTACATCAGATTGGGTTACAACTACTACCACATCAGATTGGGTTACAACTACTACCACATCAGATTCATCTACATCAATAGCTACAACTACTGTTACAGAGCCGAAGGCCACAACTACAACAGCTCCTGTAACAACATATCCCGTATTCGGTACAGACCATGATTTTCTTCCATATTCTGTAAAGATCATCACTGAGCCTACAAAGACAAAATATCAGATCGGCGAAAAGCTTGATCTTTCAGGTATAAAGGTAGAATATAACGACTACGTGATTGGAGCAGACAGCCTTAAGCTTCTTTCTGAATACAAACCGGGCAGCGGTTATCCTGCGCTTTTTGTAAATGACTATGAATTCGATTCTTCCAAGGAAGGCGAGTATCGTATATTCATATCTTTCTCTGGCAGACCCGAGTCATATCCAAGTGATGCCTTTACTGTAACTGTAGGCGAAAAGAAAATTGATACTCCTACAACAGAAGCCAAGTTATGCGGCGACGCTAACAACGACGGTACTGTTGATCTTTCGGATGCAGTACTCATCATGCAGTCAATGTCAAATCCATCAAAGTATAAGCTCACAGAGCAGGGCAGAGCAAATGCAGACTGCGCAGGCAACGGCGACGGTATCACAAATGCCGATGCACTTGCTATCCAGAAGTATATGCTCCAGCTCATCCCATCACTTCCCGAGACAAAATAAGGGTACAATACAGGCGGCGCCATTGGTGAATGGTGTTTGCTGAACACAATAAGAGACCTGCCCGTTATATGGATCAGCACATCCTTCGGGCAGGTTTTTCCTTGAGAGGGGTAATAAACATGAGAAAGATAATAAGAAAAGCTGCGGCATTCCTGTCAGCAGCTGCTATGGTGTGTTCGGGTACGGCTTCTGTATTTACAGCAGTTCCCTATATGACCGCATATGCGGCAGATACAAACAACGATGACTGGCTCCATGCCAAGGGAAGCCGTCTCTATGATATGAACGGCAACGAGGTATGGCTCACAGGCGCAAACTGGTTCGGTTTCAACTGTACCGAAAATTCACCGCACTACCTATGGAGCGGCGATATAGACGATCTGGTAAAGGATATCGCAGACCACGGCGTAAATGTTCTGCGTCTTCCCGTATCCACGGAGCTCCTTTACAACTGGATGATAGGCGATCCCGATCCTATCGAAAGCATAAATCCAAACAACGACCCCAGCTATCCATTCAATGTGGACCTCATAAAGGCTGACGGCAGCATTGTAAACAGTAAGGAGCTTTTTGATATACTTCTGGCAAAGTGCAAGAAGTACGGAGTCAAGGCTTTCATCGACATCCACAGCCCTGAATCCAACAACTCAGGCCATAACTATGGTTTATGGTACGGCAAATCATTTGAAGCCAACAACGGCAAGACTGTCGAGGTAACTACCGATGTATGGATAGAGACTCTCGCATGGTGTGCTGAGGAGTACAAGAACGATGATACTCTCATCGGCTTCGACCTGAAGAACGAGCCTCACAGCAAGTACGGCGGAGCTCCCGTTGACGCTATATGGGATGATTCAAACGCTCCGAACAACTGGAAAAAGGCGGCTGAGGACTGCGCAAATGCTATCCTCGCAAACAATCCCAATGCGCTCATCCTCATCGAAGGCGTTGAAGGCTTTGAAGGCCACGGCGCATGGTGGGGCGGCAACCTGAGAGGCGTTGCAAAGTATCCTGTAATGCCCACAAGCGGCACTTCACAGATAGTTTACTCTCCCCATGACTACGGCCCTATCGTAAGCGACCAGCCATGGTTCCACAAGGATTTCACAGAGAAGACCCTTCTCGATGACTACTGGTACGAAACATGGGCTTATCTGGTAGAGAAGGATATGTATCCTCTCCTCATCGGTGAATGGGGCGGAAGACTTGACGACGGCGACAACGAAAAGTGGCTGGGACTTCTCCGTGACTATATGATAAATCATCATATAAACCACACTTTCTGGTGTCTCAATGACGACTCAGGCGATACAGGCGGACTGTGGAAGGATATTCAGTTCGGCACTACTCAGGACGCAAGCGGCAATATCACAGGCCATACCACTATAAACTGGGATGAGACAAAGTACAAGACCTACTATTATCCTGCTATCTGGAAGACCTCAACATCAAAGAAGTTCATCGGTCTTGACCATCAGGTAGCACTGGGCAAGGACGGAATCTCACTGAACGATTTCTACACCAGCTATGCCAAGTCCGAGGGAAGCAACCTGGACGGCGGCAAAACATCCGACGGAAAGCCTGTTGAAGCCGATACACCAACTGTTACAGAAACTACAGCAGCAACTACACCTGTCACTACAGCAAGCACAACAACATCTTCTCCTGAAACTTCGACGGCAACTACATTCGTTAGTACCGTCTATGCCAGTAGCGGACTGCTCGGAGATACTAATTGTGACGGCGGAGTCGATGTGGCAGACGCTGTTCTCATAATGCAGGCACTGTCAAATCCTGCAAAATACGGCAAACAGGGCTCTGAAAAGGGACACCTTACCGCTGAGGGAGAAATAAACGGCGATTGCTGTGACGTTGGCGACGGCCTTACAAATAAGGATGCACTCGCAATTCAGAAGTATAAACTGGAGCTCATCAAGGAGCTCCCTGAAAAATAAAGAATAGAGGGTATTGATAATGAGAAACATATTAAAGACAATTTCCGCTCTTGCAGCCGCAGGAGCTCTCACACTGACAGGTACTGTATGCAATTTACCTGCCGGCACAAATACAACAGCTGTTACTGCGGTTGCAGCAGACGATAACAACGATGACTGGATCCATGCAGAGGGAAGCAAGCTCTACGACATGAACGGCAATCAGGTATGGCTCACAGGTGCAAACTGGTTCGGTATGAACTGTACCGAGAATGTACCTCATGGCCTTTATGCAAGAGATGTTGACGATATGCTCTCAACAATTGCAGACCACGGTATCAACATCATCCGTTTCCCTGTTTCAACTGAGCTTCTTATGTCATGGATGGACGGCGAGCCCCTCCCTGTAAGCTCTGTTCAGGCAAGCTACAATCCTCCTCAGGATGAGGTAGGCGAGGACGGCACAGTTACTCCTGCCGGCAAGTACGGCAATATAAACCGTGAATTCGTTGAAGCTGACGGCAAGACTCTCAAGGACAGCTATGAGATATTCAAGGTCATCATGAAGAAGTGCAAGAAGTACGGTGTAAAGGCTCTCATCGACGTTCACAGCCCTGCTTCCCACAACTCAGGCCATAACTACAATCTCTGGTACTATGAGCCCACCGCTGAGGACTGCGGAGGTATGGCTGTAGGTCATTTCTCCAAAAAGCAGATCACATGGGACGACTGGAAGGACTCTATCACATGGCTGGCTGAGCAGTACGCAAACGATGATACTATCATTGCTTATGACCTGAAGAACGAGCCTCACGGTAAGCGTGGATATGACGGCACTACCTGCCCGTCAAACATGGCAAAGTGGGATAATTCCACAGACAAGAACAACTGGAAGTATTCATCTGAGGAGTGCGCAAAGTCCATTCTGAAGGTTAATCCTCACGCTCTCATCCTCATCGAGGGTATCGAGCAGTCACCTATGTTCGACAGAAACAGCACATGGGATACACCTGATAAGTTCCAGCCTGCGAAAGGCGAAGAACGCTGGTTCGGCGCATGGTGGGGCGGCAATCTCCGTGGCGTAAAGGATCTCCCGGTACTTCCCGATTCAGGCCAGATCGTTTATTCACCTCATGACTACGGCCCGTCAGTATACGCTCAGTCATGGTTCGACAAGGACTTCTCAACTGAAACTCTCCTTAAAGACTACTGGTACGACACATGGGCATACATCAACGATAAGGACATCGCTCCTCTGCTCATCGGTGAGTGGGGCGGACACATGGACGAAGGCAAGAACCAGAAGTGGATGGAGCTTCTCCGTGACTACATGATAGACAACCACATCAACCACACATTCTGGTGTATCAATCCTAACTCAGGCGATACAGGCGGACTTCTTGACTCCACATTCATGAACTGGGATAAGGACAAGTACGCACTGTTTGAGGAGTCACTGTGGCAGACAACAAGCGGCAAGTACATCGGTCTTGACCATCAGACAGCACTCGGAGAAAACGGATTATCACTTTCACAGTTCTATTCATCAGGCGAAGGAAGCAACATCAACGGCGGCAGCGGCACATCAAAGGGCAATTCACAGCCGTCAGTAACAAATCCTCCTGCATCATCAACAACTACTACAACAGTTACAACAACAACTACTACAAAGCCTGCCGAGACAACAACTACTATAACATCACAGGTAGTTGACGGCCCCGGAACAGAGGATGTATTATACGGTGACGCTAACTGCGACGGAACAGTTGACGTTTCAGACGCTGTTATCATCATGCAGTCAATTTCAAATCCATCCAAGTACAAGCTCACAGAGCAGGGCAAAGCAAACGGTGACTGTTCAAACACCGGTGATGGCATAACAAATGCAGACGCACTTGCTATCCAGAAGTATAAATTACAGCTTATAGATAAACTCCCTGTCTGATATCAACTGCAACTGAATAATACAAAAAGGGCATACAGTAACTGCTGTATTCATATAGCAGCTTTATACGTATTTATCGGGGAAAAACCTTTCTGAGGAAAGGTTCTTTCCCCGAACCCCTTTTCCAAAGACTTTTAATAGAATTTTTGCCCATTATAGGGCGCACACAAGTAAAGTAAGAATTTTTCATTTCTTTCAAGTGCGCCCTATAATGGGCAAAAATTAATACTGAAAGTTTTAGGAAGGGAGTTTGAGGGAGAACCCTTTTTCAAAAGGGTTTCCCTCAATAGACTCGTGTAAAAACTTCTGTAAGAGTACAGCAGTTAATTGTACGTCCGTTTTATAAGTAATTTATTCTTTATCGGGAAGTGTGGAGATTATTTTTAACAGATACTTCTGAATTGCAAGGGCATCTGCGTTAGTTACGCCGTCGGAGTTGCCTGCGACATCAGCAGCTGTTCTTGCTTCATCTGAAAGCTTATACTTTGAAGGATTGCTCAGAGACTGCATGATAAGAACTGCATCAGAAATATCAACTGTACCGTCAAGGTTAGCGTCGCCGTATATGGAATCGCCGATATCAGTGATCATTGCCTTCAGAGACTTAGGAATTACATAGTCGGGATTGTCATTTTTGTACTTATCCTCATCGCCTTCAGGAATATGGAGGTAATCACCGCCGAAAAAAGCATCCAATGAAGATATTTTCTTTTCTTCGCCTTCTTCGTTGGTCAATGTGAATTCATTGCTTTTAGTCTCGACTGTTTCAATATTCGGGCAGTATAATACCATACCGACATTTACATCAGGAGCGGGCCATGTATCAGGCTTTGCCGAAATTTCAGGTGTACTTTCAAGTTTCAAAGAACGGAGATTATTGCAGCAACCAAACAAATCATAACCGACCTTCTTTACAGAAGCAGGTAATACAGCTGAGGTCAGGCTGTCCATATCGCCAAAAGCTTCGTTGCCGATAGTTTCAAGCTTTTCGGGAAGAACGAGTTCTTCTATATTGTTGCATCCGGCAAAAGCCCAGTCACTGATCAGTGTAACGTTTTCGGGGATATCTATCGATTTCAGACCGCTGCATCCCGAGAATGAAGATACGCCGATCTCCTTGAGAGAATCAGGAAGTGTAACAGTTTCAAGAGTCTTGAGATTTGCCATGCTTGCTTCGGCTAAGATCTCACCTTTTGTTATAGTAACTGTCTTGAATGACTTAGGGATAACATAAGGATACTCCGGTTCTTTGTAATAATCGTCTGATGAAGTGAGCACATAATCATCCAGTTTGCGCTCCTTTATATCATCACGATCAGTCTGGAAGAAGTATCTTGCCATACCGACATCGTTTTCAGCCGGGCATGACACTCTTTCAAGCTTAGGGCAGTAGAGGAAGATGCCTTTCCAATCATAAAAACTGAGATGTAATTCTGATTTATATAATGATTCGTATGAATCATTAAAATAGCTTCCTTCAAATTCGGCAGATGTAAGGTTATCGCATTCTGAGAAAGAACCCTCACCAACATATACAACAGATGCGGGTACCTTTACAGAAGTAATTCCCTTCATGCCTGAGAAAGCATAATCACCGATGATCTTCAGATCCTTCGGCATATCGAAGGACTTGATGCTGCTGCACCCGGAGAATGCATAGGCGTCAATAACTTCTATTGTATCAGGGATTATGATATTTTCAACTGTGGAAAGATCCTTGAAAGCTTTTTCCTTTACAGTCTTACCCTCTCTCATCTCAATTGTCTTGAATGACTTAGGAATAGCAAATAAGTGGGTTTTGCCTGCATATGACTCGTCTACAGCAGTTACAACAAATTCTTCCATGTTATTATCCTTGACCGCAGATTCTGTGGTCTCGAATAAGAAAGATGCCAAGGACTCAACGTCTGCATTATTGAAGCTTACTTTTTCAAGCTTGTGGCAGAAGCAGAAGATACCGTAGCCTGAGCCATAGCTAACGGATGTTGCGCCATTTTCGTTGAAGCCGATTACTACAGTATAGATGCCGTCAGATTTTTCCTGTATAATATCACCTGCAAAATCAGCAGAAGTCAGGCTATCACAGCAAGCGAAAGCGCCCTGACCGATATGCTCGACTGACGCAGGGACGGTAACGGATTTTATATTTGTCAGACCGTAAAAAGCGAAATCTTCGATAGTTTTAAGAGAATCAGGCAGTACCAGTTCTTTTATGTTCTCACAGCCTGAGAAAGCTTCTTCGCCGATGGTTTCAAGATTCTTAGGCAGACGTACAGTTTCAAGAGAAGCGATGTCTTTGAATTCCTCTTCATTTATAGTTGTGCCTTCTGTTATTTCGATAGTCTTGAGAGACTTCGGAATGAGCATACCATAGAAGCTTTCATAGGTATACTTATCAGCATCGTAATCACCAGCACGGAGTTTGCCTGTGTAGAATAAAGTTGCTTTGAAATTGCTGTTTCCATCTGCTGCGTATGTTACTTTTTCAAGATTTGGACAAAAGACGAAAAGACCTGACCAATCACTGACAGATATCGAAGCGTTAAAGATATCAGGGTTTTTTATGTCGGCACTTTTCAGTTTTTCACAGTTTTTAAAAGCAAACTGACCGACTGTTTTAACTGACGCAGGGATAGTAACGGAAGTTATTCCTGCACAGTTTTCAAAAGCTTCTTTGCCGATAGTTTTTAGATTTTTTGGTAAATCGATAGTTTTCAGAGAAGTGCATCCATTAAATGCCCCTTCACAGATCTCTTCCAATGAATCGGGAAGTACAATTTCCTCTAAACTCTCACAGCCCGAGAAAGCATAGCTTCCGATGACTGTCAGATTTTTTGGTAAATTGATAGATTTCAGTGCTGTGCATCCTTCAAATGCTGACCAGCCAATGTCCTCTATCGAGTCAGGAAGTATAACAGTTTCGAGAGAACTCATACCTTTAAATTCATCGGTACCAATAGATGTGCCTTCTGTTATTTCGACAGTCTTGAGAGACTTCGGAATAAGAAAACTACGGGCTTCGTCATAGATATATTTATCAGCATCGTAATCAGCAGCGCTGAGTTTGTTCGTGTGGAATAAAGCATATTCAAAATCGTTGTCTTCGGATGAGAGTGTTAGCTTTTCAATGTTGGGACAAAAAGTGAACGCACCATTTCCGGTACAATTCGATCTGATATCAACACTTGTCAGTTTTTCACAGTTTTTAAAAGCATACTCACCAATTGATAAAATGGATGCAGGGATAGTAACTGATGTTATTTCTGCACAGTTTGCAAAAACCTCATCATCAATGATAGTGACAGGTACTCCATTGATCTTTTCGGGGATAACAAGGTCGCCTTTGAGATCCTTTGTGTAGCCGACAACCCATGTATCTCCATTGTATATTTCGTACTTGACACCGTCTTTTGTAACGATACCATCCTCATCAGGTTCGATGATCTCATCAGCCTCAGCTGCAACAGCAGTAAGGCGGTCCTTGTCATTGACTGTTGCTGTTGTGCACATAGTGCCCCCCACAATAGCGATAGCCATGATCATTGCAATAGTTTTTCTTAACATTTAAAAATCCTCCTTATATCATGAAACAATGACGATATGGATTATCCATATATCATTGTTAATATTATAACACGATTTTGGAGAAAGTCAATATTTCAGAGATTTATTTTACTGTTTATTAATAAACCTGCCAACATTCGTTAAAAATTGTGCCTTAAATGAATAGGGGTGAAAAAATGGGCGAGCGGAACTCGCCCCTACATAAGAAACCGAAGAATAGGAAAATGTAGGGGCGCTTTCCGAGCGCCCGTGCTATGTTTTATTCAAAAATTTAAAGGGCACCTGAAAAAGCGCCCTTCAAGAAGTATTTTTCACATCAGCTCAGTTCAAACATTCCTGTGTATAACTGGTAGTATTTGCCGTGCTGAGCGATAAGTTCGTTATGATTGCCACGCTCGATTATCTTGCCGTTTTCAAGTACCATTATAGCCTGTGAATTGCGGACTGTGGAAAGTCTGTGAGCGATTACGAATACCGTTCTGCCCTCCATTAGACTGTCCATTCCCTTTTCGATAAGCGCCTCTGTACGTGTATCTATGGAGCTTGTAGCTTCATCAAGGATAAGCACGGGAGGATCTGCAACTGCCGCTCTTGCGATTGCAAGAAGCTGACGCTGACCCTGCGAGAGATTTGCGCCGTCTGCGGTAAGCATGGTATCATAGCCGTTTTCAAGGTGACGTATGAAGCTGTCGGCATTGGCAAGCTTAGCTGCTGCGTAGACTTCCTCATCAGTAGCGTCAAGCTTTCCGTAGCGGATATTCTCCATGACTGTACCTGTGAAAAGGTGGGTATCCTGCAAAACTATGGACTGCGAACGTCTGAGGTCGTCTTTTTTTATCTTGTTGATGTTTATGCCGTCGTAGCGTATCTTTCCGTCAGGCACATCGTAGAAGCGGTTGATAAGGTTGGTGATGGTGGTCTTTCCCGCACCTGTTGAACCGACGAAAGCTATCTTCTGTCCCGGCTTTGCATAAAGGGAAATGCCGTTGAGGACGGTCTTGTTCGGTTCGTATCCGAAAACAACATCGTCAAATTCCACATTGCCCTTTACTTCGGTGTATGTGACAGTTCCGTCAGCCTTGTGGGGATGTCTCCAGGCCCATCTGCCGGTGCGCTTGTCGGATTCTGTTATAGTTCCGTCGGGAGCGATATCGGCGCTTACAAGAGTAACGTATCCGTCGTCAGCTTCGGGTTCTTCGTCAATAACAGCGAATATCCTCTCAGCACCTGCAAGGGCGGTGAGAACGGAGTTCAGCTGCTGCGATACCTGAGTTATAGGCTGTGAAAATGAACGTGTGAACTGGAGGTATGAAACAACAGTACCCACAGTCATGCCGCCTATGCCCTTTACAGCCATGATTCCGCCTGCGATAGCGGTAACAGCGTAGTGTATATATGAGAGATTGTTCATGACAGGCATGAGGATATTTGCAAAGGTATTGGCGTGGGTAGCGGCTTTGCAGAGTTCTTCATTAAGTGCATCGAATTTCTCGTCAGCCTTTTCCTCGTGGCAGAAGACCTTTACGACTTTCTGGCCGTCTATCATTTCCTCGATATAGCCGTTGACTCTGCCGAGAGCCTTCTGCTGTGCGATGAAGCCACGTCCGCTTCGAGAACCTACAAAGCCGATGACTTTGATTATGACGAACAGCATAGCGATAACGATTATGGTAAGTCTCCAGCTGTATATGACCATGACGGTGAATACACCCACAATGGTTATAGCCGAGCTGATGAACTGTGCCACGCTGTTGCTGAGCATTTCACGGATAGCGTCAGTGTCGTTGGTGTAGAGGCTCATAAGTTCGCCGTGAGTGTGCTTATCAAAATAGCGTATGGGGAGCATCTCCATTTTTCTGAACAGGTCATCACGTATACGCATAAGGGTAGTGGTGGATATCTTCACCATTATGCGCTGATAAAGCAGTGATGAGAGAGCGCCGAGAGCGTAAATGACTATCATCACCGTAAGCAGGCCGATGAAGGCTTTTTTGTCCCAGTTTCCGGTTTTCAGAGCTTGTTCGATATTGTCGATTATGGGCTTGAGCAGATAGTTGCCCATGATTCCTGCGCCTGAGCTGAAAAGTATGCCAATGACAACTATGACCAGACGTGGGCCGAAGCCGTGCATATAGCTGAATATCCTTTTTAGTGTAGCAAAAGTATTCTTCGGTTTTGCAGGAGCTTTCTGAGGTCTTGGAGGCATTATTCATCCGCTCCTTTCTGCTGTGAATCGTAGACTTCACGGTATATCTCGCTTGTTTCAAGAAGCTGTTCGTGAGTACCGATATCGGTAATTTTTCCGTTGTCCATAACGATTATGCGGTCAGCGTCCTTGACTGAGGAGATACGCTGAGCGATGATTATTGTAGTTGTATCGCTGAGCTTTTCACGGAAAGCCTTGCGGATACTGCTGTCGGTAGCGGTATCAACAGCACTTGTTGAGTCGTCGAGAATGATTATCTTCGGCTTTTTCAGAAGTGCCCTTGCGATACATATTCTCTGCTTCTGACCGCCTGAAACGTTTACGCCGCCCTGACCGAGGTCAGTGTCGTAGCCGTCGGGGAAGTTCATGATGAAGTCGTGAGCGCAGGCGGATTTGCAGGCTTCGATTATTTCTTCGTCAGTGGCATTTTCATCGCCCCATTTGAGGTTATCCCTGATAGTGCCCGAGAAGAGAACGTTCTTCTGCAATACCATAGCTACATTGTTTCTGAGAGTGTCAAGAGCGTACTCCTTTACGTTGTGGCCGCCTACTATGACATTGCCCTCTGTAGCATCGTAAAGACGTGGGATAAGCTGTACAAGAGAAGTTTTTGATGAGCCCGTACCGCCGATGATACCGATAGTTTCGCCCGATTTTATGTCGAGATCAATGCCTTCGAGAGCGAGATTATGCATATCATCGAAATAGCTGAAGCTTACATTTTCAAAGCGGACAGAGCCGTCCTCAGCGGATATTTCAGCATTTTCGCTTCCCTTTATAGCAGGTTCTTCCTTCAGCACCTCATATATACGCTGAAGCGAGGCACGGGATACCACGAACATGATGAACAGCATTGAAAGCATCATCAGCGACATGAGTATCTGTCCCACGTACATGATAAAGCTTGAAAGCTGACCTGTAGCGATATCGCCTCCGATAGCCATATGTCCGCCGAACCAGAGAATAGCCACGATAGTAGCATACATGACCATCTGCATGATAGGCATATTCATTACTACCAGCTTTTCGGCCATATACTGTGCATTGCGGACACTGTCAGCGGTTTCGGTAAAGCGTTTCTTTTCGTAGTCCTCACGGGCAAATGCCTTGACTACACGGATACCTATGAGGTTTTCCTGTATCCTTCCGTTCATATCGTCGTATTTTTTCAGCATTTTCTCAAAGCGTGGGTGTGCCTTTGATATGATGAAAAATACCGCAAAGGCAAGGACGGGGATTGAGAAAAGGAATACGGATGAAAGCTTCATGTTTGCCCTTACCGCCATTGAGGTGGCGCATATCAGCATTATAGGCGAGCGGAATGCGCTTCGTATGAACATCATGAAAGCGTTCTGGATATTTGTAACATCAGTGGTAAGTCTTGTTGTAAGGGAGGCGGTGGAGAATCTATCCACATTGGAGAATGAAAAATCCTGCACCTTTCGGAAAAGGGCACTTCTCAGATTCTTGGAAAAGCCCATAGCTGCAACTGCACTGAAACGTGCTGCCAATGAGCCGAAAGCAAGAGAGCATAAAGCCATGAGCATCATAAGTGCGCCCATTTTGACAACATAGCCGATATCGCTCTGTTTTATGCCGTTATCGATTATCTTTGCCATAACGGCGGGGATGGTGACTTCCATGAAAACTTCACCGATAATGGTAACGGGAGCGAGAATGGCCTGCTTTTTGTACTGACCCACATGGGAAAAAACGGTCTTATACACAAAAAGACTCCTTTCATTAAAATAAAGAGAGCTATTGTTTATAGCTCTCATTAATAGTATAATTATACCACAGACAGGTTGAAATGTCAATTCTGAAAGATAGTCATTTACGGACGGTGATGCTTGGATTTTGAGGGCGGATGATAGAGAGGGCGCACACTGTGCGCCCCTACAGAAACAAATCTTTGTAGGGGAGCCCGCCCCCGGGCTCCCGTTTCAGATATTATGTAACCCACGGGAGGGCGAGGACGCCCTCCCCTACATATAGAGGTCACAACAAACGATTATGTTTTCCCGAGGGCGCACACTGTGCGCCCCTACAGATGCGGTTCATGGTAAACGAATCAAGGACCGCCAAAGGCGGCCCCTACTGTATATATTTTTATATTTTAACGTGAAAATCATCGTCTTTTTTGCCTCTGAGAATCACTTATTAACAGAACCCACATTATGCCCTTTGCTGAAAGGAGAGTTACGATGAAAAAAATCTTAGCCCTTATCTTTGCTTTTACTATGTGCATTTCCGCTTTCTCCTGCGAGGAGAAAAAACAGAATGATGATACTCCCGATGAGGTTTCCGGGGATGTTGCCGAAACTTCCGAAGTTTCCAAAATCCCCGATACAGGCGATACCGTCGTGGAAAACCGCTTCCGTGAATACGCCGAAAGCGACTTCACCGAAATAACAGTGCCCCTGAATTATACCGATGATCCTGCGCCTGTCTCCCTTCATCAGCTTGATATGCCGGACTATGATTTCGGTGAACGTCTTGCGCCCTGCAAAACTTCCGATGACCCGTCAGAGTTTGATCCGTTTGATCCGAAAAGATTTCACGGCTATTCATGGATCGACGAAAACGGCGTTGAACACAAGCCTGAGAGTACCTATATGAAGGTGCTTGACGTTCCCGAAAAAGGAGTCGTAACAGGTGCGGTGTATAACGATGGCAAGGTGTATATCACGGTCAGCTACGACAACTTCTGCATCGGCTGTCATGAGTGGTCCATATTTGCGTATGACATTAATTCCACTGAAATGAAAGAGGTTTACAGATACTCGGATTATCAGCGTGAAAGCGGCTACGGTGCATGGATTGATCCTTACATTGAGGATGGCCATATCGTATTTTCAAGCTATCTGGCTGACGATGACAAGTGCATAGTTTATTCCATTGATCTGGAAACAGGCGAGGAAAAACAGATTTATGAGAGCAGTGATTATGTTTATATATCCGACGGAGTGGACAAAGTTCTTTTCTGTGAAACAGCACCCGTTGAGGATAGACATGACAAGGTGGAACTGACGCTGAAAGAATACGACTTCACAACAGGCGAGTTGAAAACCATAACCGAAAACGAGGAAACAAAGATGTACAACGTCGCCGCAAGCGATCTGACTGCCTATATCAGAAAGCCGCTCGATTCAAGGAAATGCGAGCTTGTGACCGAGCGGTACTGCGTGAAAACGGGAGTTACAAATGCGTCCATAGTTTATGCTTCCGACAAGAAGGCTGTAATAGTGACCGAGGGCGATGTGAGAGTTCTTCACACCTATGACTTTGAAAAAATGGAGCATTACATTACCGAGATCGGCAAAACGACCGGACAGTTCATATCTTACGGCGAGAACGTCATATTCAGCCATAACAGCGAACATTCGGATGTTTATTATATCGTTCCCGAACTGGGCAGAGCGATGACTGTTGCAAAGGACATCGATCATGATATTATGAAGCGAAGCGGCGATACCGTCACTTTCAATCAAATGAAAAACGATACGCTGTATCTCGATGTGGACGAAAGCACACAGCGTGGCTATTATAGGCCTGTTGAAGTATTCTGGCTGGGCGGAGGTGAGAAATGATATGAAAAAGCTTATGATACTTTTTGCGGCGATGTTGCTTTGCTGCGGATGTTCCGGGAAGAAAAAGAATGAGGAAAAACCGATCCCCGAAGATATCACCGATACTGAAAATACGGAAGATACAGCAGAGGAAGAACCTTTCCTGACACTGAAAGATTCCGACTACAAGGAGATAATCGTTCCCGTAACGGTGAAAGATGATGTTATACCCGATGAGGTAAAATTCATAAACACAAACGAACTTGACTTCGGCGAAAAGATACCCGTATGCGTGACCGCCGATAACTGGCAGGATTATTACCCCGAGTATCTGTATGACGATTCGGCTGAGGGGATAAGCGAGCATGAGATACAGATGCGAGATGCAATAAGATCTCCGCAGAAAGGCGATATAACAGAATATACCATGGGTGACGGAATGCTCTTTTTCTTTGTGAACTATGATAATTATTGCAGCAGCAGCGGCCACAGCACAGCCTTCTTCAAGTATGACATCGCAGAGAAAAAGCTTTCTGAGATAGTCAGCTATGACACACTCGAAAACAACAAAACTATAGGCATAATGGTAAACAGCATGAAATATCTTGACGGAAAGCTTTATTATGTCGGTTCAGTCCCTGACGGAGATGATTCCGTTTACTACGGAGTCTATTCCCTCGATACCGAAACAGGTGAGATAAAGCTTTGCTTTGAGGATGATGATTTCAAGGACAGAGAATCGCCTAATTATCCCCTTGATACACTTGTGTGTCAGAACGGCCGCCTCTATGCTGTTGACCTGACATACGGCAAGGAATCTGATATAACCGCACAGGTGATATACGAAATGAACAGCGAAACAGGCGAATGGGACAAGGTCTTTACGGAAGATAACGTTTACAGGCCTGCACAGATATGCAATGGCGGGATAGTTACTGTTGACAGGAACGAAAACAAAAAAGTCTGTATCCACACCGAAAGCTATGACTTTGAGTCGCCCTTCCGCAATGCGGAACTGATATATGCGGATGACAAGGAGACGGATATCCTACTTGCTGATGCGCTTCATAAGACATACAACGGAGCACTGTATTCAAACTGCGTTCTTCACGTATTTGACCGTGAAACTATGGAGCATTATTCCTTCGACCTGAAAGAACTGGGTTCGGCAACTGAGATAAAAAAGGTGAAGAACGGCTATCTCATAACAAACAGAGAAGGATTCATCGCACCTGTTTATTATCTTATGCCTGATCTGGGAATAGCATTTCAGGTATCGCTGGGAAGATCGGGCAGCGGAAACGTACATGACGAGGATGTGCTTTATTATCTCCGCAACATTCTCAGCATCAACGACAATAATGTAACAGCATTCAATTATCAGGAACTGATGTACATGGAGAAATAACAACAAGGGAAAGCCTTCATGCAGAGGGCTTTCCTTTTTTTGCGTTTATCAACGTGGAATGCCTGCATTTTGAGTGAGGATGATATCAAGGACGCTCGGAAAGCGCCCCTACAGAAACAAATCTTTGTAGGGGAGCCCGCCCTCGGGCTCCCGTTGCAGATATTATGTAACCCACGGGAGGGTGAGGGCGCCCTCCCCTACATATAAAGGTCACGGCAAACGATTATGTTTTTTTCCGAGGGCGCACACTGTGCGCCCCTACAAATCAATTAGCAGACACCACAATTACGCATTAAAAAGGACGGCAGGGCAACAGCATTTACTTTTTTGGTGCGATTCATAATTCTTGTAAACCATCCGTAAAGCATCGCTACTCTTGCTTTACTACTTCGTCAGGGGGACTCTGTCCCCCTCATTCACCCCCTGCAAGGGAGATAACATCCCCCTTGACCCCGGAATGCCGCCTTCGGCGGTTTTTTATTATTTATTTAAAAGTAAAAGCTGTTGCCGTGAAAAGGACAGGCGGACGGCTTGCATTTACTGAAAGAATGTGATATAATCAATATAATAGGCTTATTGTAAATATGTGCCGCTATGAAAGGATGAAATGCAATGACCGTTCGTGAATTACAGGACAAGATCATAAAGCTCAAAAAAGAGACAAACACCGCTATACTCGCCCACAGCTATCAGGCACGTGAGATAGTAGAAATAGCCGACTTTACAGGTGACAGCTACAAACTCAGCGTAGATGCCACAAAGACAGATGCTGATAATATCCTCTTCTGCGGAGTTCACTTCATGGCTGAGACTGCCAAGATGCTCTCCCCTCAGAAGCGTGTGTTCCTTGCCAATAAAAATGCAGGATGTCCTATGGCTGAGCAGATGGACAGAGAACTCATCTCACAGATAAAGGCTCAGGACCCTGACCGCACAGTTGTTGCTTACATCAACACCACCGCTTCACTGAAAACTGTATGTGATGTGTGTGTTACTTCATCAAGCGCTCTCAGGATAGTCAAGGCTCTCGACAGCGACAAGCTTCTCTTCATCCCTGACTGCAATCTTGGTTCATGGGTACAGAAGCAGTGCCCCGAAAAGGATATAAAACTCCTTCACGGCGGATGTCCTACTCATGCGGCTATAACTGCAAAGGAAGTAAAAAAGGCAAAGGAAGAACATCCCGACGCTCTCTTCCTTGTACATCCCGAATGTGTGCCTGCTGTAGTTGAACTTGCCGACTATGTGGGCTCTACAAGCGGTATCATGGATTACGCTAAGAAGTCCGACCACAAGGAATTCATCATCGGTACAGAAACTTCTATCTCAGAGCATTTGCAGTATGAGTGCCCTGATAAGAAATTCTGGTCCGTTACAAAGGATATCGTGTGCAGAAATATGAAGCTGACCACTCTCCCCGATGTTTACAATTCACTTCTCGGCATGGATAACGGTGAGGCATTTGAGATACTTATGGACGATCAGCTTATTGCAGATGCAAGAAAGTGCATAGATGAAATGATAAGGCTGGGCGGCTGATATGATCGGAATAGTTGAAAAACTCTATCGTGGGGAATTCCTCTCCGACGACGAACTCCGTGCCCTTATCGAGACCGATGACAAGGATGCGGCTGAACTTCTCAGGCAGAGAGCTGATGAGGTGCGTCAGAAGCACTACGGCAAAAAGGTGTTTCTCCGTGGACTTATCGAAGTCTCATCCTACTGCAAGAACGACTGCCGCTACTGCGGTATACGCCGCAGCAACAAGGAGGCCGAGCGCTACCGCCTCAGCCGTGAGGAGATCATGTCATGCTGTGAAAACGGCTATGAACTTGGATTCCGCACATTTGTCATGCAGGGCGGCGAGGACAGTTTCTTCACCGACGATTTTCTCTGCTCTGTGGTATCGGAGATACGTGAGAAATACCCTGACTGCGCCATTACTCTTTCCCTCGGCGAGCGCTCATACGAAAGCTACAAGCGCCTGAAAGAAGCAGGTGCTGACCGCTATCTGCTCCGACACGAAGCCGCAGACCCGAAGCTTTACGAGAAGCTTCATCCTGCCGAGATGAGCCTCCGGAACCGCAAGGACTGCCTTTTCCATTTAAAGGAACTTGGCTATCAGGTGGGTTCGGGATTTATGGTAGGTGCTCCGTATCAGACCACAGACAGCCTGCTGTATGATATAAGATTTTTGCAGTCACTCCAGCCGCAGATGATAGGCATAGGCCCTTTTGTGCCCCATCATAACACCGAGTTTGCCGATACCGAAGGCGGCACATTACAGCTTACACTGAGACTGCTGGGCATACTCCGTCTTCTTTTCCCGAAGGTGCTTCTCCCTGCAACGACTGCACTGGGAACTATCGCTCCGAATGGCAGAGAACTGGGACTTATGACAGGCTGCAATGTAGTCATGCCCAATCTTTCCCCTGTCAAGGTGAGGAAGAAGTATGACCTCTACGATAATAAGATATGCACAGGCGAGGAAGCTGCGGAATGCCGTGGATGTCTGGAAAGACGCATTACCTCCGCAGGCTATGAGATAGTTTCCGAGCGTGGCGACTGCTGCCGCTGAGCGAGTGACTCCCTGTAGTACAGGGAGATGTCCGAAGGACAGAGGGTACGTGCGACCGTTGGGAGGCGGCGCAATCACGATTCGGCGCAAGCGCCTTACTCTGTACGTTAATGATAATCTGCTTTCGCTCGCCGGCACTAAATTGTTCTTGCAGGGGCGGATATTATCCGCCCGAGATATTCACAAAAATAAGGAGAAATAAATGAGAGTACGTTTTCATCTTCCCGATTTTTCGGGCAATTATAAACTTAATCTGCTCTTTGCGGAAATGCTGAAGCACAAGCCCGAATTTTTCCGTGAGGGTGTTGAGATAGCTTCATTCTACGGCGTTTTTCCTCCATCCATATGGAACGGCGGAAGAACTCAGGGAGGCGTTGTTGACAAGAATTTCGTGAAAAGCGTCATCAAGGCTTTCAACGACAGAGGCATACCGCTCCGCTTTACATTTACAAATCCCGCACTTGAAAAGAAGCACCTCAGCGATAACTTCTGCAATATGGTCATGGCCATGGCAAATAACGGCATGAACGAATGTATCGTTATGTCACCGATACTGGAGGACTATATCCGCCACAACTATCCGAAGTACAAGCTGACAAGCTCGACCTGCAAGCGTATAACTGACCCGAAGAAGCTTGAAGAAGAACTGGGCAAGGATTACAGCATCGTTGTTGTTGACTATGATTTCAACAATAATTTCGAGGTGCTGGAAAAGCTTCCGAGAAAGCAGGACTGCGAGCTTCTGGTAAATGCCTGCTGTGAGCCGGGATGTCCGAGAAGATCGGCACATTACCACTCAATAGGCGTTCAGCAGATAGCCTACAACGAGCACATAAAGAAGTACCCGAATGCTCCTTTCAATGTGGAGAAATACGACCCCGAACATTTCCGTGACTGTCCTTTCTCTCAGCGTGGTATTTTCGAGATACGCAGTCTGAGGACTCATATCTCTCCCGATGATATCTGGGAAAAGTACGTGCCTATGGGATTCGAGCAGTTCAAGATAGAGGGAAGAACAGCAAGCCCTATAAATGTGCTGGAAACTTATATGTACTACATGGCTAAGCCGGAATGCCGTGACGAGGCAAGATTCACACTCCTCAAAACAATGGAGAATTCGGGAGCGATGATATTCAAATAAGCCGCTGAATGAACAATACAGGATCAATGAATAATGAACAGAGAAAATGAAGAATAACCGTTGGATCTCCACAAGATCATTCTCAATTCTCCATTCTCAATTCTCAATTCATCCCACGCTTTTATCAGATAAGGAGAAAGAAATGAAAGTACGTTTCCATCTGCCCGATTTTGCAGACAATTTTAAATTCAATCTCATGTTTCTCACTATGCTGGAAAACAGCCCCGAGCTTTTCCGTGAAGGTGTAGAGGTGGCTTCAGTTTACGGCGTGTTCCCTCCATCCATATGGAACGGCGGCCGCCTGAAATTCGGTCTGTGTACCAAGGATTACATCAAGGGCGTTATCAAGGCTTTCAACAGCAGAGGCATCCCCCTCCGCTTTACATTCACAAATCCCATGCTGGAGAAAAAACATCTCAGCGATGAATTCTGCAACATGGTAATGCATCTTGCTGATAACGGCATGAATGAGTGTATCGTTATGTCGCCCCTCCTTGAGGACTACATCCGCAAGAATTACCCGAACTACAAGCTGACAAGCTCTACCTGCAAGCGTATCACAGACCCCGAAAAGGTCTGTCAGGAGGTGGAAAAGGATTATCATATCGTCGTAATAGACTATGACCTTAACCACGATTTCGAGACCCTTGAAAAAATACCTGACAAAAGCAAGTGCGAGATACTGGTGAATGCCTGCTGTAATCCCGACTGCGCTCACCGTTCACACCATTATGAGATAATCGGACTTGAACAGATAGCGTATGCAAATCATGTCCGCAAGTATCCTAATGCGCCTTTCGACCAGGAGAAATTCAACAGCGAACATACCGATGCAGCATATGAATTCAACTGCGACTGCATGAGACGTTCCCTTTTCAAGGTGAAGGACCTCAGCTGTCATATAACTCCCGATGAGATATGGGAGAAATATGTGCCCATGGGATTCAATCAGTTCAAGATAGAGGGACGTACCTCCGATATCTTCAATCTGGCCGAGCATTATCTCTATTATATGGCAAAGCCCGAATGTCTCGACGAAGCACGTCTTATCTTCTACAGAAACCTGTGGAAAAACAATGTTATCTCCGTAAATAATGTCTGATACCGCAGGAAAGGAGAAAGCAATGAAAGCACGATTCCATCTTCCCGGATTCACTCAGCATTTCATGTTCAATATCACCTTTGCGGAAATGCTGAAGCATTGTCCCGGATTCTTCCGTGAGGGCGTGGAGATAGCCTCGGTATACGGAACATTTCCCCCTGCAATGTGGAACGGCGGACGTTTTCAGTTCGGACGCTGTGATGAGGGATTCATAAAACAGGTCATAAAGATGTTCAACGACAGGAATATCCCCCTTCGTTTCACGTTTACAAATCCTGTGCTGGAGGAAAAACACCTCCATGATGAATACTGCAACATGATAATGCGCCTTGCCGACAACGGCTTCAACGAGGTCATAGTGGCTTCACCGCTTCTGGAGGAATATATCAGGAAGACCTATCCCGATTATAAGATAACAAGTTCCACCTGCAAGCGCATAACCAATGCAGACAGGCTGTATTCCGAGGTGGAAAAGGATTATCATATAGTGGTCATTGACTATGACCTGAACCACGATTTCGATACCCTTGCCAATATCCCCGATAAGAAAAAGTGTGAGATACTGGTAAATGCCTGCTGTGAGGCAAAATGTCCCTACCGCTCGGCGCACTATAACGCCATAGGAAAAGAGCAGATAGCCTATGCACAGCATATGGCGAAAACTCCCGATAAGCCTTATACCATGCTTCCCGGGAATAATTACCGCAAGGGAAGCGATAAGTGCGATTATATGGACAGGAGCATTTTCGAGATACAGGAGCTGCCAAACTTCATATCAGCCGGTGATATCTGGGAGAAGTACATCCCAATGGACTTTGAGCAGTTCAAGATAGAGGGACGCACCTTTAACATAATTGCCCTTATGGAGCATTATATGTACTACATGATAAAGCCCGAAAAGCGTGACGAAGCCCGTTATATCTTCATGCAGCAGCTGGCTATGAATAAGGTTATAAAGTTCTGAGCAGGGCAGTCATGCCGTATAAACAAATAAGAATACCGGACGATAAGCGGTGATTCTTCATTATATAAAGGAGTAAGGATAAATGTATTTATACAATTCACTTTCACACAAAAAAGAAGAATTCATTCCCCATGAGGAAGGCAAGGTAAGTATGTATACCTGCGGCCCTACTGTGTACCACTACGCACACATAGGCAACCTGAGAAGCTACATCATGGAGGATATTCTCGAAAAGTACCTGCGCTATACAGGCTATGACGTAAAGCGTGTAATGAATATTACAGACGTAGGACATCTCACCAGCGATGGTGATACAGGCGACGACAAAATGCTCAAGGGCGCAAAGCGTGAGCACAAGACCGTCATGGAGATAGCAAAGTTCTACACTGACGCTTTCTTCGATGACTGCAAGAAGCTGAACATCAAAACTCCTGATGTGGTAGTTCCTGCAACTACTTATATCGACGAATTCATCCGTGTTATCAGCTCTCTCATGGAAAAGGGCTACGCTTACGAGGCAGGCGGAAACATCTACTTCGATACCTCAAAGCTTGACAAGTACTACGTGTTCAACGACTTCAACGAGGAAGACCTTGCTGTAGGTGTGCGTGACGGCGTTGAGGCTGACGAAAACAAGCGCAACAAGGCCGATTTCGTGCTCTGGTTCACCAAGTCAAAGTTTGACGATCAGGAACTGAAGTGGGATTCTCCATGGGGAATCGGCTACCCCGGCTGGCATATCGAGTGCTCATGCATCAGTATGAAGAATCTGGGCGAATACCTTGATATCCACTGCGGAGGCATCGACAACGCATTCCCTCACCACACCAACGAGATAGCACAGTCAGAGGCTTATCTGGGACATAAGTGGTGCAACTACTGGTTCCACATCCTCCACCTCAATACCAATGACGGCAAAATGAGCAAATCAAAGGGTGAATTCCTGACAGTTTCGCTCCTTGAAGAAAAGGGCTACAAGCCTGTTATCTACCGTTTCTTCTGCTTGCAGTCACACTACAGAAAGTCACTGGTATTCTCATGGGATAACCTTGACAACGCTAAGGCTGCTTACGGAAAGCTCATCGAAAAGATCGCACCTCTTACACAGGAGAGCGGCGGAGATATCGACAAGGCTGAGTATGAGCGCCTTGACAAGGCATTCAGAGAGGCTCTCGACAGCGATGTGAACACAGCTATGGCGATCACCGTGCTTTACGATGTGCTGAAGTCAAAGGCAAATGCCGCAACAAAGCTTGCACTGATAAACGATTTCGACAAGGTGCTGGGACTTGACCTTGTGGCAAACGCAAAGCTTTTCCTTGAGGAATCCGCAAACGCTTCAGCTGATATACCTGCTGAAGTAATGGAACTTGTTGAACAGCGCAAGGAAGCAAGAAAGGCTAAGGACTTCGCACTTGCTGATGAACTCCGTGATAAGATAGCTTCACTGGGCTATGAGGTCAAGGAGACCCGTCAGGGAACTGAGATATCTAAAATTCAGTAAGAATAATTCACAGGGGGGACCTACGAATGGTCGCCCCTGAAATATATAATAGGAGAAATGCCCCATGGCAAGAATATACCCCCTTTTCAGCTCCAGCAAGGGCAATTCCACATTCATCGGAACTGAAAAAGGCGGAATACTCATAGACTGCGGCGTCAGCTTCAAAAGGCTGTCTGCCGCTCTTGAGATCAATAATATACCGCTTTCTGCGGTGCAGGCGGTGTTCATCACCCATGAACATTCCGACCACGTGGCGGGGCTGAAAATGCTCACCAAGAAAACAGGTATGCCCGTGTACGGACAGAAACGAACTCTGCAACGGCTCTGCGACAGCGATAAGATATCGCCGGATTCACCTGTGATAGATATGACCGGCATCGCTATAAACTGCGCAGGCTCGGAGGTGCGGTGCTTCAATACGCCTCATGATACCATTCAGAGCTGCGGATACCGCATACACACCGATGACGACAAGCTGTGCGCTGTCTGCACCGACCTGGGTCATATTACTCCCGAAGTGGACGAAGCCCTTACAGGCTGCCGTCTGGTGCTTCTGGAGGCAAACTACGACGACTATATGCTGCGTACAGGTCCCTATCCGCTGTATCTGAAAGAGAGGATACTCTCCGTCAACGGCCATCTTTCCAACGACGACAGCGGCATACAGGCGGCTAAGCTGGTGGAGCGAGGTACTACCCATATCATACTCGGACATCTCAGTCAGGACAACAATCGTCCTGATATCGCATATAATACCGTTCAGAAGGCGCTTTCGGGATTCGTCAGCGGCAGAGACTATCTGCTGGGAGTTGCGCCTGTTGAAACTCAGGGAGGAGCTGTGATTTTCTGATGACCATTCAACTCATTGTCATAGGCAAGCTTAAAGAGGATTACCTCAGAAACGCCTGCGCTGAATACATAAAAAGGCTGGGAAGATACTGCACTTTCGAGCTCCACGAACTGGACGAATGCAGACTCAGCGATAATCCGTCCGACAAAGAGATAACTGCTGCACTTGCAAAGGAGGCCGAACAGATAAAGCGCTATGCAAAGGGAATGATAGTTCCAATGTGCATCGAGGGCAGACAGCTCACAAGTCCCGAATTATCGGAGAAAATAACCGAGGCAGGCGTAAACGGACAGAGCACCGTCACATTTATAATCGGCAGTTCATTCGGCCTCGCCCCCGAAATAAAAGCTATGGGAGACCTTAAACTTTCCATGTCCAAAATGACCTTCCCCCACCAGCTTGCAAGAGTTATGCTCCTTGAACAGATATACCGTGCCTTCCAGATATCCACCGGCGGTAAGTACCATAAATAATAACTGCCCTGCTAACCGTGGTACTCTTACAGCAACTTTATGCGTGTCTATTGAGGGAAACCCTTTTGAAAAAGGGTACGGGGGAAGAACCTTTCCTCAGAAAGGTTTTCCCCCGATAAATACATATAAAACTGCTATATGAGTACCACGGTTACAGTTGCTTTATTTTTGCAACTTTAGCAGGGCAGTTTATTTATGCTCAGAGTGTGCTTTCGGAGATGACTTCTACTTCGACGAGAACGCCCTTGGGGAGTGTCTTTACGGCGACACAGCTTCTTGCAGGAAGGGATGTGAAGTATCTGCCGTATATCTCATTGAAAGCGGCAAAGTCGTTCATATCCGCAAGGAAGCAGGTAGTCTTTACGGCTTTCTCGAAAGATGAGCCTGCTGTTTCGAGGACAGCGCCCAGATTTTTCATTACCTGTTCGGTCTGTTCTTCGATAGTCTTAGCTTCTACGGTGTTTGTTGTGGGGTCGATAGCTATCTGTCCGCTGGTATATACCATGCCGTTTGAGACGATAGCCTGTGAGTAAGGGCCTACAGCTGCGGGAGCTTTTTCTGTGTGTATTTTTATCATGATGATCTCTCCTTTTATATATCCAAGATTGCAAGTATGTCATGTTTATAAGAACAGGCAATGTTGCAACCTTCCTTTGGGTTTGGATTTTATGCGATTATACCGTTGGCGATGGACTGCATAAGTCCGCCGTTTTCGATTATCTTCTGAACGAATTCCGGGAATGGTTCGGTCTTGTATTCCTTGCCTGTTGTCAGGTTGCGTATGATACCGCTGTCCAGGTCAGCTTCAACTTTGTCGCCTTCGCTTATGCCGTCAACAGCTTCGGGACATTCCACGATGGCGAGGCCGATATTTATTGAATTGCGGTAGAAGATACGTGCAAAGCTTTTGGCGATCACGAGAGAAACTCCGCTTGCCTTTATTGCAATGGGAGCGTGTTCACGGGAAGAGCCGCAGCCGAAATTCTGGCCTGCTGTGATGATATCGCCCTGCTGTACACGGCTCACGAAAGTCTTGTCAAGATCCTCCATGCAGTGTGAAGCCAGTTCCTTGTGGTCGCTGGTATTGAGATATCTTGCAGGGATGATAACGTCCGTATCAACGTTGTCGCCGTACTTTATAACATTTCCTGTATATTTCATAAGTTCATGACCTCCCATGGACTTGTTATTTTTCCTGTAATTGCGCTTGCTGCGGCAGTAGCAGGACTTGCGAGGTAGACCTCAGAGCCCACGTGTCCCATACGTCCCACGAAGTTGCGGTTGGTGGTGGTAACGGCACGTTCGCCCTCAGCGAGAATGCCCATATATCCGCCCAGACAGGGACCGCAGGTAGGAGTTGATACAACAGCACCGCACTCGATGAATGTCCTGAGCAGCCCCATTTCCATAGCATCAAGGTATATCTGCTGTGTGGCAGGGATAATGATAACACGCACATTCTCGGCGCATTTGTGTCCACGCATGATATCAGCGGCAGCCACAAGGTCTTCAAGGCGGCCGTTCGTGCATGAGCCGATAACTACCTGGTCTATCTTTATATCGCCTATCTCATCGAATGTCTTTGCGTTTTCAGGGAGATGAGGGAAAGCCACAGTAGGCTCGATATTGTCAAGGTCGATGGTTATGACCTCGTCGTATACGGCATCATCGTCAGCTTTGAAGATAACAGGCTCAGCGCCGCCATGCTCTCTGATATAGTCAAGGGTGATGTCGTCCACTTCAAATATGCCGTTCTTAGCGCCTGCTTCGATAGCCATGTTTGCGATACACAGACGGTCAGCCATGTTCAGTGAAGCCAGCCCCTCGCCTGTGAACTCCATAGAGCGGTAGAGAGCGCCGTCAACGCCTATTTTTCCAATGATGTGGAGTATGACATCCTTGCCCGAAACATATTGTCTTAGGCAGCCTTTCAGCTCAAACTTTACAGCAGATGGCACCTTGAACCATGCCTTGCCTATTGCCATACCGCAGGCCATATCCGTTGAGCCCACACCTGTTGAGAACGCTCCCAGAGCGCCGTAGGTGCAGGTATGGGAGTCAGCACCTATAACAACATTGCCGGCTGTTACAAGGCCTTTCTCGGGGAGCAGAGCGTGTTCTATGCCCATTTTTCCAACATCATAGAAATGGGTTATCTCTTTCTCGCCGCAGAAATCACGGCACATCTTACACTGCTCCGCCGCTTTTATGTCCTTATTCGGAGCGAAGTGGTCCATGACCATAGTTACCTTATTTTTGTCAAACACGCTGTCTTTTCCCAGTTTTGCGAACTCTTTGATAGCCACAGGAGATGTGATATCGTTGCCGAGAACAAGGTCAAGGTCAGCGAGGATAAGCTGTCCTGCCTGCACCTTTTCAAGTCCTGCGTGAGCCGCAAGTATCTTCTGAGTCATTGTCATACCCATAGTTTTCACTTCCTTATATTAAACATTGCAAGGCTGCAAGTATAGGAAAACTTTGCAATGTTACTTTTTAATTCGTAATGCGTAATGCGTAATTCGTAATTATTGCGTCCCTGTCAGGACGGAACAGAATTTGCAGGATAGAATATTGTAGGGAACGGCGCCCTCGCCGTTCCACGATGAACCGATAAAAGTTGCCGTCTGCAAATTCTATTGTTATCAGAGGGCGGATGATATCCGCCCCTGCAATATCATAACGGAGATTATACGTTTATCTGAGGGCGCACACTGTGCGCCCCTACGCTCTGTTTTGTGGTAGTTTTTCGTAAGGCACGGGACGTCGAGGACGCCGTCCCCTACAAATTTTATTGCTATCTGAGGACCGCCAAAGGCAGCCCCTACAGGCTGATAACTGCTTTCTGTTCTCTGCTCTCTGTCATCACTGCAAGATCAGTTACTGCTCAGCACCTTGAAGCCTTCCTTTGCAAGAGCCTGCTTTATGGCTTCGATATGCTCATAGTTTCTCGTTTCGAGGACTATTCTCAGGTAGCAGCCGTTTACCGCTGAGCCTTCGTTTGCTCTTTCGTGGTGGATGGATGTGACGTTTCCGCCAAGTTCGGCTATAATGCGTGAAACGTCCATGAGCTGACCGGGCTTGTCGATAAGCTCTATCATCATTGAGTAGGAGCGTCCCGACATGAGAAGTCCACGCTTGATTACACGGGAAAGTATGGTAACGTCGATGTTTCCGCCTGACAGCAGACATACGGTCTTTTTGCCTTTTACGGGGACTTTGTTGAACATCGCTGCTGCTACGGGAACTGCTCCTGCGCCCTCGGTGACAAGTTTCTGCTGTTCCATAAGAGCAAGAATAGCCGCAGATATCTCGTCGTCCGTAACGGTAACTATCTCGTCCACGTACTCGGAAACATACTTGAAAGTGTTCTCTCCGGGAGCTTTTACAGCGATACCGTCAGCGATAGTGGATACGCTTTCGAGGCACTCTATCTGACCGTCCCTGACAGCGTTGTACATACTGGGAGCGCCTGCTGCCTGAACGCCGTAGACCTTGATTCTCGGGTCAAGGTTCTTGATAGCGAATGCAACTCCCGAAATGAGTCCGCCTCCGCCGATAGGAACGATAACAGCGTCCATGTCAGGTATCTGCTCAAGCAGCTCAAGACCGATGGTTCCCTGACCTGCAATGACGTTCTCGTCGTCAAAAGGATGGATGAAGGTGTAGCCCTTTTCGTCACGCAGACGGAGAGCCTCAGCATAAGCGTCATCGTAAACGCCCTTGACCAGATTCACCTCTGCGCCGTAGCTTTTGGTAGCCTCTACCTTTGAGATGGGAGCGCCGTCGGGGAGGCATATCAGCGACTTTATGCCGTTTTTAGCGGCAGCGAGAGCCACTCCCTGAGCGTGGTTGCCTGCTGAACAGGCGATAACTCCACGGGCTTTTTCCTCATCGGAAAGCTGAGACATACGGTAGTAAGCGCCTCTGACCTTGAACGAGCCTGTGATCTGTAGGTTCTCGGTCTTCAGATAGATATCCGCCTCGGGATTGATTTTGGGTGCGTGTATTACGTCGGTTTCCCTGATGACCTGCTTTAAGATGTACCTTGCGTGATAGACTTTATCAAGGGTAAGCATAAAAAAACCTCTTTTTCTGCTGATTATCTCAGCCGGATTTTATTATAAAGGACGGCAATTACCGACCTTTTTAATGCGTAATTGTTGTGTCCATGTCAGGACGGAACAGAATTTGCAGGATAGAATATTGTAGGGAACGGCGCCCTCGCCGTTCCACGATGAACTCTGTTTTGTGGTAGTTCTTGCGTAAGGCACGGGACGTCGAGGACGCCGTCCCCTACACTTATCAGGTGGATGATATCCGCCCCTGCAATATCATAACGGGGATTATACGTTTATCTGAGGGCGCACACTGTGCGCCCCTACGCTCTGTTTTGTGGTAGTTCTTGCGTAAGGCACGGGACGTCGAGGACGCCGTCCCCTACGCTTATCAGGCGGATGATATCCGTCCCTGCAATAACATAACGGGCGTTATACGTTTATCTGAGGGCGCACACTGTGCGCCCCTACAAACTAATAACTGCTTTCTGTTCTCTGAGCACTAAAAACTACTCGGAGAGAAGCTGTTCCACGAACTGTTTTGCTGTACGGGGAGAGCGGCCGTTGCCTGATGAAATGGCGAACTGCTCGGCTTTGAGAGCGATGTCCTTTTCGCTTATGTTTATGCCTTTGCTCTTTGCAAGCTCATAGGCTATGGCAACGTAGGAATTCTTGTCGGGGCGGCTGAAATTTACTCTCAGGCCGAAACGTGCCGACAGGGAAAGTGTCTCCTGCAAAGTGTCGTTGCGGTGGACATCGTCGCCTTCACGGTCGGAAAAAGTCTCCTTGATGAGGTGGCGGCGGTTGCTGGTGGCATAGATGACCATATTATCCGCATTTGCCGCAACAGAGCCTTCAAGGGTGGCTTTCAGTGCGCCGAAGCTGTCCTCGCCTGCGGTGAAGCTGAGATCATCGATGAAGATTATGAACTTCAGCGGATTGCCGCTTATCTCGTCCACTATCTCGGGAATGTACCGCAGCTGTTCCTTGGTTATCTCGATAAGGCGCAGTCCCATCGGCGAATACTCGTTAACGATGGCCTTGACCGTTGATGACTTTCCTGTGCCTGCGTCGCCGTAGAGAAGGGCATTCAGCGCAGGCTTGCCGTTTATGAGTGCAAGGGTGTTGTTTATGACTGAATTGCGCTGTATGTCGTAGCCGTAAAGCTCGGAAAGCTTCTGTGTATCGTGGGATTTTACAGGGACGATACTGCCGTCACGGAAGATGAACATATCGCTCTTTGCCCATTTGCCGTAGCCGTGCTTATCCACATCGCCAACGTATCTGTGGTACTTCTCAATGAAGTCGAGATCGCTTGTTTCCCATTTCGGAAGATAGCCGCTGTAGCCGATCTCATCAGCGATATCTTCGGGAGTCAGCTGAGAAAGTTCCTGCAATATAAGGAGTTCATTTTCAGCCGCTTCTGCAATAGCTTTGCTGATGCCGCTGTCCTGACTCTGACTGATGATATAGATGTTCTCATCCTCGGTCACAAGCTTCAGCAGATACTTGCTGAAGTTGACATTGCGCTCATACAGCTCATGTACGAATCTGCCGTAATGGTCGATTATCTGCGATGTATCACCGCTTTCAGCCGCATTCAGGAGTTCTCTCAGTTCGGATACAGCATTATCTGCAAGGATATTCCTGAAAACTGAAATGGAAGCCAGTGAAAGTCTGAGTTTCCGGAGTTTGCCGTTCATTTATAAAACCTCGATTATTTTTTCTGTCATTTCTGTGCAGGTAAGAGGAGTACCGTTTGCAGTACCCATAAGGTCGGCGGTGCGGTGACCTGCATCAAGCACCTTGTTGACCGCATTTTCAATAGCATCCGCCTCATCGGAGAGACCGAATGAGTAGCGGAGCATCATAGCGCCCGAGAGAATAGTAGCGATAGGGTTAGCCTTGTTCTGACCTGCGATATCGGGAGCGCTGCCGTGAATAGGCTCATACATACCTCTTGTGCCTGCGCCGAGAGATGCGGAAGCAAGCATACCGATGGAGCCTGTTATCTGCGATGCCTCGTCTGAGAGGATATCGCCGAACATATTTGAAGTAACGATAACATCGAACTGCTTCGGGTCACGTACCAGCTGCATAGCGGCATTATCTACAAACATATCGGAATACTCGACTTCTGGGTACTGCTCCGACAGTTCATGCATTGTCTTTCGCCACAGTCTTGAAGATTCCAGAACATTTGCCTTGTCTATACTGCAAACCTTCTTGTTTCGCTTCATTGCAGTCTCGAAAGCGACCTTGCCGATGCGCTCTATCTCAGTGACGCTGTAGGCTTCGGTGTCGTAAGCCTCCTGACCGTATTTTCCCTCACGGTAGCCACGGTCGCCGAAGTAGATGCCGCCTGTCAGCTCACGGACTATCATGATATCGAAGCCGTCGCCCACTATCTCATCTTTCAGCGGAGAAGCGCTTCTGAGAGCGGGATAAAGCTGTGCAGGGCGGAGATTGGTGAAAAGTCCCAGAGCCGAGCGGATACCGAGGAGAGCCTTTTCGGGGCGGTTGTTTCCCGGCTGGTCATCCCATTTCGGACCGCCCACAGCGCCGAGAAGCACACTGTCGGAAGCGAGACAGCCGTCGATGGTCTCCTGCGGGAGAGGGATGCCTGTTGCGTCAATGGCACAGCCTCCGATGAGATACGGTGTAAAGTTGAATTTATGTCCGAACTTTTCAGCTGTCTTTTCCAGTACCCTGACAGTGCTTTCCACTATCTCGGGACCTATTCCGTCGCCTTTGAGCAATGCGATGTTGAATTCCATATTTTCACGACCTTTTGTTTGTAGGGAACGCCGCCCCCGGCGTTCCATCGGGTTTATTTGCGGTATCGTGGAACGGCGGAGGTGCCGTTCCCTACACGCTTTTATCGGGCGGATGATATCCGCCCCTGCAATGTTCTGTCGGATATTATTTGTTTATCCGAGGACGCACACTGTGCGCCCCTACGATCCGTTTTGTGATAGTTTTTGCGTAAGGCACGGGACGTCGTGGACGCCGTCCCCTACTAATAACTGCCTTCTGCTTTCTGGCTTCTGTCAACTATTTCCTGTTGATGATAGCGCCCTTGTCTGCGGATGATACCTGCTGTGCATAGCGCTTCAGATAGCCTGTGATGTTCTCCTTGCGCTTGATAGGCATTGCCTTTTTGCGCTCTGCAAGCTCCTCGTCGGATACTTCAAGAGTGATGGAGTAATTCGGTATGTCGATGGAGATAATATCGCCGTCCTTGACATATGCGATAGTACCGCCGTTTACAGCTTCGGGGGATACGTGTCCGATAGCCGCACCACGGGTAGCGCCGCTGAAACGTCCGTCAGTGATTAGAGCAACAGTTGAGCCGAGACCTGCACCCTGTATAGCTGATGTAGGAGAGAGCATTTCTCTCATGCCGGGGCCGCCTGCAGGGCCTTCGTAACGGATAACAACAACGTCGCCTGCCTTGATACCGCCCTCATAGATGACCTTGATAGCTTCTTCCTCGCTGTCGAATACTCTTGCAGGGCCTTTGTGTACCAGCATTTCGGGAGCAACTGCGCTTCTCTTCACAACACATCTGTCGGGAGCAAGATTGCCCTTGAGTACGGCGATTCCGCCTGTTTCACTGTATGGGTTGTCGATAGGACGGATAGTCTCAGGGTCACGGTTGATGCAGCCCTTGATATTCTCGCCTACGGTCTTGCCTGTAACAGTCATGCAGTCGGTGTTGATAAGTCCCTTTTTGCTCAGCTCGTTGAGAACTGCATAAACTCCGCCTGCTTCGTTGAGGTCTTCCATGTAGGTGTGGCCTGCCGGTGCAAGATGGCAGAGGTTAGGAGTCTTGGCGCTTATCTCGTTAGCCATGTCAAGGTTGATATTTATGCCGCATTCGTTGGCGATAGCAGGGAGATGGAGCATACTGTTTGTGGAACATCCAAGAGCCATATCAGCTGTGAGAGCGTTCTGGAAAGCCTTCTCTGTCATGATATCGAGAGGGCGGATATTCTTTCTGTAGAGTTCCATAACCTGCATACCTGCCTGCTTTGCAAGCTTGATACGCTCGGAGTAAACAGCAGGGATAGTGCCGTTGCCTCTGAGACCCATACCCAGTACCTCAGTGAGGCAGTTCATGGAGTTAGCGGTATACATACCCGAACATGAACCGCAGGTAGGGCAGGTCTTGTTCTCGAATTCGTCAAGTTCAGCCTCGTCTATCTTGCCTGCTGTGTAAGCGCCTACAGCCTCGAACATGGATGAAAGAGAGGTCTTCTTACCCTTTACATGGCCTGCAAGCATAGGGCCGCCGCTTACGAATACAGTAGGAACATTGATACGTGCAGCCGCCATAAGCAGGCCGGGAACGTTCTTGTCGCAGTTAGGTATCATTACCAGTGCGTCGAAGTGATGAGCAAGAGCCATACACTCTGTAGAATCGGCAATAAGGTCACGGGTAACAAGGCTGTACTTCATGCCTGTGTGACCCATAGCGATACCGTCGCATACAGCGATAGCAGGGAAAACAACAGGAGTGCCGCCGCCCATAGCTACACCCAGCTTAACGGCTTCGACCAGCTTGTCGATGTTCATATGGCCGGGAACGATCTCATTGTAGGAAGAAACGATACCAACGAGGGGACGCTTCATTTCCTCTTTAGTCATGCCCAGTGCATTGAAAAGTGAACGCTGAGGGGCTTTATCCGCACCCTCGCAGAAAAAATTATCGCTCATAATGTAAATACCTCTTTATTAATTCGTAATTCGTAATGCGTAATTCGTAATTATTGTGTTCGCATTCGCTCACGGATATGAATAATATTTCATAAATTGGTGGGCTGTCGAGGACGCCAGCCCCTACAATACAGATGTTTGTTAGTTTATATGTAGGGGACGGCGTCCTCGACGTCCCAACAATGAAGATGTTATTTTTCTTCTGGAAAATAGAAGAACGGTGAACCGCCAATTATCAGCAGTATCAGGCCGACTATCAGAAATGGCAGAAACCACAGAAAGCTGTGAAGTTCCTTGTCACGGTCAACTACAATCAGTCCAAGGTCTGAGCAGTCATCAGGCGAAATAACTGTATCCGCCTCGAAATACTGTCCCATTTCCGCAATACGGTCACGGAACATATCGCTGTATTTGTAGGAATAGTATGCCGTAACAGGCTGACTGTCAAGGAACATATCATATTCGTCCGTACCTGTTTTCACCGCTGCAAAACGGTATTTTGCGCCGTCTTTGACAACGAAGACATCATAGCCGTTTATATTTCCGCAGACAAGCTCAGAATCCTGTGCCGCACCTTTCATTCTGACAAGTGCAGGCTGACAGCTTATCAATATGCTGTCATTTTCGTGGACAGTGCCTTCATGAATAAGACCCGTAGGGTCAAGCCTTCCCATGACACGGAAAGCCCTGTGTGCGCCGTTTACGAGCATTGCCAATGCAAGCAGAAAGAATACCGCCGCAATGATATGGAATTTATTCGGTGAGAATTTTCGTATGTATGAATCGGCCATAACTGCTCCTTAGTTTTGCTTGTTGTTTTTATTGCGGATATTCTCCAGCTGCTCCTTGTGCAGGAGTTCGTAGGTCTCTTTGCGGACTATGAAATCGTAGTCGTCATCGGGATAATCAAACTCAGGGTCAGTTTCAGCAGGTTCTTCCTTTTCCTTCTTTTTACGCTCCTTCTTACTGCGGAGGTACAGGCCTTTATCATCGTAAGGCACGAAGAACATGGGGATACCGCCCATTATCAGTATGCCGCCGATAAGGATGTAGGGCATTCCCTTTGCACTTACCTTACGGGCAGTTTCGGTGTTTTCCTCGTAGTCGCTGATAATGCTTTCGTCGGCATTGCTTTCATCGGTTGTACTTTCTTCAGAAGGAGCTTTCGGCTTTTCTGTTTTCTCCGTCAAAAAGCTGCTGCGGAGATTGAATGAGAAAATGATCGCAAGTCCTGCTGACATCATAAGCAGGCCGATGATCCTGAGTGCTGACGGGCGGAACTGTGTAAAGCTGTGATTTTTCATCATATTAACTCCTCCTTCACGGAAACATTTCAGAAAAGTCCCCTGAGAGCCTTAGCTTTGTCAGGGGACTCCTTCATGTTCACATAATATCAGACAATTGTGATAGAATTGTGAAAATGTGACGAGAATGTGAAGAAAATATGAACAACTTTTTAATAATTCTTGAATATTATACCATGAGTAAATGGAGAATCAAGATATAATAAGCAAATCACAACTACACGTAATAAATCAGCGTGTATTTTATGAATTAGTAAAATCAGTTGTTAATGAGCTTGTCCTCATCGCTCCAGCTGTAGAGCTTTCTGATCTCCTCACCGATCTTCTCAGCAGGATGCTCAGCAGCCAGCTTTCTCATAGCCTTGAAGTGTACCTGACCGCCTGCAGGTGACATATCAAGGAGGAAGTCCTTAGCAAATGTACCGTCCTGGATGTTCTTGAGGACCTGCTTCATAGCCTTCTTAGTATCCTCAGTGATGATCTTAGGACCTGTTACATAGTCGCCGTATTCAGCTGTATTTGAAATGGAGTATCTCATGCCTGCGAAACCGCTCTGGTAGATAAGGTCAACGATGAGCTTCACCTCGTGGATACACTCAAAGTAAGCGTTTCTTGGATCGTAACCAGCCTCAACGAGAGTCTCGAAACCTGCCTGCATAAGAGCGCATAAACCGCCGCAGAGAACAGCCTGTTCGCCGAAGAGGTCAGTCTCAGTCTCGGTTCTGAATGTAGTTTCAAGAACGCCTGCACGAGCGCCGCCGATAGCGAGACCGTAAGCAAGAGCCATCTCCTTAGCTTTGCCTGTTGCATCCTGATGAACAGCAACGAGACAAGGAACACCCTTGCCTGCCTGATATTCGCTTCTTACAGTGTGGCCGGGGCCCTTAGGAGCGATCATTGTAACGTCAACGTCAGCAGGAGGAACGATGCAGCCGAAGTGGATGTTGAAGCCGTGAGCGAACATAAGCATATTGCCTGCTTCGAGGTTTGGCTCGATGTCATTCTTGTAAAGTGCAGCCTGCTTCTCATCGTTGATAAGGATCATGATGATGTCAGCCTGCTTAGCAGCCTCAGCAGCTGTGAAAACCTCAAAGCCCTGATCTACAGCCTTCTGCCATGACTTGGAACCTTCGTAAAGACCGATTATAACTCTGCCCTTGTCGCCGAGTGACTCCTTAGCGTTGAGTGCGTGAGCGTGACCCTGGCTGCCGTAGCCGATAATAGCGATTGTCTTTCCGTAAAGAAGTGAAAGATCGCAGTCCTGTTCATAAAAAACCTTTGCAGTATTTTCCATTGTGAATTACTCCTTTGTAATTGATAATATTATATTTAATTCGTAATTTGTAATGCGTAATTAATGTCTGTAAAGCAAAATGTAGGAAACGCCGCCCTCGGCGTTCCATTGATATTTTCTTTTGCTGCCCGGAACGCCGTGGGCAGCGTTCCCTACAAATAAGATTTGCTGTCAGATAAAAATTACGTATTACGCATTACGCATTATTTAACTGTTTTAAGGCAGTTTTCGCCTCTTTCGATGGCAACGAGACCTGTGCGGCACATCTCCATGATACCGTATGGCTTCACTAGTTCGATGAAAGCGTCTATCTTTGAGGTCTCACCTGTGAGTTCTATGGTAAGTGAAGCAGTTGAGTAGTCAACTATCTTTGAACGGAATATCTCGACGGCAGTCATGATATCCTGTCTTACGTCAGCCTTGTTTCTCACCTTGATAAGAAGAAGCTCACGGATAACGGTATCGTTCTTGTTGAGAACTTCCACCTCACGTACATCGTGCAGTTTCTGAAGCTGCTGGAGTATACGCTCCTTCAGATCCTCATCACCGTGGAAAGCGATAGTGATGCGTGAGAAACCGCTTGATTCAGTCTCGCCCACTGTCAGGCTGTCGATATTGAAGCCACGGCGTGTGAACATTCCCGAAACTCGTGAAAGCACACCTGATATATTGGAAACGAGAACACCTATTACGTACTGATCCATAACTGTCACCTCACTTTATCTCTGTAATAATGTCGTCTATCGAACCGCCGGGAGGAAGCATAGGAAGTACAAATTCATCGCAGTCAACAGCGCAGTCGATAACATATGTGCCGCCGCATGAGAATGCTTCCTTAGCCGCTTTTTCAAGCTCTTCCTTAGTGAATACTCTTGCGCCCTTTGCGCCGAATGCCTCTGCAAGCTTTACGAAGTCAGTCTTGCGGTCGAGGGTGGTATTTGAGTAGTGCTTGTCGAAGAAAAGTGTCTGCCACTGTCTTACCATGCCCAGAACGCCGTTGTTCATGATAACTACCACAAGGGGAGTATTCTGTGATACGGCTGTAGCAAGCTCATTGAGGTTCATGCCGAAGCTTCCGTCACCTGTAAAGAGGACGCTTGTCCTGCCTGTAGCTGCGGCAGCACCGATAGCAGCGCCCATACCGAAGCCCATAGTGCCAAGTCCTCCGCTGGTAAGGAATGTTCTCGGCTTGGTGAAGGGATATCTCTGAGCAGTCCACATCTGGTGCTGGCCTACGTCGGTAACGACTGTAACATCGCCTGCATTGGCAGCAATGATGTCAACGATATCGTACGGGCTGAGACGATGGTCTGCGGGGAGTGCCGACTTGTCGCACTGAGCAGCGCAGTTTTCGCAGTTCTTCTCGTAAGCAGACCTGAGAGCACTTTCTGTGCGCTTTGCTTCTTCCTTGCGGAGCTTCTTGATACGTGCGCTCCATTCGGGGTGTTCCTTCTTTTCGCAGAGAGCGGTGAGCCTGTCAACAGCGTCCCTGATGTCGCCCTTTATTGCAAGGTCAGCAGGGATATTCTTGTGAAGCTCTGCTCCGTCGATATCTATATGGATTATTCTGAAATTCTGTGCATAGCGGTTCTTGTTGCCTGTTGCACGGTCTGAGAATCTTGCACCGAGAGCGATAACAAGGTCAGCTTCGTCCTGAGCAACAGAAGAAGCGTAATGGCCGTGCATACCCTGCATACCGAGGAAGTGGGGATTCTTCACGGGAACAGCCGAAAGTCCCATAAGTGAGCAGCCGATAGGAGCATCGATCTTGTCAGCAAGAGCCATTATCTCCTCGGAAGCCTTGCCGCTTATGACACCGCCGCCGAAGTAGATGTAGGGGCGCTCACAGCTGTTGATGAGCTTTGCCGCCTGCATGAGTTTATCCTCGGGAGCAAATGCAAGAGGATAAGGGATAACGGGCTGAGCGTTTGCTGTGAATTCGCACTGTGCCACCTGAACGTCCTTGGGGATATCCACAAGTACAGGACCGGGGCGGCCTGACTTGGCTATCTTGAAAGCCATACGGAGAGTATCCGCAAGCTCGTTTATATCCTTGACAATGAAGTTGTGCTTGGTGATAGGCATTGTCACGCCTACGATATCCACTTCCTGGAAGCTGTCTCTGCCGATGAGGGAGCAAGGGACATTTCCCGTGATAGCCACCATAGGAACTGAATCGAGGAAAGCTGTAGCTATGCCTGTAACGAGATTTGTAGCGCCGGGACCCGATGTAGCGATAACAACGCCTACCTTGCCTGTAGCCCTTGCATAGCCGTCAGCGGCATGGGCAGCGCCCTGTTCGTGAGCGGTGAGGATGTGGTTTATCCTGTCACGGGCGATATAGAGTTCATCGAAGAGGTTGATTACCTGACCGCCGGGGTAACCGAAAACGGTATCGCATCCCTGTTCGATGAGGGTCTCGACAACTATCTTTGCACCTGATATTTTCATATTATCGTAGTCCTTTATTATTTAATAAAAATTAAGTATCATTAGGTATGACGGCGGGGAACGATCCCCGCTTTACAATCGCCGCCGCACAGCTGAGGGTTACGTCATCTTTCACTCCGTGCGGATACAAGACTGTGCACAGACCGCAGGAGAGCATATTTTACGTCCCTGACAAACAATAAAAAGCCCCCACATTCTGCGGAGGCTGAAACTTCTTTGCTTATATGGACTTATAGTGCATATTAAAAAGCAAGAGCGCCATTCGGGCAGAATGAAGAAAGACTGCAGTCAGAGACGTTAATGACTGCGCCTATGATAATGACGATACCGCTTGAAATATAGACAGTTCTCATTATACTCCGCTCCTTACTGATATAATACAATTACTATTTTACCACTTTGAAATAGATAAATCAATAAGGGCAGACGCTTTTTATTAATATTGGCTTGAAATAGGAAAAATCAAAGGTAAGATTTGTGCATGATGCCGTGTTTAATGCGTGATTCGTAATTGCGGATAGATTTAAAACGCTATGTAGGGGCCGCCTTTGGCGGTCCTTGCTTCGTTTACCATGAATCGCATCTGTAGGGGCGCACAGTGTGCGCCCTGCCGCTGAGCGAGTGACTCCCTGTAGTACAGGGAGATGTCCGAAGGACAGAGGGTACGTGCGACCGTTGGGAGGCGGCGCAACCACGATTCGCTCGCAAGCTCGCTTACTTTTGTAAGAACGATGAGTTTCAGGTCGCTCGTCGGCTTGCGTAGGTTGTTCGGGCTTCTGTTAACGTGAATGTAGGGGCGCATTCCGTGCGCCCTCGGAATACCGCCATAACCGCCCATTATTGTAGGGGACGGCGTCCACGACGTCCCACAGGGTTACACATTTTATTGGCGGCATATTTCGGGTCAGCCAAAGAGGAACACCTCTTGGGACAAGGAGAGAGGGGAGAAAGAAAACCGCAGCAAAATCCGACATCCCCCCTCTCTCCTTTTCCCAGTCGGTTTTCCTCTCTGGACTCTCTTTTCCCTCAACCCTTTTCCTCTCTCCCTCCTGTCGGATTTTGCTTCTATGGTCAGGCTTATATGCTTGAGCGCTCGCCCAAACATAATTGAAGCTGTTGTTTTCTGTAGGGGCCGCCTTTGGCGGTCCTTGCTTCATTTGCAACGAGCTGTATCTGTAGGGGCGCACAGTGTGCGCCCTTGCCTCACCTGTCCTTAGTCTGATGAAAACTCTATTGTGGAACGCCGGGTGATTCCCCACAGTGTGGGGAAATGTCACGCAGTGACAAAGGGGCTGGGCACGTGTCAAGTGCGGCGTTCCCTACAAAGCTTTGTTTCAGTTCAGCAATATAAGAAGTGCCAACGAGCGAAAGCAGAGTAAGCTAAACGTACAGAGAAAGCGAGCTTGCGAGCGTAACGTGATCGGGGTCAAGCTGCCGTCAGCTTGTTGTTGATGGCGCTGACGAGGGCTTTGATGGAGGATTTGATGATATCGTCGTCGGTGCCTGCACCCCAGAAGCTGTTTCCATCCTTGTCAATGATCTCAACGTATGACACAGCCTTGGATGTCGAACCAACTTCAAGAGCGTGTTCAGAGTAGGAGCTGAGGCTGTATTCCAGTCCTGTACAGCTTCTTATGGCGTTGCTGACTGCGTCAAGACGTCCGTTTCCGCTGTCAACTGCGTGTATTCTTCGGCCGTTGAATACCACATCTATAGCCGCTGTGATAACGCCGTTCTGCTTGAAATGAGCGTGGGTAACGTCCAGCTTCTCCGTGATATCCACATAGTTTCTGCGGAAGATATCGTATACCTCGTCAGGGAGGAGTTCCTTGTGCTTGTGGTCGGAAACTCCTTTGACCATGTAGCCCACCTTTTCACGCATCTTCTTAGGCAGGTTATAGCCGAAGCGGGTTTCGAGGATGTAGCCGATACCGCCCTTGCCTGACTGGCTGTTGATGCGGATAACATCTGCGGAATACTCTCTGCCGACGTCCTCGGGATCAAGCGGCAGATAGGGAACTGTCCAGTGGCTGTCCTTCTTTTCTTCACGCCACTTCATGCCCTTTGCTATAGCGTCCTGATGCGAACCGCTGAATGCCGCAAATACAAGCTTTCCCGAGTAGGGCTGACGCTCGTTTATGTTCATTCTGGTCAGGCGTGTGTACAGCTCTGACAGCGACGGGATATCGCTCAGGTCCAGATTCGGCTCTACGCCCTGAGAGTACATATTCATGGCCAGTGTGATTATATCCACATTTCCCGTTCTTTCGCCGTTTCCGAAGAGAGTTCCCTCTACACGGTCAGCGCCTGCCAGAAGTCCCATTTCGGTATCAGCAACAGCACAGCCACGGTCATTGTGGGGATGGAGCGATACTATGACGTTCTCACGGTACTTCAGATTCTCGCACATATACTCCACCTGATTTGCGTATACATGGGGCATCGACAGCTGAACTGTAACGGGGAGATTGATGATGACCTTATCCTCGGGAGTTGGCTGCCATACGTCCAGAACAGCGTTGCATATCTCCAGAGCGAATTCGGGCTCGGTGCCTGTGAAGCTTTCGGGGGAATATTCAAAGCGGAAATTTCCCTCATACTTCTCACGGTACTCCTTGCACATCTTAGCGCCGTCAACGGCTATTTTGATTATCTCCTCCTTGCTTTTGCGGAAAACCTGTTCACGCTGAGCCACGGAGGTTGAGTTGTAGAGGTGAACGATAGCGTTCTTACATCCTTTCAGAGCCTCGAAGGTCTTTTCGATGATATGTTCACGGGACTGAGTCAGCACCTGAATAGCCACATCGTCGGGGATGAGATCCTGTTCGATCAGTGTGCGGCAGAAGTCGTACTCTGTCTCGGAAGCGGCAGGGAAGCCAATTTCAATTTCCTTGAAGCCGATCTCAACCAGCTTCTGGAAGAATTCCAGCTTTTCGCCCAGACTCATGGGGATAATGAGAGCCTGATTGCCGTCACGCAGGTCGACGCTGCACCAGTCGGGAGCCTTATCGATGTAGGATTTTTTAGTCCAGTTCATAGAAGTTCTGGGTGCTTCAAAGAACTGACGGGTATACTTTTCTGCATTTTTCATAAAGAAAACCTCCATTCCGATCCGTAACAGGCTGATGGAGGGCAATAAAAAAGTCTCCTCCATGCCTTTGCATGAAAGAGACGAAGATACTAATATACTCCGTGGTACCACTCTTCTTGACGTAAAGATACGCCCACTCATCTGCGTCGGATCAACGCATAGCTCTGTAACGGGAGCGCCCGTTCAAGCCTACCGGAAACGATAAGTTTCTTTGGGTTGACAGCTCAGGGATGAGTTATTTCCTGTAAGTGAATGCTGTCTTTCCACCGCCGACAGCTCTCTGTGAAACGCAGTACAAGCTTTGTTTCCCGTCATAGCCTTTTCAGATTATGATTCAATTATACATCATTTGTTTTAGTTTGTCAAGGGGAGAGCAGAAATTTATCATGGAACGCTGTAGGGACGGCCATTGGCCGTCCTTTTAATGCATAATTCGTAATTCGTAATGCGTAATTGTGGAGTCCGCTTTGCGAACGGATCGAAATTGTAGGGGCGCACCATGTGCGCCCTCAATATCATCCGCCCGTTATTGTAGGGGACGCCGCACTTGACACGTGCCCAGCCCCTTTGTCACTGCGTGACATTTCCCCACACTGTGGGGAATCACCCGGCGTCCCAAAACAGGTTTTTTGACAAGCTGAAGGCCCCACAACTGTGGGGACTCAGTTATATCAGAAAATTCTCATATTAGGAAAGTATTAGGAAATTGAAAGAAAAACGGCAGCCTGAATACAGCTGCCGCATTACCTGATCTATCCCCTTACAAATATTTCAGTTTTCTATAAATAACAGGGTGCAGACCTGTTATTTTTTTATTATTGCAATATCGGGCGCAAAAGGCATATCCATCCCGTCTCCGATATAGAAGCTGGTCATGTGTGACTGGTAATAGCCCTTGGCGGTCATGCAGTTTCTATAGCACGGATCCTGCGCAAGACAAGGAAGTTTTATTTTTGTTTCGTCAGCAGTTGAAAGTATAACGAGCTTGGAATAATCTGCGCTTGTCATGATGACCTCTTCACGCCAGTCGCCGAGAATATCTCCGTAGAACATGGGAGCGCCTCTGTAGCTTCCTTTACAGTCTGTCATTTTCCATGTTGAAGCAATGCGGAGGGTAGCGGTATTCTTATAGTCCCACTTTTCTATTTTTCCGTCATTGTATGATTCTGCAAGTGCATCGCCGTCCCACCAAAGTCTTATGGAAGGATAGAGATTGTCGGAGCTTATTTTCTTTCCTTCATTGGTGTAAAGTCCCTGGAATGACCAGCACTCATATCCTTCATAGCGAGGGTCTATATCGCCTACATTTCCTCTGCCTACGTCAATAAGTTCCTTTGTATCCTTTGAATAATTTGTCCAGATTATCTTTCCTGTAGCGGCATTGTATATGTATTCGAGCAAGCCGCCGGTGTGCCGCTGCTGAACGCCGTATCCCATCATCTGTTTGCCGTTGTTTGCGTTTTTGAATGAGCCTACGAACCAACGGTCGCCGTGGATAATATCGTCCATGTGATACCTCAGCTTTCCGTTTCCGTCGATACAGTATCCCATGTGGAGCACTTCATCCTTGCCGTCGTAGTCATCATCTGCAACTCTTATCTGATGAGCCTCGGCATAGCTGTTCTTATTATCATACTTCCAGCGCATAGTGAACTTTCCGTTCTCATATCCGTATGCTGCATTGATGCTGTTGAAGGATTTGTTTTTATTCCGGTTTTTTAACCAGCAGATAACGCTGGGATTCACGCCGTCAAGATAGCCTATCTCCATCATACACGCCATAGGACCTATCTTGATATAGTCGTCAGGCACAGGAGCTTCTGCTTTAAGTGCGCCGGTCCTTCCGTCGATCACAGCGATAGCCTGTGCATTGGTCTTGGTGTTCTTATAGGTCTTTCCGTCACCGAATTTCACTCCGTCAGCAATACGCACGATAACATCGCAGTATCCGTCGCTGTCCATATCATAAGTGGTAACACCGTCCCACATACCCACATCTATAGTTGAAGCGCCGGGAGTGATGTTGTTCTTGTTCTCACTGTTTACACCCATGTCAACGGTCCACAGGTAAGTGCCGTCATTGAGATATGCTTCGAGTTTCTGATTGTTGTCAGCACAGCGGTCAACGAGGTAGTCGTAAGCACCGTCACCATTGAAATCACCGGCCCAGACGAAATGTATCTCGCCGCCCTTTTTAATGTCAAGTATCTGTACCTGTGCAGTTGAATTGCCTTTCAGTGTATAGCTTCCGTCAGTATCCGATTCTTTGCCGTTTACGACCGCTTTGACTGCATAGGTATTGTTCTTTTTCAGGTCAGCAGTCTTGTCGGTGAAATTGGTGCTGTCTGTTATGGGCTTATCATTCAGCTTGACGCTCTTTCCGTCAGTAGTACGATAAACATTGAAAGCCATACCGTCGGCATCGTCAGCAAGGCTTCTCCAGCTTACGAATATATTTTTGCCGGTGCTGACAGCATAAACACCTCGGTCAAGATATTCCATTTTGCGCTTGCCCTCTTTTTCGGGCTGAACCGGAGTAACTGCGGGCTCCGGGTCTGTTGCAGGCTCTGAGATCTCAGGTGCATTATAGCTCAATTTGTAATATGGCTGAATATCGACATTCTTGCCAAGCAGAAAATCCTGCATCAGCTGACCGTCGGCAGCATCTGTATTTCCATCAGCATTCATGTCGGCAATGCCAGGCAGCGGATCCTCTGTGCCCTCAGCAAGCAGCTGTCTCAGGCGGATCATATCCATGCAGTTTACCACGCCGTTAAAATCAAGATCGCCCCTTATCCAGGAGTATTAATGTCCAACAGGTGTGATGTCAAAGCGCTGGTTATCGCTTCCCTGATACTTGTACTGGTGAATGTTAGCGCCGTCTGATCTGCTCTTTCCTTTAACATCAAGTGCGGAAGCACCTTCAGAGCATTTTGTTGTCAGGTAATAGGCTGAACCGTCCCATTCAATGCTGAAAAGCTGAGCGTCGCCGCCTGTATATTCAGCTATGCAGATGTTTCCGCCGTTAAGTGCGGAAGGCTCCGCCACTGTAAGAGCCATGCTGCGGTCAGAACCGGGAACCAGTCTGTAATATCCATTTCCATTTCTGATAATAAGCCAGCTCTGCGAAGCTCCTTCTGCCTGGGCAGACTGCATTACGTTTCCGTCGCTGTCGGCTGTCATGAGCTTTCCACTGAGTTTATTGACTATGTTATACTCTGCGCCGCTAAGTATAGTATCGCTTACAACAGCGGCACGATCTGGTTCCGCTGCGTTTATTACAGCAGGTACAAATTGCATTGACTGAACTGCTATTACAGCAGACAGTGCCAGCGATACTGCTTTGACATTCCTTTTCATAAAAGCCTCCTCATTCATACCTGCTATCCGCCTGATACCGGCATATTCTTCACATCCAATCCGGCAGATACAGGAGCATTTCAACGTTTTCGCTATATCCATTATATACCCGAAGTAAATTGATTTCAATATCCTTGTAATTTAAACCGTTCTTCTTGAAATACGACTGATCCAACTCCCGGTTTAGAAAAAAATACCGCACAAAGGCTTTCTTTGTGCGGTATTTTTCGGAACGTGTTATTTTTCGTTTTCTTTCCAGAATGAGACCTCAGGAAGTGAGTTGTCCATCTTGCCTGTTTCGTCCTTGAATACTCCCAGGGAATAATCGTCATAGGAAGGATCCCATGCGCCGAAATAGCTGCATATACTCTGAGCAAGTACAAGTATGACCGGCAAAGCTTGATTATGTGTATAGCCATACATGATCTGTGATTTTTCGGTCATGTCAACACTTACTCTCCATACAATTCCGAGGCGGTTAAGGCGGTCGATAACATACTGCACCTTCTCAACGGGAATGTTCAGCCTTTTTGAGATAATGGGAACGGAGTGCATTTTGTTGCGTCTTCCGCCTCCGAGATAGCTTACGATACGGATTCCGTCCTCATCAGAAATAGTGTAGAAAAGCCGTGCCATGTTCTTCATGTTGGTGAAATAGTTGTTCACTCCGTTTTCGGGCGTTTCCAGATAAACAAAATAGCGAAGATCCGGGTTTAATCTTTCAATAGCGATGTCGTAATCGGTTTTGATCCCGGCGTATGTTTATTTGTCATAATCCTTATTTATATCCCTTGGCGCAGTGAATGACGGATTATAGGCATAGATAGCGGAATAAAACAGTTGTATCATGAACTTTGAACGCTTATCAGGTGATAAAGACTGGATCCTGTCATGCACCAGCTGAAATATGTCGATCTCGGCATCGCCGGATCTGTTTCCGAACAGCGAATCTATGGAAGTATTGAGAGCTTTGGCTATATCAGGAAGTAATTCCGGGTCAGGATAGCTTGATTTTTCCCATTTTGATACAGCCTGGGAAGAAACATTTATTTTCTGTGCCAGCATTTCCTGAGTAAGTCCCAGTTCCTTGCGTCTTTTGGCAAGATTAGAATGGAAGGATTTCTTTGTTGTCATTATTATATCTCCTGTCGAAAAGAGTTTATAACTTTTATATAAATATTATAGCACATCTGTTCAGGAAAAGCAATAATGACATGAAGAAGCAAAAAACCACCCTGACTGAGTCAGTGTGGTTTTCTGGGCTATACAGGTTAATTTGCAGGAAATTCTCTTATCCGGCCAAGCAGAAATTTCTGGAGCAGTACAGCGTCGTTGATCTCGAATTTTCCGCTGCCGTCCACATCAGCTGCCTTTGATTCTCCGTCAGAGCCGAAATCGTCCACAAGTCCCTGTTTGGCAAGGATCATATCGAACACGGTTATACGCTTGTCACCGTCGATGTCACCCAGGATCATTTCCTGCTGAGTTGGGATCTCAGGCTGTCCGGCGCCATTTATGACTGTTCCGGCAACTGCTCCGATGGTCTCGTCTATATAGAAATTGTTGGCGGTGTCGGCGGTCTCCACATAGATGCTCATATCCGAAGCGCCATCGGGTATCTTGTAAGCAGTATTCTCAAGCTGCACCCACTGTTCTTTAATTCCAGTGCCCTCAGCAATGGTGGAATATCTTGCCTTGCCTTCACTGTCAGTGTATTGCAGTTTAAGATAGAATTTATCTCCGTCATCACCGTCAAAGTAGGTAACATTCGTACTGAAGCTGTACTCATTTCCGGGCAGGAACGCTCTTGTGTCAAGGGCATAGGAAGCGCCGTGCCAGGAAGAAGTCCGCTCCCTTACCAGAAGCGACTGCGGACTTTCAAAGCCCTTTCTTCCGCTGACCAGAATCTCGGCACTGCCTCTTGCTGACCAGCCGTCAGTGCCGTCCTCGAAGGTGCTGTGGAAATACCAGCCGTTCTCATCTGGTTCCACAGTCTGCGGAACAACAATCTCTCCCCATTCCGAACCGTGGATCATTCCGGTCAGCCTCTCATAAGCCAGCTTGGGCTTTACGTTGTCATCAAAGAGAAGCGGCTTGTTCTCGGCGCCTATCCAGGACAGCTTGTCGTAAAGTCCCCACATACATATAGCCTTTACTCGTCCGTTGGATTGAGGAGAATCGTTCCAGTCCATTGCAGCCCGGAATATCGCCTCATACTTGTCCGCCTGATCCTGGAGAGTGTATTTGCCCTTTTCAAGACTTATGTCAAGCTCGGTTATCTGAACATCGCAGCCGATAGAAAGGAACTTCTTCATTGCCTTGATGTAGGATTCTGTTCCACCAAAGCCGGTCTTGTTGGCAGAAATGTGTGACTGCATACCGATACCGTCAAGGACGCCCTTCTCATAAAGCGGTTTGCACAGATCGTATATCCGGTCACGCTTTCCGTCCCAGTATTCGTTGTAGTCATTGTAGTAGAGGTCACAGTCGTCAGGGGCGTATTTCTTTGCGTATGTGAACGCCTTCTCAACATAGCTGTTATCTCCGTATATCTGCACCCATGCAGAGGAACCGTTATCGACCTTATGGTCACCGGCTTTGCGGATACCTTTGTTATTGTCAATGAGATCCTGCGTATTCGCAACGCACTCATTGCACACATCGTAAGCGTACAGATCCAGCTTCGGATACTGCCTGCCTATCTCCTCAAAAACTGTTTTTATGTAGTTTTCGAGGCGCTTGTCCATTGTGGACTTGTCCACCCACGCTCCGTTGTTGTCGAAATCCTTCTTGAAGAACCAGCTGGGAGTCTGGGCGTGCCAGACTAAGGTGTGTCCACGGAGACCGATATTGTTTGCCTGGCAGAAATCCAGTATGGACGCACAGCTTTTCAGCGAGATCCCCACGTTATCGCCGCTGCTCCGGGACTGAACCATGAGGTAGTCCGGTTTCATCTGGTTTCCGCAGGTGATGCTGTTGTACTCCTTCATTATCATAGCTGTCAGCTTGCTGTCCTTGACGGTCTCGTTGTTAAGGGTATTGCCCACACGGAAATAAGATGCAAACTCGTCTTTCAGTCCTTTTTCATCTGCGGCATAAGCCGTATTGACTGGCTTGTCGGCAGTTATCCTTACATCATCAAATGAAAAATCGTCAGTTGAATCTGTTGTGATTGTCAGAAGATATCCGCAGGTATTTTCGGGAGCCTTGAAAGAAGCTCTGAGTTCCGTCCAGGTGTCTGCCTTGGTGTCAGAGGTCAACAATCCGGTTGTTGTCTCTTTTCCTGTTTTCTCATCGGCGTAGGTCAGCGTAACATGAAATTTTTCAGCTTTTGTGCTGTAGACCTTTACGCTGTAATCATATTCCGTATCGCCTGAAAGATAGAACCCTTTAGCTGATGATGCGCCGTCAAATGGCGAAGTTCTTCCGGCGACCTTCATTCCCCTTGATAGATCTGCTCCGCAGCCGTCTTCAGCAGTAAGCACGACATTGTCGGCATTGCCGTACCAGCCGCCGTAGCTCTCCTCAAAATCGTTGTACACTACCTCCGCAGCCTGTGAAGTCCACGGAACTATCGGAGCCCATGTAAGCGATGATACACTTACTGCAGCAGCCGCAATTACAGACCAGAATTGTCTTTTTTTCATTTTCTCACCTCTTGAAAATCTCATGTTCGATATTTTTATTATACATAATACAGCGGAAGGTTTTCAATAAAGTTGCAGTTGAACAGATGTACTTGCTGTCACAGAGAATCAACTGCCGGTTGAATTGGAGTAATATTTGCTGATGAAACGTTTGTAAATGAGGCTTCTTTGATCTGAGAACGATTTTATATTGATGTACCAATTAAATCTTGAAGAATAGATGCGCAGGATTTTTGTCGTGAGACAAGGCAGAAATCCTTGCCTTGCTGACGCAAGGCAAGGATTTCTAACGCAGTAAGATCAGGAGATCAGACGAAGGATGCTTCCGGACATCTGCTCTCTAAGATCTTCCGGCGGTAACGGATCTGCATCAGTAAACCACCACCTGACAGTCTGTTCCAATGCGCCGATGATAAACTCGGTGAGCAGTTCCGGCTGTGCAGCAAGATCTCGACCGGATCTCTGATCCTGAGTCAGGTGATCCAGCAGTTCGTCATGTATACTGTTCCGAATAACTTCGGAAATCGACCACAACATGGAGTCGGAAGCAAGTGAGCGTATGAGATCCGTATTGCTTTCCAGCAGAGTGAATGCGTCATCAAGAAGCCGCTCATAGTATTCCTGTCCTGAAAGGTCCTTCGTTCTTTCTTTATCTTTGTGATATCGCTGCAGAAGATCACGGATCACGAAATCGGCGAACTCGTACTTATCGGAAAAATGGTTATAGAACGTTGCAGTCCTTACCATCGCCGCATCGCAGAGTTCTCTGACTGTGAGCTGTTCAAAACTTTTGACCTTGAGAAGATCGGTAAATGCACGTGTTAATGCAGCGTATGTTTTCTGTATCCTGAGATCTGTACCTGACATATTTGACGAAACTCCTTCCGGTGTAAATTAATTGATTCTGAGAGGGCAACTATGTCTTCTCTTTTTGTGTGAAATAGATATAATATATTATAAGCAAATAATTTGCTGATGTCAAATATAAGAACCTGTCCACATAGGGATTCATGCACGTCTTTTCGTCAAATTTTGCCGGTGACTGCGTTAAGGCAACACCGACAAAATAATGCCTGATAATCCGTACATTCACCCTATGTGGACAGGTTCTAATTAGGAGGTTAGAAATGGAAACGATCAGAGTAATGAACAGGGCTGAAGACTTTGCTGAAGCTAATATCAATAAGGGCCATGTTGAAGTATGGGAAGAAGGAGAACGTAACAAAGGGAATAAGGGATGCCTTGAATGGTGGTATTTTGACTGTGACACAGAGGACGGCATCAAAATCGGGGTGAACTTTTCGCTGTATCAGGTACTGACCGGCGCAAGTGGTGAGGGATACAATCCGTTCGTATATTTTAACGTCCAGATGCCCGACGGAACAGTCAAGAATCATTTTATGATGTTCAAAGACGAGGACACTTCAGTAAGAAAAGACAGATGTAAAGTCGTTATCGGAAACAACAGATTTGAGGGAGACCTTGACACCTACCATATCGTGATCAATGGAGATGAGGGTACGAAAATCGACGTCAGCCTCAAGAGCACATCCAGCGCATGGAGACCGGGTACTGGTTATGTCCTGAACGAGGAAACAGATCAGTTCTTCACATGGCTCTGCGCTGTTCCGAGAGGCGATGTAAGCGGGACTCTTGTTGTCGATGGAAAGGAATATGATGTTAAGGGCACAGGCTATCATGACCATCAGTGGCCGAGCGTCCAGACTTTCTTCTTCTGGAATCAGTGGGTTTGGGCAAGACAGCAGAACGACGATTACACGATGGTACTCTTTGACTGTGTCGCTCCAGCAACAAACGATTACAGACGCATCCCGATCTTCTTCATAGAGGACAAAGAAGGAAACGTAATTTTCGACAATACTGATACGGAAACCTGCAGGGTCGAGATCCCTGAAACTATGGTCCATGATAAATGCGGAAGGACATATCCGGCAGTATCCAGGTATATCTTCACAAAGGGAGATACCACAGTAGAATACACACTAACGGCGGGCAAGGAATTCGTATACACAGATCACTATGCGATCGCACCGGCTCCGCTCAAGGCGATATTTGACGCAAAGGGTGTAGACACCAAGTACAGCAGATTTGCTGCAACAGGTGATTTCATCATGAAGAAGGACGGAGAAACAGTTCTGGAATTCTCCGGAGAACTTCTGTATGAGCTTGAAAGCTTCACTAAAAACTATGTGCTGTAATTACCGGGACAGATTATCATGGGGAAAAAGCAGATTATAACTCACGGCGTTGCAACTACGGCTTGAGTACAAAATCATCGGAGAAAGAGAATAAACCAGATAAATCAGCGGAATAAAAACTAATAAATGTAGCGAAAAGGCTACAAAACAACATATATCACAATTCCCGAAGCTGAGTGGGAATAGTTGCGAGTGGTTTGCCAGATCGCTGAAACCCTTGGTATGACTGGGTTCGGCCAATCGACCAAAGCGATGTGGTTCTAAAATGGTTCTGAAAAATCAGTGAATCTATCAGGCGTCAGGATAGTTGAAATTTCAACGATTCTGGCGCTTTTTTAGTTCACTGATCTTTGAGTACAGACTTTTGTACTCAGCCTGCATTATGCTAATACATTATCACCGAAGTCGAAGAAGGGAAATTCAATCGGAATCGTCTTGACGATTCCGCACGAGTTGAGCTGTTATTCGGTTCGGTTTACCCACACATATCGACGATGCCTCGAAATTTTTGTTGTTTGGGTTCCGCTTGACTTATATCCTTAGCCATGATATAATCTAAATGAAGACATATCGGCTGAAAATGCCGATTTCATCAATACAGAAAGGGGATGTGAGCAGTGCAGAATGAAAAGCGGTTGCTTCCTATCAGCGTACAGAGCTTTGAAAAGCTGAGAGAATCAAACTGCATCTATGTGGATAAGACAGCTTATGTTTACCGTTTAGCACATGATGTGGCACAGTTCTTCCTTATCCGTCCTCGGCGTTTCGGAAAGAGCCTACTGCTTTCAACATTGAAAGCATACTGGGAAGGAAAAAAAGAGCTGTTCTCAGGACTTGAAATAGAGAAGCTTGAGGCTGATAACAACGAGGTGTGGCAACCGTATCCTGTATTCTACTTTGACTTTAATGGAGTTAATTATAACAACGATAACGCTTTAGAAAATGTCCTTTCCTCCCTGCTCACAAGATGGGAAGAAGCATACGGGATCGACAGTAAGAATTCGGGACTTGAAGAACGCTTTCAGAATCTTCTGATAAGAGTCAGTCAAAAGACAGGTAAACGCTGCGTTGTACTTGTAGATGAGTATGACAAACCACTGCTCGACCTTGTCGACAATCCAAAATTACAGGAGCATAACAAGGCGGTATTTAAGGGTTTTTTCAGCAACTTGAAAAGCTGCAACGACTATATACGCTTTGTCTTTATAACAGGCGTAACGAAGTTCCACAAGGTCAGCATATTCAGTGATCTGAACCAATTGAAGGATATATCGCTGAATGAAGAGTTCTCAGCTATCTGCGGTATCACGGATACAGAACTCAGAGCCAACTTTGCTCCGGAGATAGCAGCTATGGCTCAGAAGCTGCAAATAAGCGAGGAAGAGTGCTTAACCAAGCTGAAACAGCAGTATGACGGCTATCGCTATCATCATAACGGTATAGGCGTATACAATCCGTTCAGCCTTATAAATGCCTTTGGTGACAAGGAATTTGGCGCATACTGGTTTGAATCGGGAACGCCATCATTCCTGATAAAGCAGATTCGTGATAACCACTTCGATGTGCGAAGGTTCACAGATAAGACCATATATGCCAATGAGCGTACTTTAAAGGACTATACGGGAGATTCGCTTGACCTGATCCCGCTTCTTTATCAGAGCGGATACCTGACAATAGCAGACTATAACGCTCAGAGAAGACGTTACACTCTCGCTTTCCCCAATGAAGAGGTCAAATATGCGTTCCTTGAAAGTCTGATGCCTGCATATGTTCCTTCTGCTACCGCAGGAACAGGTCTTGATATCTTTACATTGGAAGATCATATCGAAAACGGTAAACTCGATGAAATAAGGGACTTCCTGACTTCCCTGTTCGCAAATATCCCCTACACATCAAAAGATACCACCTTTGAGCATTACTTTCAGACAGTGATATATCTTGTGTTTACCTTGTTGGGACAGTTTACCGAGTGCGAAATGCACACATTCACCGGGCGCATCGATTGCAGAGTTGTTACCAAAGACTTCATATACATGTTTGAGTTCAAGCGTGACGAAAGTGCTGAGAAGGCTTTGCAGCAGATCAATGATAAGGACTACACACTTCCTTTCACAGCCGACAGCAGAAAGCTGTACAAGATCGGCGTATCTTTCGATTCTGAGAAACGGATACTCGCTGATTGGAAAGTTGAAGAATAACAACAGCTATGAATATAAGAATCCCCGTAGGTACTGCGTATGTACCTACGGGGAATTTTTTTCGTCAATTTATAATCTCTGATTATACGTGTACAGGTATGCTAAGCAATACCCAGTTCAGCGAGAATGTCGTCAAAACTGCTTTAATTTATAATTGTACCCGGAAGCTCTTGAAACGCATATTTGAGCAATAGACAGTTATCCAGCCTACGCAATTGCGGTTTGTACCAGTAAAGTTGGAAATGTGTATATCAATAAGTTGAAGATTACTAAAACGCTTGTTCTCATAGAATATGGGAAAGCAGTTTATTGACGAGGTGAAACGTGAACTTGAATTGAGAAAATGAGCAGTGCCGCTTGATAGAAATATCAGACGGCTTTTTTTGTTAACCAAGGTTATCTGGATTTCTGAGAATAGAATCTCGGAAACAAGTATTGGACAAAACATATTTTGCCTATGTATAATATATACATATTCAAAGCAAAGGAGATAAGATAATGGCTAAGAAAATAAATCTTGAAATGACCAGCGTTGAAAACCGTGAAATGCGTCTCGGCACTATCATAGCATGGGACGGTGCCGCTTCCGAACTTATCAAGGAGTCGGACTACGAAGGAAGAAAAGAAAAAAAGAAGGGAAATCAAACAGAGAAGCATGGAGGCTGCCACGGTAACGGAAGCAAAGCCTGTCGTTTATGCGAACTGAAAACTCCGCTCAATCAGCAGACCATGTGTGCCAATGCAATTGTGGAATGTCAGATAGGAAATCTTACTGACTGCATACTTATACAGCATTCACCGATAGGCTGTGCGGCTGACAATGCGTGGTTCAATCTTGCGTTCAAAATGGGACTTACCAGAAGGCACAAGCCCGTTCAGAATCTCAGGATATTCTGCACCAATCTGCTTGAAAAAGACATGGTATTCGGTGCCAGCGATAAGCTGAGACAGGCTATCAGGGACGCTAAGGAGCGGTTCTCTCCGAAAGCGATATTCATCTCAATGGCCTGTGCAACTGCGATAATCGGTGAAGATATCGACAGTATCGCCGATGAAATGGAACCCGAAGTCGGCGTTCCCATAATACCGCTCCACTGCGAGGGATTCCGCTCCAAGCACTGGAGCACGGGCTTTGATATATCTCAGCATGGCGTGGCTCAGAAGATAGTAAACAGGAACCCGAAGAAGCAGAAAGACCTTATCAACATCGTTGCACTGTGGGGCACGGACTACTTCACGGATATCCTCAAACCGCTGGGACTGCGTGTGAATTATATGATCGACTGCGCCAACTATGCAGAGCTTGAACAAGCATCGGAAGCAGTGGCAACTTCCACATTCTGCCACACTCTCGGTTCATATATGGCAACGGTGCTTGAACAGCATTTCGGAGTTCCGCAGATAGACGCTCCTCAGCCCTACGGCTTTGCAGGCACCGATGCATGGCTCAGAGCAATAGCAAAAATAGTCGGAAAAGAGGAGGAGACCGAGGCTTACATAAAATCAGAGCATGAAAGAGTTCTGCCGAGGATACTTGAACTGCGTGAGAAATTCAAGGGCGTTAAAGGCTTCATTATGACAGGTTCAGCTTATGCACACGGACTTATCTCCGTACTCCGTGAGCTTGGCATCGAAGTTGACGGCTCGGTCGTATTCCACCACGATCCTGTTTATGACGGAGGCGGAGAGAATCAGAACTCCCTCAAAAATCTTGTGGAGGAGTACGGCGACATCCCACATTATACAGTCAGCAAGACACAGGCTTATCAGCTTCCGCAGGTATTCCGCAGAGTCAGGACAGATTTCGTTATCATCCGTCATCAGGGACTTGCTCCGGAAGCTGCAAAACTTGGTATACCGGCACTTGCAATGGGTGATGAGCATATTCCCGTCGGCTATGACGGCATGATACGAACAGGAGAGATACTCCTTGATATACTGGCGAGAAAGCGTTTCAATCAGGTATTGCAGCGTCACGTTGAACTGCCATATACAAAGTGGTGGCAGTCGCAGGATGACCCGTTCATCCTCTCAAAGGAGCCCGAAGTAATAGACAAGGCTCTCGATGAAAAGTTAAAGAAGAAAGGTGCATAAAAATGGCAGAGACAAAGACAAAAAGCGGCACGATAGTTCATCCTCATTACGGATGTACAGTGGGTGCGGCATATACAGTAGCAGCTATAAAAGGCGGAGTTCCCATAGCGAACTGCGGCCCCGGCTGTATGTACAAGCAGTTCTTCCTTATCAGCTTTGATAACGGATTTCAGGGTTCGGCAGGTGCAGGCGGCGGAAACGTCCCCAGTGCAAATGTGGGCGAAAATGATATCGTTTTCGGCGGTACTCAGAAGCTTGACGGCCTTATAAAGTCATCGCTTGCTGTACTCAAAGGGGACCTTTATGTAGTCCTCACAGGCTGTTCGGGAGAGCTTATTGGTGATGATGTTGAAAGCGTAGTCCGTAAGTATCAGGAACAGGGATTTCCGATAGTCTGTGCTGAAACAGGCGGATTCAAGGGAACAAATCTTACAGGTCATGAGATCGTTATCGAGTCCATCATAAATCAGTATGTGGGCGATTACGACGGTGAAAAGGAACAGGGACTTGTAAACCTCTGGTTCGATGTTCCGTATTTCCACCAGAACTGGCGCGGCGATTATCTTGAAATTGTCCGCATCCTTAAAGCGTCAGGACTGAAAGTCAATGTGTTATTCGGACCTCAGAGCGGCGGTGCGAAGGAGTGGAAGAATATCCCGAAGGCGCAGTTCAATCTTGTAATTTCGCCGTGGGTAGGCTTAAAGACTGCAAAGCTTCTTGAAAGAAAATACGGACAGCCCTATCTGCATATCCCCGAAATACCGATCGGTGAGGAAGCTACAACAGCATTTATCCGCAAGGTTGTGGAATTCGCAGGCATAGATAAGGAAAAATCCGAGGCATTCATCAAAGAGGAATCACAGCTTTACTATTACTTCCTTGAACATTTTGCAGAATTTTTCTCGGAATACTGGTTCGGACTTCCGTCACAGTTTGCAGTCATCGGCGACAGCGCATATACTCTTGCCTATACTAAATTCCTTGCATCTCAGATAGGAATGATACCCGTAAAGCAAATAATCACGGACAATCCTCCGCCGAGATACAGAGATAAAATAACTGAATACTTCCACAATATCGCAGAGGATGTATCGGTTGAGCCTGAGTTCATTGAAGACGGATATCTTGTTGAAGAATCGCTGAAAACAGTGGATTTCGGCTCTGGAGTACCGCTTATCCTCGGCACTACATGGGAGAGCGATGTTGCCGCTGAAAAGGGCGGACTGCTCATAGAGGTAGGTCCTCCCACAACAGAGGAAGTTACTATCAACAAGACCTACATAGGCTATCGTGGAGCTTTCACTCTACTTGAGAGGATATATTCAGCCGCAGTTGGCGGTAAATAACGAGGTGATATTATGGCGTACAGAATAGCTGTCGCTTCTACCGACGGAATCGTCGTGAATCAGCATTTCGGTCATGCAGAGAGGTTTCATAATTTGACGAAAAGGACGTGCAAGAATCCCCTATGTGGACAGGTTCTTATACCGTTTTTATTAAGATTTCTGTTTCCAAACCACATTTTTGCCTGATTATTCTTCAAAATTGCCCCTCTGACGATTCCGCCAGAGGGGCTTTGTGGACAAGCTGACGGCAGCATTTGCTGCCGTTTAAATTATCACTTACTGCTGCTGTTTTTTTCAGCAATTATATCTCTTAATGTATGATTCGGATCCTTTACAAGCATATAAACGATCCATACAACTAAAGCAAGGACAACTACGGATACTCCAAGAAATGCATCATTCAGCATATCACTTGCTGAAGGTACAAAGAAATCCGCACCGTCTTCCAGATATCCTACAACTGAATCTACCAGCCACATCAGAGAAGCTCCCCAGAACATATATAAAAGCATTCCTATTTTCATACTTCTTGCTTTTTCGCTGGTATACCATATAAGCGTTGAAACAACAGCTGCAAATGCTGTAATGAGAAGTGTCATACAGATGCAACTGCCTTTCTCTTTGCCTCAAGCTTCATAGATACTATCACAGTTACAGCCCATACTGCCGTAACAGTAACTGCCATAGCCGAACCCGACGTTGCCATTTCATGAAGCATTTCTGCTCTGTCTGTGGGGTCTGATGCCGCTGTAAGGAACGGGAAAAATGGTGATATTTCACCATGCCATAAATGCTCAAACGCAAGAAGTCCGGAACCTCCCCACAGCATACCGTTGAGGCGGCTCAGATGAGCAGAAAAGCGGCTGCTCTTTCCGTCTTTGTCCGCAGACTTTTCCTTGTTCTTAATGATCTTGTTAGCAACAGTAGTTACGATAGCCTCTGTTGCAGGAACGATAAAACACGCCATAATTATACCTCCGATTATTTATCCCATCCAAGGGCTTTTCTTTTTGCTTTCATGTCAGCAACTATCTTTTCGCCAAGCTTTACAGGATCGGTGTCCACATTCATTGACGAACCGAGAGTTTCAAGTGTGCCGTATTTCAGGAACTCTATAACATTCTTTGAACCATATATCTGTGCTTCAACACAGTGATATGAGCTTATACCATTAAGTCTGAAGCCAAGTGCGGCATCTATACCCTTTTCGTTGCCCCATTCGGGAGACGAAAAGGCAAAAGGCATCTCATACATCTTTTTCCCCAGCGCACCTGCAATACCTGCAAATATACCTGATGAACGGGTATTATCTATACATTCGCCAACGTGCCATACGGGCGGAAGATCGGGTTCAAGGAATCCTCTGAGAGAATCGCCTGCCTTTTCCTTTCCTGAAACTGCACAGTAACCCAGCTTCATAAGCGGGAACGATGCACATCCGTTTGAAAGTATCAGAACATTGTTCTTCAGCAGAACATCTGCAACATCGACGATACATTTTTCATATAATACCTTCGGGTTGTTGCAGCCTACCATATTTACTACACCAAGTATCCTGCCATCTTTTATTGCTTCTGCAATCGGCGCAAGACTGCCGAAACGTTTACAGAGATACTCAACCGAGAATCCTACTTCCGCCTCGACCTCATATGGCGGTATGTATACAGGTACGCCCTTTCTTGCTTCAAAGCTTTCAATGGCACGGCGGACTATCTTTTCCGCAAGTGCTTTTGTTTCACCGATATTTGAGTGATGATGATCGTATTCATAACGCTCCGCACCCGGAAGTCTTGCTGATTCGCTTGTAGTTACAACCGTTGTCTTGAAGCAGTGCGCCACTTCCATGATTGACGGGAATACATCCTGCACATCAGCCACCCAAAGGTCAAGAGCTCCCGTACCAAGAACAAGTTCAGCTGATACGGCATTTGAAAGAGGTATAACACCTGCATAGCGATACATTGCAGAAAGTCCCGAACAGCATATACCGTAGAAGCGTATGCCCTTTGCACCCTTTGATTTTGCAAGCTTGATAAGATCTTCACGCTTTCCTGCTTCGACTATCTGACTTACCAGCAGAGGAAGATGACCATGTACTGCAATATTGACATATCCCTTTTCAAGTGCGCCTATATTTACCTTTGAGGTAACTCTGTCACCTACGCCAAAAAGGCTGTCTGTAGCAATAGATGCACCTACAACGCCAGAGAATGTAAATGCAAGGCCGCATCTCAGAAACTGCTGCATAATTGACTTCCAGTCGCCGTCAGTTGCACAGCCTGATTTGTGATACGCTTCAAATACTTCATGATATGCGCTTACAGGAAGTATATCAAGGTCTTTCCACACCTTCTGTCTCTCAGGAACAGCACAGGCGGAAATAGTCTTGTATTCATCGGGAACAGTTCTTGAAAGGTCATCAAGCAGAGCGTCTGCAAGGTCTTTTGCAACATTTTTAAGCTGACGGTTCTTCTGCTTGATACCAAAAGCTTCGGCAGTTGAACGTATCTTCTGTTCACCGAGAATAGGCACATCAAGCTTACCCTCAGCCGCCCATTTCAGTGCGAGCATAACTTCTCTTGCGTGCATACCGTGCTGTGCTGCACCTGCTGCCGCTGAACGCAGAAGATTTCGTGCAACTATAAGGTCTGCATCAGCGCCGCATATTCCTTTCGGAGATTTAGCGGTTACACGGCATGGTCCCATATTGCATATCTTACAGCATATACCTGCAAGACCGAAATTACACTGAGGCTTCTGCTGATCGAAACGGTCAAATGCAGTATCTATTCCAAGCTGTTCCATACGAAGAAGCATTTCTCTTACAGCAGGATCGGGAGTCTGCTCGATAACATCCTGTTTTGTAGGGAAAGTCTTTCTGTATTCGGAAACCGCATTCATATAATCCTTTATGAAAGCCTGCGGATCATCTTCTTCACCTTCGCCGTGACTTGCTTTGAGTATAACGGTAGGTATACCATGTTCGTCAAAGCCTATGATATTTCTGTGTGAATGGATATGTGCAGGTGAATCATCATGGGTATGATGATCGTGGTCATGATGATGGTCATGCCCATGACAGTGATCATGATCTTTTTTGCTCATAATATCAGCTCCTATTTATAATTTCTACTAATTATATCATATTAATAATATGATAACTTCAATACTAAAAATCAGAACCTGCTATTATGCAGGCTCTCAATGCTTTTCAGATATAGTACTCGATATAACTCTCTGACTTCATATTGAAAAGTTCAAAAATCTTGTCACGTACATAGAGAAAATCCTTGCCTGTTCTGTCACGCTGTACACCGAGCGGAACAGTAACTACGCTTTTTATTCTGCCCGGATCAGCCATCATAACTACTATCCGGTCAGCAAGAAAGACTGCTTCCTCAATATCATGGGTAACAAATATAATCGTCTTTTTTTCTTCACGTGATATTCTGAGAATGTCTTCCTGTAACTTCATGCGGGTAATGGCATCAAGAGCGCCGAAAGGCTCATCCATGAAGATAATATCAGGGTCTACCGCAAGTCCTCTTGCAATAGCTACTCTCTGCTGCTGACCGCCTGAAAGCTGTCGGGGATAGCGTTTTTCATAACCGCTGAGCCCTACCAGTTCAAGATATTTCTTAGCCGTCTCAGCACGTTCTGCTTTCGGTACTTTTTTTGATTCCAGTCCAAGTTCAACATTCTTCTGAACGTTCCTCCACGGAAGAAGTCCGTAATTCTGAAATATTGTAATATTATTTATTGACGGCGAGGTTACATCCTTTCCGTCTATCTTCACACTTCCGCTGTTGACTTTTTCAAATCCTGCCAGTGCATTCAGCAATGTACTTTTTCCGCAGCCCGAAGGTCCGAGAAGGCATATGAATTCGCCTTTTTCAATATCCAGGGAAACATTGTCGAGAGCGGTGAATGTCTTTCCATCCTGAACATAATTCTTGCAGGCGTCCTTTACTTCGATATACATTACTCAGCACCTCCCCACGATTTCATTACAGCCTTTTCTATGATTCTAAGTATACCGTCAAGCAATATACCTATGATACCTATAACAAGTATTGTAGCAAGCAGAATATCAGCACGGATGTTATTTCTTGCGTCTATTATCTGATAGCCAAGACCTGACTGTGCACCGACCATCTCGCCTGCAACAAGGAATATCCACGCTGTACCGAAAGCAAGATGGATACCGTTTGCTATCTGCGGAAATGCCGCAGGAAAGATGACCTTCCATGTCAGTGCAGGCTGTTTTATACCGAAATTCTTTGATACTTTCAGGTATACAGGGTCAATATTCCCAACTGCTGAAACTGTTGAAAGAAGTACAGGGAAAAACGCAGCAATAAAGATTATAACAATAGCAGGTACATCGCCTATACCAAATAAAAGAACTATGAAAGGCATCCATGCAGTCGGAGAAATAGGTCTTAAAAGCTGTAAAACAGGATTTACGTACTGAAAAATCTTTGGGATCCTTCCGAGAATAAGTCCGAGAATAACAGCTGATACAACCGATATTGAATAGCCGACTGCAAAGCGAAACATACTCGTTCTGATATTTTCAAAAAGTCTGCCATTGGATATCATTTCTATCAAAGCATCAAATGCCATTTTCGGCGACGGAAACAATGCCTTATTATAGCTGCTTACAGAAAATAGTATCTGCCATATAAGTATCAGTATCGCTACCGAAACCACTACATTTTTCAGTGAAAGTAATTTTTTCATCAGTATCACGCCTTATCAAAAATCAGTTTTTACAAAATCAGAATATGACGGAGGATTATCGGAGAGGCCGTATTCCTTTACCTTTTCTGCAAGTGTGTTGTATTATTGTTTCTGTTATGTCAAGGTCATTATATGATATCCACTGAAGTGAGATATCAAGCACTTCATCACTCTGACTGAAGTATTTTTTGGCTGTTTCCTTAGCCTTTGCCTTATCAAGTGAATTGCCGGCCTTTTTGTAGTTCTCAACAAATGACTTTGCATCATCGTGACGCTCATCAATGAATTTATCTGTCAGAACAAGACCGCAGCAGAGTGAATCCTTCCACAGTTCCTCTGAGCTGAAAAGCACTTTTCCTGCGCCAAGGGATACTCCCATTGCTCCGAAAGGCTCAGCAACACAATAGCCGTCTATCTGACCGCTTGCAAGTGCAGAAGGCATTTCTGTGGGAGCAAGCTCGGTAACATTTACATCATCTATAGTAAGTCCCGCTGTTGCAAGAGCATCGTTCAGCAGTATATTATGAGATGACTGTCTGTGCGGTATAGCAAAAGTCTTTCCTTTCAGATCAGCGGCAGTAGCTATATCATTTGAAACAATGATTACATTTCCGTCATGATGTCCGAGTGCAACAGCTTTAATGCCTATTCCCTCCTGCTTTGACTTCATAGCAAGCTCGATAAGTACGGATGCACCGTCAACTCTGTTTGAATTGAGAGCGTCAAGCAGTTCGTTCCATGAACCGTATTTTACAAGTTCCACTTTCAGACCCGACTGCTGTTCAAGTTCCTCTGCTTCTTCAAGTACTGCCAGTGAATGTGTGATCGGCAGGTAAGCTATCTTTATTGTACCCGCACTGCTTTCAGCTTTCTTTCCGCATGATACAGCTGATAAAGTAAGTGATGCTGCGATCACGGCTGATATAATTCTCTTTTTCATATAGTATTCATCCTTTCATAAAAAAACGGAGAACCACTGATTCTCCGATACGCTGCTGTTTATTTCATAGAGCATGGCAAAACTATGATACAGCAAGTACGGAGCACTGCATCATGCACATCATATTCAGTTCTGATCTATCAATAATATAAAGCATGATCTCCACTCCTTCCATACAGATTAATCATATTGATTTAGTATGATTTAATTCTACAGCATTTACCGCTATTTGTCAACACAAAATTGATACTTATATCAAAAATCGTTTTTTTGCTACAAGAGTTCACATATCAGTATCAATGTTTATGCAATATCGCATAGCAATCTGATAGGCATACTATTTAAAGATGCTTTAAAGAATATCCCATCATTTTACGTTCAGTTTAATTATTCAACAATAGTAAAACAAACCGCCTGCATATATTCTCCCTCAAACAGTTTGAGAGTAGTGTAATTTTATAAAAAGACCGAGATGGACTACATTACCAGTTGTTTCACAGAACTGTTCGATCATAATGGTACTGAATAAACGATTACAGGTGCTCTTGAAATGTCAGGAGCACCTGTTGTTATATCATCTTACATGGACAGGATTGATGTCCGTCAGCAGTTTCTTTTTTGTGTTCCAAAGCCTTCTTTAATCGCAGTCAGAATTGGGCTTCAGAGCACTCATATTAGGAAAGTATTAGGAAATTGAACGAAAAAAGCACTTCCGATCTCTCGAAAGTGCCTATTCTTCTGGGGTGGGAGATGGGATTCGAACCCACGGTCTTCGGGACCACAATCCGACGCTTTAACCAGCTAAGCTACACCCACCATCAATAAATATAAACGAAGCTCTCCATTGCATGGAGTAACGGAGAGTTTCGATTGTGGCGCGCCTTGCTGGATTCGAACCAGCGGCTTACTGCTTAGAAGGCAGTTACTCTATCCAGCTGAGTTAAAGGCGCATAGGATATTATCGTATGAAACGATAAAAAATGGAGCGGGTGATGGGAATCGAACCCACGTGTTCAGCTTGGAAGGCTGACATTCTACCATTGAACTACACCCGCACGGCGTTTCAACAGATAATATTATATCATAGAGTTTATGCGATGTCAAGGGGCAAAAGCAAAAAAGTCGAATTGCACAAAAATGCTCCTGTGCTTCATTGTTCAAAGTGCAAAATCACGATTTGATATATAAAGTTGAAACAAATTTGATTTTTGGGAGTTATATATATGTAGGGACGAAAAATCAATGAAAACGAAAGTGACAGATTTGTTATTTTATAGTCACTATGCAGTAATATTAATATGGTAGAATATATATCAATGAAGATAATATTGTTCACAGTATATTAATGTTTATAAATTACTGATAGTATTGACAAAAATCCGACGATAGTATATAATCAATATATAAACCCAAAAGCAGTCTAATATTTTATCTTTCGGGTTAAAACATAAAAATATATATGCTATCATAATTAACCTGTCTTATTTTGGCTGTATGTTACGAATGTATTATTGATAGATATTTGTCAAACTTTCTTTCAGATCATTTCGTCTTTTTCCCCGTTTAAAATCACTTATATAATAGAAAAAGAAAACAGAAGGGAACATCTATGAAACGGAAACAACAATGCGGAAGGCGCAGAGAACGGATCTTCAGCGATATCTGCCTGATCCCGAGCCTTGTGGGAGTGCTGATATTCTTCATCATCCCGTTCGGCATCGTGATTTACTACTCGCTGATAAACAATTCAATAACGAAGCAATTCGTAGGACTTGACAATTACACAAAGCTGCTGGGCAACTCCGCTTTCCTTGAAGCGTCAAAGAATACATCGCTGTTCTCTCTTACGGCAGTACCTCTTTCGGTATTGCTTTCTCTCGGGCTGGCAATGCTGCTTGAAAGGAATATCCCCGGGAAAAGCATATTCCGTACTTTCTTCCTCAGCCCCCTCATGGTGCCCAGTGCATCGGTAGTGCTGGTCTGGCAGGTGCTTTTCCACAACCACGGCACTATCAACCAGATAACCGAATTCTTCGGCGGTCAGGGCACTGACTGGATGAATTCCGGCAAGGGTCAGGTCGTCATAGTCATGATGTTCCTGTGGAAGAATCTGGGATATAATATGATACTCTTCATGTCCGCACTTTGCAGCATACCAAAGGATATCATAGAAGTCGCAGACCTTGAAGGTGCAGGCAGACTCTGGAAATTCGTGCACATCAAGCTGAGGTATCTTTCACCTACCATACTCTTCGTGCTGATACTCTCGCTTATCAATTCATTCAAGGTTTTCAGAGAAGTCTACCTCCTTACGGGAGACCATCCGCTGGCTAAGCTTTATATGCTTCAGCACTTCATGAACAACACCTTCAACAGCTTTGATTATCAGAAGCTTTCAGCGGCGGCAGTGATCTTTGCCATCGTTATGATAGTGATAATGGCAATACTCCTTATCACCGAGAATATTTTCGGAAAGGATGTGGAGAACTGATGATATCACTGAAAAAGCAAAAGAAAGCCGCTTCTTATGCAGTCTGGGCATTCATTTTCACAGCGGCACTCCTCTTCCTTCTGCCCACTGTGCTGACTCTCGCCAACTCATTCATGACATCCAACGAGATATCAGCCAACTACGGCGCACTTTTCGGAAATATGACAGACAACAAGAAGGTCTTCATATCCGAAAACGTCAACCTGAAATTCATTCCCGACAAGGTAACTTTAGACCAGTACAAGGCAGTGCTGATAACCAATTCCGACTACCTTATGAAGTTCTGGAATTCAGTCATGCTTACCGTGCCTATAACCGTATTCCAGCTGGCTGTGGCGATACTTACATCCTACGGCTTCGCAAGATACCCGGGCAAGATAAAAAGCATTATCTTCTTCGCTTACATAATACTCATGATAATGCCCTATCAGGTAACTCTTGTACCGAATTTCCTCGTTGCCGATAAGTTCGGGATACTCAACACAAGGGCTTCTGTCATACTGCCTGCGGTATTCTCGCCTTTCAGCATATTCCTGCTGACAAAGGTCATGAAGCGTATCCCCGTTTCCTACGTCGAAGCCGCTAAGCTTGACGGCGCAGGAGAGTTGCAGATACTGACAAAGATATACCTCCCGCTTTGCAAAAGCGCAATAATATCGGTAGCGATGCTGGTTTTCATAGACTACTGGAACATGGTGGAACAGCCTCTGGTGCTTATGAACGATCAGGACTATCATCCGCTTTCGGTATTCCTTTCACAGATAAATACAGGAGATATCGGACTTGCATTTGCAGTGGGCACAGTGTACATGGTGCCGACCATACTGATGTTCCTCTACGGTGAGGATTACCTGGTGGAGGGTATCACTACATCAGGCGGAATCAAAGGATGACATACGATAAAAAAATATAAGCCGCTTTTCAGACGGCAGGAGATAAAGATATGAACAACGAGAACAAAGAAATCAACATAAATACAACATCTGAGGAAAAGGTCAGCCCGCAGCGCAAAAGAGAGATCATAAAAACGCTGCTTATCATATTCCTGGCAGCCCTGCTGGTGCTGACCTTCTTCTCAAACACCATCATGAACCGCTCACTTGCCGAGATATCCACAGAAACAGCTGTCTCGGGAAAGCTGACCGAACGTGTCAGAGGAAGCGGACTCGTGGAATCGAATCAGGCTTACGAGGTCTCCGTGGAAGGCACAAAGACCATCAAGACCATCGAGATAAAAACAGGTCAGGAAGTAAAGAAGGGCGATGTCCTCTTTACTGTAAGCGCTGTAGAGGACGAAACTCTTGAACTGGAGGAGAAAACTCTCAGCGACCTTGAACTTGAATACCAGAAGGCACTCCTCACCGAACCTACAGACTATACTCAGGAAGATCAGGCTATACGCAATGCCCGTGAGGACCTTAACCGTGCCATCGCAGAGAGAAACGCAGCTGCTGCCAATGAAAGCAGCGCCGCCGCTGCCCGTGATGATTACAACTCCGACAAACGTGCACTTGCCGATAAGACAGAGGTTCAGACACGTCTGAGAACCGCTGTTTCAGCTATCGACAGCGACGACTATTCCGAAGCTTCTCCCGAATACACCGGTTCTCTCGTTTCACTTTTCAACAGCTGGATGGATGCCGCTGCTGAAAGCGAAAAGGCTGACGAGGAAGCTAAAAAAGCCGAAGAAAGCGGCGCTGATGCCGAATCTGCCAAGGCTGCCGCTGCCGAAAAGAGAGATGCCGCTGACAGGGCAAGATCCGATTACGAAAATGAAAAGAACAGGATCCGCAATGATCTGATGGTTCAGCTGGGTTCAGTTGAGTCCGAGATAGGCGATATCAGCTTCCGCATTTCCGACTACGAATCACAGTTCGGCGGTTCGGGAAGTGCTTCATCTTACGACGCCGCAGATGCAGATGTCATAGCAAAGCAGAGAACTCTTGAGGATCTTATCACGACCTACAACAAGACCAAAAGAACTAACGACCTCACAAACCAGAAGGCTGCACTTGATCTCGAAGCCCAGCAGAAAGCCATCGAGAAGCAGCGCAAAAAGGTGGAGAAGCTGAAGAAGGCTTCCTCCGACGACAAGATAAAATCCAAGTACAGCGGCGTAGTCAGCTCTATCAATGTAAAGCCCGACGAAAAGGCTATGGAGGGAACTCCCATCGCTGTCATCGATATCATAGACGAAGGCTTCACCGTGAAGATACCCGTTGAAGCTGAAAAGACCAAGAAGATAAAGAAGGGCTGCGAAGCCGAGGTTGTCAACAACTGGGGCGGCGAGATCGAAGCTGTTCTCACCGATATAAAGAATGATACCGTAAGCGGCTCAAAGAACCGTATACTGGTATTCTCTGTCAAGGGCGACGTTGAATCGGGAACTAACCTCGATCTTTCCATCCCCTGCGGAAGCGGTCAGTATGACGCTCTGATACCAAAGAGTGCAGTATACGAGGACAACAAGGGCAAATTCGTCCTGACCGTCCGCTCAAAGAATTCTCCCCTCGGAAACAGATACTACGCCGAAAGAGTAAACGTGGATGTAAAGGCATCCGACGAGGCTACAAGCGCTGTTGAAGGCGATATCAGCCAGGGTACATACGTTATCACCAACGCAAGCAAGCCTGTTTCCGCAGGCGACCAGGTCCGCATCAAGGATAAATAAGGCGGTGGGCCTATGAAAAAAATAAAACTGAAAAAGCTCATAATCCCCGCCGTCAACACCGCTGCTATTGCAGGCATACTCATTCTCTCTGCCGCAGGCTCACATTCGGCCGCCAAGCAGAAGTACAACTTCACCGCCGAAAAATGGCAGGGCGAAAGCAGCGAAAGCTTCTGGCAGGTCAGCAGCTTCTTCGACAACGATTCGGGATTCGATACATCAAGGGTGCGCTCGGTCCGTGGTCAGATAATGACTGCGCTGAAAAATGCCTCCTTCGATACCGAAAGCGGCATGAAACTGTTCACTGACGCATACTGTGCAGATGTGGGCATGGCTAAGATAAAGTGCGATACCAGCCGCCGTGCCGATGCGGAGATAACGGCTGTGGGAGGAGATTTCTTCTATTTTCACAGCTTCGACCTGTTAAGCGGTGCCTACTTCTCCGAGGAGGATACCATGCAGGACGGCGTTGTTATCGACAGTCAGCTGGCGTGGGAGATCTACGGCTCTGAGGACGTCGCAGGCAAGAACATCTACATAAACGGCGTAAAGTGCTATATCTCGGGAGTTGTCGCTCCTCCGGCAGATAAGGCTTCAAAGAAGTGCATGGGCGACGGCATGAGGGCGTATGTCAGCTATGACACAGCAAACGCCATGGCTGTCTACGGAGGTTCAGCGTCTGCCGAAAACGGCTCCCCCTCATTTAAGAATATCACCTGCTATGAATGCGTACTGCCGCAGCCTGTGGAAAATTTCGCATCCAAGACCATGGACGATGTTTTCGGTACATCCTACAAGGGCAGCGTCAGAAGCGTTTCAAATACAGACAGATTCACTCCGTCAAAAAGGGCAAAAGCTTTCAGAAAGATATCCGAGAGCGTTGTCCACGACGACGGCATAAAGCTGCCGTTCTGGGAAAATGCCTCAAGGATAACCGAATACAGGCTGTCATGGCTTTACGCTTTCAGACACCTGCTCATGGCAATACCTGCCCTCACTCTTGCATGGCTGGGATACAGGCTCATCCGCCTGTACAGAAGAAGCAAGGCTGAACTCAGAAAAAGGGCGGCGGAACTGATCGACCGTATAATAACCAAACACAGAAAAAATTCGGCTGAAAATGCCTGAAGACAAGAAAGGAAACTACAATGAAAACAAACAACTTCACAAGGATCACAGCTTTAACTGCGGCTCTCGCTCTGATATGCGGAAATGCAGTTTCATGCGGAAACAAGAAAGCTTCGGAATCATCAACAGCTCAGGAACTCCTCCAGAATTCCTACAAGACCGAAAGCATAGAAGCCGGCAAGTCTTTTGAAAATGTATTTGCCGTATCCTACTCACCCGAAAGCAAGAAGGTTTTCATAGGAGCATCAGCCGAGAACGAAAAGGCTGCAAAGCTCTTTGTAACCGACCTGGATTTCGCTGATTTCAAGGAAGTAGATCTGGGCATCGACGAGAATAGCGAAAGCTTCTTCCGTACTGCTGCCGGTTCGGACGGTTCAGCATATGTTATCGCAGCTGTAAATGATTACGGCGACTTTGAACTGCCTGATTTTGAAGACCCCGACTTCGATTATGAAAAGTTCGATTTCGAGGCTATGGATGAGGCAAGAGTCACTACATACAAGTTCTATCATATCGACGGCGACGGAAATATTGTTACCGAAAGCGAACTCAAGGACATAGACAAGTACGCAGACAAGAACTATTATTTCGACAGCATCTTCCCTTTCGGCAAGGATAAGTTCCTCCTTACATTCTCAGGCGAAAACTCAAAGGGCGTTGCTGTAGGCTCAGACGGTAAGGTCATCGATGAAGTTGACCTCGGCGCATTCAACTGGATAATGGGCGGTGCGGAAACTGCTGACGGAAAGAACATTCTCTGCGGCTACACATCCAAGGGTATCAAGCTGAAGTATATCGATACTGATGCAATGAAGCCCGACGGAACCGATATCGAACTGAAAGACAACTCTATCAATAATATCATGAGCCTTGTCAAGGGCAGCGGCGACTATCTCATCTACGCCGATACAGACAGCAGTCTCTACGGCGTAAAAGCTGACGGCACCTGCGAGGAGATCATCAACTGGACAGATTCCGACATTTCCAACTCCTACGGCAGATGCATCATACCGCTGGAAAACGGCGAGTTCATCATCTACAACAACGACGAGAACGGCTTCATGCGCCTGACAAAGCGTGATTCTTCCGAATTCGAGAACACAAAGGTCATCACTCTCGGAATGGTATTCGATGACGGTACTGTCAGCGAAAAGGTCAAGGATTTCAACAAGTCTCACGATGATATCCGCATCAAGACTGTGAACTACGAAAAGTACAATCAGTATGACGAGGAAGAGGGAAAGATGCTCAACTCAGCTGATAAACAGCTGAAAATGGATATCGTATCGGGCAAGGCTCCCGATATGGTCGTTTCCTACGGCAATTCGCTGGTACTTTCTCTCGCAGGAAAGGATGTATTCACCGATCTCGGACCATTACTCGATTCTGACAGCGATCTTTCAAGAGATGACATTCTCCCGAATGTTCTTGAAGCCTGCCAGTTCAACGGAAAGATCATTTCACTTCCTTCATACTTCACAGTAAACACCATGGCTGTAAAGAAGAAGTTCTTCGACAAGGAAAACTGGACTTTCGAGGATCTGAAAAAGACCTACGAGAAAATGCCCGAGGATACCGAGCTTCTTGAATTCACTACAAGAACCGGCGCTTTCTATACCCTGAAAAATGCCCTCGGCAACTGCATCGACTACGAAAAGGGCACCTGCAACTTCAATACGGATGAGTTCAGGGAGATCCTTGAATTCTGTTCACAGTTCAAGGATGACGACGAGCTTATGGATTGGTACAACTCCGCTTCCGAAGAGGAGATCAACGATTTCTTCAACGATTCACAGACTCGATTCAAAGATGACAAAGCACTTATCTACGATCTTTACATGAGCGATTTCCGTGACTACAAGGTTGCCAAGCAGGGTATGTTCAATGACGATATCACCCTTGTCGGCACTCCTACTTCTGACGGAACAGGCGCAAAACTGGGATTCTCAGCTAATTACGCTATTCTCGAAAATTCCGCTAATAAACAGGAATGCTGGAACTTCATAAAAGAATTCTTCACTGAGGAATCCTACGAAAACGAAGGCTACGGCTTCCCGACTCTGAAAAGTGCATTTGACAAGAAAGTTGAAAACGCCGCCAAGCCAAGAACATACACTGACGAAGACGGCGAAGAACACGTAATAGATGATTCTATCTATATCAACGGCAAGGAAATAAAGGTCGATCCTCTCACAGACGAGGAGACAAAATACATCGTTGACTACGTCAAGAATATAAAATCGACCGAACTCGTGATCACCAGTGAAATAGAAGAGATCATCGATGAATGCACTAAGGCTTACTTCAAGAAGGAGAAATCCGTTGACGAGACTATCGAGCTGATCAACAGCAAGGTTTCCATCCTCCTCAGCGAGCAGAGCTGATAAAGCCGTTTTCACCACTTCCTATAAATACGAACGCCCTGTAACTTAACTGTGTTACTCTTACGGCAACACCGCACAAAGCCCGCCTGACGGCTTTGCACTGAATCTGCTTACATATTTTCCGTCATCTTGCACAGAAATTCCTTGACATACGTCAGTATGCCTGCGGAATTTCTATACAATCTGACGAAAAATCTGTCGGCGCATATTCAGCACAAGTTTTGTGCGGTGTTGCCTTACAGAAGTTTTAGACGTATTTATCGGGGGAGACACCTTTTTCAAAAGAGTTTCCCTCAATAGACACGTGTAAAAGCTCCTATAAAAGTATCACAGTCAGGCTGCAGGGCGTTCTGTTGTTATCAGCACTGATCCGGGGATGTTATGGAAGTGTTAACAAAGCCCCGTATTCCTTGACTTTACAGAGAAATTTTGCTATACTTATTTAGATGGATTTATGCAGTTTGATAGTTTTTGCGGAAAGGAGGTCATGTATGGGCATTAAGAAATTCCTGCACCGTATAGCGGCAGGATGTATGGCTCTTGCGGCAGCTGCTACGGCTGTAGATGCGCCTTTATGCGCCTTTTCAGAGGAAGAAGAAGCTGTCTCCGCTGAGGATGAACAATACTATGCCATTGAGCCTGTGGATGACAGTCTCCTTACCTACAGCAGCTATTATGACAAATACAGCGGCGAGGCTTTCCCTGATGCTTCCGCCGATATTTCGGGCGCCGACTTTGTTTCCGCCTCAGAGGATCTGGACAGCGGAAGCTATACCGATTCCGACGGCGATACCCGTGAAAACTGCCTTATATGGGGAAGTCCCGACGGCGAGGTGTCCTACGAATTCGAGATAGCCGAAACCGGCAACTACTGCGTGGATATGAGCTATTGCCCCATAGATACGGGAACTTCGGCAATTGAGCTTTCCATGAAGATAGACGGTGAGCTGCCATACGACACCGCTTCACGTATCACTCTCGGCAGAGTATGGGTCAACGAGAAGGATATCTACACCGACAGCCGTGGCAATCAGGTGCGCCCTACTCAGGTGCAGAAGGAAATGTGGCAGGAAAGCTTTTTCGGCGATATAGACGGACTTTTCAACGAGCCGCTGTTTGTGCATCTGGAAAAGGGAAAGCATGAAGTTACCTTCACATCCGAGCGGGCACGTTTCGTCATGGAGAGTTTCAGCTTCCGCAAGCCCGAAACTGTACCTTATTATAAGGATATCGCTTCGCAGGTGAAGCCCTCATCTGCCGCCTCATTTATAATAGAAGGCGAGAACGCCATGTATAAGTCAGACCCGACACTTTACCCTACCTACGACAACAACAGCTACCTTGTCTCACCTTCCTCACCCACAAAAATGGTGTACAACACTCTCGGCGGCAAAAGCTGGAAGAAGGCTTTGCAGACCGTCACATGGGTCATACCGAAAGAGAATATCCCCGAAAGCGGATGGTACAGCATAGGCATAAAAGCCCGTCAGAACACTCTGCGTGGCTTTTACTCAAACAGGCGCATCCGCATAGACGGCAAAGTTCCCTGTCAGGAAATGGAACAGGTGAAGTTCCGCTATGACACCGACTGGAACGTTGCTTCTCCCGAAGCAGACGGCGAAAAAGTATGCGTTTACCTTGAATCGGGCAGCGACCATACTATATCCCTTGAAGCTGTCCCCGGCGAGATAGGCGATTCCATACGCAGACTGGAAAGCGCTGTTACCGAGCTGAACACCTATTACCGCAAGGTGCTGATGATAACGGGACCCTCTCCCGATAAATACACCGATTACTACGTTCACGAAAAGATACCCGAACTGACAGACAGCTTCGAGCGCATATCCGCCGAGCTTAAAGCTGTTCAGAACGACATTGAGAGCCTTTCGGGAAGCAAGGGCTCGGAGGCGGCGGCTGTGGGAAATCTGGCGGTAATTCTTGATAAATGCACCGCAAAGCCGCTGAAGATACCCTCATACCTTTCACAGATAAAGAACGGTATCGCTTCCGTTTCCGCATGGATGCGAGACTGCCGTGAACAGCCTCTTGAGGTGGACTACATCGAGTTCATCCCCGCAGGCGGAAAATTCACAAGCTGTGAGGAAAAGTTCCTGCCTGCCGCAAAGTTCGGCATAAAGGCATTTATCGGCTCTTTCTTCGAGGACTACACCACTCTCTCCGATGTTACGGGTGAGGACGCTATAAACGTCTGGGTAAGCCTGGGACGGGATCAGGCTCAGGCTGTCAAGGAAATGACCGAGAACCGCTTTATGCAGGAAACAGGCATCCCCGTTTCCATAAACCTTGTCACAGGCGGAGTGGTCGAAGCTACCCTTGCAGGAAAAGGCCCCGATGTTGCGCTGTTCCTCGGCGGAGAATTTCCCGTCAATCTGGCGGCAAGAGGACTTCTTGCAGACGTTTCGCAGTTCAGTGACTACAGTGAGACCGTACAGCGTTTCGGCGAGAGCGCTATGACTCCCTACACCTATAACGGCGGAGTTTACGGACTCCCCATCAGCAGAAGCTGGCCCATGATGTTCTACCGCACAGATGTACTCAGCGAGCTGGGGATAAACTCCCCTCCCGAAACATGGAGCGAGCTTATAGATATGCTCCCCGCCCTGCAAAGGAACTATATGTCCGTGGGACTGGTTCTGCCCCCTGCGAACATCTCACCTGCCACCGAGACAGGCCACACCTTTGCAATGCTGATGCTGCAAAAGGGAATGAATTACTACAACTCAGACCTTACGGCTTCATCGTTCAGCAGTGTTGAGGCTGTGCAGTCATTCGAGGAGTGGACCGACTTCTACACCAAATACAGCTTCAGCCAGTCCTATGACGCATTCAGCAGATTCAGAACAGGCGAGTACCCGATAGTGATATCCAACTACACATTCTTCAATCAGCTTGCCACCGCATCCCCCGAAATAAAGGGTCTGTGGAACTTCTGCCCTGTGCCGGGAACTCTCCGTGAGGACGGCACTATATCCCATGCGGCAAACTCAGGCGGCTCGGGTGCTGTCATCTTCAATAAGGTGAAGAACAAGGAAAACGCATGGAAGTTCGTGAAATGGTTCACCGATGCCGATACTCAGGCCGAATACGGCACAAGAATAGAAGGTCTCATGGGCACAATGGGACGTTTCGACACCGCAAACACCGAGGCTCTTGAAAGGCTTTCATGGTCTAACGATGAACTGAAGCGTCTTGAAGCGCAAAGGGACGAGCTGAGGGAGATCCCCATAATCCCTGCTTCATACGCTGTAACGAGAAATATCATGAACGCTTTCCGTGAAACGGTCAACGAGGGAGAGAATCCCCGTGATACGCTGATATGGTACGACCGTGACATAAATGATGAGATAAAGCGCAAGAACAGGGAACTCGGTAAGTAGTTGTCAGAAAGCAGAAAGCAGTATTGTAGGGGAGCCCGCCCTCGGCTTTGCTCAGAGCTGAAACCTTGTTTGCAGGCTGAATCGGAAATTATTGATATCGGGAGCTGATTATATGAAAGATTATGCTTTACTACTGCCCATACTATTTATTTTTCATGATATGGAAGAAATAATCGGGTTTCGTTATTTTTTCGGAAACAACAAACAGCTTTTTGAGCGTTTTCCAAAGATAACCGCAGTATACAAAGATTTCTCGACTGAGGGATTTGCATTAGCTGTATATGAGGAGTTTATCCCATTCTTTGGGATCAGTTTATTAGATTATTTCTTTCCGTGTAAAGTGCTAAACGTACTGTGGTTTGGTCTTATGATCTCTTTGACAGCACATTTCCTTGTGCATATTGGGCAAAGTATTTATATTAGGAAGTATATACCTTCGCTGATAACGAGCCTTATTTGCTTACCTCCGAGTGTAATGATCATCCTAAAAACATTGAGCATTATCAATATTGATTTGGTAACTATCATTCTGATACCTGTCGCAATCATCGGAATGATTTTAAATCTAAAGTTTGCTCATAGTCTCATGCATAAATATGGAAAAAAACTTAGCGGCAAATTCTGATTTATAAAATAGTTTCATCAAGCGGCGGAGGCTCTCCGCAGGAAGGAGGACAGCATATGGCACAGATAGCCGCCGAGGATATCGGCAAAAGATCAAAGCAGGAAAAGCGCAGACAGCTTCTGGTCTCGATAAAACAGAATAAGGAATGCTACCTGATGATAGCGCCGTTTATGCTGTTCTTCATCGTTTTCACAGTAGTCCCCGTCATAATGTCGCTGCCTATGGGCTTCACCGACTTCAACATGGCTCAGGCTCCGAAATTCGTGGGGCTTTCCAACTACACCACGCTTTTCCTTTCGGATAAGATATTCATTCGCTCCATAAGAGTTACGCTGGTTTTTGCCCTGCTTACGGGACCTGTCAGCTATGTGCTGTGCTTCATGCTGGCATGGCTGATAAACGAACTCCCCCCTAAGCTGAAAACCATATTCACGCTGATATTCTACGCTCCGTCGATGGCCAATGTCTACACGGTATGGCAGCTCATTTTCAGCGGAGATATCAACGGCTACCTCAACTCATTCCTGATAGAGCTGGGAATCATCAACTCCCCTGTGCAGTGGCTGACAGACGGACGCTACGTACTGGGAGTGACCATAGTGGTACAGCTGTGGATATCCCTTGGCGCAGGCTTCCTTGCGCTCCGTGCAGGCTTCCAGAATATAGACCGCTCACTCTACGAAGCGGCGGCAATTGAGGGAATACGCACCAAATGGCAGGAGCTGATATACATCGTTATCCCGTCAATGGGACCGCAGATGATGTTTGCGGCGGTAATGCAGATAGTCAGCTCATTCACCGCAGGCACTGTTGCTCAGAGCCTTGTGGGATTCCCCAGCACCGACTACAAAGCCCACACCATCATGACCCATGCCTACGATTACGGCTGGGTAAGGTTTGAGATGGGCTATGCAGCGGCGATATGCATGATACTCTTTATTGCTATGTTCATCTGCAACAAGCTGATAAGCAAGGCGCTCGGCAAATACTTAGATTAATGCGTAATTCGTAATGCGTAATGCGTAATTTTATAATTCATCCCCGTCAGGGGATACCATAATTACGAATTACGAATTACGAATTACGCATTGAAAAGGAGGTGTTATTATGGCGGCAGTCAATACCGAAAAACTCAGAGCTTCAAACAAGCAGGCAGGACGCAGATACGGCGGCACTATCGCCATATTCACCGTCCTTCTTCTGGTGGGACTTTTCATGCTCCTGCCCATATATCTTACTGTTATAATGTCCATCAAGCCTGTGGAGGAGCTTTTCATCTTCCCTCCCAAACTCTACGCAGTAAGGCCGACTCTCGACAATTTCCGTGATATGTTCCGTGATATGAGCAGCAACCGTGTGCCTTTCTCACGCTATGTTTTCAACAGCATATCCGTTACCGTGACAGTTACGGTGCTCCAGTGCATTTTCTGCTCAATGGCGGCATTTGTGCTGGCTAAGTGCAGATTCCCCGGCAGCAAGCTCATCAACAGCATAATCGTCATTGCTCTCCTCTATCAGAGCAACGTTATCTATATCATGCAGTATATCGTTATGTCAAGGCTTCACCTGATAGACAGTCCCCTTGCGCTGATACTGCCTTCCATCGCCTCACCGATGGGACTTTTCCTCATGAGGCAGTCCATAAGTCAGATACCCGATTCCATCATAGAAGCGGCAAAGGTGGACGGCGCAGGACTTTTCCGAATATGCTGGCAGATAGTCATGCCCAATCAGAAGCCTGCTCTCATGACACTTATCATATTCGCATTTCAGGCGGCATGGAATATACAGTCAGGCTCACTGGTCTTCAGGGAGGAGTACAAAACTCTCCCAACTGTTGTAACTCAGGCAGCGGCTTCGGGTCTGGCAAAGGCAGGCGTAGCAATGGCGGCGGCTGTATTCATGCTTGTGCCTCCTATAGTCATATTCATGCTGGCACAGAGACAGGTCATCGAAACTATGGCTCACTCGGGCATAAAGGAGTAAGCAGTTTTCAGAGAGCAGAGTTTGTAGGGGACGGCGTCCTCGACGTCCCACCAAGCAGGAGGCTATGCCTGCATCGCCCCGTGACGTTTCAAAAATGTTACAGGCAATAACGCAAAGGAAGTGAAAGCAAATGATGTCAAAACTGAAAAGATATATCCCGGCAGTGACTGCATTTGCTGTGCTCGCCTCCTTCGGCATATCTGTGACAGCTTCGGCTGCCGCTCCCTCGGATAGCTACAACTACGACAGATGGGGCGATGCTATCCCCTCACAGGCAGGCTACACCGCTGAAAGGGCAGTCACAGGATACGACCTGGGCATAGACGCTTTTGATTCGCCCAGCGATATATTCTGCTCCCATGACAGACTTTTCTATATCGCTGATACAGGCAATAACCGCATAGTTGCCGCTGATGAAAGCCTTGAAAATGCCGTGAAGATATACGACAGCTTCACCATGCCCGACGGAAGCAAAACTTCCCTCAACAAGCCTTCGGGAGTATTCGTATCCCCCGAAAACAAGAATATGTACATCGCCGACACCGAAAATTCGAGGGTCCTGATAGCGGATACCGACGGCAATGTGCTGATGGAGATAACCAAGCCCGATTCCGATATCTTTGACAGCCGCAAGACCTTTCTTCCGCAGAAGGTGACTGCTGACAAGGCAGGCAATATCTACATAGTGCTGGGAAATATCACCACCGGTGCGGCCATGTTTTCGCCTGAGGGCAGTTTTATCGGATTTTACGGCGCTAACCGTGTTGAGCCCACTGCAAAGATAATCCGCAACTATTTCCGCAATCTCTTCATGTCCGAGGAGAAAAGGGCACGGCGCACCAGAAGCGTCCCCACGGGAATCACCAACTTCGACATAGACGGCGACTTCATCTTCACCTGCACAGCTTCGTCCTCGCAGACTACCGATACCGTCAAGAAGCTGAATGCGGCAGGCAACAATATATTCGCAAACTATGAGGTAACTTTCGGTGACTACACTCCCATGTACGATACCTCACGCAACAAGGTCATGGCGCCTTCCATAGTGGATATCGACATCGCAGAGGACGGCAATATAAACTGCCTTGACCATACCACAGGCAGGATATTCCAGTACGACGAGGACTGCAATCTCCTCTTCATCACAGGCGCTATTGCCCGTCAGACAGGCGGATTCGATCAGGCTGCCGCCCTTGAATCACTGGACGAAGATCTCTATGTGGTGGATTCCGTCAAGAATACCGTAACTGTATTCACCGAGACCGATTTCGGAAAGACCGTTCACAAAGCAGCCGCCCTCTACAATGAGGGACGCTACGAGGAAGCCCTCGGCCCCTGGTATGAGGTGCTGAAAAGTGACGGAAACTATCACCGTGCCCATATAGGTATCGCCTCTGCGCTGCTGAGACAAGGCGACTACAAGGGCGCTATGAAATACGCTAAGCTTGCAGATGCAGGCAAGATATACAACAAGGCTTTCGAGGGAAGAAGACGTGAATTCCTGAAAGCCAACTTCGGATACATCCTTGCAGGTACAGCCGCTTTTGCAGTTATTGCAGCAGCGGCGGCAAGGCTTATCCGCAGACGAAAAAGAGATAAGGAGGCTGAAAGCTGATGATGGACCTGACAGAGACTCAGTGGGTGCGCTATGCAGTAACTCATCCCGTCGAGGGCTTCGATGATATGCGCTGGAAAAAATCAGGCTCGCTGAAAATCGCCTTCCTCATAGTGGGACTTCTCTTCTTCGGTGAGATAGCCGATGACAGACTTTTCGGCGCTCAGTTCTTCATAAGCTACGAAAGGATATTCAACGTAGTACCGTATATAGTTCAGAGCATCATACTCTTTGCAGTGTGGGTAGTGGGCAACTGGGCGGTGTGTACCCTCCTTGACGGCGAGGGGACAATGAAGAATATCTGCATATACAGCGCCTATGCCCTTATCCCTTATGTGGCGCAGCTTTATATAAACGTCATACTCTCCCATGTCCTTATAAGGGATGAGAGCGTATTCCTGGATATAATCCGTATCATAGGCATCGGCTGGACTGCCATGCTGCTGTTTTCGGCAATAAAGTCGGTGCATCAGTACAGCTTCCTCAAAACGGCAGCGGCTGTCCTTCTGACTATCGCAGCAATGCTGATAATGCTGTTCCTGCTGGTGCTTATGCTGGCGCTTTTGCAGCAGATATGGATATTCATTTCCACCGTAGTAACAGAGATAATTTACCGAATAAAGGTATAGGAGTGATCTCATGGCTAACAAAATAAAAAGAGCTGTACTATGCCTTTTGTCAGCGTCACTTCTTGCTGTTTCGGGGCAGACATTCGCTGACGGAGAAAATACCGACAGCGGGGAAGTCTCATCTGAGGCTGAAGAAACCGAACAGAAAACCGCTGCCCGTGCGAAGGAAGCTGTTGAAAAGATCGACTGTGAAGACAGCTTTATCACCTCTTACCTGAAAAAAACAGGCAGTGTCAGCGGCTATGACGTTTACCTTAAAGAGAAGAAATTCGATTCCGCTATCTGGGAGAAAAACGGCGGCAAGCCTGCAAAGAAGGCTGACTACACCGACAAGCAGAAAGAACTGGACAAGACCATAACCGAGCTGAAAAGGCTGGGGGATATCACCATAGTCGATATCCGTACAGGAAAAGCTGCGGCTACTTTCAAAAAAAGCAGCAAATGCGGCGAGGGCAAACTCTGGGTCAGCGACGGAGGAAGATTCCTCCTGACCATGAATGAGGACAGCACAAAGCCGCTGAAAATTATGGAGGTAATATCCACTATCGACGACCCGTACCTTTTCAGGTCAGAGGATGGCAAGACCCTTGAACTTACCGACAGCAAGCACAAAAAGGTCATCAGCACCTACAAGGACAGCGGTATCGAGGACGGAAAAAGAGTATTCACAGGCGATAACGGCTTCGCATGGACTGATAAAGATACAAAGCAGGTATTAGGCACTTTCCGCTATTCCGCCGAAAACGAGAATTACCGGATGATAGTCAGCGACCGCTTCGGCAGCTTCGGTCTGGAAAACAAAAAGACAGGCTATATCTGGTGGTCAATACCTATGGGCGCTTCCCGTGACAGCATCGCCACACCTCTGCTTGCCGATGAACTCCGCTCCACAAGCATACTCAGATACGGCATCCCCGAAAACCGCAACAACAACAATTTTCTCAGGTCAGCCACAGGCGACTGCGATATCTCAGTCAAGGATATCAAGGACGGCATCCGTGTGACCTATAACTATATCTCCGCCGGATTCAGCTATCCCGTGGACTATACACTGGAAAAGGACTACGTGAAGGCAAGCCTGAAGATAAGCGATATCAAGGAGAAAAAGCCGGAGAATGTGGCTACTGAGGTCACTCTCCTCGGCAGCTTCGGTGCAGGCGATATGAATGAGGAGGGCTATTATGTAGTCCCTGACGGCTGCGGCGCTCTCATACGATTCAACAACAACAGGACAACCCAGTCCAACATCTACCGTCAGAGAGTCTACGGCGACGACCTGACAGCTGTCCCTGTTACAAAGGGGGCTGTTTCCGAGCAGATATATCTTCCCGTATACGGCATCGTCAAAGAGGACAACGCTATGCTGGTAGTGGCGGCAAAGGGCGATACAAACGCTATCCTCTCCGCCAACGTATCAAGGCAGTCCAACAGCAGCTATAACCTTTGCAGCTTCACTTTCATGCTGAGAGGTACGGATGATTATTATATGTCGGGCAGCGGAAACGAGCGGTTTACCGTGTTTGAAAGCGGCGATATAAAGTCCGACGATATCGAACTGCGCTACTACCCTATATCCGGAAAAGGTGCCGACTATACCGACATCGCCGCAAGGTACAGGCAGTATCTCCTCGAAGACGGCGGAGTTGAAAAGAGAGCGGAGGACAACGATTCTCCCCTGTATATCGGGCTTTACGGCGGAGTCATGAAGAAAAAGCCGTTTCTGGGCATACCCGTGAATAAAAAAACAGCGCTGACGGATTTCTCTCAGGCGAAGGATATCCTCTCTCAGCTTCGTGAAAACGGAGTTGACGATATGGCGGTATCCTACGCAAACTGGACCAATAACGGCATCCGCAGCAGAATAGACACAAAGGCCGAGCCTTCGGGAAAACTTGGCGGCAGTTCGGATTTCAGCGCACTTTCCGAATTCATAGCCGAGGGCGGAGAGCTTTATCCCGTTTCCGATAACAAATGCTTCTATCCCGGCGGAGGCTACAACTCATTCTCGAAAACTTCCGTAAGGATATCGGGCTCATATTCACGAATAGTCAGCTACGACAGGGCTTACGGCATCCCCGACGGATTCAGGAAGAATATGTCTCTGCTGTCTCCGGGCAGCTTCAGTCAGATACTCACCGAGGCGGCTGACAGCTACAGCAGCGCAGGTCTCAGCGGCATTTCCCTGTCTGACCTTCCGTCATCCCTTTACGGCGATTACGGCAAGAAAGGCGTATCCCGTGGTGCTGCGGCAAAGCTGTTTGCCGAGGGCTGTGAAAAGCTGGACGGCAGTCTGGAAAACGGCATACTGGCAAAAACCGCCAACGCCTACGCTTTCCCGTATATAAGCAGGATAACCGATGTGCCCATGACTTCAAGCAGATACGACCTCTTTGATGAGGATATCCCGTTCTATCAGCTGGTGCTTCACGGTATAATCCCATATGCATCCGAGGCTGTCAACGGAAGTCCGTCCCCCGAAGATACGGCGCTCATGGCGGCATCCGTAGGCTGCGGACTTGATTTCGACATGATATACGAAGAACCGTCCGAGCTCAAAGATACGGTGCTGGATACCCTCTACTATGCGGACTACCGCTGGTGGACCGATACCGCCGCCGAATACTACCGCCTTCTCAGCCCCATGCTGAAAGCGGTCAGCGGATGCACTATCACCGACTACAGCGCCGACGGAGATATAATAACTACGGTTTACGACAACGGCACGGAAGTTGTCACCGATATGAAAAACAAGACCATAGAATACAACGGCAATATGATTCAGCTTGGCGGAAAGGAGGCATCAGCGGCTGATGAGCAGTAAAAAGGCAAGAAAATTACCATATCAGCGCAGGAAAGCACTCTACGGCTACGGCTTCATAAGCCTGTGGCTGGTGGGCACTGTCATATTCTTCCTGATACCTCTGATACAGTCTCTGCGCTACTCATTCTGCGAGGTAAAGGTAAATCCCGGCTCGCTGGAAACGGAATTCGCAGGGCTGAAAAAGTACATCTACGCTCTGAACGAAGATCAGTATTACACCGAGTACCTGAGTTCAACACTGCTGGAAACTCTGTGGAAAACTCCGCTGATACTGATATTCTCACTGTTCATAGCGGTGATACTCAATCAGAAATTCCGTGGACGCACCTTTGCGAGGGCGGTATTCTTCCTCCCTGTCATAATCGCAACAGGCCCTGTTTTCAAGATAATCAGCGGCGATATGTCAAAGACAGGCAACACAGGCGCACAGCGGTTCTCGACTATGTTCTCCACCGACCTGATAGGCGAACTTATGGAGTTTCTGGGAATTTACGGTCTCAGCGACAAGATGAACACCATGATATCGGCAGTAGCTGACAATATTTTCGGCATCGTCTGGAGTTCGGGAATACAGATAATCCTCTTCCTTGCGGCGCTTCAGAACATCCCGTCATCCGCAAGAGAAGCCGCCGAGGTGGAGGGCGCTACGGCGTGGGAGTACTTCTGGAAGATAACTTTCCCCTATGTTACGCCGTTTATACTGGCAAACTTCATCTACACCGTCATAGATTCATTCACAAGCCCCATGAATCAGGTAATGAACCGTATACTCGAACTGAAAAGTCAGTGGGACTTCGGTGAGGCTTCCGCTATGGCATGGATATACTTTGCCATCGTCCTCGCCGCTATCGGTATCGTTACTTTCATAGTGAACAAGTTCGTTTACTATGAGGTAGACTGAGGAGGTGGACATCATGGCAGATACTCCACAGGCTGCTGTAAAATCAGCAGACGAGATAGGCACTCTCAGCAAAAAGGAACGGAAAAAGCTCCATATGCAGAAGATGACAAAAGAGGAACTTGCCTATCTGCGCAGAAAAAGCGTTACCGACAAGGTGTGGCCGTTTTTCAGGGCTTTCATCCTCATCGGTCTGGGATTCGTTATCATGTATCCGCTTATCTATATGGTAAGCTGCGCATTCCGTGAAAGAGGAGATATGAGCGACCCTACCGTTATGTGGATACCACGTCACCTCACACTGGATATAATCCGTGAAACAGTTCAGGCTATGGATTTCTGGAACACGCTGAAAACTACTCTGGTGCTGAATATCGGCTGTTCGGTGGTTCAGGTGTTCTCATGCGCATTGACCGGCTACGGCTTTGCAAGATTCAGCTTCAGGGGAAAGAAGCTGCTGTTCGTCATCGTTATAATGATGATACTGGTCCCCACGCAGGTAATATCACTTCCGCTGTACAGTCAGTTCAGATATTTCGGCATAAAGGGACTTTTCTCCATCAACCTTATCGACAGCAAGCTGACAATGTACCTGCCTGCTATCACAGGAAACGGTATACGCTCAGGCCTGATGATACTGATTTTCCGCCAGTTTTTCCGTGGTATGCCCAAGGAACTTGAGGACGCCGCCTATATCGACGGATGCGGTCCCTTCATGACATTCATAAGGGTAATGATACCCAATGCCGCTTCATCGTTCCTGACAGTGTTCCTGTTCTCGGTGGTGTGGTACTGGAACGACTACTACGTCAGCACCACTTTCTTCACCAATACCCGAACCGTCGCACTCATGCTGACTAACCTGGACAGCGAACTGAAACTAAGGCTTTTCAACAATATCTCAGCCAATATCAATCCTCGTGAAGCCATAGTCTGGAAAGAAGCAGGCTGCCTTATATGTATCGCTCCTCTGCTTCTGATGTACGTACTGCTGCAAAAACACTTCACCGAAGGCATCGAACGCTCAGGTATCGTCGGATAAAAAAATTATCCCCTTACAAAGGTTAACCGCTGTACTCTTATAGAAACTTTATACGCATTTATCGGGGGAAACCTTTCTGAGGAAAGGTTCTCCCCCGAACCCCCTTCCAAAGACTTTTAATAGAATTTTTCCCCTGAGAGGGCGCTCCACGAAAGATGAAAACCAGTAGTTTTACTGGGAGCGCCCCTCTCCAGGGNGGAAAATTAATACTGAAAGTTTTAGGAAAGGAGTTTGAGGATGACTCCCCACAGTGTGGGGAGATGTCCGAAGGACAGAGGGGACAGGTCCCAGTTAGGGAAACCCTTTTTCAAAAGGGTTTTCCTCAATAGACACGTGTAAAAACTTCTGTAAGAGTACAGCGGTTAACCTCGGTAAGGGGATAATTTTTACTTTCCGAGGGATACCGCAGTTTCCAGGGCGATCTCCATCATATCACGGAATGAAGTCTGTCTTTCCTCAGCGGATGTTGAAAGTCCACGAAGGGGACAATCCGAGACTGTGAATATACCAAGGGCGTTTTTCTTTGCTCTTGCAGCGTTCATATACAGTGCGGCGGTCTCCATCTCGATGCCGAGGACACCCATTTTCTGCCAGTCGGCAAGGCTGTTTGCGTCATCGTAGAAAGTATCGGACGAAAGCACATTTCCCACATGGAAGCGGCTTCCCTTAGCTTCTGCGGCTCTGACTGCGGCTGAGAGGAGAGTCCACGAAGCGGTAGGAGCGTATGTGCCGGGGAGTCGGTACTGTGCGGCATAGTTTGAATTAGTGCTTGCGCTCATGCTGATGATAACGTCTCTCAGTTCAACATTGTCAGCCACAGCGCCTGCTGTGCCCACACGGATGATGTTTTCCACGTCGTACTCGTTGAAAAGCTCCCATGAGTAGATACCGATGGACGGCATACCCATGCCGCTTCCCTGAACGGATACGGGAACTCCCTTGTAAGTGCCTGTGAAGCCGAGCATCCCCCTGACCTCGTTGTAGCATACGGCGTTGTCAAGGTAGGTTTCGGCGATGAACTTAGCTCTCAGCGGATCTCCCGGCATGAGGACAGTTTTAGCGATATCGCCTTTTTTTGCGTTGTTGTGTGGTGTTGACATAGATATACCTCCTTAAAAATAGTTAAACGGATATTATCCGCCCATACAGGTTTCAGCTTCTTCTGAGAAGTTTATTTACAGTGGTAAGAAGCGAACTGAAATTCATTACGATTACAACTGCGGCAATGATGAATGCCCACAGCAGATGGAATCTGACTTCCGTCATCATTACAGCGCTCATTATAAGCAGAAGCACCATATTCAGTACATTTTTCGGTGCATTGAATTTGAAAGGCACATAATATCTTGCGTCGATGATACGTGCCCAGAAGCAGATGAGATAGCTGAGAAGTGTTGCAATAGCCGCACCGTTGATGCCCCATACGGGAATGAGGAAATAGTTCATGGGGATGTTAACAGCGCAGGCTGCAAATGCTGTCCAGAATGAATTTCTCGGATGCTTTGTGGCTGAATAGATACTGCCGAGGAACTGATCAAAACACATGAACACAACGGCAACTATCAACACAGGTACGTAGAGATAAACCGTTCCGTATTCGGCGTAATTCTTTGTGACTGCAATAAGCGAGCAGAAAAACTTCACGAAAAGTATCAGTCCTGCGGCGGCTATGAACATCATTGCTTCATATGCCGAGAACACCTTTGTGTAGAACCTGTCACGGTCTGCGGAATCGTTTTCGGTTATGGCTGACATATTCCACGCCTGAAAGAAGATGGTGGAAACCATTGAGATAAGTCCCGGGATAACGTTGGCAACGTCGTAAAGACCTGCGGCGGATTCGCCAAGCTGATGGTAATCGCTGTGCATCTCCTTGAGGAAAAGTCTGTCGGAAAGGCTTGTGATAGTCCACATTACTATGGTCGGGATGAGCGGAACAGCGAATTTCATCATCACCCTTACAAGCTTTGCATTGAAATATTTTATGCCTGTGTACTTTTTAAGTCCGCCCATGGTGAAAAGGAATACCGCTGACAGGAAATCGGAACAGATAGTCGCCAGCATGAAGCCTTTTATGCCCCAGTGCAGAACGGGGATGAACAACACGTTGAATATGAAAAATGTCAGAGTCGCTATTATACCATCCAGTGAGAACAGCTTCACCTTGTCGATGGAGCGGACAAACTGCTGACAGAGCATTCTCAGCGACGATGTGGTAACGTAGACTATCAGCAGAAGCGTGTAGCCTTTCAGGAAGTCAAGGGCAGGTATCACCCGCAGCAACGGCACTACCAATGCCATTGCTATCATTCCCACTATGGTTATGACAGCGGATGTGCTGAAAACTTTGCGCTTATCGTAGTTCTTGTCAAGTCCGAAGCGTATCAGGTATTCCTGCAATGCGAAAGTGAATATAGGCTGCAAGAACAACGCCATAGTGAACAGCAGGCTCTTGATACCTGACTGGTGGGTGCTGAAATTGGCTGTATACAGTCGGTTCAGCAGAAATACCAGAATTTTCGAGCCGAAAGTACCGATAGCGAATACCATAGTATTCATGGCAAGCTTTTTGTATTTATTCATTTTTATCTTCCTTATTTTTTATTTTACACTTATTATACCACAAAAATAGCAGCTTGTCGAGGTTTGGAGTTAAGACAACACCGCACAAAGCCCGCCTGACGGCTTTGCACTGAATCTGCGGACATATTTTCCGTCATCTTGCACAGAAATCCCTTGACATACGATAGTATGACTGCGGAATTTCTATACAATCTGACGGAAAAATCTGTCGGCGCATCTTCAGCACAAGCTTTGTGCGGTGTTGCCTTAAAAGTTCCTGATACATTTGTAAGGGCTGCCTTTGGCGGTCTTCAGTAGGGGGCGATGCCTACATCGCCCCAACAAATTTGTTGATGATTTCGTCGGTCAAGCCGAGGAAAGTAAATGCAGAACAGCCGAACAGCGCCGCTTTTTTTAAAACAGCGGCTTTCTCTCGAACATCAGCACGGGATATCCCTCATAGTATGGCTTAACTATCTCGGGATGTTCGTCGGCATAGGCAAATATCGTATCCGCCAGCCCCTCTTTCAGAAGTCCCACAAGCTGTGAAAGGGGACGGTGATACAGTTCATCACATATGGAAGCAAAGGTTATGGCTCTCCTTCCGCCCACTTCCATAATGCGGTACGGCCATATACGGCAGTCGAAAGGCTTGTCATCGCCCAGCATACAGCCATTTTCGGTAAGTGCGGGACATGAGAAAAGCTCATCACCTTTCAGTTCGCCCACACGGAAAATATATCCGCCGTCCTTTGTGACGAATTCGGCTTCGGGCCTTGCCTGCTTTATGCGGTCACGTATCTCTGCGGTAAACACGGGAGTCTCCCATGCATCGTATCGGTCGAATATACAGCAAAGCCTGCACTTCGCACAGGCCTCGCCGCTAAGAATTTTTTTTAGCATATGATCTCCTTATTTATCGAACATTCTGTTATACTGCATATACTCGTACTCTTTTATGATCCCGCTGTTTTTAGCTATATCGGTATCAACGTAGTTACCGTCCTTGTCAACAGAAAAGCGGTTTGTAAGCACGGGGTATTCCTCCATAGCCTTCAGACGCAGTACATCCATGGGTTCCAGTTTCAAGCCGCAGTTTTCCTTCAGCACAGCCGAAAGATAGTTGATGCTTAAAAATTCGGGAACATCCCAGTCAATATCATAATTAGCCCAAAGCATATAAGGAACGATGAATTTGTTCGCCATTATCTTAATATCGCTTTCGCTGTTATAGAATTTAGCGGGTTCATCGCTGAGAATTCCGGGCTGATGGTCTCCGAACATGAGAACTGCCGTATGTTCGGGGGATTTTCTCAGTTCGTCGATATAATCCAGATAAGCCTCAGCGGAATATTTTGTAAGAGTCAGATATACATTGAACTCTTTGTCGGTAGTATAGTCAATTATCTCCATATTTTCAGCGGATTTATAATCATAGCCTCCGTGATTCTGCATGGTGATATTGAATATGAAAGCTTTTTTATTATCGCTGTTCAGTTCATCTGTGACCTTTCTGACCTTTCTCAGATCTTCCGCATCACTTATATAGCGTCTCAGATATTCCAGATCATCGCCGAAATTAACGTATTGTCCCTGCTTGAATATATCGTCATAGTCAAAGCTATTCTGCTTATCGCTGAACTTTTCACCCGAGATGAATTCTTCTGTGAACCAGTTTGGGTAAATGGAGTCCCTTCGCCATTCCTGACCGATATACGGATGTACCGGGACCGAACTGTAGCCGTATTTTTCCAGATCATTGCCCATTGAGGGCACATTATTCAGCTTATACTTGAGGTATGGTATATCATTCTGATTCAGGAATGCCAATGAACAGCCTGTGAGAAATTCAAATTCGCTGTTGCAGGTATAACCGCCGTAAACTTCCACAGCAAGTCTGCCCTCCCTGAAGTTCTCATCCTTGAGGGCGTGTATCTTTTCAAGGGGATCGCCGTTGAAGCCTGTCTCGCCGAACAGGGAATAATCCGCTAACGATTCGTTCATTATAACGATTATATTTGTAGGGATATCTTCATTTTCATTGTTATCAGCATATTTTTCCGCAATTGTCTTCACAGCATCTGCGGAATATCCTTCGGGGGCCATCACCTTGCTGTTTCTGTATTCGCAGAAAAACGAGTATGCTATACCGTGCACTGCTGCATAGCCCCCTTCATCCCATGTAAGAACGTGTTCCTCGACCATGCCTATCTTTACACCGACGGTATTGTAGAAAGTGAATAAACCGCCCATAAGCACAGCGGTAACTATCGCTGAAACAGGCTTGACAAAGGCCTTTGTCTCTTTTTTCTTATAGAATTTTATAACCAGAAAACAGTTTACGGCAGTTATAAGAACTGATATGATAAGCCATTACAAGAATGGTTTTCGTCATTATAAGCGAATAGTTTGACCTGACATTGAGTGCATCGTTTATGCAGAATATGTCCATGAAGTTCAGCGGTCTGTTCCTTACCGAGATAAGGAATTGATTGAGATAGTAAATCCCGCCGAGAATGATATTCTCGATTATAGCGGCAGCAGCATATCCGATGGGAAGGATCAGCAATACCATCATAACCGCTATAATGAGGTAAACATTGAACATCTGAGACTGCATATCCGCACCGGGAGCGATCAGAAGTATCGTCAGCAATATTGTTTGTATAAGAAACAGTATAAAAGGAAAATTTTTTCTGAGATAATCAATTATTTTTTTCATGGCAGCATCTCCTAACATCAGAATTTGTCGTATTTTTTATAAACTTCTTGACATGGTATATAATTTATGTTATAATGATTTTAATATTTTTAATGGGAGGAGGGGAGAAAAATGAGTCCACAGTATGTCAATATAGTTGACGCAGTAAAGCTGTTTTTCTCTAACTACGTTAACTTCAAGGGCAGATCAACAAGAAGCGAGTACTGGTGGGTGATCCTTGCATCATTCATCTTAGGCTTTGTTCTCGGTATATTCGGCGGTATCATGACAGCAGCCAAGGGCGGCGAGCCAAGCACACTGTTTACAGTTATCTTCTGGCTGGTTGAACTTGTACTGTTAGTACCAAGCCTTTCACTCTGCATCAGAAGACTTCACGATGTAGGCAAGACAGGCTGGTTACTTTTACTTGCTATCGTACCTATTGCCAACTTATACCTGCTCTATCTCTACTGCCAGCCAAGCGACGGCCCTAATCAGTGGGGTGAGTCTGCTGACAGCAAGTCTTATTGATAAATGCTAATAAGAAAACCCGTCGAGCTTTCGGCGGGTTTTTTCTTATTCGATAGTAACCGAGACCTTGAGGTCCTTCTTAGCAGCGCCTGCACGCATGATGGTACGGAGTGCCTTGGCGATCCTGCCCTGTTTACCGATAACTCTGCCCATATCGTCGGGAGCAACGTTAAGGTGGAATACGATAACGCCTTCTTCGTCGGGCTCATCCTCGGTTATATTAATAGCGGTCTTATCTTCAACAAGACCTGCTGCGATAGCATAAAGTAAGTCTTTCATAATAGTCCTCCGTTAGCTCTTGAAACAGAGGCAGAGACTGAGCTTATCCTCGCCTCTCCTCCGTCAAAAAGCGGTTATCAAAGAACTCCCTCTTTCTTGAGAAGCTCCTTAACTGTGTCTGTAGGCTGAGCACCCTTTGAGATCCAATCCTTAGCCTTGTCTGCGTCGATCTTTACTACTGAAGGCTCCTTTGTAGGATCGTAGTAACCGATCTCCTCAACGAAACGACCGTCTCTTGGGTATCTTGAATCAGCAACAACTACACGATAGAAAGGTGCCTTCTTAGCGCCCATTCTTCTGAGTCTGATCTTTACTGCCATTGTATTCACCTCCGTTTTCAGGATAATTTGTATATCAAAGCGGCGGGAGACCGCAATGAGATCTTAGAACGGCAGATTGCCTCCGCCCTTGCCTGTGAGCTTGTCGAAGTTCATGCCTGCCAGCTGTTTTCTTGCCTTTCTCAGGGACATCTTGCTGTTCTTGCCTGTGAACTTCTTCATGATGGACTGCATCTGGTCGAACTGCTTGAGGAGACGGTTAACGTCCTCGACCTTAGTGCCCGAACCGGCAGCGATACGCTTTTTGCGTGATGGATTTATAATGGAAGGCTTAGCTCTTTCAGCCTTAGTCATAGAAGTGATGATAGCCTCGACTCTGCCAAGCTGGCTTTCGTCGATATCAGCGTCCTTGATCTTATCGCCGACACCGGGAAGCATACCGATAATGGATTTCATGCTGCCCATTTTCTTGATCTGCTTCATCTGGTCGAGGAGGTCGTCCATATCGAACTTGTTCTCCTTGAACTTCTGTGTAAGCTTTTCAGCGTCCTTCTGTGAGATAACATTCTCGGCCTTTTCGATAAGGGTGAGAACATCGCCCATTCCGAGGATACGTGAAGCCATACGCTCAGGGTGGAACTGCTCGAAATCGTCCAGCTTTTCGCCCATACCAACGAACTTGATCGGCTTACCTGTAACAGCGAGAACGGAAAGTGCCGCACCGCCTCTGGTATCGGAATCAAGCTTTGACATGAGTACGCTTGTGATGCCCACAGCGTCATCGAAAGCCTTAGCCACGTTTACAGCGTCCTGACCTGTCATAGCGTCAACTACCAGCATGATCTCGGTAGGCTGTGTTTCTTCCTTGATCTTTACAAGCTCGTCCATGAGAGCTTCATCTATGTGAAGACGTCCTGCTGTATCAATGATAAGAACATCATGGCCGTAGTCCTTAGCATGAGCAAGAGCCTGTTTTGCGATGACCACAGGGTCGATCTGACCCATTTCAAAAACCTTTACGTCAGCCTTCTGACCTACGACCTGAAGCTGATCGATAGCGGCAGGACGATAGACATCGCAGGCTGCGAGGAGAGGTCTGTGTCCTTCCTTCTTCAGGAGCTTAGCCAGCTTGGCGGCGTGGGTAGTTTTACCCGAACCTTGAAGTCCGCACATCATGATTACCGTTGGCGGCTTGGAAGCGAAATTGATACGGGCGTTGCTGTCGCCCATGAGAGTAACGAGTTCCTCGTTAACTATCTTTATTACCTGCTGTGCAGGAGTGAGGCTTGAAAGGACTTCTTCGCCAACTGCTCTTTCAGTGACCTTCTTGACGAAATCCTTAACTACCTTGTAGCTTACGTCAGCTTCAAGAAGTGCCAGACGCACTTCACGCATAGCTTCCTTAACGTCGCTTTCTGTGAGCTTTCCTCTTGATTTGAGTTTTTTAAAGACGTTGTTCAGTTTATCGGAAAGTCCTTCAAATGCCATGCGTATGCCTCCTGAGTTGAATTTGTATATTTATAGTAAGCTGAGACCTTTTCCGATCTCGGCGGTGATGGTTTGTTTAAGGCTGCTGTCGGTGATATACTGTGCGGCATTTTCGATGTTGCCGAAGCATTCACGCATTTTGCCGAGCCTTTCGGCAAATCCGAGCTTATCCTCATAGTGGAGGAGTATATCCTCGGTACGCTTTATAAGTGAGCGGACAGCCTGACGGGTTATCCCCAGAGGATCGCCGATCTCTGCGAGAGAAAGGTCCTCGCAGTAATAAAGCTCCATAACGCTGCGCTGGTGGTCGGTAAGAAGATCTCCGTAGCAGTCGAGGAGCATCACGAATTTAAGTTCCTTTGCCATAAGTTCACCTCTGAGTGGGGTGTAATCCAAAATCACTTTACACATTATACTACATCTCTTTCCGTTTGTCAAGCCCTTTTCTGAAATATTTTGCCGTTTGCCATATGACATCAGGGCCGTTCTGTGTGCACAATCACGCAAATCAATTTTCAAAATAAAATGTCTTTGAAACAAGAAATTTTTCGTAGGGAACGCCGTCCTCGGCGTTCCACAGTCTAAAAAAAGCGGCGAAACGGGAACGGGGAAGGTGCCGGTTCTCTACAGATTAAAATTTTTAAATCAACAAAATTGATTTGCATGGTGCACAATATCTT
>ACOK01000116.1 GCA_000174895.1 Ruminococcus flavefaciens FD-1
CGGCGCTATTCGCCCTTGCGCTGTACCGAGGAGGTCGCCGCTGTTGTCATCGAGAACAGGACAGTGCGTTCGACTTCCCGTAATCACGGCCAAAGCATAACATATTCGCCTGTTTTCCGCTACACCTATAACGGCACGGATTATGAAACACAGACAGGCTATTCATCATCACCTGCTGTATTTTCAGTGGGAGAGAAAACCACACTTTTCGTTGATCCCGATTCACCGAAGACTATCTATTGTCCGAGACTGAAGATAGGAAAAATACTCAGCGTGATATTCAGCATTATCGGCGCAGCTTTCATCATAGTGCCGGTAATTGTAAATCTTGTGGTGAGGAAGAGGCTTTACTGATACGCCGTCACTGCACGAAGAATACGCAAAAATAGCGGCATGACCGCATTTTACTATAGCAAAAATTTTTATGGAGGTACAAAACCATGGGAAAATGTATGATAATCGGCTGCGGAGGCGTTGCATCCGTTGCAATTCACAAGTGCTGTCAGAACAGCGAGGTATTTGAGGGCATCATGATCGCAAGCCGCACTAAGTCAAAGTGCGATGCGCTGAAGGAAAAGCTCCAGCCAACAACAAAGACTGTCATTGAGACTGCTCAGGTAAATGCTGACAATACAGACGAGCTTATCGCTCTCATCGAAAGCTACAAGCCTGACGTAGTGCTGAACCTTGCGCTCCCTTATCAGGACCTCACTATCATGGACGCTTGTCTCGCTACAAAGACTCACTATGTTGATACCGCAAACTATGAGCCCCTTGACACTGCCAAGTTCGAGTACAAGTGGCAGTGGGCATACCGTGAAAAGTTCGAGAAGGCAGGCATCACAGCTCTCCTCGGAAGCGGCTTTGACCCCGGCGTAACAGGTGTATTCTCCGCATACGCAATGAAGCATCAGTTCGACGAGATCAACTACATCGACATCCTCGACTGCAACGGCGGCGATCACGGTTATCCGTTTGCTACAAACTTCAACCCTGAGATCAACATCCGTGAAGTTTCCGCAAAGGGAAGCTACATCGAGGACGGCAAGTGGGTCGAGACTGAGCCTATGGAGATAAAGCGTGTCTACAACTTCAAGGGCGTCGGCGAGAAGGATATGTACCTCCTCCACCACGAAGAGCTTGAGTCCCTGGCGCTCAACATCAAGGGCATCAAGCGTATCCGTTTCTTCATGACATTCGGCCAGAGCTATCTGACACATCTGAAGTGCCTTGAGAACGTAGGTATGACATCCATCGAGCCTATCATGTACGAGGGCAAGGAGATAGTACCTCTCCAGTTCCTGAAGGCTGTACTTCCCGATCCTGCTTCACTGGGCCCGAGAACAGTGGGCAAGACCAACATCGGCTGTATCTTCCGTGGCAAGAAGGACGGCAAGGACAAGAACTACTACCTCTACAACATCTGCGATCATCAGGAGTGCTACAAGGAAGTTGGCTCACAGGCTATTTCCTACACCACAGGTGTTCCTGCAATGATAGGTGCTATGATGATAATGACAGGCACATGGAAAAAGGCAGGCGTTTACAACATCGAGGAATTCGATCCCGATCCGTTCATGGACGCTCTCAACAAGTGGGGACTTCCATGGGAAGAGGACTTTAACCCTGTCCTCGTTGACTGATAAAAATACAGAATGGGGCGCTATGTAACTGCGCCCCTCATCGCTGATTCGGTAAGGATATTTGGAGGAAATATGCTTTTCATTCAGAAAATAGCAGTATACTACAGCGGCAGAGAACGTTTCTCGGATCATGCGAGAGAACGTGAAGCGCTGAAATTTCTGCCTGTACGGCAAAGTCTGCGGATAATGCCTGACAGCGAGGTACTGATGCACACTGTTGATATGCGTCAGTACGACAGCAGGATGATAGTGAGAAAAGAACAGCTCCAGCAGTTTGGCAGGGAAGTTTTCGGTGAAGGCACACGAAGCGACCCATGGTATCATAAGGATCTGTTCGAGAATATAAGGATATTCCGTGAGGATGACCGTTACAGGATAATGTTCTGCGATGATTTCTATTATTCGATATTCTCACGTTCAAGACGGCACGGCAGAAATGAAGCCTACAACAAAAAAGGCTCGCCTTTCAGATATGCGGACAGACTTAACGAGACTGCATTTCGCCTCGGCAGAAATGAATACGGACGTATTTACTTCAACAACCGTTTTGTCCATCCGAGATCAAGAGAACAGACCTATGTGCGGTATATTTACAATATCATAAACTGCGACAGGGAAAGATTCCGTGAAAAGATGTTTTTCTGCAAGAATGCCGATCACGAATACAGGAATATGAAAAGTCTTTAGGCAACACCGCACAAAGCCCGCCTGACGGCTTTGCACTGAATCGGCGGACATATTTTCCGTCATCTTGCACAGAAATCCCTTGACATACGATAGTATGCCTGCGAAATTTCTATACAATCTGACGAAAAAATCTGTCGGCGCATCTTCAGCACAAGCTTTGTGCGGTGTTGCCTTAATTATACCACATTAACCGTAAAATTTCAACCCTCATGCCGAAAACACGATGTTTTCGGTAAAGCTGCTGAGCCTGCTTCTTGCTGTCGCAGGGGTAAGCTGTTTGAGCTGAATGTGTCCGATGAAAGGAGCAACACACTTTCTGTATCCGTTATAACTTTAGACAGTTGACGGCGAAAGTCCTGCCTGCTTCTCAGCGTTCTGAAAACCGTTCTGTTTATCACGGTAGTCGACACCCTGATGCGGTAGGAAGTGATCTTCCCGTCCTTGTTCCTTCGTTCCTGAATATTCATCTGACCGCCACCTTTCTTTTCATGGCGGTGCTCACTGTCTTAAACATAAAGCCTCCGTTCCGACAGCGAATATATCGTATACCCATTATACCATGATTCGCTTTGCTTGTCACTATTCTTTTTGTTTTTCTACACTTTAATATGTATGCTCTGGCAACGGCTTTCTTTTTCTTGCGCATTGCCAAAGCATACATTTTTCTTTATCAGGCGTCCCTTTACAGCCTCGGTACACCCCTTAACGGTGAGCATTTCCATGGCTGAACGAGGATTTGAGGAAACTCCACACCAGCTTGCGATAGAACTGACAAAGTTCACCCTGACGATGTTTGATAATTAAGTGGCAGTTGTCTATTATAAAGCGTGAATGACGTAAAGAAAAAGCCCTGAGATCTGCTCAAGCATTTCTCAGGGCTTCATTTATTCCATATTTCCTGCAAATATCTTTTCCACTACGATCTGTGTCATTTCCTGCACCGACTCGGCGTAACCGCCTTTTGCCCACTTCATGAAGATACCGAAAAGTCCGTAGGCAAGGTAGTAGCTTTCGTAGGTGTCCGAGGTCTGCTCGGTGTCGCTGTCGGTCATGATGACCTCATAAGCCGACAAAATTGCTCCGTGATGTCCCTGACCGATAATAAGGTCGTTCTTTTTCCGAAGTGAATAGCAAAAATCAAAGTACCGCCTGACACGGTAGCTGTCATTGATCTGATGCTCCTTTAGCCTGTGTTCACGCTCATATTCTCGCCACTTCATGATGATATAGGCGGTGATGATCTCGTCCTTTGATTTGAAATTGCGAAAATAGGTTGCTCTGCCGATGCCGCCTTCCTCGCACAGTTCGTCAACGGTGATCTTCTCGATGTTCTTCTTTTTCATCAGCTTGAACAGTGCTTCGCCGTAGGCTGAGGTCACATATTCTGACATTTTCCACTTTTCCTTTCTGCCTGATGATACTTTTTCGCCAAATAGTATCATTTTCCCAAATTTATTGACTTTACAGCCGTTTTATGATATTATAGTATCATAGAAAAGCGGCTTTGTCAAGCCGTGAGATTGAGGAGGAGTTGTCATGGAGAACGTAAAACCGAAAAGCAGACTGAAAAAGGTGCTTATCATCATCGGAATTATCATTTTGGTGATCGCAATAGGCATTTTTATTCTTCTGAAGCTGACATTTCTCAAAACATTCCCGAAGCTCAAGGGTGAACCTGAGATCGGCAAGTGGTACGAGGTTGAGGTGGACGGTACAAAGTCCTCGGACGGCAGCGAATGGCACGGCATCTTCCGCAAGGGTACGGAAAACAAAGTCGTTGTGTATTTCTTCGGCGGCGGTGTGAGCATCACCCCTAAGACTTCCGAGGGCGGCAAAGAGTTCTATGCGACAAATATGACGGCACAGGATTTTGTCGCACAGGGTGGTATCGGCAGCACAGCGGAGGATAATCCGTTTAAGGACTGGAGCTTTATCGTGATCCCCTATGCGACGGGCGATTTTCACGCAGGCACGGGAATTTACGAGGGCAAAAAGACTGTGTATCACACAGGATACAGCAATTATTCCGCTTATGTGGAACAGGTCAAACAGTATATCGGAGAGCCTGACACGCTGCTTGTAACAGGCTTTTCGGCAGGCGGATTTGCGACCTCCCTGCTGGCTGATGATGTGATCGACCGTTTTCCAAGTGCTGAAAATGTGACCGTCTGCGTTGACAGCTCGTTGCTGCTTTATGACGGCTGGCATGAAACGGCTGTGAATTTGTGGAAAGCCCCGGTTGAAATATCAGACAGACTGACCACTAACAACCTTGTCCTTGACAGTCTGACCGCACTCCACGAAAAGCGTGGTGACACCGTGAAAATACTCTTTGACTGCTCCTACCGTGATGACACGCTGATGCAGTATCAGTCCTATATCGACAGCGGAAAAATGGATCAAACCAAAGAGCTTGGCGATAATTTCCAGCGTGATCTGAGAGAAATGGTAAACGGCTTGCAGACGAATATCCCCGATGTGGGCATTTATATCTGGAGCTGCGGAGAAGATGCAAATACCCATAATACCCAGCATACGATCATCTCTGCGAATGTGTTTGACAAGCTCGGAAACGACCGAAGCGTCGGTGAATGGATAATTGATGCAGTGAACGGCGATGTCAAGACCTATGGACTGGAACTGCTTGACAAACCCCTCTGAGGTGAACAGGACGAAAGAAGAAACGATTTGAATATGAAAAACAAGCCCCTCATCATCGGAACACGGGTGTTCCTTTGGTGAGGGGATTGTTTGTTTATAGATGATGTTTGCTTCTATGCCGGAGAATATGAAAGAGGTATACTTTTGAGCATCAGAACTTTGAATCCAGTTCAAAGTTCCGATATATAATGTACCAGTTTGTGCACATTCTCATCGATCACAGCGATTACCCTCTCAAACTCCGCATCATCTACCGTGAAACCGTCCGAGTATCTTCTTTGTCCTCTCAGGCGGAAAAAAGCTCTGAATGTAGGATATAAGGAATATCAGCACACCGAGCAGAACCATGATCTTGATCACATCATAAATGAAAAACTGCACACTTCCGCCTATTTTTCCGCTTGTCTCAAGACCGCAGGCGTTCAGCACCGAGCCGATCAGCCTGTTCAGCCATTTCATACCGAGAATCTCGTCTTGTATAAAGTCCCAAATTCCCATAAAACACTTTCTCCCATAGATAAATTGAAATCAGTCAATTTGATGTAGGGAAAGTAAGCCGTACTTTCATACGGCTCTATTATTCGTTTAGCATCTTTTCGACAATCAGCACAGCACTCTCTATCATCTTGGGACATTCAGTTGCGAACAGTCCCTTTGCCCGTGCATAAGCCTTTCCCTCATCGGTTGCAATATCGCAGTCAAGCAACTCACGGCAGATATAAGAGCCATTCAGCTTTGTGAATTCATCAAGAAAACGCACGGCATAGCTGTTTGCTCTCTCTTTGCTGTCAAGATCTCCGTCCTTGCACATACCGTATTTCAGACCAAGAGCCATAAGCGAACCCGTACACGCTCCGCAGACCTCGGCCTTGCACATACCGGCACCGAAGCAAGCTCCGACTTTAAGTGCCTGTTCCTTAGTTATTCCAAGCTCCTCGGCAAATGCCGCCAGCACCGCCTGAGAGCAGTAATACCTTTTTGAGAAAAGCTCGCTTGCAATTTCTGTGTGTTTCATAGTTTACCTCCAATATACACATTTGAATTTATCTATATCTGTTTCAAACAAATATCCGTGTTCCCACGGACACTTATTTATAGCAGCATTCTCCGCTTTCCGATATATCGACCTTTGTCAGCTCACGCAGAACATTCACAGCGACTTCCGTACCCTCCGCAGAAATGGAGTAGTACATCCACTTTCCCTCTTTTCTGCCGTTCACAAGACCACTGTCACAGAGTATCTTCATGTGATGTGAAAGCGTAGGCTGGGTACACTGCATTCCTTTCAGCAGCTTGCAGGCGCATTTCTCGCCGTTTTGGAGAAGTCTGAATATCTGCACACGGTTCTCATCGCACAGAGCCTTGAATATCACGGTGATCTGTTTATTTGTCAGTTTCATTTGCTCACCTCATATTGATGATTTTCTATATTATAGCATACAGATTGAAGTTTGTCAATATATTTTTCAGCAATAGAAAAAACCTATACCGCAGCCGCTTGAAATGCCGCAGCATAAGTGGTATACTTATTAAACAGGTAGGATTACATTACGGCAAAACAGCGGCTATACTTACCACATACGCAGCATATCCGCCTTCTACGTTATACACGTCGTATCCACGGTCTTCAAGTATCTCCGCAACTTCTTCGCTGAGGTCGCCTGTTCTGCACAGCACATATACAGGCTTATCATGGGGCAGCTTTGAAAGCCCCGAAGATATCTCATCAAAAGGAACGTTCACTGAACCGCTTATGCCTTTCAGTTCAAATTCTTCCCTGCTGCGTATATCAAGGAGAATGACCTTTCCGGTATCAAGGCCGCATAATTCCGATGCATTTATACTTTTCATATCTGATCCTTTCAGGAGGTAAAAATGGCTTTATCAGATCAGCAGCTCGAACGTTATTCGAGACACATCACTTTAAAAGAAATAGGCGTGAGAGGCCAGAAAAAGCTTCTCGCTGCAAAAGTTCTCATCATCGGCGCAGGAGGCCTCGGTGCACCTGCTGCCATGTATCTCGCTGCCGCAGGAGTCGGTACCATCGGCATTGCAGACTGTGATAACGTTGAACTTTCAAATCTGCAAAGGCAGATAATCCACACTACCGAAGATGTAGGAAAATCCAAGGTGCAGTCAGCTGCCGGGACAATAAAAGCTCTCAATCCCGATGTTACGGTGAAAACCTACCACGAATACGTAAACAGCAAAAATATCGCTGCCATGATAGCCGATTATGATTTTGTCATTGACGGAGCCGACAACTTCCCTACAAAATTCCTCATAAACGATGCCTGCGTCCTCGGACGGAAACCTTTCTGCCACGCAGGTATTCTACGCTTTGAGGGACAGCTCATGACATATGTCCCTGATGAGGGTCCGTGCTATCGCTGTGTATTTGAAGCTCCGCCGCCGAAGGACGCAGTGCCAAGCTGCCGTGAAGCAGGAGTTATCGGTGCAATGGCCGGAATAATCGGTTCAATGCAGGCTCTCGAAGCCGTAAAATATATCACAGGTCAGGGGCAGCTTCTCACAGGTAAAATGCTCGTATTTGACGGGCTGAAAATGGAATGGCGCAGTGTAAGGCTGCCGCATAAGAATCATCGCTGCCCGATATGCGGCGATTCTCCCACTATCACGTCACTTTTTGATGAAGAGGGAACAGCTTGCAGTTTATCATAAAATGATTATATAACAGGATCACTCAAAAGTCAATTATCTATTCCTACTAATTATATCTGCATTGTATTTTTAATATTGACTTTTCCGACAAAAAGAAACGGTTCATATTAAGCTGAACCGTTTCTTTTAGGCAACACCGCACAAAACTTGTGCTGAATACGCGCCGACAGATTTTTCGTCAGATTGTATAGAAATTCCGCAGGCATACTGACGTATGTCAAGGAATTTCTGTGCAAGATGACGGAAAATATGTCCGCAGATTCAGTGCAAGTTTTGTGCGGTGTTGCCTTTATGTCAGGAATTATACAGCATCGCCAATTTCAATGGAGTATCAGCGATCATCTTCTTTATCTCGCTCTCCACATCAAGGTGCATGAGATACACATGAACTCCGTTTTCTGCAAGGCGCTTGTACTCAGGCAGCATTTCTTTCAGATACATATGAACTTCACTCTTATAATATGCGGCTTCTGTATACAGATATGAATCTTTTTCAAGCAGCGGTCCAAATGGTTCAAGGGAGGCTGTGTCACCTGTGTACACAACATTTTTGCCGTGTATTTTCAGGTGATAGCCGAAGCATCTGCCGTCAAGAGGCTTCACATGGACAGTAGGGACCGACGATACCAGCCACGGTTTATTCAGTTCGGCAGCTGTGACAATATTGAACCATTCCGCCTCGCAGCCCTCTATCCTCATAAGAAGAAGCAGAAGGTCATCCCTTACCTCTTCCGAAGGCGCAACAATGGTGACCTTCTTTTTCATATAGCTTGCAAACCATACATATTGCAGCATTGTTCCTGTGCCGCCGCTGTGGTCACCGTGGGTGTGGGTGATGAGAATGTAGATATTCTCATACTTCTCCCAGTCCATTTTCCTGACCTTCTGATATGAAGTCGCAGGGCAGTCGATTAGCACAAGCTCATTATCCTCGGTGAAGAATGCTGAGTTATGTTCATCCGCAAAAGCTGAACCTCTGCCTAAAAACAGAAGCAGCCTGTCATTCTCTATCTCAGTAAGCATTTCAGCTATATGAACTCTCACATTTTCAATGGTGCTGTGACTTCCGTGAACTCTTTTCACTGTGCCTGACAGCTTCACGCAGTCTTTGTAATTATCGGGGAGTATGGTATCAGCATCGCTGCAAAGGGTATAAGCTCTCTCATTTTCATCCGAAGCGGACAGCTTGCGGTAGATATCCGCAAATTCATGAGGCATTCCAGAAGTTGTGATAAGCTCAAGTTTATGCGGATAATTGCAGGGATTTGTGAGTATGCACGGACGTTTGAATCTGCGGCTCAATTTGTCTGCAAACCAACCTCCCAGACTCTGTCCCACAAAAATAAAATCATCAGAATCGACCATATCCGCAAACTGTCCGAGCAGTTTGTCAGGCGATGTTTTTTTGTAATCGATCTTCGGAGAGATTATATCCTCAGACGGAAAAATCCCACAGAGTGCCTTGTAATTCTTGTTGTCTGCCTCACCCATGAAGCCGTGTAAATTCAGTATCTTCATTCATCTTCCCCCTGTACGCACGGAAGCCTTTCCGTTTTTTCATATTATAGCACACCTCTCTGCATTTTTCAAGCATATCCGCTCGCATAAAAAATGATCTGCCATGCTCTGATAAGTCATGACAGATCATCAGGAAAGCGGTATCAGCAGTGTGACAGCCAGTCCGTTTTCCGTTTTTGTACAGCTGAGATCGCCGTTCATCCGCTTCATCAGTTCGCCTGAGATATAGAGTCCGAGGCCGCTGCCTTCCTTGCCGTCGGAGTTTGATTTGCCACGGTAATACTTGACAGTCAGCAGATCAACTTCATCCTCGGGAACACCTCCGCCGTGATCCGACAAAGTCATTGCAAGAAAACTATCCCGGAAACCATAGCTGACATCAATTTCAGTTCCGGCATATTTGTAGGAATTGCTGATTATATTTGCTATTACCTGAGAAAGCCTTCCCCTGTCGATACGGATAAGGCATTCGGGAACAGCGCCTTCATGGACAAGCATCTTTGTATCGTGCTCAGTAACCAGACCGTGAAGCACAGCCGATGACTCGTCACGGCAGTTCACACGCATTTCTCCCAGTTCGTCAAGAGTAGAAGTGAGCATATCTTCTGCAAGAATATGTATCTGCTCGGCTTTCTGATTAATATTGCTGATCTTTTCAGTCAGGTACGGGTCGTCCGTTTTGCACATGAGAAGCTCGCATATCAGCTTTATTCCCGTTACAGGAGTTTTTATATCGTGGCTCAGCGAAGCGGTAAGTTCCTTTTCACGAAGCTTCATTTCATCTTCTCTGCTTCGTGCTGCTTTCAGTTCTTCCCGCATCAGATCAAAACTTTCCGTGAAGCTGCCGAACATATTGTGCTTTTCCATCAGCAGCGGATCATCCAGATTTCCCTGAGCTATGCTGTCCGCAAACTTCTCCATTCGTCTGAACGGCAATATTATACGTATGCGGATGAATATTCCGGCCGCAATCAGAAGCACCATGATGAGAGAAAAGATCATCACAGCGGTAATGATCAGACTGTTCTTCTTTGCATTGTATTCCTCAAGAACAGGATCAGGAACAGCCGCTGTTCCGAGGAACCTTCCGTTATCGATGACAGCCATGCAGAAATAGCCTTCCCTGCCTGCATCAGCAGCTGTATGAACGGATCCGGGAATATTATCGGTTGCATAAATACGGTCGCCGCTTTCCGAAAAAACTACCAGCTCCGAATCCAACTCCATCCCGTTCAGGCTTTCGGGATCGCTGATATGCTCTTTCACCGTCTGAACGATATGATTCATCATGACCATGTCACGCTCATGATCATCGGAGATCCCGCCGTATCTGCTGATAACGATCAGAAGCACCGCCGCAGCTACCACGGCAAGCACAAGAAATCTGCGGTAATACTTCATTCTTCTGCGCTCCCGATAATGTATCCGACTCCCCATACAGTCCTGATTATCTGCGGTTCATTGGGATTTATCTCTATCTTTTCTCGAATATGCCTGATGTGCACGGGAAGTGTGCCTTCGCCTATGAACGAGTCCTCCCAGACATTGCTGAGGAACTCCTCTTTTGTAACTACCCTTCCCCTGTTCTCAAGCAGATACAGCAGCATTTTATACTCCATAGCTTTCAGCGGAATTGTTTCATTTTCACGTATCAGCAGATGGGTACCCGTATTCAGTAAGATACCCTCGGAAACTTTTATCTGCCCCGTCATTGGCTGATCTGAAACAACCTTAGCGGAGGCAGTTTTCGCCGCCTCCGCTGCTTTTTCGTAACGAGTGAGCACAGCCTTGACTTTCGCCAGAAGAATACTCATGGTATAAGGCTTTTTTATGTAATCATCGCCGCCGATATTCAGCGCCGTAAGGATGTCGTCATCACTTGTTCTTGCGCTGATGAAAAGAATGGGCATATCATATTTTCTGCGTATCTGCTTGCAAAGCTCAAAGCCGGAACGATCGCCAAGATTGATGTCCAGCAGAAGCAGCGATACCTGATGCTTTTCAAGAAAAGCTTCAGCCTCTTCATAGCTTCCCACTGAAGCTGTACTTATGTCAAACATATTGAAATATTCCGCTGTGGTTTCTGCTATTGTTGCGTCGTCATCGATCATAAGGCATTGATACTTCATTTTTTCACCTCTCTGATTACTGCCGGATACCGATCGTGCTTCCTGTTTCACCGATAAATACGATCTTGCCTGAGAATGGTAGCTGAACTGTACTGCCGCTATTTTTCATATAGCTTGACCATGTCAGGCGGTCGTAGCTGTCGTACACATAAACAGCCGCATTTTCGGGGATATCCAGCGTCAATGTTCCTCTGTCGGTATTATACCACGATGCAGCGCCGCTTGTCAACTTAACTGCGGTCATATCAGCCGTAAGATCAGGGATTGCGTCCTCCGAGATAAACTTCTGTCCCGCTGAATCCATAAGGAGATATTCTGCTCCGTTTTCGTCAATTATCTCATAATCCGTCTGATCACGGCTTACAGTTGTGGGGATATGAAGAACACTTTCTGCATGAGTGCTATCCTTTATTTTCAGATTATTCACATAGCCAAGAACGCCTTCGGGAATGCTGATAGTAACTGCCGGATCACTGCTGTAGGCAACGGAAGATGCACATTCATTGCATATATAATAGTGCTTCTTATTTCTTGCATCCCATGCCGCCTGTACACTATCGCTTACGGAGTTTTCTTCAAGCTGCTGTACACTGTAGCATTCGGGCCAGCTCAGATATCCGAATGTATCGTCGCCTGTGACGGAACTTTTTGTGAGATATACCTTGCCGTTTTTCTCCGCAAAACGTATGGCAGTATTATCACTGTCCTGTGAAACTGTACCTTTTTCCGCATTTCCTGTAACCTTCACAAAGACGCCGTCCGAAGTATACATGAAGTTAATGTCAGGCTGTGTTCTGTCACAGAGATCTCTGAATTTCATGTATTTTTTCTGAGGGAAACTCATCTGATACACACTCTGCGAATCCATATATATCCCCTCATATTTCAGATATTCTTCGGGAACGCTGTCAAGAAGCTCCTTTTTATCGGGCTTGCTCCGTGAAATGCTGATGCCTTTTTCTTCGAGTGCAATGTCCATCAGTGCCATTGCAAGCTGTGTGTTATATGTGCTCGATCCTCCTGACGAGATAACTCCCACGCTTATCTCATCATCGGGAGCTACAAGCAGTTCCGAATGCTGAAATACCAGGTCGCCGCCCTTGCTTAGTATCTTTACGCCTGCTTCTTCATATTCCGGATATGACACCTCATCCCATCCCAGTCCGAATCCGTCCACATACGGATCATCTCTGTTGCAGGTACTCATTTCCTCCTTTGCCTTATCCGAAAGCAGGACAGTATTGCCCGTGAAAAATGCGCTGCCGAATCTGCTCAGTTCCGACGCTGTGGAAAGTACTCCGCCGTCGCCGACAGTAAGACAATAATCAGCCGGATATTCCGTATTCTTCATGAATACCTTCATCTGCTCTGCTGCTTCAAAAGCATTCCACGGAGTACCTGTCTGCTGAAGTCCCAGCGGCTTGCAGATGTGGTTTTCGAGATAATCGGTATAGTCTTCTCCGCTGACACGTTCAACCACAAGTTCCAGCACATTGAAGCCGTCATTGCAGTATGCAGCATACTCTCCCGGGGCAGCTTTAAGGCGTTCACCACTGATATTCTTCAGTAAATTATCATGAGGAAGCCTGCTTCTGTATCCGAAGCACATTGAATCATGGTTATATGTCCCCATCATCCCCGAAGTATGATCCATAAGCATACGCACGGTAATATCCTTGTATCGTGGGTCAGCAAGTCTGAATTCGGGCAGATAATCAGTAACAGGTGCGTCAATATCAAGCTTTCCCTGATCTGCAAGCTGCATTGCTGCGGCTGATACGAATACCTTGCTGACCGAACCAACTGTTCCTATCGTATCAGTGGTTTCGTGGGGCTTATTATCCGCCGCATAAGCACTTACTGCCGCAGCAGGCAGAAGCATTGCCGTCACCGCTCCTGCAAGTATGTTTTTCATTATTTTTCTCATATCCATATCTCCTTATTCAGTCATAAGTTCATAGACAGATATCTTCTTTATCTTTCTTGCGCCGAAATATGCGCATCCGAAACAGAATGCGATTATCACAGCATCAAGCACCAGAACAGCCGGAACATTTACAGGTATGACTCCGACCATGCCCGTAAGCAGCTTGACTGCCGCAATACTGAGAATTGTACCTACAGCAACTGCTGTGATAACTGCGGGCATGATCTGGAATGCCAGCTGAAGCATAAGTTCCTTTGAGGTGTATCCCATGCCTTTCATGATACCAAGATCCCTGCGCTGACGGCGTATCTCAGATGACATGAGTATGGTCAGTATTGACATTACCACCGCTGCTGCAACTGCCATGAATATTTTCGTTGTGACCGAAACTGCACTGCACATTTTCTCCATATATGTATTAAGCAGTTCGGGAACATTCAGAAAACTCTTTATCCGGATTGCGCTGCTGTTTCCGTTTATCACAGTATCACCGTAGCGTATGGAATATTCCACGTGGGTCGTATCGGTCTGATCAAGCATTGCGGAAATTACCATATCCGCCTTTGCACGGATCCTCTCCTCATAGCTTTTCTGTCCGCCGCTGTCATTTCCAAGTTCCTCCACACTCTTGCCGAAATGGTCGGTGAGTAACGCTTTCAGCTGATCCGTTGAAACGCCTTCACTGCTGTATATCTGAAAAGAATCGGGGCGGTACAGCGGATCCATCAGTTTCATGCCGTCCTCGGTCATATATACGCTGTTTCCGTTAAAGAGTGCAGTTACTATACCTGTGATGATATAATCCCTGCGGACTGATTTGTATTCAAGTCTCAGGGTGTCACCTGTATCAAGATGGTCAAATGACGAGACCGATTTTGTTATCATGATCTCATTTTCATGTTCCGGGAAACGCCCTTCTATCGGATGGATATTTTCAGTCTTGTTATAATCCTTATATACATTGATAAACTTCTTTGATTTCAGCTCATATGCATCAACCATCAATGAATCCATCTGACAGGTCGGAAGCACCTTTCTTACTTCCGGCAGTGCTTCCAGCTCCTTACAGAATTCATCAGTGTCTGTTTCTGTCATAACAGCTATTTCTGCATCGCTCATTTCACAGCCTGCACAGCTGTACAGGACATTCAGCCCGTTTCCGAGGAAACTGTAGAGAATAAAGCTTAAAACAACTGCTGTAACCGTGACTCCGGTTACAAGAGTAAGGCTGATATTTCTTCGTAAATGAGCGGCAGATCTTTTGAGCGAAAGTCTGAGGTGAACGTTGTTTTTCGTATTTCTCAGAGGAAAATGAGACTTGCCGAAATGGTGATTCTGTATTCCCTTGCGGAACGCAGTAACCGGCGGATATCTGCGGACTGAACCTGACTTGAACAATGCAAGCAGAGTAACGACCAGCAGAATCCCTGCAAATACGGTAATAACAGGAAACGGATGGATAAAATGGCTGACGGGATAGCCTTTCATCTCTTCGGAAATATGTATCAGCACATAAAAAACACCGACTCCGGGTATAGTTCCTGCGATACAGCCTGCCAGTGCGATCAGAAAATACTCGGCGGCATACGAAAGGGATATTTCCCGTGAGCGGTAGCCCAGTGCCTCAAGTACGCCTATCTGTACGATCTGCTCCTGTATATCGCTGATAACACGGAATCCTATCATGACGATAATGGCTATAAGTATGATCACAGCCATTATCTCAGTGATGATGAGAACATACATGATTTCTATATTGAACTCCATTTTCTGGTCATTAAATGTTTTTATGCCGTAAGTCTCGGTATCAAGGCCGATATCTGCTCCTGCTTCTGCCCATTTTCCGCAAACATCATCAATATCAGCGCCATCTTTCAGTGAAAACATAATATCGTTACAGCGGTCAAATACATTTTTCAACACAGAATAATCCGCCTCGCTGACAACGAATTTGGTATCAGAGAAAGTACCGCTTTCGTAAAATCCCACTACTGTGAACTGATATTTCCTTGCGCCGTCAATAATGGTAAGCTTATCACCTTCCGTGACATCAAGGGATTCTTTTTCGTTCAGCGGAACATATACCGGATGCTCTGTTTCGGCGATCTCCGCATCGCTGAGAGTTGACTGAGGTGAATATTTCTCATATTTTTCTTCTGTTTCAGATGTAACGAATGTGCAGGGATAATTCTTTTCCCTGCCGTTTTTATCAAGTACACGTGAACTGAATGCATACAGGAATCGGATGCTCTCACACTCAGTGACACGCTCATCTTCTCTGAGCAATGTCACCATCCTCTCATCATACTGCGCCTCAGTCAGAGAGAGCTGATTCTGAAGAAATCCGGTACGTTCCGCCATATCCGGAAACATCCGCTTTATATTTTTTTCAGCAGAAAATGCACCTGACATCAGCGCCATGCACAGCATTATCAGGATGCACAGCAGAAGTGATTCGGTTTTATGTCTGTGGATATTTGCCTTTGAAAGCCGCATTATCTTGTTCATACCTGTCACCAACCCATCTCATCAAGGAAGTCCTGTAATTCTTCACGCCTCTTCTTCGTGTCATCGGATCCGAAAAGCGGCATTTCATGCTCTCCGACAATATTTCCGTCCCTCAGGAAGATCACACGATTGCCACGCAGAGCTGTTCTGAGGTCGTGAGTTACCATTACTATGCTCTGCCCTTTTTCATGAAGTTCAGTGAATATATTCAGTACATCATTTCCCGATGCGGAATTAAGTGAACCCGTCGGCTCGTCTGCGAAAAGGATCCTCGGTTCATTGATGATGGCACGTACTATGCCCACTCTCTGACACTCTCCTCCCGACAGCTGATTGGGGAATTTCTTCCACAGTTCCTTGCCTATGCCTACCTTCCGAAGAAGTGTTTCAGCTTTCCCGACAAGCTCAGGAGAATTCTTCTGCACAACAAGCGCCCCCGTCATTACATTGTCAAATACATCCATATTCTCAAGAAGATAAATGCTCTGGAAAACGAATCCGCAGTTCTTTCTTCTGAACACTGCAAGCTGATCGTTTGTGTAAGCGGAAATATCCTCATCGCCGAAATATACCTTTCCCATTGTGGGCTTATCCATTCCGGACAGTGCGTAGAGCAAGGTGGATTTTCCCGAACCCGAGTTTCCCATTATAACTGTGAAATCTCCCTCCCGTATTTCAAGATCAAGATTCTTTATAACGTGCTGCTGCATTCCGCTGTTGGAAAATGATTTGCAGAGCTTTTCCGTATGTAATATTGCATTCATTCTGACACGCTCCTTCTGTGTTTTCTGTAATCTTATTATACACGAAAAACGCCGTGAAGTCTTTATCAATTCCCTATTATTTTCTTATCAATTTCTTAACCGTGCATAAAAAAGTACAACTTTTCTTCTCTTAATAGTACAACTTAATTAAGTTTATCCTCATATTATAGCAAATTTTGTATATAATACAGCAATATTTGGTTTGCTTTTTTTCTGGGAGATGTTATAATTAGCTTACATAAAAATATGCTTCACGAACGTAAGACGAAGCAAATCCAATACAGGGGGGAAATTATATGAAAAAAGCTCTGGCATCTATTTCATCAGCGGCTCTTGCCATTTCAGCTCTTGCGGCGTCCGTACCCGTTTCAGCAGCTGACAACGACTATATGCTCCACAGTACTTTCGAGGAAGGCAAAGACAGCTGGAGCGGCAGAGGTTCGGCATCAGTCAAAACCGTTTCAGGCAAATCCCGCTCAGGTCAGCAGTCGCTGTACACAAGCGGCAGAGAGTCTGACTGGAACGGCGCAACTCTCAAACTCGGTTCCGATTTCAAGGCCGGCAGCGATTATTCATTCAGCGCCTACGTCATGACAGAGGACGAAGACGATGTGTCGTTCTGCCTTACACTTCAGTATAAGGACGGCTCAGGTACAGCAATATATCCCAAGATAGCCAAAGTTTCCGGAAAGAAAAATGAATGGGCACACCTTGAAAACAACAGCTTCTCCATCCCTGAGGATGCGTCTGATATCGAGCTTTATGTGGAGACTGAAGAAAGCAAATGCAGCTTCTATCTGGACGAAGTTGTCGGAGCTGCTGTCGGAACTGAAATTGCCGAGCCAAAAGGTCCCACCGTTCTTCATAAAGGCGATATTGATTACGACGGCTGTATCGACTCCATTGACCTTGTGCTTGCAAGAAAAGGCATTGTCTCCGAGATCAGTGACAAAGCCGTTTTAAAGGCCGCAGATGCCGACAGCAACGGAGTTTATGAGATAAACGACCTTGTACTCATATCTCAGTTCGTATCGGGAAAAATAAAAGAATTTCCTGTTGTCGAACCTGTCATTGTTGAGGGGCAGAGAAAATACACTATGGAAGAGCTTACTGAAAAAATGCAGAATGAAGCCGTTAACAACGAGCCCGCCGATTCACATAAGGAGAAGCCCGGAGTCAGGTACGGCACTATTGAGAAAAAGACATATTTCTCCAAAAAAGCCAATAAGAACAAGCCCTATAACATCCTGCTCCCTGCTGATTATGACGAGAGCAAAAAGTATCCCGTTCTCTATGTACTGCATGGATTCTTTGAAAATGAAAACCGCATGATAACCAACGGCAACGGTCAGATGTACACACGTCAGATCGTCGGAAATGCCATTGCTTCGGGAGATGCAAAGGATATGATAGTTGTATTCCCGTTCATCTTCACAAGCTCAACTATGAACGATGCTACAGGCTTCGGAGATGCAGGTTCGGTACAGGGATACAATAACTTCGTTGACGATATCGTGGACAGCCTTATGCCTCACATCGAGGAGAATTACAGCGTCCTCACCGGCAAGGATAATACCGCTGTTACAGGCTTCTCTATGGGAGGTATGGAATCACTCTCGATAGGTATGAAGTACGGCGATAAATTCGGTTATGTGGGAGCTATTTGTCCTGCCCCCGGTCTGGGAGGCGCATTCAAGTGGAACAGCGAGGAAGAAACTCCGTACCTCTTATTCATAACAGGCGGCACTAACGACAACGTCGTGGGACTTACCACTCCCGAGGGATATCATAATAACTTCCAGAAAAACGGAGTCCCCCACGTATGGCACGTCGTACAGGGAGGAAATCACGGCGATGATTCAATCCATTCTCACCTTTATACATTTGTAAAAGGCGTGTTCCAGGCAACAGAATAATATATAAAAACATCCCCTGATATACCCCTGATACTCTTACAGAAGTTTTTACACGAGTCTATTGAGGAAAACCCTTTTGAAAAAGGGTTCTTCCTCAAACTCCTTTCCTAAAACTTTCAGTATTAATTTTGCCCCTGATAGGGCGCTCCCAGTAAAACTACTGGTTTTCACATCTTGTGTGGAGCGCCCTATCAGGGGCAAAATTCTATTAAAAGTCTTTGGAAGGGGGTTCGGGGGAGAACCTTTCCTCAGAAAGGTTTCCCCCGATAAATGCGTATAAAGTTTCTGTAAGAGTACCGAGGTTAGGTCTGCGGGGGCTCATTTTTATTGCCACTTTCTCCGCTTTCAGCATAATATATGGTATATTACATATAGGGAGAGATCAACATGGATATACCTGTACTCATTGCCGCTGTCATACTGACCGTTATCGCTGTGGTTGAGGTCATCTGCCTGCTTTGCTGTCCAAAAGTCAAGGCCGTTCCCCTGACTGTGATCGTAAGGAGCGACGATCCACGGCTGGAAGAAAAACTGCGGTATACCGCCTATCTCTTTGCCACTGAGGAATGCTGTGTCACTAAAATAATGATAATCGAATGCGGCGAGGACTACCATGCAAAGGCAGTTTGTGCCCGATTCTGCGCCGAATTTCCCGAACGTGCCAATATTGTAAATGAAAAAAATGAAAATTTCGTGCAGAAAATAATTGATTTTACCGCTGAAATATAGTATAATGTATAGTGATTAGGCTTGTCCGCATGCAGGCGGATGTTGCAGAAACGTCCGTATATAGCCGATAAGCCCTGAAATTATGACTTTGCGAGGAGGAGGACTATGGAGCAGAAACTGCTGCACGTTGAAGGCACTGTCGAAAACGTGCTGTTCAAAAACGAAGCTAACGGCTACGTAGTTCTCGATCTGGACGCAGGCGGCGAGCTGATAACCGTCGTCGGTGAGATAGGCGATATCGAGGAGGGCGAAGGCCTTATTCTTGAGGGCTACTACGACACCCACCGCCGCTTCGGAACTCAGTTCAGGGCTGAATACTGCGAGAGAAAGCTCCCCGATACCGTGGTGAATATCGAAAAATATCTGGGCTCCGGCGCTGTAAAGGGCATAGGCCCGGGGCTCGCCAAGAAGATAGTTGCGGTTTTCGGTGAAAAGACGCTGGATATCATGGAGCACGATCCCTACCGCCTCAGCGAGATAAAGGGCATTTCCGCACAGAAATGCGAGGATATCGCCAACGAGGCAAGAAAGCTTTTCTCTCTGAGATGCATAATGTCCTATCTTTCGGGTTACGGCGTAAAATCGGGCATAGCCATGAGGACCTACCAGAAATACGGCCCCGACGCAATGGAACTGCTCAAGCTTAACCCGTACCTTCTCTGCGGCGAAAATATCGACCTTGAATTCAAGAAAGCCGATACCATCGCCCATGACCTGCACATCCCGAAAAACTCCGACAAGCGTGTTATCGCAGGATTGCAGTACATACTCCGTGCCAATACAACTCTCGGCCACTCATGCCTTCCTCTGGATGTGCTGCTGACAAAGGCCGAAAATGCACTTGGCATCAGCGAGAAGGATTTCTACAGCTCCTACAATGCCGCTCTCGATGACGATGAGCTGTTTGAATATATCAAGAATGAGCGTGAGTACGTTTATCTCCCAGATTACTACTACGCCGAAAGCTTCATCGCCGACAGGATAAAGGTGCTGAAAGACTTCACCTCACCCGAGGATTTCGACTTCGATGCACTCATCGATATCGAGCAGGAGGAGCACGGCATAGAGTATGAGGAACTTCAGAGACGTGCCATCACTTCGGCTGTTTCCCGTGGACTAATGATACTCACAGGCGGCCCCGGTACAGGTAAGACCACCACTCTAAACGCTATCATCTCAATATTTGAAAAACGTGGACTGCGTGTGCTTCTCACCGCTCCCACAGGACGTGCCGCAAAGCGTATGTCCGACCTGACAGGCTACGAAGCCAAGACTATCCACCGCCTCCTTGAAGTGGTCTACGACAAAGGCGGCAGGCTTACTTTCGCCCATAACGAGAACAATCCCCTCGACTGTGATGTTATAGTCATAGACGAGATGTCAATGGTGGACGTGCTGCTCTTTGAGAAGCTGCTCCGTGCCCTGAGACTGGGATGCAAGCTCATCATGGTAGGCGACAGCGACCAGCTTCCGTCAGTAGGCGCAGGCAACCTCCTCGGCGACCTTATCGCAAGTCAGGCTGTGACGGTGATAAAGCTACAGGAGATATTCCGCCAGGCGAGAAAAAGCTGTATCGTTACCAACGCCCATAAGATAGTTTCAGGCGAGCTTCCCGACCTTTCACGCAAGGACAGCGATTTCTTCTTTTTCAAGAGGAATTCCCCTGAGGCAGTCTGCGAGCTTCTTGTAGACCTCGCAAGGACAAGGCTCCCCAAAGCCTACAACTACTCCCCTGTTGACGATATACAGATAATCGCCCCCTCACGCAAAGGCACTCTCGGCACCGTGGAAATGAACAAGCTTTTGCAGGAGAAGATAAATCCCCACGATGACAAAAAGCCCGAAGTCAAGGGGAAGCTTTTCACCTTCCGCCTCGGTGACAAGGTGATGCAGACCCGCAACAACTACGATATCATCTGGAAAAAGGACGAAGAACAGGGCACGGGAGTTTTCAACGGCGACATCGGCAAGATAATCAACATCAACATGATGACACGCAATGTCATCATTGACTTTGACGGCCGCCTTACAGCCTATCCCTTCGATACCCTCGACCAGATAGAGCTGGCGTATGCGGTTACTGTCCACAAAAGTCAGGGCTGTGAATTTGAAGCAGTGATAATGCCTCTTCTCGGTTCATTCGAGAAGCTGTGCTACAGAAATCTGCTCTACACCGCTGTTACACGAGCCAGAAAGCTTCTCATAATCATCGGCTCCGAAGAAGATATATCAAGAATGGTAGAAAATAACCGCCGTACCAGACGGTATACCTGCCTTAAAAAAATGCTGAGCACAGATCAGTGAATCAGAATACAAAGGAGAATAATAATGGCAAATACTGATATAGGTATAGATCTGGGCACCTCCAATATTGTCATAACCATGGGCAATAAAGGCGTTGTCCTCAGCGAGCCTTCGGTCATTGCTTACAATATCCGTACAGAAAGAGTCCTTGCAGTGGGCAGGGAAGCTTATGAGATGATCGGACGCAATCCCGACTATATCGCTGTAAAACGACCTATAAGCGAAGGCGTCATATCCGATGATGACCTTGCACACAGCATGATACGTGAATTCATACTCAAGGTTGCAGGCCATCAGCTGGTCAAGCCGAGAATAATCATATGTGTCCCCTCTTTCATCACGGATATCGAAAGCAGAGCCGTGGTGGAAGCCGCTAAAAGCGCCGGCTCCCGTCAGGTCTACCTGATACAGGAGCCCATAGCCGCTATGATAGGCGCAGGCGTCAACATCACCAAGGCAAAGGGACACATGATTGTCGATATCGGCGGCGGTACTACCGATGTGGCTATTGTTTCCATGAACGGCGTGGTAACTTCCCATACTGTCAAGGTAGCAGGCAATTCCATCGACCGCTCCATCATAAAATATATGCAGAACAAGTACAAGCTCCTCATCGGCGAAAGAACTGCCGAAAAGGTGAAAATGGAGCTTTGCAACCTCTATGACCCTAACGATGAGATAACCTACATGGTCAAGGGAAGAAGCCTCCTCAAAGGCCTTCCCGCACAGGTGCTTCTCAGTGAAACAGAGCTTTTTGAAGCCATCGAGGACGACACCTTCATGATAATGGAAGCTATCAAGAAAGTCCTTGAGGACGCTCCTCCCGAGCTTGTCGGCGATATCTATGACAACGGCCTCCTCCTCACAGGCGGCGGCGCTCTCTTAGGAGGACTTACACAGCTCATAAAGCGTACCATCGGAATAAACTGCCTCATCGCCAAGGATTCCGTAAACTGCGTGGCTAAGGGTACTGCCATGGCTTTCGGAAAGATGACCACTCTCCTTGACGGATTCGAGTCAGCCACCGTTTACAAATACAGGTAATTACTATGGATGAACACAGATCAGATACGCCTGAATATCCGGGCGGAAAGCGCAGACGCACTCCCACTTCTGCGGCTCAGAAACTGCTGATCCTGCTGATGCTTGCGGCTCTCGCCGTGCTTATCGGGATAATCGTATGGGTAGCAAGATACCCGAAAACTACAGATGTTATCGACCTGCTCAACAGGCATGATCCTCCCGTCAGGTTCACCCAGCCCATAACTTCCGTGACCGTCACGGAAACTGCGGCTGATACCACAGCCGCCGAAACCACTTCGGCTGAGACGGATACCACATCTGCTGAAACAGAAAAAACTACAGAAGAGACAACAGCACCGCCTCCCGACGGCGGATACAAAATAGGCTTCTCCATCGCCATTCCGCAGTATATCAGCGGAAATTACATCCTTTCCTTCACCTACAAGGATACAGGCGAAACTACGGAGATACCTGCATTTTCCATACCCGATACGGTATCGGCTGACGTTGAGCTTGCTTATCCGCAGGCAAGCACATACGTTGCGGCTGATGTGTATCTTAAAAATACAGCTAACGGCAAACAGGCCTTCGCAGGCATTCTCAACCTCGATTTCGCCAACGGCCTCTGCGACCAGAGCGGCATCGAACTTTACAGTGCTATAGACGCTGTACAATAATTCAGAAACAGGAAAATCCAATTTTCAGGAGGAAATAATAATGAAAAGAACCATCGCTTTACTCACTTCTGTAGTAACAGCAGCTTCATGCGCTTTCGCATTTACTTCATGCGGCGACGACCGACTCTATATGCCCGATCTTTCAGGCATCGACTACACAAAGGCAGTCGAGCAGTTCGACTTCCTTGAATTCCAGATCAACGCTGAGGCTCAGAGCAGCACAGTTATCAAGGGCAAGATCATGGAACAGAACATCCGCCCCGGCGCAAAGATCAGCTCAGGTCAGAAAGTTCTGCTCACTATCAGCTCAGGCGAGGACAACCCTCACGTTTACAAGGACGGCGTTGACACAGGCGAGACTATGCCGGCAACTACTACAGCTGTAACCGATACTTCCACAACTACCGCTGAGACTACAACTGCTCCTGCTACCACAACTCTCGGCGAAGATCAGTTCCTCATGCCTAACTTCCGTGGCGTTCTCCTCTCAGACGCTGTTGACGAATACAGCGACAGGATCAACTTCCAGATCAAGGAATACTCCTCAGACAGCGACCTTAAGCCCGGTCAGATCATCCGTCAGGACATCAACGAGGCTACTCCATGCGACAAGGGCACAACTCTCTATGTCACCATCGCAAGCGGTGCATTTGAGGGCGGATACCTTGAACAGCAGACCACCTCACAGCCTGCAACCGACGAATACGGCAATCCCGTTTACGATCAGAATAGCTACACAGGTGACGATTACAACTACGGCTACGATAACAGCTACGACAACAGTCAGGGCTGGTACGGTGACAGCTACGGAGACAGCTATGGCAACAGTTACGGCGACAGCTACAACTACGGCTACGATGACACATACTATGGCTGGTAATTATTAATGCAGAATCATCGGGCGGCATTCCTTTCAGGGAATGCCGCTTTTGAAACGCCCCGCAATTACCATAAATCACCGTCCAGACGCTTCACGCAGAGAGAGGGATGTCGGGGACGCCATCCCCTACATAATATAAATCACCGTCCCGACTTTTGTAAAGCGAGCGAAAGCAGAGTAAGAACCTGTCCACATAGGGATTCATGCACATCTTTTCGGCAAATTTTGCCGATGACTGCGTTGAAAATCCTTGAAATGCGACAGCATTCCTGCGGATTTTCGCCTTGTCCTCAGGCAAAATTATGCTCAAAAATCTGCACATTCACCCTATGTGGACAGGTTCTAAGAGTTCCGCAGAGAGTAAGCGAGCTTGCGAGCGAAGCGTGACAAGCGCTCCGTCCCCTACCGGCACATTATAACAAAGCTTGCCGTCGAGCGACCTGAAACTCATCGCTTTGCAAGAAGTTAGGCTCTTCAGAGCCGACTCGTGACCGGGGTCCAGCTGCCGGCAGCTTGGCTTGACTATTTGTGAGATATAGGGTATAATAATAACAGTATAATTTTTAAGGAGTGTATTTACAATGAGTGAATCATGTTCACCTAACGACTGCGCAGGATGTCCAAGCGCAGGCAATTGCAGCAGCAAGCCTCAGAGCCTTCTCGAAGAGCCCAACAAGATGAGCAATATCGGTAAAGTTATCGGTGTTGTCAGCGGTAAGGGCGGTGTCGGCAAGACTCTCGTATCTTCAATGCTTTCCGTTGCTATGCAGAGAATGGGCAAGAACGTTGGTGTTCTCGACGCTGATATCACAGGTCCTTCCATCCCGAAGGCTTTCGGTATCCACGGCAAGGCTGATGCCTGCGAATTCGGTATAATCCCTGCAAAGAGCAAAATGGGTCTGGATATAATGTCCATCAACCTCCTCCTCGAAAACGAATCCGATCCTGTTGTATGGAGAGGTCCTGTTATCGCAGGAGTTGTAAAGCAGTTCTGGACTGACGTTATCTGGAAGGATATCGACTATCTTTTCGTTGATATGCCTCCGGGAACAGGCGATGTTCCGCTGACAGTGTTCCAGTCTCTCCCTGTTGACGGTATCGTTATCGTTACCTCACCTCAGGAGCTCGTTTCAATGATCGTTGAAAAGGCAGTTAAAATGGCTAAGCTGATGAATATCCCGATAATCGGTATCATCGAGAATATGAGCTATTTCGAGTGTCCCGACTGCGGCAAGAAGCACAGCATCTACGGTGAGAGCCACATCGAGGAGATCGCCGCTCAGTACGATATTCCCGTACTTGCAAAGCTGCCTATCGACCCGTCACTTGCCAAGCACTGTGATCAGGGTACTATTGAGCTTTACGAAGGCGAATGGCTCAACGATGCCGCTGAGAAGATAGCAGCTATGGAATGATTTAGTTAATAATAATAAGGGCACATTTTATTAATTCATAAAATGTGCTTTATTATTTCGCTGATATCTGTTATAATATACAAAATTTCGATAGGAGGAGATCTTATGAAAAAAAGGTATTTCACTTCTCACATCTGTTTTGCTGACTGTATCGGCAATTCCTCTGAAAACATCTGCACAGACACAGATCGATCTTAACGGCGACGGTCTTGTTAACGGCTATGACGCTAATCTCATAATGGAAAGATATATGGAAATAGCCGTTCAGGAGTACAACAGCCCGGTGCTCACAGACGAGATCAGAGCTCAGATCGGAGCAGTGGCTGATCTCAACGGAGATGACAAAATAAACACTACCGATTCAACCCTGCTGCTTATCGGGATAAAAAACGATAATAAAGCCGGTGATATCAACTGCGACGGTATACTTGACGGAAGAGATGCCTCAGCCATCCTCAGTTACTATGCCAAAAGGGCCGTAGGCAAGGAATACTCTGCGGAAGAAAGAGGCCTGGAATTAGGAGTTGGTGTATTGGGCGACTACGACGGAAACAGTACTATCGACGCTCGTGACGCAAGTGAGTTGCTCAGAACGTATGTGGAAGCTTCAACAGTCAAAAACTGACCATAAGCGTATAAGAACCTGTCCACATAGGGATTCATGCACGTCTTTTCATCAAATTTTGCCAGTGACTGCGTTAAAAATCCTTGAAGGGCGACAGCCCGTCGGCGGATTTTTGCCTTGTCACCGACAAAATTATGCCTGAAAATCCGCACATTCACCCTATGTGGACAGGTTCTAAAACCGGAGAATTGCTGTTTTTTCACCTTTATCAGAAAAAATCATGCCATGACCGATAAATGGTATTGACAATAATTTGTTAGAGTGATATAATAGTATTATCTTCAGGGCAGGGTGAGATTCCTGACCGGCAGTAAGGGCATCACCGCACATAGCTTGTGCTGAAGCTGCCTTCAAGCCTGCGAGCCGCTTTGCGGTTGATTCGGTGCGATTCCGAAGCCGACGGTATAGTCCGGATGTGAGAAGATGTACACTTTTTGCGTATATTGAACCAATGCCCCGATATTTCGGGGCTTTTTGTTTGTGGAGGTGCAGCATGACCCGTTACCATATAAGCCTTGTTTTCATCGCTTCTTCCCACAGAGTCGATGTGGAAGTAAATGCGGATGAATACGATTCGTCAGATGATATAGTGCTTGAACTGCCCATGGGCGGCAGAGTCATAAGATCATCCGGCAGCAGCTATCTGGAGGCTTATCAGGAACTCCGTGACAAGCTTCTCGGATTCGGTTACGGCATGGAATGCTGCGGCTCAATGATAAACGCCGTACAGTCGGGAATGATGGCGCAAAGCCCGAAGGTCTATCTGGTAAAGATGGGTAAGCAGGCAAGGCTTGATGATATCGCCGGAATATGGGACAAATGCGATATTTCCGATTTTCCCGACACCGCCGCTCAGAATGCTTTCACTGAGCAATGGTTTGAAAGCCTGAAGAAATAACAGTTCACAGGAGGATTTCATGCAGCACGAAGATTATATGAGAAGAGCCCTTGAACTTGCTCAGAGAGGTATGGGCTTCACCTCCCCTAACCCTATGGTAGGCGCTGTCATTGTACGTGACGGCAAGATCATCGGTGAGGGCTGGCATAAAAAATACGGCGAACTACACGCCGAGCGCACGGCTTTCGCTTACTGCGACGAAAACGGCATCGACTGCACAGGTGCGGATATGTACGTTACACTTGAACCATGCTGTCATCACGGCAAACAGCCGCCATGCACCGATGCTGTCATTGAACACGGCATAAAGCGTGTGTTCATCGGCTCGGCCGATCCAAATCCCATGGTATCAGGCAAGGGAGTGAAGATACTCCGTGAGCACGGCATAGAGGTTACCGAAGATGTTCTCAGGGAGGAATGTGACGCTATAAACGGTATATTCTTCCACTGGATAACCCATAATTGGCCTTTTGTCACCGTGAAATATGCCATGACCCTTGATGGCAAGATCGCCACACACACAGGTGAGTCAAAGTGGATAACTGGGGAGGAGGCAAGGCTTGACGTTCAGCGTGAAAGGCTGAGGCACTCCGCAATTATGGTCGGTATCGGGACTGTTCTTGCCGATGACCCAATGCTTACCTGCCGGCTTGAAAATGGTCGTGACCCCATAAGGATAATCTGCGATTCAAGGCTGAGAATACCACTTGACAGCAATATCGTAAAGACAGCAAAGGATGTTCCGACTATTATCGCAATGACAAACTTCAACAAGAAAGATGACCGTGAAAAGTGTGAAAAAAGGCATATTCTCGAAGAAATGGGATGCAGGATAATTTCGACCAAGGCAAACTGCGGTCACGTTGACCTGTATACTCTGATGCTGAAGCTCAGGGAAATGAAGATCGACAGCATACTTGTGGAGGGCGGCGGTGAACTGAACGACTCACTGTTCCGACATAAACTGGTACAAAGAGTCAAAGCTTACATAGCCCCGAAGATATTCGGCGGCAAGGACGCTAAATCTCCTGTTGAAGGATGGGGGATCCCCACTCCAAATGATGCCTATATGATAGAAAACACGCAGATAAGGCGCATAGGTGAGGATATCCTCATTGAAGGAAGGGTGGCTTACAAGTAATGTTCACAGGTATAATCGAAGAAGTCGGCACTGTCAAAGCCGTTCAGCACAGCGGCAGCAATTCGTTCATCCGCATTGAGGCGAAAAAAATTCTGGAGGATATCCACCTCGGCGACAGCATCGCAGTAAACGGCGTTTGCCTGACAGTTACCCATTTCGACAGCACAACTTTTCAGGCTGATGTTATGAACGAGACACTCAGCCGTTCATCTCTCGGAAGCCTGAAAAACGGCAGTCCTGTCAATCTTGAACGTGCCATGGCGGCAGGCGGACGCTTCGGCGGACACATAGTCTCGGGGCACATTGACGGCACAGGAACCGTTTCAGATATCCGCAATGACGGCATAGCTGTGTGGTATACAGTTTCCGCAAAACCTGAGATACTGCGGTATATCGTAGAAAAAGGCTCCATTGCCATTGACGGCATAAGTCTGACAGTTGCTAAAGTGACGGATAATTCATTCAGCGTATCCATAATCCCTCACACCGCAAGTGTGACTATCCTCGGCACTAAGAAGACCGGCGACATCGTAAATCTTGAAAATGACATCGTAGGCAAATATGTCGAAAAGCTTATGAAGCCTGCGGATTCTCCTCAGAGTGGTCTGAACATGGAAATGCTTGCAAAAAACGGATTTATCTGATGGAGGATATAATAAATGTGGAAAGATCTACCTGAACAATGGAAAGCAGTTTTCTGCGAAGCATGGGACGCAATGAAAAGCGGCAGCGTACCGTCGGGAGCGGTCATATATGATAGAGAGGGAAATCTGTTAGCCGAAAGCCATAACGGCTTTAAAAATACAGATGTTAACCCCTACACATCGCATTCATGCATAAATGCGATAAATCAGCTCAGCCTCCGGAACGTGGAATCAAACAGCGGTCTGACGATATATTCATCAATGGAGCCCTGCTTTATGTGTCTCGGCGCAATAGCCATAAGCAATATCAAAGAGATACATTCGGCTTCCCGTGACCTTTTTTACGGTGCTGCCCATCATCTATACGACGACGCTGCGCTTATTGCAAAAAATATAAGCTTCCATTCCGAAAGCGGAGATATCGAATTTTTCCAGATAGTCCTGCAAAGCTATTTCGAGGTAAAAAGAGTATCCGAAAGGAACAGCCCTCACGCTCTCGAATGCTACAGACGTACCAACAGCAGCGCCGTAAAACTGGCAGAAAAGCTTTATCTAAGGCGCACACTTCAGCAGATGTCATATCAGGATCATCCGTGTTCAGAGGTCTACGATATGATAATGAAGCTCAAAGACGAAAATCAATTCTGACATCGGAGGTTTTATTATGTGGAAAGACATATCAGTTCAATGGCAGACTGTCCTCGAAGAAGCATGGACAGCCTTTACAAGCGGCAGTATTCCGGTAGGTGCAGCCGTTTTCAGCAAGGACGGAGAACTTCTTGTCAAAGACCATAACAGAAGAAACGAACCCGGTACGCTCAATCCCAGAACTGCACACGCAGAGCTGAATGTGATACAGCATATCGACTGCCGTTACGGGCTGAATATACGTGAGACAGAGCTTTATACCTCAATGGAACCATGTCCGATGTGTATGGGGGCTATCGTAATGAGCAACATAAAGCATCTGCACTGCGGTTCCCACGACAGATGGTGCGGCGCTCTCCATCTTCTCGATACAGACCCGTACATGAGGTCACAGCATATCTCAGTCAGTGACATCCCTGAGGATACCGAATTCTTCCAGCTTGTACTGTCAAGCTACCACGAACTGAAGCATATCCGCAAAGGCGGAAGTCCGTCTGTACTGGAATGCTTCAGAATAAGCAGTGCATCCGCCGTAGAAGCTGCGGAAAAGCTCTGCCAGAACCGTGTTCTTGATCAGTATGCGCAGATGAATAAGCCCTGCTCAGAGGTGTACGACCTGATAATACAGATCAAGGAGGAACAAAATGTTTGAATACAACACAATAGAAGAAGCGGTCGAGGCTCTCAGAAACGGCGAGATAATCCTCGTTACCGATGATGAGAACAGGGAGAATGAGGGCGATATGATATGCGCCGCTCAGTTCGCTACTACCGAAAACGTCAACTTCATGGCCGCTCACGCAAAGGGGCTTATATGTATGCCTATGAGCATCGGCCTTTGCGATAAGCTTCACCTGCCGCAGATGGTGGATTACAATACCGACAACCACAGCACAGCTTTCACAGTATCCATCGACCACGTTGAGACTACCACAGGCATCTCAGCCGCTGAGCGTGGATTCACAGCACGTATGTGCGTTGACGATAACGCAAAGCCTGAGGACTTCCGCAGACCCGGACATATGTTTCCGCTCACTGCCAGAAAAAACGGCGTACTTGAGCGTGAAGGACACACAGAAGCTACCGTGGACCTTATGCGCATCGCAGGGCTGAAGGAATGCGGCCTCTGCTGTGAGATAATGCGTGACGACGGCACTATGATGAGAGCCGCTGAATTGCAGGAAAAAGCTAAGGAATGGGGCATGAAGTTCATCACCATTCAGGCTCTCAAGGACTACAGAAAAGTCCATGACAAGCTGGTCGAAAAAGTAGCGGACACAAAACTCCCCACTAAGTACGGCAATTTCCGTGCTATAGGTTTTGTCAACAAGCTCAACGGCGAACACCATGTTGCTCTTGTCAAGGGGGATATCGGAAACGGTGAAGATATCCTCTGCCGTGTGCATTCCGAGTGCCTCACAGGTGATGCTTTCGGCTCGCTGAAATGCGACTGCGGACAGCAGTTTGCCTCCGCTATGACACAGATAGAAAAAGAGGGACGTGGAATCCTCCTCTATATGCGTCAGGAGGGACGTGGAATCGGCCTTATCAATAAGCTTCGTGCCTACGAATTGCAGGATCAGGGCATGGATACCCTTGAAGCAAACCTCGCTTTAGGCTTCCCGGGAGATATGCGTGAATACTACATCGGCGCACAGATACTTCGTGAACTTGGCTGCAAGACTCTGCGCCTGCTTACAAACAATCCCGACAAGGTGTACGGTCTCAGCGGCTACGGTCTGGAAATAAAGGAGCGTGTACCGATACAGATGGACGCTACCGCTTACGACCTGTTCTATCTTAAAACAAAGCGTGACAAGATGGGACATATTCTCGATTATTGAGGTGAGGCTATGCTAAGTACAATATTTTTTGTCATTATATGCATTATTTGTATAATAGCTGTAGTTGTCGACATCGGACTGTTCATATCATGGTCAAAGGCTAAAGAAAAGGTTTTCGTTGCGAACTGGATATCGTTCCTGACAACCATATTCCTGTGTGCCGTGAACCTTCTCCCCGGTGAAATTGACAGAATTTCGATCGCACTTGTGATAATGATGATACTTGTCATTCCGTGTCAGTTCACCTGTCTTTCTCCCGAGGGAATTAGAAATATGATATTCAGGAACGGTGGAATAGACCCTGTTGAAAATATCAGCTATGAGTACAAGAAAGGCTCTCTTGGGCTGGAACAACTCTATATTTACAAGGGACAGTCTTCAAGAGGAACATATAATGTCGGCATAAAGAAGCCCAAGACTGTAAAAATGCTGGCTGACTGGTACGGCAAGCACGGCTATGAGAATCCGCTTACAAAGTAACAGGGAGATATGATCTATGAATATATTCCAGATAATACTTACCGTGATAGCGGCGCTGTGCGATGTCTTTCTGCTGATATTCGACATATGTCTGCTTATATCATGGCTCAGGGCTAAGGAAAAAGCCTTTATCACCAACTGGACAGGATTTATATATGTACTGCTCGGCTTCACCATCTTCATGACAAGTCACAGTCACTTGTACGGCTGGCTGTTTCTGGTGATGGTATTGCTGATGATACCTTCGCAGTTCACCTGCATTTCACCTGAAGGCGTGAGACTGCCTATATTCATCAAGGGCGGCATCGACCCTGTTGAGAATTACAGCTATGAGTACACCAAAAACGGTTTCGGACACGAAGTCCTGCTTCTGTGTAATAAAAACGGAAAAAGCGGACTCCCCTACAGCATCGGCATAAAGAAGCCGAAGACTGTGAAAATGCTGGCTGACTGGTACGGCAAGCATAATTATGAGAATCCGCTTACAAAGTGAACGTAATTACAGCGTCGGACAAGCCGAGGGAAGTGCTTGCTAACCGTCCGTCAGTCTCCGCTTCGCTGGACTGACTGCTTTTCAGGAAGGGCGCTGCCCTCCCAACGGTCGCCCGTACCCTCTGTCACTTTGTGACATCTCCCTGCACTGTAGGGAGTCACCCTCATACACCCACCTGCCAAAGGGAAGTACATTCCCTCTGGACTCCCGATATGCCGCCTTCGGCGGTGAAAAAATATTATTTAGGAGAATAAATATGAAAATTTACGAAGGAAATCTTATCCCAAAGGACATCCGCATCGGTATCGTTGTTGCACGTTTCAACGAGTTCATCACATCAAAGCTTCTCGGCGGCGCTGTTGATACATTAAAGCGCCACGATATCCCCGAGTCTTCCATCGACGTGGCATGGGTGCCCGGTGCTTTCGAGATACCGCTCATTGCTTCAAAAATGGCCAAGTCAGGCAAATACGACGCTGTTATCTGCCTCGGTGCTATCATCAGAGGAAGCACATCCCACTATGACCTCGTCTGCAACGAAGCCGCCAAGGGCATCGCTCAGGTATCACTCCAGAGCGACATCCCTGTAATGTTCGGTGTTATCACTACCGAGAACATCGAGCAGGCTATTGAGCGTGCAGGCTCCAAGGCAGGCAACAAGGGCAGCGAATGCGCTGAGGGCGCTATCGAGATGATAAACCTCATCAGAGAGATCGATGCCTGATGGCTAACCTTGTTTTCGATTACGACGGAACTCTCCACAACTCAATGCTGACATACGCTCCTGCTTTCCGTGACACCATGAAGTGGCTTTCCGACAGAGGATACATCGCCGACAGAGAATACTCCGACAAGGAGATCAGCTACTGGCTGGGGTTCAATTCCACCGATATGTGGGGAAATTTCCATCCCGAGCTTGATATCACCATCCGTGAGACAGCAAGAAAAAAACTGGGCGAGAATATGGCTCACCGCCTTGACAGCGGAGAGGGAGCGCTATATACAGGCGCAGAAGAAATGCTGACTGCTCTGAAAAATGCTGGCCATACCATCATTTTCCTCAGCAATTGCCGTGTGCACTATATGGAACGTGCGAAGCGCCTGTTCGGGCTGGAAAAATGGTTCGACCACTTCTACTGCTGCGAGGAATTCGATTTCATCCCGAAGTATGAGATATTCCGCAGATTCGCTCCCGATCACAAGGGCGAGTATATCATCATCGGCGACCGTTTCCACGATATCGAAACCGCCGCACAGAACGGACTGAAATCCATCGGCTGTGCTTACGGCTACGGCTCAAGGGAAGAACTCTCAAAAGCCGATATCATCGTGGACACCATAGCCGATATCCCGAATGCCGTCAAAAAGCTAACAGAAGCATAATAAAATGGCACTGCTAACTGTGATACTCATACAGCATCTTTATATGTATTTATCGGGGAAAACCTTTCTGAGGAAAGGTTCTTCCCCGAACCCCTTTCAAAAGACTTTTAATAGAATTTTGCCCCATAGAGGGCGCTCCACGTAAGATGTGAAAACCAGTAGTTTTACTGGGAGCGCCCTCTATGGGGCAAAATTAATACTGAAAGTTTTAGGAAGGGAGTTTGAGTTCTGCGCTCATATAGAAGTATCATCAATAATGGTAAGACTGATACAGCAAGCTGAGAAAGCCTCTGAATTATTCGGGGGCTTTAGTTATATTCGGAGTATGGAGAATATGTTGATCAAGAATTAACGGACTTTTGTGCATAGTATGTAAGAATATCCGAAGCATCACGTCCATCGATGATATTATCGTTATTATAGTCTGAAAGAGAACTGTTGAGGTAAGAGGTGTAATTTTTATCCGCTGAGCATTTTGCATACGCAGCAAGGACAGCCGAAGCATCCCTTCCGTCAATAATGCCGTCGCTGTTCACATCGCCTTTTTCTACAGCTTTGTCGAAAACTCCGTCACCGTCCGGATCAATATAAAAGCACAGCTTATTGTTATCATCAAATGTCACAAGAACATCATTTACCGCAGTTATCGTCTCCTCGCAGGGAAAGGCTGCCGCATCTGATATACTGCCCTTTTCATTGAAGGTAACATCTGCTGTGGATATCTTTGTTTCGATGCTCCCGTCACTGTGCAGGATCATTCCCTTTTCTGTGATCTCCGTTTTCAAATTGCTGTCAGTCTTTCCGCTGAATGACCAGTTGAAATGAGGAGTGCAGGGATAATTGCCCTCGTTATATTTTACTGTCATAATATAACCTGTTTTTTCACCGCCTTTTGCAGATACACTTTGATTTTGCCCATTTACATCGAATATCCCGTGTTCGTTTACGGTTTCGCCTTCAAAATACCAGCCCTGAGTTGATATACTGAATTTGTCGTTATAGTTTTTTCCGAACTGTGTACGGTCACTGACATCAATGTGAAAATCTCTTCCTTGAATATAATACATTGCATTACCGATAAATCCTATTTTATTTCCTAATTCAGATAATGAATGTTCATTGCCTTCCTTATCTTTAACAGTAACATCATATCGCTTCAAATCTGATTTTTCAAGTATCATAGACGCTGTTTCAGAAAGATCACGTTCAATAGATACTGTCGGAGCGATCACTCCATGATAATTTACAATTTCATCGTCATCAATAGTTATAATTTGTTTCTGGACGGATCCTGAGATAGTTCCGAATTTATATTTTGGAACATAGTATTCCTTAGTTTTTGAATTGATAAAAATACAGCTTTCCTTCCTGAAGGGATCAGCAGTATTTTCATCTATATAGCTGTTGGAATCAAGTGTAAGAATACACTTGTCGAATTCAACTCCGCCGTATTTCCAGCTTCCGTCAGCAATACCTATACCTGTTACGGCATGAGCATTATCACCGGCGTAGAGTATAACAAAGTATCTTTTTGCCGCCATGTTACGCTCTGCAGTTTTTATAAGTTCGTCGCACTGCGTTCTGGAATTTATCTCAATAGGACGATAATTGATCAAGTAGTTATTATCATAATATACCTGTGAAGTGTGATAGCCTGAAAGAATAACATCCGTTTCAGGACTATAACTTATCTCGCTCAGTGTTTCTGCGCCATTTACTATATCTGAAGGCGATATTACTCCGTTATGCGACAGCATCTGCACAGCCGATATGCCGTAACACAAGCCTCCCGACAGCCCCATGAAAAGTTCTCCTTCGGGATTATTGCTTGCTTCATAATTGGTGCAGTTCTCTAAAAATCTGAGGTACACCTCATGAGAAAATGCACGCTCCTGAACATGGTGTTTGAAATTGGGAATATTCAGATAATCGGTATCAGCTCCAAGTGAGGAAGCAAGTTTATAAAGAGCGGTATCATCTTCTGCATTGGAAACAGTATATGTACATATAGTATTAGTGATAAGAAATGAACACATGAATGCAATGATCTTTTTCATATTTCCACCCTCTATCATTTTTCAACAGATGATTTTGCATAATAAGTAAGAACATCGGATGCATCTCTTGCATCCAAAATACCATCATTATTATAATCTCCATAAAACCAGAATGAAGACAGCGGACCGGTCTGCACAGAATCTTTTGCATATTGAGTAAGTATAGCGGTGGCATCTCTGCCGTCAATAATGCCGTCGCTGTTAAAATCTCCTTTCTGAACAGGAGTGTCAAAAATTCCGTCATTATCCGGATCTATGCTGAGGTTAAGCTTTTCCTCTTCGTTAAGCGAGATCATAACTTCATTATCACTGTTAAAGTGCAGCATATCATATTTCGGATCGGGATCTGTAAAATAAAATGACTGAACTGATACAAGACAATCTTTTATCGGGGAATCACTTGAGATCACTGCTCCGTTATCTCTGAAGTCAATGCTTGCTTGGTTTACAGCGCTTCCTTCAATTCCCCAATCACAGTATGGATTAGATTTGTAATAGCCTTCATTAAAAGTATATTCTCCACGAAAAACGAATTCACCGTCGCTTGTAAATACTGCCTTATTGTCTTCTGTATCAAAATCAAAAACAGTCTCTTTTGAACTGAGTAAATGAAACTGTCCGTAAACGCCGATAATGTATATATCTGATGGCAATGCAACATTTTTTAAAATATAACTTTCCGGAATAAAGTCACGTATACTTTTTATTCTGAATTTTTTTCCTATAACAGCTCCGGGACCAAATTCAAAAGGTTCACCAACACCATTATTATCAATAATTTCGCCTTCGTATTTCATTCCATATTTCGTTGTATCTGAAATACAATTATACATACTCATATCTTCTCCTTCAATTTCAGTTGAAGGATTGATAAAGCCGTTATAATTCAAAAGGGAATCATTATCAATAGAAGCAATTTTCAGATCATTGAACCCATGTTTAGCATAATCAGGTATTGTAACATCTTTTGTTTCTGAATTAATAAATACACACAGACGTTCTTCAAAAGGCTTTCTTGGATTCGGTATAGTTTCCGAATCCGTATATCTGCTGTTAGGATCTGAAGTCAACACACATTTATCGTATTTTTTTCCGTCAAACTCCCATTCACCTTCAGCTATCCCTGATCCAACGGTAACTATCATTAGGGGAGCATTGTCATTCTCATCATCCATGGATAAACGTGATATCATCAGAAAATAACGTCCTTCAGCCATACTTCTTTCTGCTATTTCAATCAGTCGATCTGCCTGTTCCCCGGTTGACGTTCTGTATAGCAGGTATCTGTAATATTCACGAATTGCAAAACGTTCCTGTGCAGCCTCATACAAACTTATGTATTTATCAACTGCATCACAGTATTCTATATCGCTCAGCTTATCAGCCTCGGGAAAGATGTCTGATGGCGATATAACACCATTATGAGAAAGCATTTCAAGGGTACATAATCCAAAAGCTGCGCCTGTTTCATTACTTCTTTTGTATGCATCTTCTGCCCTTACTTTTGTCAGGTTTTCAAGTGAATTATAGTATTCATCAAAATAATCATAATTCACAGGCAATATATCCTCGGTTCTTGAAAAATTACCAAAACTGAAATGATCTGATTCAAACCCTAATGATTCTGCTAAAGCTTTGAGATCAGGATTTTCTACGGCATTGACTGTCTGTATGGGGAGTGGTGCTGCAAGAGTCAGCACTGTCAGTAATGATATGTATTTTTTCATGAAAATACCTCCTTTACATATAGGATGATATGTCTGTTTTATTCGTTTATCTGTGAAACTGAAAAATCATATTCGTTGTTTACAGCAGTGATCGCAGCTTGTTTTTCCTGTTCGCTGAGAGCTCCCTTATTACTGATGATATCCATAGACTTATCAGGCGCATTCTCGCTGATATATGTTGCACAAGCATTATTCAGATCCACCAGTATATAACCATCATCGCCTTCAAGATAATATATAAATATCATGGGATCGCTTCTACTCCATCTGTCAGGTGAATTACAGCTGTGTATCATTACCTTTTGCCAGAATTCAGAGAAAGAACTGCTGTCTTGGGAATAATTGATATAGTCTTCAAGCTTGCCAAGTGGGATATATTGCAAATTACGGTTTACAAGATTATTTCTGTCACGAATAAGAAGGCAATCAAGCTGTTTTTCCTTTAACTCTATGTTTTCATATTCTCTGATTTCACTTGCAATATAGATTCTCTTATTTATAGATTTATTATTATTGAAGTATAAGATAATTAAGCGTGAATCGATCTCCTGTATCGTAATGCCTTCTGTTCCATCATCATTGAACCAGTATTTTTTTTCGCCGCCATAAGATGTTGTGCTTTCCTGATCCGGATATGGCTGAAATGCTTCAACAGAATCTTTAAATTCCTTGCGGGTCTCAGAATTATTGGCAATACGGAATACTTCATCATAGCTAAGCCTTGATGACATAGCAGAATAATCTCCGATTACAATTTTTTCATCATCTGTCTTAGACGAACCATTTGTTATGGTTGTTTCGTTCACTTTTTTATAATCTGTTAAAGTGTGATCTTTTGTATCAGCAGTTGTGTTGTTCAAATCATCAGACAAAGTTGCCAGACTTGTTTTTATATCTTTTTTTTCAGAAAGATCGGAGCGGGAAAAATCCACCCCAACTGTTGTAACGGATATGCTTTCAGAAATATGGGATGTTGATAATGCAGTTACACTATATAATACAGGCGGCTCATTTTCATCAGTTGGCGCAGGAGCTTTCAGATTTTTCAGACAAAGCATTATTCCGCCGATCACCAAAACACAAGCCGCCGCAACTTCTGTTATTCTGAAAAAAGAGCGTATCCTGTACATTTTCCACTCTGACATTCCCGTATTTATATACTCTTCATCTTGTTCTTCTGCATCAGCAAATTCCGCTGAACTTTTCATTGCATTGTACTTTGACTTGCTTTTGGAAAATATCCTGTTGACTTCATCTTCATCAAGAGGAGAATATTTTTCAGACATTCTTTCGATTATATCGTCCTCTGCATTTTCAAGTATCTTGGGATAAGTATGTTTAAAATCACTCATTGAAATCTCTCCTGATCCATAATGTTATTTTCTGATAATAGCTTTTTTAAACGTTTAAGAGCACGTTCTGAGCGCTTTCTTACGGTTGCCGGTGAGATGGAAAGTTTTCGGCTTATTTCATTGGAATTTCGTCCGTAATAATACTTCAATATGATTATGGAAGAATCAGGTTCTCCCAGTTTTTCTATCATATCAATTACTATTTTTCTGATCTCGTTGCTTTCTGTTCGTGCAGCGATATCTGTATCTGACGGAAGCGAAGATATTTCCGATTCGGCCGCTTTTGGGAACAAATTCTTTTGGGCACTTAAACTTCTGTACATATCTATCGCCTTATTTTTTGCGATCACATTTACATAAGCCGTAAGGTCGCCATTGAATCGAAAAGCAGAATCAAGTTTCAGAAAAAGTTCTGCAAAAATATCGCTGACGCATTCCTCCATGTCTTCTCTTGCAGCATAGCTTCTGAGCTTATTGTAAACTATCGTATAAACGTAATTGTAATATTCGTTGAAAACAGCTTTCTGAGCATTATCAGGTGAGCTCTCCATAAGAGCTCGTATTTCGTTTCCGGTCATTGTCTGACCTCCTTGTAGTTGTGTTTTCATACACTTCTATCGAAATTAATACAGCAAGTGTGACACTCCGGAGTAAATTTTTATATTTTAATTAAAATTGCATTTTACTGAATTATACCACATTGATGCATCCATAACAAGACTTAGGCACTCCGAAAAACATCAGAGTGCCTCAGCAATAGTTATGTCAATTTTATGTGATTACATTTTTAGAACTGTATGGTTCGCTCTTCACGACAGCTAATGTCATTAAGCCGTCATACTTGATAGTTTTTTTCGGCTATGATAAATTGCTTGCATCATTTTTTATCGGTCGGGGTTCAAGGGGACGACTCCCCCACAATGTAGGGGAGATGTCACGAAGTGACAGATGGGGACGGGGCGGTTAGCCAACCCTCTTGCAAGCTATGTATCAGAGCATTCAATTTTCCAAAATTGTAATGCGGAGATACCGTGCTTGCTAACTTTGTTTCGCCCATTTGGGGGCGATTTAATTTTATGCTTTTCAGCTTGTATTTTTCTTGATTATCAAGAAGTAGAGCGGTACAACTTTGTGCAATTATAATCATGCCTGTCAGTGGTATAACAGTAAACCGAATCAGTACATTCCGTTGAAAAATCGGGGATTGCTTTTTCTGAGACGGTGTGGTATAATTTATCAAACTGGTGTTTTTTTCTACTCAAATTACATAGAAAACTAATGGTGAGACGAATATGGATAAGAATAATTCATTTGATGAAATATTACGGCTATATGCTCCTTCGTTTTCAAAAAACTCCAAAGATATGCAAATCACTGAAGCGAAGGAAACATTCAAGCGACTTGATTTTAAAGAAACGCTCAGACAAAAAATACTCGATTACATTTCCGATTACGGCAGTTTTAATTTTTCCAAACAGGAAAAACAGTCGGGAGATGAGATAGAATTTTATTCAAGACCTTTGCGATTCTGTAATCCGTATCTGGATGAATTCGGTGAGAGAGTTGCATTTATCGGCGGTTATCGTAATTGCAGCTGTAGTTTATGCGGCAGACAGACAACCTTTTTTATCGAAGCTTTCTATATGAATTCGGCTGGGTTAATTATTAATCAGAACCAATTGCCGATAGCTGATAATCTGGATGAATTCTGGAATTATATAATCGAAAAGGAATACGACTTCCACCCAATTATTTCCGATGCTGTTTATAATTTATTGAGACAAGCCGGATGGTATGAGGGACGGCAGATCGATATTGATCCACTGCTTGAAGAAAGTATGGAAGATGATGTTTTCCCGACAGATATTCAACTCGCCTTTATACGGGAATTCGGAGGGATCAGGGGGACTGACCTTAACAACATGGGATTTTTGATCGGAAATACCCGTGAAGACCGATGCTATGCGAATATTGCAAAGCAAGCATTGCTGACGGAAGAAAAACGTATGATGAACAGTTACGGTGCAGATACTCTGTGTGTTGGATACTGCAATGACGGTGAAGATCAGATATGGCTCACTCCTTACGGACAAATTATAGTACGTCAAAAAATCGTTGGCAGAAACTTTATTGAAGCTTTGAATTGTATAATTGGATATTGAAGATCTTGACCACAGGCTGTGCGAGCGAACTCCGCTCCGCAGCTTTTTAATTTTTCCAGTGCAAATTACACCGGGGGAAACTGAAAATCATTCCACAGTTCGTGCGCAATGCGGCTGGATAATAGCCTTCATTGCGCGCTATAATATTCATAGTCGCAAAATACTCGGTCGGCTGAAAGGAAGATTTTACGACCTTGCGACTGCATAGAGGGTAAGAGATAGAAAGCGATGCCCTCACCAATGCTTAGAGATATAAATGCAAAGGAAAGATCGCTATGACAACAGAAAAAATAACAACGTGTCCGAGTACAAGATCGGACGAACAACTTACATCGTGAAGTTAGTATTCACCCCTGCTTCAAAGGAACGCCTTACGGATATCCTGCAAAGGCTTATAGACCGTGAATGTGAAGAAACGCTCGGTGAATCCGGACAAGAACCTGAGAAGCAGGCTGTGTAAAATTGTCATTTCAGCGCATTGTATTTCTCGAAATACTGCGCTATAATGAACATAGCTTGCTGTATCTGTCGGAAAGAGAGGTAAATTATGACAGACAAGATCACAGCGCTTTATTGCAGGCTCTCCCGTGATGACCTTTTGCAGGGCGAGAGCAATAGCATAACAAACCAGAAGATTATCCTTAAAAAGTATGCGGAGGATAATGGCTTTCCAAATCCCGTGTTCTATGTGGACGATGGTGTCAGCGGAACGACATTTGAGCGTGATGGCTTCAAGGCTATGATGGCTGACATCGAAGACGGCAAAGTCGGTATAGTAATCACAAAAGATTTGAGCCGTCTCGGTCGTGACTATCTCAAAACGGGTGAACTGATTGAAATGGTATTCCCCGATTACGATGTACGGTATATCGCTATCAACGATAATGTTGATACCTTCAAAAGTGAAAACGAACTGCTTGCGTTCAAGAATATTTTTAACGACTGGTATGCAAGGGACTGTTCCAAGAAGATCAGAGCGGTTTTCAAGGCTAAGGGACAATCGGGCAAACCGCTGTCCAAGCCTATATACGGCTATAAAACGTCCGAAGTTGATAATCACCAGTGGGTAATCGATGAAGAAGCCGCCAATGTGGTGCGTAGAATATTCAAACTCTGCATCGAGGGCTATGGACCTTCCAAGATTGCTCGTATCCTTACGGAAGAAGGAGTACTTAATCCTACAGCATACGCCCTATCTCAGGGCAGGGATAACGGTCACAGAAACGCTAACCTCAACCGCTGGGATCACAGGACGGTGGCGAGTATTCTGGAACGTCCCGAATATTGCGGACACACCGTCAATTTCAGAACTCGCAGGAAGTCATACAAAGTAAAAAAGACCATCAGGAATCCGCAGGAGGATTGGATGATCTTTGAGAATACCCATGAGCCTATCATTACTCAGCAGCAGTTCGACTTAGTGCAGGAGCTGCGCAGGAATAAGCGCAGACCGCAACGATTTGAGGAGATAAATCCGTTTTCGGGTATGGTCTACTGTGCTGACTGCGGTAAAAAGATGTATCTGTGCAGGTCATCGAGCTTTTCAGATGATCAGGAACATTTAAAATGTTCTACTTATGCTTATGATACAAGTGCCTGTACGGTTCATTATATCAGGACTTCAGTTTTAAGAGAGATAGTGCTGAAAGCGATGAACGAGCTTCTTGTAAATGTAAAGGACAACGAAGATGAGTTTGTACAATCGGCTATGGAAAGCTCTGCAGCTAAACACTCCTCGGAACTTTTTAAGGCAAAGAAAGCACTCACCAAAGCCGAAAAGCGTATTGCTGAGCTTGACAAGCTGTTCACACGGCTTTATGAGGATAATGTATCGGGTAAGGTATCCAATGAACGCTATGCCGTAATGTCCGCTGGATATGAGGAAGAACAGAAGAAGCTCAAAGTAGAGGTGGCTGAACTGACTGCCTTTATTGATGAAGCTGAGCAGAAGTCGTCAGATGTAAACTCGTTCATTAAGGTAGTGCAGAAATATGAGCATATCACCGAGCTTACTCCTGAGATAATGCACGAACTTATTGAGAAGATCGTCATTCACGCTCCCGATAATAGCAGTGGGCACCGCACACAGCAGATAGAGATACACTTCCGTTTTGATGTTGCAGTCGCTACGGCAACTGCAAACCGAAGGGAATACACCAAAAAGAGAAAGGCTGCGTAGGCTATTCTACGCAACCTTTACTTAAAATCATTAATACTTCTTTATTGGCGCTACACTTGAGGGAGAACCCTTTTTCAAAAGGGTTTCCCTCAATAGACACGCATAAAGCTGCTGTAAGAGTACCACGGTTAACAGCGCCCTTTTATTATTCTGTTCTGAGAGCCTCGACGGGGTCTTTCTTGGATGCTACTCTTGACGGGATAAGTCCTGCTATGAGGGTGAGCACCATGCTGATTATGATAAGTGCCACAGCGCCGTTGACAGGAACTCTTGCCGCAAGGGTATCGAGGCTTGTTACGTGGTGGATGATATAATTGATCGGAATTGTAAGAAGTACTGACACGCCTATACCGATAAGGCCTGCGCACAGTCCCACAAGGAGAGTTTCGGCGTTGAACACAGTAGATACGTCGTGCTTTGATGCGCCGATCGCACGGAGAATACCGATCTCCCTCGTTCTTTCGAGAACTGAGATATAAGTGATGATACCGATCATGATGGACGATACCACCAGTGAGATTCCCACAAATGCGATAAGCAGATAGGATATACCGCTGATAATGCCTGTGATGGACGACATAAGCAGTGCGACATAGTCGGTATAATGGATAACATCTGCCTCCTTGACGCCTTTGTTGTAGTCCTCGATAGCGTCGGATATCTCGTCCTTATCCTCGAAGCTTCTTGCAAAAAGGCGGATAGTTGAAGGATCGTCCTCCTGTGCCTTGCCGAGAAGCTTCATGTTGTCCTCATATGTGGAATCCGAGACCTGTTCGGGTATGAACTCGTCGTATATCTTGAGATACTGGTCATTGGTAAGCTTTGTACCGTCGAGAGCGGCAGAAAGCTGATTATTTGTCATAGAACCGAGCTGTTCCTGTGACATTGCTTCATATTGTTCAGCCACCTGCTGTCTGATGGCATCTTCCACAAACTTCTTCATCTCGTCGTCGCTGAGGTTATCGATATAGGATGTGACCTGTGAAGAATCAACGCCCAGCTGAGCGGAATACATTTCTGTTATCTGCTTTACGAAAGTCTTGCGGTCGAAGTCCTTCATTGCTTCAGCCACCTGAGCCTCCATCTGCTTTTCATCGGGCTGAGCGGCGATGAATCGGTAAACATCAGCTTTCTCGTCAGTCTTTGCCTTCTTGACGTAATCCTTTGCATCGTCTATCTTTTCCTTGTCAGTGGGGCCCTGATACTCGTCTGTGATGAATCTTGTACCAGTCAGCACATCAACAGTCTCGTCCTCCTCCTGAGCCTTCACAAGTTCGCTGTCATTGGTCTTGTCGATGACGAACTGTGTAAGCTCTGAAGTATAGCCGATGTAGCTGGTGAGCATTGCGGCCTTTACGTCTTCCTTGGGACGGATGAAGCCTGTTATCTTCAGCTCTGTGCCGATTTCATCGGAATTATAGAGGTAATCGAGGCCTGTTTCGTTAGCGGTCAGGTCAACGTAGCCCTTGCCGCCTTCGTTTTTCTGGTAGTATTCGCATGGGAGAATCATCTTGAACTTCTTGTTCATTATCTCATCGAAGCTCCATTCAAGAGTACCGTAGTCCTTTATCTCCTCGCTGCTCATTGCGGCTTTTATCTTTTCCTTGAAGTCGTCCTGATTTTTTAGACCCATAGCGTAAACTATGATATCAGGCAGTTCGTTGTTCTTGGTGAGTACCACAACAGCTTCGTTGTAAGCATCGGGCCAATCGCCGTGAACTACTTCATACTGCTCTTTTACGATGTCATTTACGCCCTTGCCGTCCGCATTGGGAAGAAGCTCCTGGAAAACGTTAAGGCCGAAAGCCTGCATCTCCATGCCTGCCATTGGATTGTTCATGGCAGTCGACATATAATCCGAACCCTCCACGCCGAGAGCCTTGGAGTAAAGCTCCATGAAGTCAGCCTTAATTATCTCGCCGTCGGGAGTTTCCGTAAATACGGGCATTTTCACATCGTAGCTGAATCCCACAGCGCTTGCCTTATCCTTGATAACGTCGCTCTCGTCGATGAATTTCTTGAAGTCCTTCATGTTGTTAATCTGCTTGGCAGAAGCATTGAAGGAATTGAACATATCGTAAATGGCGGTATTTGCATATACCTTGTCATCATCGAATGTGCGGTTCTCGTAGTCCTGCTGATTCTGCATGAGTGATTCCACCATGCCGGAAGTATCGGTATTTTCACGGTATATCTCCAGCGGATAGGAAGAAAGCGTCTCCTCCTGGACATTGTCGATATACTCATTGATACCCGTTGACAGAGAAAGAATGAGCGCTATGCCTATGATACCTATAGAACCCGCAAACGCTGTCAGGATAGTCCTTCCCTTTTTGGTAAGCAGATTGTTCAGTGAGAGCGATACTGCAGTGCCGAAGGACATCGATACACGCTTTTTCTTGGCATCCTGCTTATCATCGGCTTTCTCAGGCTCATAGGGTGAGCTGTCTGCGGTAAGCTTTCCGTCCTTTATCCTTACGATACGTGTAGCATACTGCTCGGCAAGTTCGGGGTTATGAGTTACCATGATTACCAGTTTATCCTTGGCTATCTCCTTGAGGAGCTCCATTACCTGAATGGAGGTCTCGCTGTCGAGAGCGCCGGTCGGCTCGTCGGCAAGGAGGATATCCGGATTATTTATCAGCGCACGGGCAATTGCAACTCTCTGCATCTGTCCGCCTGACATCTGATTCGGCTTCTTATGGAGCTGATCGCCCAGTCCCACTTTTTCGAGAGCTTCCTTTGCACGTTTCTTTCGCTCGGATTTTGATACGCCCGAGATGGTAAGCGCCAGTTCTACGTTGGCAAGAACGGTCTGATGCGGTATCAGGTTATAGCTCTGGAAAATGAATCCGATGGAGTGGTTTCTGTATGCGTCCCAGTCTCTGTCCTTGTACTCCTTGGTGGAAACTCCGTTGATTATCAGGTTGCCCGAAGTATAGTGGTCGAGACCTCCAATGATGTTGAGCAGTGTTGTCTTTCCGCAGCCCGAATGACCGAGTATAGCCACAAACTCGTTTTCACGGAATGTGATGCTTACGCCGTTCAGGGCTTTTACAATGTTATCGCCGCTTCCGTATTCTTTGACGATATCTTTAAGTTGAAGCATTTGATTTCCCCTTTCAAAATAATCTCCTGTGTTTGTGAATAAAATCACAATATGATTATATCATATTCACAAAGAGAAATCAATTATCTTGTGAACATTTCACAAAGTGTTTACAAAACTGCACAAATAAAGGGACACTTCATTGTTAAAGTGTCCCTATTATTTATGTCATTATTTCATGCCGTACTTCTTGAGCAGATTTTCAATCTTCTCGTGAGGATCGATGATCTTGCTGATGGAAACATCGTGGTTGATAGCCTCGATGAAGTATGCGATATACTTTGATACATCAACTTCGTGGAACCATGGTCTGCTGAGAAGCTCGGGAGTTCTGTAGGTCAGGTTTGTACCGAATACACCGCCGATAACGCCTTCTTCGTAAGCCTTGTCGAACTTTTCAAGGCCGTTTGTGAATATAGCGTATGTAGCGTATGTGAAGATTCTTCCTGCCTTCTTCTTCTTGAGGTTGTAAGCAAGGTCGAGCATTGACTCACCTGATGAGATGATATCATCAGCAACGAAGACATCCTTGCCTTCAACAGGATTACCGAGGTATTCATGAGCAACGATAGGATTGCGGCCGTTTACGATAGTTGAGTAGTCTCTTCTCTTGTAGAACATACCCATATCAACGCCGAGAACAGAAGCATAGTACATATTTCTGTTGAGAGCGCCTTCATCAGGGCTGACTACCATGAATTTCTCCTTTGAGAAGTTGAGATCCTTGATATCCTTCAGCATAGCCTTGAGTACCTGATAAGTAGGCATAACGTTATCGAAGCCCATAAGAGGCACAGCGTTCTGTACTCTCGGGTCGTGAGCGTCGAAAGTAACGATGTTTGATACGCCCATAGCTTCAAGCTCCTGGAGTGCGCAGGCACAGTCGAGTGATTCACGGTAGCTTCTTCTGTGCTGACGTCCGCCGTAAAGGGTAGGCATGATAACAGTGATCCTGTGAGCCTTACCGCTGGCAGCCTGGATTATTCTCTTGAGGTCCTGGAAATGGTCATCAGGAGACATGGAGTTCTGCATTCCGAAGTAATCGTACTTGATGCTGTAGTTGCCTACATCGATGATGATGAAGAGGTCCTTGCCTCGAACAGTTGACTTGATAAGGCCCTTACCGTCACCTGAAGAAAATCTTGGGCATTCGCTTTCAACCAGGAAAGAATCAACATTGATTCCGCCCTTGCCGGCCCAGTCAACGAGGTAATCGTCGATCTTTCCGCCCAGCTCTGTGACGCTGTTCATGGCAATGATGCCGATAGGGGCAACATTTGAATCTCTTCCGAATAAAATCTCACTTGAAGCTGTCATAAAAATGTACTCGCACATACCGCCTGTGCGATACTCCTTTCGCATAAAAGATAATTTCCATACTCATTTCGGCTGATCACTTGCAGAAGTTTTCGATATAGCGTTCAATATCCCCGCTGATTATTTTTTTCGCCTCTTCTGCATGATCGACCTCGTTAACGGCTGTTGTTTTGTTTTCAAGTTCCTTGTACACCTTGAAGAAATGGGTCATTTCCTCGAAGATATGTTTAGGCAGTTCCTCGATATCCTTATACATATTGTAATTAGGATCATCGAACGGGATAGCAATGATCTTGTCATCTCTGTGATCATTGTCGAGCATTCTTATAACTCCGATGGGGTAGCATCTTACCAGAGTAAGAGGTATGAGCTGTTCCGAACAGAGCACGAGAACGTCGAGGGGATCGTTGTCGTCTGAGTAGGTCCTTGGTATAAATCCGTAGTTTGCAGGATAGTGGGTAGAGGTATAGAGGATACGGTCCATTTTGATGAGACCTGTCTCCTTGTCAAGTTCATACTTGATCTTGCTTCCCTTACCTATCTCGATCACTGCAATGAAATCATCGGGACTTATTCTTTTAGGACTGATCTTATGCCAGATATTCATAAATTCCCTCCGCAGCCTGTCCCGTCATGGGACGAATTTCCTGTTCCTGAAATAGGCAGAAACAGGGTATTTCGCAGTTATCCGCTACTAATAGTATACCATTTTTTTGAGATTTGTCAATATTACCGCAGATTTTCGGCATTTACAATAAATTATCACAGATTTCGGAGTTTTTTTCGTTTTATAGCCAGATATTGCGATTGTGTCACCGAAGGCATTTCCGCAAGGAGCATAAATGCCTGAAAGCAGATATTTCCTGAATCAGCAGCAGCTGTATATTATATAAAAATACACGATATAATTTTACAATACTATTGATTTTTTTCATGAAATATTGTAAAATAGAAATATACTATTGCTTCATGAGAAAGACAAAACAATATAAAGAAAAGGAGGCGCTGCAGCATGAAAGGATACAGGATTGCTCTTATAATCGAAGAAATAGACCAGAGCTACCAGAGTGCGGTTTTAAGCGGAATTTCCGTTTCGGCAGCTGAGTTCGGCCTGAATATTTCTGCCTTCATCTCATTCAGCGGTTCAGTCAGCAATCCACGCCACGACGCAGGCGAATTCAATATTTTCAATCTCCCCGATTTCCATGATTTCGACGGCGCAATCCTCCTTACCAATACCATCGGATATGAGCCTCTTGCCAATTCCATACATCAGCGTATCAGAGAAGCAGGCATCCCCGCTGTCAGCATCGACAACGACATAGAGGATTTCTATTATATCGGCATAGACAACAAAACCGCCATGCGTGAAATTACCGAGCATATGATAAACAAGCACGGCCTTACCTCTTTCAACTACATCTCGGGCCCGAAGGATAATCCGGAAAGTGCAGCCCGCCTCAAGGCGTTCCTTGAGGTGCTTGATGAGCATAATATCATGATAAGCGAGGACCGTATCTACTACGGCGATTTCCGTGCACCGTCAGGCAAAAAGGCGGTGGAATACTTCATTAATTCCGGCGGCACCATGCCCCAGGCTATAATCTGCGCCAACGACGTTATGGCGGCTTCGGCTATAAACAGACTTTCCGCCGAGGGCTACAATGTCCCCGAGGATATAGCTGTAACAGGCTTCGATAATACCTATGCCACCCATAATTATCAGGTGGAGCTTACCTCAGTTGACCGACCTCTGGCACTTTCGGGACGTATCGCCTGCAAGACCCTTTACAACCACTTCAACAAGATACCTGTCCCCCACAGCAATGTACTGAGTATGTCCACAAGATTCACGGAAAGCTGCGGATGTTTCCAGAATGCAGTTACTGATATCGCTCACTTCAAGGAGCTGAACTACAGGAACTACACCAGATTCGAGACTGCACAGAATCATATGGCAAAGCTCAACAATCTTTCCAGCGAGCTTCTCGGATGCAATAATTTTGAGGAGTATATCGACAAGCTGAAGGACTTCTGCCGCCTTACCAATCCCGATGAGTACTACCTCTGCCTCTGCGAAAACTGGAACAAAGGCGGTCTCAGGGACTACACCTACGCCGGAATGATCGACAATACAAAAGTGCCTACCAATTACACCAAAAGAATGCTCGTCCCCATCGCATACGTTGACGGACAGTTCTACAATGTGGGAAGCATCAAGAAAAAGCATATAATCCCCAATATCGCAGATACTCTCGCCACAGGCAGATTCTACTATATAATCCCGCTCCACTTTGCGGAAAGATGCCTCGGATATATGGTCATCTCCAATTCAAGGATACCGCTGAACAATTCGACATTCGAGACCTTCTGCATATGTCTGAGCAATTCACTGGAGAATATCAGGAAGCTGATATGCCTTGAATACGCAGTAAACCGCCTCGGAAGCCTGTACGTCCACGATACTTTCTCAGGAATCTACAACCGCAACGGCTTTGTGCAGGCAGCTTCCGGCCCCTATAAAAGATGCATCAGGGAGCAGAAAAGCATTATGCTCATGTTCATTGACCTTGACGGACTGAAAATGATAAACGACACCTACGGCCACGATGTAGGCGATACGGCTATATGCTATATAGCAGATGTACTTTCACGTTCATGCAGGAAAAACGAGATATTCTGCCGTTTCGGCGGTGACGAATTCATAGTCTTCGCCCCCGAATATTCCGTTGCGAATGCGGAGGCTCTTGTCAATAAGATCAAGGATAATATAATCCGCATCAACAACACGGGTTCCAATCCATTTGAACTCAGTGCAAGTATAGGATATATCATAGAAGTCCCCGAGGAGAACGATGAGATATTCGACTTTGTTACAAAGGCCGATAAGGTAATGTACGAGGAAAAGAAGAAAAAGAAGCATTCTCACTATCTTAAATCCTGACCCAAAGAACAAGTTCTCTGCTTCTGTATAACAGAAGCCGGATTATTATTAATACGAAAAATCCACCTGAACCAGATGAGAGTTCGGGTGGATTTTTTTGCTCTTATTATTGAAAACCCGGATACTTTCTGCACGAATGAAATACATCAGCATCAGTTTTTCAGCAAGCAAATGAGACTTTTCAAGAGCATTTTTATTTTATGGCACATTATTATTTCGGTGATAAATTCAGATTTGACGATGCTTCAACATCGTTCGGTTTTCCACATCCGCTCTGTACAAATGAGCACTGAGCGGAAAATGTGCTGAATGGAATACTTTCTTGTTACCATTTGTACAGCTCCTTTCCAAGCTGAGCCAGCTCGGCAGCAATCACGATTCGCTTGCTGCGTTCGCTTACTCTTTTCGTTAAGCATGATCTGCTTTCGCTCATCCCACTTTTCTTTGTAAGAAGATCAATGAGATGTATATATTATAACCTGTTTTTCCCGTTTTGTCCAATTCATATTACTGATAATCGGTTATAAAAACAGGCTATTTGCTGTCACTTTTTTATGATAGCGTTAAGCTGCGAGACCAGTTCATCTGCATCAATCCCATGAACTTCTGCCGCTTCGCTTACAGTTTCAACTCCCGATGAGGGACATCCGAGACAGTGCATCCCGATACTGAAAAGCAGTTCCGCAGTTTCGGGATGAAACAGCACCATATCTCCGATGAGCGTTTGAGGAGTTACAGTTTCAACTCTGTCAATATCTATTTTCATGGCTCACCTCAGATATGATAGTTGCTTTCCTTGATGGAGTCGAAAAGTCCGTATTCAAAAAGTATCTCTTCAAGTCTTTCCTGAGAGAGCGGTTTCGGGATGACAAACTGAGTGTTCTCCTCTATCTTTCTTGCAAGCTCACGGTATTCATCAGCCTGTTTTGCGTCGGGCTTGTGATCGATGACTGTTTTCTTGTGTATCTCCGCCCTCTGAACCTCGTTGTCACGGGGAACAAAATGTATAAGCTGAGTACCCAGTTCCTTTGCAAATGCGGCAACAAGTTCACGCTCACGGTCAACATTTCGGCTGTTGCAGATAATGCCGCCGAGACGCACACCGCCCTGTTTTGCGTAACGAGCGATACCCTTTGAGATGTTGTTGGCCGCATAGAGAGCCATCATCTCACCGCTTGCAACGATGTATATTTCCTTAGCCTTGCCCTCACGTATCGGCATTGCGAAACCGCCGCAGACAACGTCGCCGAGTACGTCATAGAAAACATAATCGAGGTCGTCTGTATAAGCGCCGAGACGTTCAAGAAGTCCGATAGATGTGATGATTCCTCGGCCTGCACAGCCTACGCCCGGCTCAGGGCCGCCTGATTCCACGCAGCGTGTACCGCCGTAGCCTTCCTTGAGGATGTCCTCAAGCTCGATATCTTCACCATTCTCACGGAGAGTATCGAGAACCGTTCTCTGTGCAAGTCCGCCGAGAAGAAGTCTCGTAGAATCCGCCTTCGGGTCACATCCTACTACCATGACCTTATTGCCTCTCTCAACAAGTCCTGCTGTGAGATTCTGGGTGGTAGTGGATTTACCGATACCGCCTTTTCCGTAAATTGCGATCTGTCTTATTTCCTTAGCCATTTTTATTTACACCTTTCATTCTTTGATTTATTGAGGATAACTGCGCCGCCGCAAGCAGAGAAATGCAGCGGCACAGTACAGGTTAAAGCACCTGTGGGCATGAAACTGTCAACCATGTGAGAATGTATCCTTGTGTGCGATACGTTTCAGATAGATCTGGTCGCCGTAGTCCTTTTCGCCGGGAACTCCGATAGCGTCCGCACGGCATCGCTGACAATGCCTGAATACATCTATGTATTTTGAAGCCTTTGCCCTGACGCTTTCTATCTGAGCGCAGGTGGGTTCGGGATAGTCTTTCAGTTCATTCTGAGGGATAAGCGGGATAATATTGTAGATCGAAGCACCTGCCGCTTTCACAGTTTTCGCTATCTCCTCGATATGCTCATCATTAATGCCGACAACAAGCACTGTATTCACCTTTATGGTAATGCCTGCCGCACTGACTTTTCGTATGCCTTCAAGCTGATTTTTTATGAGTATCTCAGCCGCTTCAACTCCCGTATAGTGCTTACCGTGATAAAGTATGCCACGGTTCAGCTTCGCCTCTGTTTCGGGATCAACTGCATTTACCGTGACCGTCAGTGAGTCGATATCAGTAGATATTATCTCGTCCGCCTTTTCAGCAAGCAGAAGTCCGTTTGTGCTCATGCACTTGACCAGATCGGGAAAATTCTGCTTTATAAGCCGGAATGTTTCCAGTGCATAATCCGATGCAAGAGTATCTCCCGGACCTGCAATTCCTGCAACTTTTATAGCAGGACACAGTTCAAGGGAACGCTTTATCACATCTATTGCTTCTTCAGGCTTTATCACCGTCGATGCCACACCGGGACGCTTTTCGTAGTCGTTGATACGCCTGTCACAGAATCGGCACTCAATATTGCAGGTAGGACTTATGGGAAGATGAATTCGTCCTGTTGAGCCTTTTTTGCCCCTTGCATAGCAGGGATGCTTGTCAGTCAGTTCTTCGTAGGATATTGCCATTCATCCACCTCCCACAGCTTATCAGCTATTATTTTTTCTACAAGCGGCTCAACAGGAAACGGTGCTTCGTAGACTGTAAGCCCCCTGCTTTCAAGCTGCTGAGATGCGCCTGAACCTATCTTCGCCACAAGTACTGCGTGAACATCGCTGAGTACATCTATCACCTTGTCAAATGACGAGTCATTGTGATAATGTCCCTGACAGACACGCTCAACTTCTCTTGTTCCTTTGTATTCATATTTTCCTGTTTCAGCATCCAGTTCGATTATATGAAATCTCTCTGCATGACCGAAATGCTGATTCACGACGATTCCGTCGGTCGATGCAACAGCTATTCTGTATGCCATAATATCACCTCATTATTTGCCGCCGACTGCGGCTATCCTTTCAAATAAAGACACTACTGTTCTGCGGAGTACGTATCTTTCATCGCCTCCTCAACAAGTACGGGATTTATTTCCTTAGTCATTATCCTGCCTCCTTTGCATCTGTTATGTATATATTATACATAGGCAAAGTAGGTTTGTCCAATACTTGTTTCCGAGATTCTATTCTCAGAAATACCGATAACTGCGGCCGAGGACGGATAATTCCCGATATGCCGCCTTATGCGGTTGACAAATGTATTCTTTTGCAGTATAATCATTGTATTCTACCATACAGAGGAGGAAAAACCATGGCAGTCATTTACAGGAAACTGACTTCAGCAGACCTTGATACATTCATAGAAATGCGTATAACCCAGCTTCGTGAGGAAGGCGCAAAGGAGGATACCGACCTCCGCCCCGCACTGAAAGATTACTACACACGCCATATGGCAGACGGTACTTTTTTCTCATGGCTTGCGGAAGATAATGATAAGATCATTGGTACAAGTGGTATGTCAATCGTTGAAAAGCCGCCGTATTTCGGCTGTCCCAGCGGTAAGATCGGGCTCCTTTCAAGTATGTTCACTGATAAAGCTTACCGCCGGCAGGGCATCGCAAAAGAGCTGCTTTCAAGAGTGGTAGATGAAGCAAGAGAAACAGGGTGCGGAACTGTACAGATCACAGCTTCGGATATGGGAGTTTTGCTCTACACTGATTTTGGATTTACAAAGAATAATAATTTCATGCAGTACAAATTATAATCCCCCCGTAAACCTCGGTACTCATATAGAGGGGTCCGGGATACAAAAAGGCTGCGTAACCGTCAAGGTTACGCAGCCTTTTCTTCAAATCATAAAAATACTTCACGATTCCCCATCATAACCACGGTACTCTTACAGAAGTTTTTACACGAGTCTATTGAGGGAAACCCTTTTGAAAAAGGGTTCCTCTGACGGAGGCGGTCCCCTCTGTCAGCTGCGCTGACACCTCCCCACACTGTGGGGAGCGCTGCCCTCAAACTCCCTTCCTAAAACTTTCAGTATTAATTTTGCCCCCATATAGGGCGCACACCAGATAAGTTTGAATTTATCATTTTTTCAGGTGCGCCCTATATGGGGGCAAAATTCTATTAAAAGTCTTTGGAAAGGGGTTCGGGGATGACTCCCCGTGGGACGGGGAGATGTCCGAAGGACAGAGGGGACAGGTCCCAGTTAGGGAAACCTTTCCTCAGAAAGGTTTTCCCCGATAAATGCGTATAAAGTTTCTATATGAGCACCGAGGTTATGAGAGTCCGCTTTTGTATTATAACCGGGAGTAATAACTGACGAATTCGTTGATGGATTCAGCTTTGGGCATAGGTGCTGACTGCCAGACAAGTTCGCCGTTACATTCAAGGCTGAGAAAATAGCCGTCGCACTGCTCCCAGCCATATAAAAGGTAGTCTCTGCCTTTATGTGAAAATTTCAGTTCATTATCCGTTATCATGGCGTTCCTGATCTCATTACTGCTCATAATTCACCTCATATTGCGGCATACTGCCTGATATAGCTATCTATCGGTATGCCGTTCTTTATGCCGTCAACCATGGTTCTTGCCGGATTTGTATGTCTGCGCACCCTCTCATAAAGCGGAGCAAGCAGTTTCTCCTCGCCGAGGCCACGCTGAACAAGTCCTTCCGAAGATAGGTCAAGTATGCGGATAAGCTGTCGCTCAACAGCTTTTTCATCGATATACTCCGGGAGTTTCTGCTTGGACAGCAGCTTCTGGAGCTCCGATGCGTTGAAGCCGTGGGAGTAGATGACCTCATCGTTTTCAATTATCTCTTTCAGCTCATACAGCTTTTCTTTCAGTCCTGCGTGGAATGCCGCAACTGTCAGAGCTTCCGAAAGCGGCTGACAGCAGGAACTTCTGTATTCGATAGTGCCTCTGAACGTAAGGTCCTCGAATTTGAAGGTGCGGAGATATTCAAGGTCGCCTGTTTCCGGAGCAAATTCAATATTACGGTATTCCGCTCCGTCAAAGAATTCACCCTCAACGGAATCACGGGAGAAATATTCATCAAGCGTCAGCGGAGTGAAGTTCACATATTTTCCGTCACGCATAGTGCAGTAGATAGACTGAGTGCCGATGTAATCGATAAGCTCATCGGTATTCGTCAGCGCCTTTCCGAACATTCCTATATTATGGGGATTATAGCCCTGCATACTGTGTTCCCAAAGCATATTCCTCACGCATAGAAAGTCAGGATAATCGGGCAGATACGAGTTGGCAAAAAGTATGGATTTGTATGGCTCCAGCAATCCGAAAACGTTGATAACATCGGTAAGCTGGTCATAATCCACATCAAGCTGTACCTGTGAAGCACTGGTGAAAGTACCGAAATCAGGGCGCTTATGGAAGCGGATATCTACCTCATCGGTATGCTTCGGATAAGAATGAAGATGGTGGTAAAGCATACGGTAGCGCTCATTCTGGATAGGCAGATTATGGTTTATATCCGCATTGGGATTTACTCCCATACCTGTAAGAGTGTAGCCCTGCTTTGCAAATTCAGAATTAAGGAAGCGGACGTATTTCTCAAATCTTTCCTTTATCTCGAACAGCCCGACAGCTTTGCCGAATGAAAGCTCAAGGTTTGAATAACAGCAGTCGAAAGAGAGAATATCACCTGTCAGTTTGTCCTTGGCGGATGTAATATTTCCGTCAGCGTCCCTGCCTGACACAATGAAGCCGAAGTGCCTGATAAAGCTTTCGGCTGTTTTAATTGAAACAGTCTCGTCAACAGGCTGTCCGCTGAGATTTACAACGGGCATTTCTATCTCCAGTCCGATATAGTCGGGACGTTCTTTTTTTGTCGGTGCAATATATTTGTCGTAAATAGCTTGTCTTATTTCATCTTTCATATATCTCACCTCTGTGATGATTTGTATTGTATGAGAATATTATAGCTTCATAATCCTACTTTGTCAATAAGTTTTGTAAGAATGAGATATTGACATATTCTTTAGCTTGTTATATAATCATAGTATAACTATAAAAATACTATGATAATAAGGTGAGCGATATGTTGAATCAGTTTTCAAGAACACAGCTTCTGATAGGCAGAGAGGGTATGAGCAAGCTTGCAGAGGCAAGGGTGGCAGTATTCGGTATCGGCGGCGTAGGCGGCTATGTCTGCGAAGCACTTGTGAGAAGCGGAGTGTATAAATTCGACCTTATTGACGATGATAAGGTCTGTCTTACAAATCTCAACCGACAGATAATTGCCACAAGAAAAACAGTGGGAAAGTACAAAGCAGAAGTAATGGCTGAACGGATGAGGGAAATAAATCCCGATGCTGATATCCGTATACATAAGTGTTTCTTTCTGCCCGAAAACGAGGATGAATTTCCTTTTGATGAGTATGATTATATAGTAGATGCAGTCGATACTGTTACGGCTAAACTTGCCCTTGTCATGAAGGCACAGGAGCTTCATATCCCCATAATCAGCAGTATGGGCGCAGGCAATAAGCTCGATCCTGCGGCATTCAGAGTGGCGGATATATATGATACGAAAATGTGTCCCCTTGCAAAGGTAATGCGTATCGAGTGCCGCAAGCGCAAAATAAGAAAGCTTAAAGTTGTATACTCCGAGGAAAAGCCTACACGTCCTATCGAGGATATGTCAATCTCCTGCCGCACACATTGCATCTGTCCTCCCGGAGCACAGCATAAGTGCACAGAGCGCCGTGATATTCCGGGAAGTACAGCGTTTGTGCCGTCAGTTGCCGGACTTATAATAGCAGGAGAAGTCGTAAAGGATATATGCAAGGCATAGTATATAGGCAACACCTATAATCGGCAATGGATTTTTTGCATTGGACAATCCCGCATCCCCGTGGTATAATAAAGCCATACCAAACGAAAGGAGCGGTAGGAATGAAAAACAGAATATTCTATATGCTTGGTATGCTCCGCTCTATCGTGAGAGGAACAGACCGAATGTGCAGCAAAGGACGATGTAATCAGAAATTTAGCTGAACATTTAATGTATACCTCCTTAATAATACATTAATGAACGACAAAACAGCTTCTTCTCAAATGAAGGGGCTGTTTTTTTACGAGGTGTTTTATGACTTTACAACAGATAAACTATCTTATCACAATATCAGAATCACGTTCAATGAACAAGGCGGCGGAAAAGCTTTTCATTGCGCAGCCTACGCTGACCGGCGCTGTCAGGGACGTAGAGAAGGAACTGGGCATACAGATCTTTCACCGCACTCACAAAGGCGTTACGACTACCGTTGAGGGTGAAGCATTCCTTGAAAAAATAAAGCGGGTGTATCAGCAATACGAAGAAGTCATGAAAGAATACGGCGAGGAAATGAAGTTCCGCAGACGTTTTGCGGTCTCCATGCAGCACTACTCCTTTGCGGTCAAGGCATTCATCGAAATGGCAAAGCATTACGACTCAAATCAATTTGATCTCGCACTGAGAGAGACTGCCACCGCAAACGTGATAAAGGACGTAAGCTCGCTGAAAAGTGAGATAGGGATAATCTATACCTGTGAGGCGAATCAGCGAGTGATAAACAGGCTTCTCCGTGAGAATGAACTGGATTTCACATCGCTTATCGAATGTCCTGCCAGTGTGTATCTTTCACGTTCTCATCCTCTTGCACATGAAAAGGAGCTGTCCTTTGAACAGCTTGAGCCTTATCCATGTCTTTCTTTTGAGCAGGAGAATGAAACTGAGATATACTTTGCTGAGGAGATACTCATTGAACACGCCTATCAGAAGACCGTCAAGGCTACCGACCGTGCAACGATGATGAATCTCATGGCAGGGCTTAACGGATACACGCTGTGTTCCAGCATCTATTCCGAGAAACTCAGCGGAGACCAGTTCCTTGTGATACCTTTCAAGGACGCTGACAATATCCAGAGCACTATGACCATCGGCTATATCACCAAGAAAAACAATATCCTCAGCAGTATGGGAAGACAGTTCATAGACGAAGTAAAACGTGAACTTAAGGCAAAATCCTGAAAGCGTAACCTCGGTACTTATATAGAAGCTTTATACGCATTTATCGGGGGAAAACCTTTCTGAGGAAAGGTTCTTCCCCCGTACCCCCTTTCCAAAGACTTTTAATAGAATTTTGCCCCCATATAGGGCGCACCTGCAAGAAATAATAAATTCTTACTTATCTGGTGTGCGCCCTATATGGGGGCAAAATTAATACTGAAAGTTTTAGGAAGGGAGTTTGAGGGAGAACCCTTTTTCAAAAGGGTTTCCCTCAATAGACACGTGTAAAAACTTCTGTAAGAGTATCGCAGTTACGATACATCCTTTCTTATATCATGAATATACACGCCGATGGAGTGGTGTTCGTAGTCGAGGTCATACACGCCCGAGACGGGTGCTTTTTCACGTTTTAGAAGTCCGTCCGAGGGATGCATTATCCAGCCGTTATAAGCTATAGTATGTTTTTGCGTATCGATGTCGAAGTCCATATCAAAAGCGATACAGTCCTTATCTTCGGGCTTTTCCACATAGAAACGCAGTTCCGTGCCGTTACACTGAGCGATCCAGTTATACGTGCCGCTCCCGTTTCCTTTCAGCTTCATGGTATTGCCCGACACGTTCATTTCCTGTTCATCCGAAACGTTGAGAAAACAGCTGATATCGCAGTCGCTGAGCGGAACTTCCTTTCCGTCCACGGTGATATCAACGGCAGCTTTTATCCTGTTGCCATGGTAGAACGTCTGATAGAAAGCCTCCGGAAAAAAGAGGAATATAGCTCCCTCGAAAAGTCCGATGACAATTGCGAAGGCGCAGATAAACTGTGAAACACGTTTCATGCCGTGGATCACTTATCGAGAGTACCGTGAGAGAGCGACTTCAGGTAAGCGTTGATGAAGCCGTCGATATCGCCGTCCATAACGGCCTGGATGTTACCGTTTTCAAAGCCTGTACGTGTATCCTTGACGAGAGTGTAAGGCATGAAGACGTATGAGCGGATCTGTGAACCCCAGGCGATCTGGTTTTGAACGCCCTTGATATCCTCGATCTTTTCGAGGTGCTCTCTCTCCTTGATCTCAATGAGCTTTGAACGGAGCATCTTCATAGCATAGTCCTTGTTCTGGTACTGGCTTCGCTGTGTCTGGCATGATACAACGATACCTGTAGGCTTATGGATAAGACGTACAGCAGAGCTGGTCTTGTTTACCTTCTGTCCGCCTGCGCCGCTTGAACGGTAAACTTCCATTTCGATATCTTCCGGACGGATATCAACTTCGATGGAGTCGTCAAGTTCGGGCATAACTTCGAGAGCGGCGAATGAAGTGTGACGGCGTCCCTGAGCGTCGAAAGGAGACACACGGACAAGTCTGTGAACGCCTGATTCCGATTTCATATAGCCGTAAGCATTTTCGCCTTCGATGAGGATAGAAGCGGACTTCATACCTGCTTCATCGCCGTCGAGGTAGTCGAGGAGCTCGACCTTGAATTCATGGCGCTCAGCCCAGCGGTTGTACATACGGTAGAGCATTTCAGCCCAGTCCTGAGCCTCAGTACCGCCTGCACCTGCATGGAAAGTGAGGATAGCGTTAGCGCCGTCGTATTCGCCTGTAAGGAGAGTTGAGAGCTTCTCGTCTTCCAGTTTTGACTTGAAAGATTCAGCCTCAGCCTTGATCTCCTCGATATCGCTTTCGTCCTCAGCTTCAATGGAGAGTTCGATTAGGGTGATAAGATCTTCAAGGCTGTCGTTGAGCTTATTGAATTTCTCGATCTTTCTTTCGAGTGACTTCTGCTCCTTCAGAACTTTCTGGGAGTTTTCAAGGTCATCCCAGAAGCCTTCCTTAGCGGTCTCATCGCCGAGTTCGGCAACTCTTTTCTTAGCATTTTCTATATTCAGAACGTCGGCAAGCTCTTCCATTTCTTTACGGTAGCCTGTCATTTCGACTCTGAGTTCATCCAGTAAAATCATATGATCCAATCCTTTCGCACATAGATATACTCATTATACCATGTTTTCCCGAACTTTGCAAGTACCACGAAAAGAAAAAATGATAAGAATTGAGAATGAATTGTAGGGGGTCACATTGTGCGCCCTCATGTTATGAATGATCCGAAATACAATATTGCGGCTGAGCAAAACTTGTGGAACGCCAAGGGTGGCGTTCCCTGCGAAAGCTGACTATTCATGCAACATTCTTTATTATGATGAGGAACGCCAGAGGCGGCCCCTACAGCGATAACAAATAAAAAGGACGCACACTGTGCGCCCCTGTGATATTACTTATTGTTGTTTCCGTTATTGCCGTTGTTAGTGTTAGCAGGCTTTGAGGAAGACGGAACAGGCAGACCGCCCTGAAGAGTTGTGCTGAGCTTGCCCTTTACCACCTTGATGCTCTGGAGGTTGCGTGAGTAGTAATTCTCGGTGTCGTTGAGCATTTTTGCTACTGCAACTGCGGCATTCTGCTGGAGGTTCTTGGAAGCTGTCTGAGCCTTGGTAAGCATATCAAGAGCCTTCTTCCTTGCCTCGGTAACGATAGCCTCACGGGAAACTATCTGAGCAGCTCTTTCCTCAGCCTGACGGATGATGGATTCACCGTTGAGCTTGGCTTCGTTGAGGATGCGCTGACAGTCGAATTCTATCTTCTTAGCCTCTTTCAGTTCCTGGGGCATATTGAGACGGACATCGTTGATGAGCTCTCTCATACGCTCGCCGTCGATAACTTTTTTATGGTTAACAAAGGGGACGGACTGGGCTTTATCGAGAAGTTCGTCCATTTCTTCCAGAATTTCGTCAATACTCATTTTTATTTACCTCTCTTTAATAAGTCTTTGTTTGATATCCTCAAGAATGGATTCGGGAACGAAATGACTTATGTCCCCTCCGAAATATGCTATTTGCTTGACTACGCTGGAGCTGAGGTACATATTCTCAGCGGCAGTTGTAAGAAAGACGGTCTCTGCGCCTGAATACAGCTTCTTATTGGCCAGCGCCATCTGGAATTCATATTCAAAGTCGCTTACGGCACGGAGGCCTTTTACTATTGCTATAGCTCCTACGCTTTCAACATAATCAGCAAGGAGACCGTCAAGGATGTCGATAACAACGTTGTCAAGGTCTTTAGTCACCTGCTGTATCATAAGCATACGCTCAGTAGCAGTGAAGCTTGGCTGAGCCTTGCCGGCGTTTCTTGAGATAAGGACGATCACCTTATCGAAGAGCTTGGAGGCTCTTGTGATTATATCAAGATGTCCGAGTGTAACGGGATCGAAACTGCCCGGGCAGACTGCGATTCTTCTCATTCTTCAGCCACCTCCTCAGGGTCTGGCTTTACGAAGATAGTAACGTTTATTTTACCGTAGTGGTAAGTTTTGCGGAGTTCGAGGCCGTCGGGAGCGGTTGGCTCTTCGGCTTCTGCTTCGTACTCACAGATGATGCATCCGCCGTCTTTGAGCTTTTTAGCGGCAAAGGGGAGGATGTTTACTATATGGCTGTGGCGGTAAGGCGGATCGAGGATGATTATATCAAAGTGCTGGGAAGTGAGCTTGATATAGTCGTAGCTGTCACGGCTTATGACTTCGCTGTAGCGTTCAAAGCCTGTATTTCTCAGATTCTCATGAACGCATCTGAGGGCTCTGTTGGAGCTGTCAATGAATACGGCGTGTTTAGCGCCACGGCTTATAGCTTCGATACCCATTTGTCCGCTTCCTGCGAAAAGGTCGAGGACATCAGCGCCTTCGATCTGAAACTGGATAGCGGAGAAAATAGCCTCCTTGACTTTGTCGGTGGTAGGTCTTACGTCCATTCCTTCAGGAGCGACCAGACGCCTTCCTCTTGCAATACCTGTAATAACTCTCATGTTAGAAATAGCTCCGTAGCCGCACATCACGTGCGGTTATCCGCATTTACGGCATACGGAAGCCGTAGTGATTCAAATATACATTATATTATAACGTATTTTCGGTAACTTGTCCATATCTCAACGAAAAGATAGGCGGTTTTATACAAAAATCTGCACTATTAATTGTATATTATTTATGGGCAATTGTCGGAAAATGAGTCATATGGTGATTTTTCGGCAATAATACAGGCGGTTCATGATCTGAAAATATAATGCAGGGCAACAGAATTTACTTTTTGTGGTAAGCCATAGTTCTTGCAAAACGTCCGTAAAGCATCACTCCGCTTGCTTTACTACTTTGTCAGGGGGACGCTGTCTCCCAACGGTCGCCCGTCCCCTCTGTCACTTCGTGACATCTCCCCACACTGTGGGGAGTCACCCTCATTCACCCCCTGCAAGGGAGATAACATCTCCCAACGGTCGCCCGTACCCTCTGTCAGCTGCGCTGACATCTCCCTACACTGTAGGGAGTCACCCTTGACCCCGGAATGCCGCCTTCGGCGGTTTTTTTAAAAGTAAATGCTGTTGCCGTGAAATATAATGCCGTTCTCCTTGACATACCTTATGCAACTATATTATAATAGGTATATACTGGAAAAATTTAGTTTTCAGGGGAGATAAAATTATGGAGAATATTAAACTGATCCATCTGGGAAAAGCGGATTGTTCCGTTGATCTCGGTGACGGAAGCGAAAGAGGAGAGTACGTCTCACAGGACTACATCCTCAGCAGACTTGGCAGACCTATGCGCAGTATCAGCCTGATGTACTGCTACTACCCCTTTGATAAGGAGTGGCCTGCACGTATTTCTGAGCTTATGGGAAAAGAGGGAAGGAACTCGGTGTGGGATTATCCCTATGACGACTATTTCCCTTACACAGGCGGCATAGGCGGCGACAGAAACAGCGCTGTTTTTCAGCAGATGAGGGATATCCGCCGTCATGGTCAGGACGTTACACTGACTATCACTATTGACCCTCATGCTACAGATGAACAGCTTGCAGCCATAGGAGATGACCTTAAAAGCTTCGGAAGGCTGTTCCTGCGCATAAATCACGAATGTACCGGCAACTGGTTCTCATTTACGAAACGTGCATCCTATCAGGAGATAGCGGATTTCTACTGCCGTGCAAGCCGTATAATCAAGGAGAAAGCCCCGAATGTGCAGACTATACTCTGTGCAGGCGGCGTGGATGACATTGAAAAGGGCGAAGTCCACATGGAAAAGGAGTTCACTCAGGCGATCCGTGAGACCGATATCTGGTCGGTGGACAAGTACATCGCTCTGCACTGGGGCTGGCCTATGGATGTGTGCGATGAGAACACATACACCTACAGCATCTATCCCGTAAAGGAGAGCTTTGACCTGTTCAAGGCAAGCTATGAGCGTTTCAGATATCTCTGTGACGGTCAGTCAAAGCCTATGGTGCTGTCGGAGATAAACGTTGACGGCGATGTTACGGGCGCTTACGGGCAGGCTGATATGATGAAGCGGTTCATGGAGCTTATCAGGGACGAAAAAGCTGATTGGCTGGACGGTTTCAGCTTCTATCAGTTCCGTGACAGAGGCAGACTGGGACTGGAGATTCAGGACCCGAACAATGAGAATGTAGGCATAGAACAGCCGGTAATGGACGTTTTCAGGGATATCATAAATGACCCGTGGTTCATGCCCGGGATAAAAGAAACAGGCGGTGCAGAGCTTCCTGTGACGCTGAGATGGGGAAGTTCCGAGGACGCTGACGGTATAGCTGTGAATATACATTTCGACGGCGAGCCGTGCTTCTGTGAGCTTTATTTCGAGGACGACAGCAACCTTATGCTGGAAATAAACGGCAGATGGTTCTATAAAGCCCCTGAGACAAAGTTCGTGGACCTTATGCCTGCTTTCTACAATAAGAAGCTGAACGGAGCAGGCGATGTGCCGCTGAGGATATTTGCTCCTCCTGCAAGCGGCGAGAACGATATCTCCGCAGAGGACGGCGTGTACAATTATTACTACACGCTGGAAAAGCTGCCGAAGATACGCATTTCCTCAAAGCCTGTGGCTTTTATCAGTGAGTAGTAAGCATTGTAGGGGAGCCCGCCCCCCATTGCGGTTATACCGTGGAACGCCGATGGCGGCGTTCCCTACAGATTTTTCCGATTTCTGACAAATAAATAAAAACAATATCATCCAAGAAAGGGGTAAACATGAATACATCAGTTGTAATTGTTTGTGCAGGAAATTCAACACGTATGGGCGGAGTCAACAAGATACTCCTGCCTCTCGGAGAGCGCAAGGTTATCGGTGTCACCATGCAGGCTTTCGAGAAATGCGAGAGCGTTGCGGAGATAATCATAGTATGCCGTGAAGCTGATATGCCTGCAATAAAGGAAGAAGCAGAAAAGGCAGGCATCACAAAGCTGAAAACCTGCGTTACAGGCGGTGCTACACGTCAGGAAAGTGTTATCAACGGCATCAAGCAGATATCAAAGGAAACGGAGCTTATCGCTGTCCATGACGGCGCAAGACCTCTTGTAAAGCCCGAGCATATCGAAAAGGTAATAAAGGACGCTAAAGTTTTCGGAGGCGCAACTCTCGGGGTGCCCGTAAAGGATACCATCAAGACGGTGGACGACGGACTTATCACCGATACTCCGCCGAGAAACAAGCTTTTCATTACTCAGACTCCGCAGATATTCAAGCGCAGTCTCTACTTCGAGGGCATTGATTTTGCTCTTGAACATGGTCTGGATTTCACCGATGACTGTCAGCTGGTGGAGGCTATCGGCGGCAAAGTGGCGATGACTGTGGGAGATTATACCAACATCAAGATAACGACTCCGGAGGATATTGCTATTGCGGAGATATTGCTGAAAAACAGGGAGAATGTATGAATATATGGATGCTTAAACAAGATTGCAGCAACTATGCTTCGGTTTATTCTGTACCTGAATTTACAGCAGATGAAATACAATCTTTTGACGGCAGACCAAAGGCGGCTGAGTGGCAGGAATTAAATGTCAAAATATATGACGAGGATAAAACGCTTCCAATAAGCGATTTTCTTGGCTTTACCATCCCGATATTCAGTGAAAAGGCTGTTGAAGTTCTTCATCCGCTATTAGACGGCTCTGCTGAGATTCTGGATGTAAATTTGCAGAATAGGCGTTTTTATGCCGTAAACGTCATAGCAGTCCTTGACGTTCTTGACCGTGAAAACTCAAAATATCTGACATACAGAGACGGTCAAAGAATAATGGTCATAAAGGACTATGCTTTTATAAAAAATGTTGAGCTTATGCAGCATAATATTTTTAAACTTGCCGAAGAACCTGTCAGACGCCCTTTTGTTTCCGATGTATTCAAAAATACTGTTGAACAAAACGGACTGACTGGTTTTGATTTCAAATTAGTATGGACTGATAATATAAAATAATCGTAGAGGAGAAAATTATGTTCAGAATAGGTCACGGATACGATGTACACAAGCTGGTCGAGGGCAGAAAGCTGATCCTCGGCGGAGTTGATATTCCCCATACAGTTGGACTTCTCGGTCATTCAGATGCGGATGTCCTCGCTCATGCGATCATGGACGCTATGCTTGGCGCACTTGCGCTTGGCGATATCGGCCATCTTTTTCCCGACACCGCCGATGAATTCGAGGGTGCTGACAGCATGAAGCTGATGGCTGAGGTCGTGCGTGTCTGCGCTGAGAATGGCTACAAGATAGGCAACATCGACGCTACAGTTATAGCACAGGCACCGAAGCTTGCCCCACATATAATCACCATGCGTGAGAATATCGCAAAGGTCTGCGGCTGTGACGTTTCACAGATAAGCGTCAAAGCCACAACAGAGGAGCACCTTGGCTTCACAGGCGAAAAGCTGGGAATGTCAGCCCACGCAGTAGCACTGATGGTCCGCAGTGAATAACCCGAAGCCATGAAGCGGTAAACGTTGTACTCATATAGAAGTTTTTACACGGGTCTATTGAGGAAAAACTCTTGAAAAAGGACCCTCCCGATAAATACGTATAAAGCTGCTATATGAGTACCGCAGTTAAAATCACGCCGCTTTTTCGTTTTTCAAAAATTTTTTTGCATCAGATCAACGCAATACAGGCAAATTCTCCATGTCAAAAAAGTTTTTTCAAAAAAATCGAAAAAATTCCAAAAAAACTCTTGACAAACCTTCAAAAACCTGATATAATATTAAAGCAGTCAGGTGAGCCCCTTCTGAATAAGGCCTGACTTAAAAGGAATGCGAGTGTGCTGGAATAGGCAGACAGGCACGTTTGAGGGGCGTGTGTCGAGAGACGTATGGGTTCAAGTCCCATTACTCGCACCATATTCCATGAGAACCTGTCAGAGGACACTGTATGTACTCTGACAGATTTTCATATACATTAAAAATGTAGGTTTGACAGCTGTTGTTTGTTCTCGATAAGAGCTTACGCATTATGCATCGCTCTCACGCTCTACCTTATCTCCACGGCTCGTGATACCTTATGAGTTGCTACAAGTAGCAACGGCTAAAGGGATACTGCCTTATCCTTACAAACACAGGAATTGATTCAGTTTATGCTGAACAGGCTCACATCGTTGCTCATTCCTCCGCCTAACCTCTTGACCATCTGGTTTTCGATTCAGGTGCAGTTAAGATATGGTAAATTCGCTTCAAACCTCTATATTCAATTATCAAGCTTCTTAAATAGTGTACAAACAAAAACAAACCTTTCAGACGATATGACGAATCTACTCTGAAAGGCTTGACAACACTATGTTAAACGTGTTATAATAAGACACGCAAAATAGCCACTTTGCTAAGTCATTCAGATATTCCCGTATCTGTCTGATTATGGGGAGTGTCGGAGTTGGTAGCTCTGATGCTCCCTGCGGAGTGCTTTTTTATTTAAGTACATTGCCATTATATCACAAATTTTTGTGAATGTCAAGCGTTTCATATGGAATAATATAAAAAAATTATAGACCGACTTTTCTTTGAAAAATCGGTCTTTTTTTATTGTCATAAGAACTTATATTATCATCTGATGAATATCAAAAATGATTTTTTGATAGTTTTTTATCAATTCTTTAAGCTTGTTTGAAAAAGGAAAAATAATGCCGTTGCTACTTGTAACAACGCTTTTACGGTTCATTAATGGCAAATGCGATCTAAATGATAAAAGAGTTTGCAACTATTTTTATGTTACAAACTCTTTTTTGTTTTATAACTCCTACGTTGCTACTTGTAACAACGTTTCTTAATACAATATCTAATCGTCACTCGCCTCTAATTTATCTTTTAATTCCTGATTTTCTTTTTTCAATTTATCTATCTCTGATTGTTTTTCCTTTAGGATCTGGATGAGCTGCTCCTGATTCTGCATTACAAATTCTTCGTCTGGTTTAGATAATCCGCTAATATTCTTTTCTTCAGACTTCTCTGTTTCTATATCAAGAAGATAATCTGACGAAACCTGAAAAAAGTCTGATAATTTTACCAGAACTTCAATAGATGGTTTTCTTGTGCCCATTTCATAACTTTGTAAACTTCTGTATGGAATCCCTGTATGTTCGCTTATCTCTTTCACTGAGTATTTAAGTTCTTTTCTTATACTTCTTAATTTTTCGGGAAAAGACATATTACAATCACCACCTTATATACACTATTGTATCACAAAACATGATCATAAGCAATAAAAAAGCACATTTTCGTGCGTTTCTACTAAACACACACAATAGTGTGCTTTTAATGTTGTTCAAAGCTACAAAATCTCGCCGTTTTGTGTGCGTTTTGTTGACAAAAGCACACAATTGTAGTATAATTCGATTGTACCAAGAGAACGACACCTTTACCGGGTGGAGCAGTAAGCTCCGCAGAAAGGAAAAAATCATGAAAGAATATACCTTTGTAATTTTCAAGCAGCTCAGAAAAGAATGCCCTATGAATGATGATCCTGTAATCGGATATGTTCACGGAGTTCATGCAGATGCACAGAGAGCTTGCAACGAACTGAATTCTCATTCGGTAGATTATCACTATTATATGGATTTGGACGAGCTGAAAGCCTGCGGTTTTCAGGTATAAGAAAGGAGTGCAAACATGAAAGAAATAATAGACAGATGGCTCAGCGACCTTGCAGAGACAGGTTTCGGATATGATAAGCCGAGTGATTTTGATAATGAAGCTGAACTTAATGCCGCCATGAGTGCAGAAGTCGCTTTTGAGTCCAAACGCAGATACTTTATTAAGGAGAGTGAAAATGATGAACGCATTGAAAGAATATTATAACCCATACTACGATATCGAGATCATCATGGAAGATCCTGATATCTCAAAGTTTAGAAAATGGCTGCTTGTCCGAGAGATCAAGCGTGAAGCCAGAAAGAGAGGATATGATATATAGCCGAAACAGCCGAAAGGCTGTCTACACGGAATGACCGCCGTGTACTGATGATGGCAGGTCAAAAAGTTGATACTTGTATCAACTTTTCGGAAAGGATGGTAAACATGGCAGAACTAAAATACATCACACTATTTCTTGACAGGCAGAAAGAATTCGCTATGCTGTCCGATGAACAGGCAGGAAAGCTTATAAAGGGTATTTTTCAATATGGCGCAACGGGCGAGAAACTTGCTTCTGACGATCTGACTGTCAATATTCTTTTCAGTGTTGTTAAGGCACAGCTTGATGAAGTCGCTAATAAGTATGACGAGAAGTGCCGTAAGAACAAGGAAATAGCCACTAACCGTGAGCGAAAAAAACGTGATGCAAAAAGCACGAACGTTGACGAACGTGCAGACGATGATAATAGCGAACACGACCGTTCACCAGAAAGCACGAACGTACACGAACGTGATTATTCAAGCACGAAAAGCACCAATACAAAGACTAATACAAAGACTAATACAAAGACTAATATTAATGCTGACGCATTAATATACGGCACGTTCCACAACGTCACACTCACTCAGTCAGAGTATGACAGCCTTATCGGAGATTACGGAAGAAAGACCGTAGAGGACTACATAGACCGAGTTGATTCTTACTGCGAGAGAACCGGCAAGACATACCCTAACTGCTATCTGACTATCAGAGAATGGATGCAAAAGGACGGAGTAGAGAAGTCTGATGTTGCTAAGTATGAATGCATGATCAACTGCTTTCCAGATATAATTAAGACCGAAACTGCATGAAAAAGTTGATACTTGTATCAACTTTTCGGAGAGGTGATACATATGGGCAAGAAAATTCCTTATGACTACAAGCTGATCGAGAAGAAAGGGGCGAACACATGATAACCTTTGACGATGTAATTGCACTTGCGTTACCCATAGGGAGCATATATTTCTTTATCCGAGTGCTGCATAAGCCTAAGCTGAGAGAGATCGATACGGAGCTGCTTAACAGGCTCGACAAGATATATTATCTCAAGCAGCAGTATGTCAAGACTCAAGAACTGCTGTGGGATATGGACTTAACAAATCCCAAAGACCTGAAAGCAATCGATCTTGAATGGCTTTCAGTAACAGGCGAAAAAAGAGAAGCTAATATCTGGACATACGGAAAGAGTCGAACCACAAAGAGACTGCGCCTTGCGGTTGAAGCAAGGCTCGATGAGATCAAGATAAATCTCAATCGGGAACTGGATCTTATCCCGAAGCGAAGCGATACCCCTATTGATATCATAGAAGATGATATAGAGAGTGAACGCCATAGACAAAACGTAGACAAAACGAAACGTTTTGTCTACAAGACAATACGACACATAACGATGGGAAGGAGAGGAAGATAATGAGAGATACTAACACAGGAATAGTGACTTGTGCAAGGTGCGGAGCAGTCCTCGGGAACTATATGACAGGTGATTATTTCAAACTGATAAGGATGAAATACTGCCCTGACTGCAACGTGCAGGTGAGGAAGGAGTATCAAAGATTTTGGCACTCTCAGCACAGGCAAGCAAGCCGTGAACTGAACAAGGAAATGAGAGAACAGATAAGACTGCTGAAAGAAGAAAATGAGAGACTCAGAGCTGAACGTTTCGGAGCTGACACTCAGATGAGCAGTCAGAGATTCAAGGGACTGTGAGGTGATACTATGAGAACGGTCATGATAATTCTTGCAACGCTTATGGTCTACTGTATGATGCCTTCTATCCTTAACTGGATAGGATGCTTCATAAGCTACCGCAGAAAGTATCGGTGCTTATATGAGCAATACTTATGCAGATTATCAGACTATGAAGAATATCATTGCTTCATGGAGAAGTGTGAGAGAAAGCATCAGGTGAAAGTCATTAACGGTATGATCGACAATGGGAAGGAAATGCGCCGAAATTTATTTCATAGCTAACACTGCGACAATTGATGATTCACAGGATATTGACATTGATTTGTGATTAAGCTATAATAAAAAATGTGCTAATAATGCACACTTCTATTATATAATAATCTAATCGAAAAAGAGACTGCCAAGCAAAGCGAAGCAGTCCCTTTTCATTTTGTGTTATAATAGCAATTTTTTCTGTGCCGTTGTTACTTGTAACAACGCTTATTTGAAAAGAAATCTGTATCATTATCACAAATATTTGTGGATTGCAATGCTGTGTTATAGTATACAAAAAGCAATTTAAAATTGCTATTTAACATATGGTAGTACGGATTTTCGTCAAATTTCATATCACAAATATCCTCTGTGTATACAAAATGCTGAAATTCTGGATTTCTAATGACAAAGCAAAATTTATAATGTAAAATATATTTAGATGTTATAAAAATGGCAGTAATGAGCAAACATCTTAAATTGTAAAGATCGTTCACAGTTCAAAAAACAACAAAATTGTGGTTGAATAATCCAATTATCCAGAAGGAGAGAAATATGGAAAAAAAACAAAATAAAAAAAGACAGATAATCTGTTTATCAATTTTATGTGTCGTTCTAATGCTAACATTAATAATAATGTTGACTAAAATAGGTACACTTAAGAATGACAAAACTCAGCTTAGTGATACAAGTAAAATAGAAATTGCCAAAGAAACTAAACGTTCCTCAAAAGATGGCATATATTATACTGCCGAAGATGCTTTACATGGTTATTTTTCCGCTATAATATCAGGGAGCAAAAAAGATGCTATGAATGTGGTAGCTCCGAAAGAATTATGGCAATATTTAAGTAAAGTTTATTCAATTACTGATGAAGAAGCATTTGATCAAGTGTTATATGTGGATGATACATGGAATGAATTTGTTGATGATTTAAATCAGTATATTGATAAAGATGAGGAATATCAAACAGATGATTTTTTGAATGTTAAAATTACTGCCATAGAAGCCGCAAGTTCTGACGAGACGAAAACAATGACTGATCTTTTTGATTTAGCAGGCATTGATTCTTCAATACAAATATTAAATTATACAGAAAATAGCTTAGGGGATACTGATTATAATTCTGGTTATTCCTACTCTGTTAATGGAAGATGGTATTATTTCCCTGGCAGCGATTTGCAAAGACTTGATGAAATATATAAGAATATCACAGGCGTAGATACAGTAATAGAAAATCAAGCTGAAGCTAATTCTAAAGCTGCATTCACTCATAAAGCGCTGAATGCAGCTTTATATGAGATTGAAGAAAGCGGCTTTAACTTTGAAGACTATCCTAATTATTCCTTAACATACTATTCATCAGATGATTGTTGGTATTCTGACACAACGATATATTTAGATTTAACAAAATTCAATGAACTGTTTAAGCACTATATCCGATATGATATTAACGAGATATCAACTATCAAAATAATGTGTAAAGAGGATAATTGTTTTATCGTCGCTTTAGAAGATAACAATGGATTTATAGGTTCATATCCTGTTATTAACAACGATATCGATAACAGCAAAGAAAAGGATATAAGTGAGGTAGTATTAGAGATTTATAATGAAATAGTCGATACTGTTTATTAGTTATCTTTCTAAGAAATAGAGAAATGATAGAAATTTAATAATATTAATACTATCCATGAAGTTACAATTAACATTACGGAAATCCGAATAGGAGTTCATTGAATAATATTATCGCCTATTGTTTCACCTTTTAATAATAATGAAAGAAGGAAAAGTAAATGAAAATATCTTTTTTTCTGCCTATATGCATGATAATAGTAATTCCCATAGTAAGCTGCTCATCGACAACATCTTCTTCTAAAAAAGAATCATCTTCTAATTATTCATCAGAAATTATTATCGAAAATGAATCCACAAAAAAAGATCATGAAGAAAAACATTTATCTGATGAGCAACAGTTGCGTGAACAAGAACAAGTTGAAAAGCAAAGAATGTGTTTTGAAGAAAGGCATAATGAAATAATAGACAACAATTATATAATTTATAATGATGAAGAAAGTTGGCAAAGAGGTTATGCTCATCTGCTCGAAAGTGGAGATGCAATATATGTAATGGAAAAAATGCCAAGTAAGGTAAAAGACACAAAGTTTACACTGCTACATATGGATAATTCAGATATACCAAATCTTGTTGTTGAATATATAATAGAGGGATCTGTATATTTAAATTTGATTTTTCGCTATAGTAATGGAGAGATATTGTATGTGGATTCATGCCCTACAGATAAATATTACTATTCATTTTTTTATAGACCTTACCATGAAGATATTGCTTTCAATATTGGTTCTGCAATGAATGAAGGTATTTTTACTGTAGCAAGGCATCTGGGCGATGATACAAAATACATATATTCTAATTTATATAAAAATCATAAGGATAATACGCTAACTGAAGAAGATGCAAAGCATTTGGATATAATAATGCATGAAGAAAGAACTCCTGTTTTAGGTGAAAGCTGGATTGAAGTTAAACCTACTGTTTTTACCAGTATTACATCAGACGAAATCCAAAAGTTAAAATCTGAATAACAGTAAGCACTTTTTATTACTAAAAATTATAGGAGGTTACCTATGAGCGATACATATAAAAATACTCCATGGGATGAGTGGAAGTTAATAACTTCACAAATACTGGGAAAAGGCACATACGGAGTTGTCTATAAAGCCATAAACATTAACTCAAAACAATATGCAGCTATAAAAATAATCCCTGTATCTAAAGATAAAATTGATAGGGCTGAAAAAGAAATAGAGATATTATATCGTTTGAAAGAGCGAAATTGTCCAAATATTTTAAATATTGAAGATCATAAAATTATGCCTTTTAAAAATAAGTATTATATATATATTAGAACTGCCTTATTAACGTCAATAAAAGATCGGTTTCTAAATTATAATGAATTGGAAATAAATAAGCTGGGAACTGATATATGTAATGCTTTGAGAGTATGTGAAGTAGAAAATATTATTCACAGAGATATAAAACCCGGAAACATTCTTTATGATGAAGTCAACAATAACTATATACTGTGTGATTTTGGTGTTGCCCGTGAAATATATGAACCTGATGATACTTTGACACGTGTTGGTGCAGTTGGATATGTTGCCCCAGAAGTGTATAGCGGAAAATATGATAAAAGAGCAGATATTTATTCATTAGGTTTAGTTTTGTATTATTTTGCAAATAATATGAATCTTCCAAATGATTTTCCGTGTCCCCCACCTTGTAACGCTTCAAAACATTTAGCTGAAACTATATTAAAAGCCTGTGATTACCTTCCGAATAACCGACATAAATGTGCCGAAGAATTATTATATGATATAATCAATTCTGAAAAATACTTTTTATCCTCAAAGAACAGATTGGTTGATCCAGAAAAAAACACTGATAATGAAGACACTAAGGAATGTGATGATCAACCACCGCTTCGCCCCATAAAACGGAAGCCAGAGCCTACACCTAAAATTCAGTATTTTCTTATTGGATTTTTAATATTGATTCTAATCATATTATTGATATTCTTACTCAAAGCCTGCAATTCATCAAAATCACTAAAAGACAAGTCGAGTCACAAAAACACTATTTCTGATGAATCTACAGTATCATCACCTGATGAAAAACTCAATGATGACACTTTTGAAAGCAGTAATAATAACAGTGCTGATCTTATTTCTTCTATAATAGATGAATATGAATCATTGTTAAAAGAGCAGAAATATGAAGAAGCATTTGATAGAATACAGGAAGGAATAGAGAATTTCCCAGAATCAGAGCAGCTTCAAAAGGTTAAAGAATCCATAAATAAAAAAATCAGTATCGTACATAATAATGAAACTGCACTGATTTCCGCAAAAGAAATGGCTGAACAAGGAAATCTTATTTCTGCTATTCGGTTACTTGAAGATACAAAGAATACTTCTGAAAGCGGCGATGTTTATGATGATAACCTATCAAAAGCAATTAACGATTACACAGTAAAATATGTTGACGATACTTTGAGCAAAGTCGATGAGTATGTCAATGCTAATGACTTCTCTGCCGCAATGGATGTATTAACTGAAGCAACAAAACAACTCCCAAACAACTCAACGCTATCTTCAGAAATGTCTTCTATAAAATCACAAAAAGAAAAAAGTGAATTGCTGGAGAAAAAAGATCAGTTGCTAAAAGATGCCGAAGTAATACTTAATTCGCAGGGATACGAAGAAGCTATTAAAGTGTTACAATCTGTTCCAGAATTATCGTCTGATTCTGATATTAAAGCCAAAATAACTGAATATCAATCCTATAAACCGGACAACTTATTGAATTTTACTGTAACAAATCAAAATAATGTGAATATAAATACTGCTATTACTGATCCACGTGATAAATCTTATAGTGATGTTCTTGAATTAAAAGGATATCATTCTGGAAGTGCTCTTATTAATATGTTTGATCCAGAAAAAGCATTTGTAGAATTTTTCGTTGATGGAAAATATAATAATTTCTCGTGTTCAATAGTTCCAACTACAGCATTTAGTCGAGAGGATGATGTTTATGCTATAATTAGAGTCTTTGCCGATGATAATTTAGTATTCACATCTGAAAAAATAACATATAAAACAGAAATGATGAATATTTCATGCCAAATAAACAATTGTAAATATTTAAAAATACAACTGTATAATCCAGAGCAAGATCGAACCTATGAGCCTGCTACTATCGATTGCGGAATTATCGATACTAAAATTTCAAAATGAATAAATCATAACAAAACACCTCTCCCGATTATTATCGAGAGAGGTGTTTTTATCATGCGTATTACCGTTGCCACAAGTAACAACGTACTATATTGAAAAGAAAAATTAGTTAATATGCAGCTTCTCAATCAACGCTTCCTGTAAAGCAGCTGAATAATTAATATCTGCTCTTTCAGCCATTGTGTTAAGCCAATTCGGAATAGTAAGTGTTTTCTTTACAGCCTTTTTATCGAAGAACTTACGGTATTCTAATGTATCACAGGCTACAAGTGATACTATATCGCCGCTTTCAGTGACAACATCATTGATACTTGTCGGCACCGGAATTGATGCTTCACGTTCTTCCAGATCGTAAAGCATAAGGCATAGGGCATCCTTTGCCTGTTCTATTGCTTCTGCAAGAGTATCGCCCTCAGTATAGCAGCCTGATACATCGGGAAAACTTACGGTAAATCCGCCATCCTCAGATGGAGAAAATATTGCTGGATATACATACTTTGCCATAATATGAACCTCCCATTATAAAAGTATATGGTGAATTGCAAGGGTTCATTACTGAACCCCTGCGTCCTTTAGGATGCTTTTGAGTGTTCCTGTTTTCACTTCTTCGGTGTTGTGCCTGCCGACTGTGAAGCGTTTGCCTGTTTTCGGACTGTACCAGATTTCATGACCTGCGCCCTCACGTTCAAGCTGACACCCGTTCTTGCGAAGGAGTTTTTTCAGTTCACTGTACTTCAATCTCCCTCACCTCCTGTATATATTATAGCACGTATTAATACGTATGTCAATAGACTTTGAGAAATTTATACGTATAAATACGTATAGCCAAACAAGAGGTTTTTGTACATTATGATGAGATTCTTATTATCACTTTAGTCTTATTTGAACGTCAGGTAAATGGATCACCACAAAACAAGTTTTATTAGGATAATACCAACTATTTTCAGGGGCATAAACTTCAAATTCCAAATTATTCTTAATTGACCATTCTGTTAGCGCATTTCTCACTTTTTCTATATTCTCATAAGTATTATAAGTAAGACAGCAGACACCTGTATTTACATTTTTAAAGAATTGACTATGATCTAAAAAAGGAGGTTTTGTTCCCAAACTATGATAGAAATCAGTATAACCGCCTTTGGTAAGAACATTTTTAACATTACATTCTGTTTCATATCCTGTCATTTTTGAAAAGCCATTAGCATTTATAAAACTTAAAAGCATTTCTTTATCAGAGAATTCACATGAATAAATATGCTTCATGAAGTTTCTGTTAATCGTTGTCCATGACATAGCTTTTACTCCCTTATAATTTACTTATATTCCTAATTCTTTCACTTTCTGATAAAACCTATTCCGCTTAATATCAAGTTTTTTCATTGTAGCGACTGCGGTCTGCTCTCCGTTTCTCCATTTCTTACACTCCACTCTGAACCTTGCTTCATCTATCGGAATTGGTTTGCGACCTTTGTACTTGCCTTGCTGCTTCGCAATAGCTATGCCTTCACGCTGCCTTTGGAGAATAGTTTCACGTTCAAGCTCTGCCAGAGCTGCGAATACAGTCAGCATAAAACGACCTTGCGGAGTGTCAGTATCGACATTCTCTTTCAGACTGATAAGACCGACTCCCTTGTCGGTCAGCTCCTGAACGATCTGCAACATATCCTTTGTACTTCTTGCAAGTCTGGAGAAGTCCGAGACAACCACAACGTCACCCTCACGGACGTACTCAAGCATAAGTTGCAGCTGAGGACGGTTCGTATCCTTACCGCTCATTTTGTCGATGAAAACCTTTTTTATTTTTTCAGTATAGCCCTCAAAAGACTGTAACTGACGGGCTTCATTTTGTTCCTCCGTAGAGACACGGGCATAGCCTATATATGTTTTCTCCATATCATTATTCCTTTTCAGATTTATAACTTGTTTTGCATTGAGGACAGTTTCCTGTTCCTCTATTTCTTTTTTTAACGGAATTTTGCCATTCGTACCCACATCTTCCGCATTTCCACCAGTATTTTTTGTCACTTCCAGCCAGTACATCTTTAGGTGTCAGTTCTCCATTTTTGGTTGGATGCCATTCTGCTGCAAGTTGTGGATTTTTTGATTGGAGATCGTTAAATCCGATAAGTATTCGTTTACCAGCACAATAAGGACATCCTTGACCTTTTCTTATTTTCCCATTTGAAGCAATTTGCTGTTTTTGTGTTCTTCTACTAATAGGCATTGTCCATTCATGTCCACATTTTCCAAGCCACCATACAGTTTTATCAGTACGTTTATTAACTCTGTCTGGAGTAAGATCACCATTTTTGGTAGGATGCCATTCTGCTGCAATTTTTGGGAAACATACAGCTAAACTATTATTATATTTTTTAGTAGCATATTGCTCTAATATTTTGCCGCTATCCTTTGTTACATCAACACAAACATAACTTGCTTCTAAATATTTCAATAATTCAATTATAACATCATTTAATGATTCATTAGTAGTTGAATCTTTTCTATTAAATACAATACAATTTTCAATTGTTTCCAATTTAGGCTCACGAATACGAATTAAAGTTATTTTGTTTTCTTTGCATATTTGATTTTTTAAAATATCATTTTTCTTCCTTTTTTCAATACTGTGCCATGCTTCACCGTCATACTCTATTGCTGTATTGATAGAAGGAATGAAAATATCTAACTCAATATCAATATGATAATCGCTATTTATAGCATCAGGAAAAGCTTGTTTTATATAATAAAAAACAGCTTGTTCACAAAAAGAATTGACTTTTTCAATGTTACAACGTGGACACCCACTATTATTAAAAGTTCTGTTTAAGACTTTAGCTTTCCATTCATGACCTTCGCTACATTGCCACCAAACAGATTTACCACTTTTAGCTGTAACATCTGTTGGCTTTAATTCGCCATTTTTACTATAGTTCCATTCTTGTGCGACATTTGGAAATTGACTTAATAAATCTGTTTCTCCAACAATAATATTTTTACCTGTACAGTAAGGACAACCATGATTTTTTTTCTTATCGTTTCTACTGGCTACCTCCGCAAGCCAAGAACGACCACATTCTTTACATTTCCACCACACTTTAATATGACTCGCACCTGTTAGTTTGTTCAAGTCTAAAGCTAATGCAGCGTTTTTTTCATAATCATATTCCTTCATCAAATCCAAACAATCTTTAAGTAGTCCTCTTGTGTTATTCAAACATCCACAGGATTTTGTTTCTCCTGTTACAAGACCACTCATATTAACAACTGTTGTGTTGCCACAATCACAGATACAATTACACCTACTTAATCTATGTCCAGAAGGAGATACATAATCATTAGCCATAGAAGTTACAAGTAGTTTTCCAAATTTTTGACCTGTTATGTCTACACGTCTTTCTAAATAAATACACTGTAAACATTTACCGCTCTTTTTTGCTGTAGTTAATCGTGACTTAAATATATTTCCACATTTGCATTTAAAATTAAAAATACGCTGCCTTGAACCGTTTGGTGTAACATGAGGTTCTAATTCCTCTAATACTGTTAAATCGCCAATAACCTCTCCGATATAGTTATGAGCTTTAATAGTAATCCCCCCTGTTGGTTGTAAGAAATCCGCTTACATCCTGATAGAGTGTACCCTATCGGGATATTTGTGAAGTGTCCTTTTTAAGTGCGTATTTGCATTTATAAACATCCGAAAATAATACTCCACTCTAAACGGATGCTTTACTGTTATTATATCATATTAATGCTGCTGATTCAAGATGTATAAATAAAAGGCTGCTTTGCTCAACTCATGAAACAAAGCAGCCTTTCATTTAGATAAGTAAGGTAGGTGTTTTTATACGATAGAACAATTTTATTATAATGTATATCTCCTGTACTGTCAAGTATTATACATCTATTCATCCAAGAAATTCTCAATAACCGTCATTATTTCATTCAGACGTTTATTGCCGATACCGTTTATCTTACTGAGCCGTTCTTCAAGGACAGTCAGATCGAGTGTTGTCTTTACACCTTGCTGCTCCAGCAGCTCATCGCCGTATTTCAGGATAAACTTTGTTAGTTCTTCACGGTTCATCTTCTTGATACTTTTATATGTGTCTCTGTCGATAATCTCTTTATTCATTCAGGTTCACCTTCCTTAAAATTGTAGCATTCGTTACAAACTTTTGAATCTTGAAAATCGCAATAATCACACATATTAACTATGCCGTTTTCAATGTCGGGTAAAATTTCTTGCCATTCCCCATCTGGTAGATACTTCAAAACAAAGCGATCTTTCATGTTCTCTAATCTTCCTGTTGGCATTCGTGTTCGACTATTTCATCTGATTTGATCTTGTAAACTCATTAATGTTCTTGTCTAAGTGTTCTTTCATTTTAGTAATTACTATATTGAAAAGAAAAAATTATTTATCTATGTTTTTCTGCATATCTGCGTCAATCAGGCTCATTATAAGCTCTGTCAGGCTCATCCCCTTTGACTGAGCATATTCCTTGTATTCGTCCTTCTTGCCCTTCGGCAGATTCAGAGTGAGCTTGTCACGGCTCTCTTTCATATACTTCATAGTTCTGTTCTTTGAATTTTCGTTATACATAGTCGCTCCGATCCCGTTGCTACTTGTAGCAACGCAGTAAATTGATATATTCATTCTATCATATAGCCGTGTAATAGTCAAGTTCAGCTCATAGATTTGTAGAATCTAACAAAAAAAGAAAGCGCATAGCCGTGTATATGTGCAACTATACGAAATTTCCAGATTTTGGCTATATTTCGATGAATAGCTGTTGACGTATAGCCGTGTATATGCTATAATTATTACAGAGGTTGAGATAAACCACAGGAACTTGAAAATTGAATAAATGGAGGATTCAAGATGGCAAAGACTACAAAGACCTACAAATGGGGACTGTTCTCAGACTACGGTATGAAAATACTGAACGAGACATTCACAACAAAGCGTGAAGCTCAGAAAGCTTTCAGAGAATGGGGATACACCAAAGATTCAGAAGCTTGGATAGAGAAAGTCCCAATGGATGCAAAAGGAAAATTCGACTAATGACAAAAGCTGACCTATCAGGCTATACGGGGAGAAAGAGGAACAACCATGAATACAACGATTGAACTTGGAGCATACGTAAGAACAGATCGCTTCTGTACCGTGACAATAGATGCTATATTCGCAGACAACGAGGATGCCGTAAAGTGCGGATATACCGAACCGACATACACAAAGATAGACGGATGGGAGATCAAGGGAAAGTCAATCGACTGCTATCACATGAGATTTGCAGCTATCAGAAAAGGGGAATAACGATGATAAAAACGATATATCAGGACAAATACAATCCACAAAAGACATGGGAGGTAACATCAATGTCACATGGCTTTTACCTCAAACAATTCATTTGCAAAAAGCAATTCGGCAGAGGGCTGAAAACATCGAGGGAATATATTCAAAGTATCGGAATATTAGATATGAAGATATTGACCAGATGGGAAGAACCCGAAAAATAATTCAGAAGCTGACCTATCGGCATGACGGGGAGAATGGAGTACACCATGACACTTTACGATTTTATATTACAGGAACAGGGAGACTTCGATACATATGATACAGTATTTGATGTATGTGTTACCGTCTGCGAACCGTATGAGTATGATGAGGGAAACAAGAAAGACTACTACGATATCTTCAATGACCTCATTATGAAGAACGTTGAAGTTGACTACAAGAAAAGCGACTATGAATGTATCTGCAAGTGGAACGACTTCATTGAAAAGAACATCGAGACATTCCGAAAGGCTGCTGATGAGCTGTGGTATCACACACCTAAGAATGACGATGATCTGATTTATGAATGGATAAGAGAAATAAACTCATGGATGGCAGGATATGTCAGCGAAAGCGTTTACAAGAAATTCGTTACCGAATACGGTGAACAGCTTAAACCATGTGCATGATATAAACCACAGATCGAGCGGAGCTGAGAAGCTCCGCAGAAAGGAGCTTTTATGAGCTATAATATGGAATACCCACAGATATTCAAGCCGGTAAAGGGAAAGATATACAACAATAAGAACGGTAGCCGTTATCTTTGTACAAGTGTTGAGCATGATAAATACGGCAGATATACAAGACAGGCTGAGTTTGTATCAAGCTCTGGTTGGCATCTGACCGCTGATTGTCCGAGACAGTATAAGGACGGTTGCATTGAATGGGATTCATCCTATAATGGATTCTTCATCGAACTTGCCACAGCAAGTGAAATGTTTACTCGGGCTGAAAAAGAAAAGGAATAAGCCTTTGTTCATCAAGTGAACAGAACTCTAATGCAGCTCTATCAGGCTGAACATTATATCTTGCACCGTTGATCTCTAATCTTCCGGCTATCATCATCTGTATCATGTTATGATATGAATTACGGAATCTGAGCTTTTCATCATTGGAAAGAGCTGAAAGTCCTAAATCCTGAATCAGGCTCAGATCGTCAATAGCGGAAGCAGAGGACTCATCCAACGCACTGAAAAGAGGTTTGTCATCTGAAAGTCCAAGTTCATTTCTGATAGCATCTACATTTCTGTTTGTAATTGTCCAGCGTTTCGGCGGATAATCGCCTATAACGTCCTCAAAATCGTATAGTGTGACTTCATTGCCTTTTGTATCGAGGAATGGAATACCTTTGCTTGTTGGACTTATCTGATATCCGGCACGTTTCCATTGGTTGCCGGATGCAATAAACTGAGCATCAGGACGATTAACGTAGAATTCCAGAGCCACAGATACAGGATGTTTGAATACCCTTCCGAAGTATTTCAGGAATTTTGTGTACTCAATATCATCTTTGGACATACGGTTGATTGTCTGTTCACCCGATTGGCTGTAGTGCCCTACGGGTATAGAATTTGCCATAATTATTATACCTCCTCAATATTTTAGCACTTTAAAGCAATGTTAGCAATTCTTTTTGCATAATATTTGTGTTTTTTGAATTTGTTCTACATTCGCTACAAAAGAAAGCCTGAAATTTATTGCCTGATTATTTGGTTTAACGTCAATTTTTATGAAATCTTCGCATAGGAATTTGTTTTGCTAAGTTTTCAACATTGAAACACCTCGATCCATCGGGATTTGCTTTATTGAAAAGAAAAACGCACTGATTTTTCTAACTTTTCAGGCGCACATCAAAGCGTATATTATAATAAAGATTTATATACTTCATGTTATAATATACTAAGAGTAAATCTTTTTTTTTTATTTCAATAAAGTAAGAGTATTGGGTACTTGAAGATGAGTTTAAATTTGCGGACTACCCTGTTTCAAAAAAGTTTTTGCCGTTCACTTGACAAATCTGTTTTTTTGTGATATTATTACAAGTGAAATGGATGCTTTTTATAAGCGTTAAACCAGTCCGATTGTATTCGCAGTGCAATCGGGCTATTCTTTTACTCTGTTTTTTTATCGTTCCTCTTACATACATTATGAGGAAATAATGATTATCTACATACACTCTCTTGTTTTCTCTGGATTTGCGCTTGTTCCTTCTTAGGAGCTTCATTTCTTCAAGTTCTGATATTGTTTCTATTATTGTCTCACGCTTCATACCTGTCTGCTTTGAGATATCATTGTAGCTGTTCCAGCAGTCCCTGAGCTGTATCGAGAAGCTCTTGCATATAAAGAGGTAGATCATCATTTGTCTCGGAACGAGCTTTCCGAATACACTGAAATCTACAAAGAAATAGCTGTCCGTTGTGGGCAGCTTTCTTACTATATATATGTATGTGCCTTTATGTCCATTTGCTTTCACAGAGCGTTTTACAGGCTCTACAAGACCTTTTTTCGCAAGGCTGTCAATTACCTTTGCTACTGTTTGTGTAGTCTTTATACCGCATTTATTAGCTATTGTAGACTGTTCTGACTGTGACGTGAACGTCTGAGTTTCAGATTCAGTAACTATCTTGTACCATTCTGCTGTCTTTTCCTTCATATAGGCGATGTATTTATCATAGTTGCTTTTGCCGAGAGCAATATTATTCAGCTGTTTTTCAAGTTCTCCTGTGTATGCTGCTGATTTCAGTTCCTTAATAGGCAACTGATCTATCAGGTACATTCCGAGTTCTGTTGGATATATGGACTTGCCTTTTTTAGCGAAATACTCCTTATCGAACAAGGACTTCAGGATCGGACCTCTTGTAGCGTCAGTTCATAAAGTTTCTGCATTATCTTCTGAGTTTTATCAGCAGACCAGCTGAATTTTTTACTGCAAGCTATCTGAAGCTGTGTTGTATTATACAGCAATGGTGCTGCTTCTGTTTTATGTTTTGTTTCAATTGAGCTAACAACTCCGTTTTTTCCTTTACAGTCATTGAGCGCAGCCATTGCAGCTGCTTTATCTGTGAAGTTTCCTTGTTCATAGGATGCTTCAAACTTACCATTAGGAGCTGTAAATGTCGCTGTAAGCTTCCAGAATGGTGTTTTTGTAAAGCTGAGAATTGCTTTTTCACGCTCTACAACCATATTTATTGTAGCTGTCTGAACTCTGCCGACAGTTAAGAGCTTGTTCATAACGTCAGAATTGCCGTATTTCTTTGTTGCTGCTACCGTCAGGTTAATTCCTATAAGCCAGTCCGTTATATCCCTTGCACGGGCAGCAAGCTTGAGATCGTTTGCATTTCCGTCAGCAGTATTTGAAAGCTTGTCTGTTGGCGATTTCAGATTTGCAAAGGCAGAACGAATTTTCTTTTCAGTCAGATCTTCAATCCATACACGCTTGAAAGGCTTATTACATTTGCATACATCACATACATAAGTAAATATAAGCTCTCCCTCACGGTCAGGATCAGTTGCATTTATAAGCCAATCAGCTTTGTCCAAGAAACTCTTTACAAGTTTCAGGCAGTTCAGCGTAGCAGCCTTTGGTGCTGCCCTGAATACATCCGGAATACATGGGAATACAGATAAATCCCATTCTGCATATTTTTCATCATATAACTTTGCAGGAACAAGCTGTGCCAGATGCCCGACACCGTGACAAAGGACAGCCTGTTCTCCGTTGAAAGTAAATTCATAATATCCTACTGTTGGTTCTGATTTGAGAGGAATACGCTTACCGGCACCTAAAGCATGAGCTATTTCTTTGGCAAGACTACTTTTTTCTGCATAAATTACTACCATGTATTTCCTCCTTTTTATTGACAATCGTAATTTGAAATGATATAATTAGGCTGTATTTTTATACGACACTCCGTTGCTTTTCACACACACTCAGCACGGGGTGTTTTTTTATTATTTAAGTACACGGGAAAGTTTAAGTTCAAGTGCATCACATATTTTCTTATATGATGTTAGACTTGCAGATTTTCCTGTCTCTACGTTGTATACCGTATTTGCGCTCACACCGGCTTTTTCAGCAAGTTCTTTCTGCGATAAGCCCAATTTCATTCTTCGTGCCTTAATTATTTCGTTTGCAGCCGCTTTCATTATAGTACCTCTTTGTTTTTATTCTTTCACTTTTTATCATTACTTTCTGTGTTGCTACTTGTAACAACGGTAATTTATTCATCATTATTCGCTGAAATTGCTGATTCTACGTTGCTACTTGTAGCAACGACTGCTTTATTATTGCTGTTTGAGTCAACATTTCCGGCTTCATTTAACAGTTCAGATAATTTTCCTGACAAGATATGCTCTGCAAGCAGCTCTGCTTCCCTTTTGGAAAGAATGCTGAATGCAGCATCATCAAGTTTCTGAAGTACAGGCGAATAATCAGCCTTTTTGAGTATAGCTTCTTTCTCGGCTATCTGCTTTGTTGTTTCTTCTATGTTTTTTTCATACTCATCGATTTCAGCCTGTAAAGTATCAATCTTCTCTTTAGCCTTGTTTTTATTGTCGTTCAGCTTCTTTAAAGAAGATTTCAGTTTTTTCAGATCTTGCTTTATAGCATTAAGTTCCTGTTTCTCCATCTGTGTTTACCTCTTTCATTATTGTTTTACCGAATAAATCTTCCATAGTTTCAGGGTAGCTCAAAGCACCTTTTTCAAGATCACCAAATACATCGGAGCTGCCAAACTTGAATATTCCTGTGAAAATTTCTTTCGGATTATTCGGATTTACCGTAGGACTATTAATAACTGTAAGGATGTTTCCCTGATAATATGCATAATCAGGAGCCTGTCTTACTGTTTCATCATAGTTGGATCGATTCTTTTTGCCAATAACAGCTTTGTCGGCAACTGAAACAGTATTTTTTACAAGATGTCCGTTCTTGTTAGCACCATCAGTTCCGAGAATACCACCGCAGATACCTTCCCTTATAAGAGAATGACTAACATCATTAGAATATTCAGCGCAGTTAAAATACATTTCCATTGCATAGCAGTTGGATATTATCGGAGTTTTTGCATCGCTGCCGCCAACTCCGGCAATACCACCGGCAGCGTATTCATTATTGAACCAAACCTGTCTTGCAGCACAGCCTTGAATATTACCGCCGTAATACTGTGGAAGTTCCTTTCCGTTTGCATCGTACATTCGTGAACCGGCAGCACAACCGACTATACCACCGGCATTGAATATATGTCCGTTCGCAGAATAATTTAGCACCGTGCTATTAATAACATTAGCCGGTTTTCCTGATATACCGCCAACATTGAGAATGTACTCATCTCCGTTAACATCAATTCCCATATCTTCGACATAACAGTCCTCGATCTGACCACCGTTACCGCTTATACCGCCTAAAGAATAACCTTGTGCTAATTTTGATGGCGGAATTTCTTCCTTCTCCTTTTCCTTTTTCTTTTCTTCCTTATCTTTATCTTCAATAACCTTACCATCTTCGTCATACTCAATAAGATCAGGCGGAACAACTTCTCCTGTAACCGGTTCGGTTGTTGTTTCTTCTTCTGGCACTGGCTTAGAACCGAGAATTATTGAACAATGTGCAACAGAACAATGCTTTATAAGTGTTTCTCCTGTCTGATATTCTTCATCATCTGTCTTGTACTGATAATTATAGGCATTACATAACAATGCACCATAATCCTTGTACAATTCAGTCTCAATAACAACATTCCTGAGATTGACATTCTTTATAGTTGCTCCTGAAACTTTATCAAACAGCGGATTGTCAAGATTATCAATTGCATAACCGTTACCGTCATATTCAAAGCGTTCAGAATCAGGATCACTTTTCAGTTCGTTGACCGTATTTATAGGAGTATGGGAAGCATACTCCGGAAAACTGATATCCTTAGTCTGCTTGAAATATCCTCTTGCTTTCTCTGTTGCCATAAGTTCAAGCTGATCGTAATAATCAATTAGATACGGATCTTCCTTAGTTCCTGAACCGCCGCCATATTTGACGAGAACACGATACAGCTTAGTATTTTCGGTGAAGTCATAAGTCTGACCGCCGTAATACTCGATTTTCTTACCATCGGGAATAGATGAAAATCCCCATGTATATCCGGCAACATGAGTGAAAAAATCAGTCTTGTCAAATTCAGGCAATGTTATCGATGCTTTACCATCAACGATTGATCCTTTAAGCTCTAAGTCCTCTGTAGGAACAGCTGAGTAAGAACGGTCAATTGATATTGTTAGCAGCTTCGGAAGAACGTCTGACTTTCATAATTGCTTCCTGTTTCATATCAGTATTTTTTCTTTCAAGCAGCCTGATAGCTTCTGACTGCTCTACAAAGTCAAGATTTTCTGTGATTATCATCGACTGATTAAGCTCTATAAGACTTTTGAATATTGTATCGATTATGGAAGCCGGATACTTCTGAATAGCTATGCATCGAGCATATTTATCATTGAAAAGGAAATAATCCTTTTTAAATTCAATGTATTCAGGACAGCAATGCTGTTTTTCTGCTCTCCTTGCAAACTCATCACGAGAACAAGGAAGTATCTTACAATCAACATCCCTGAGAATATCAGCCATAAGCCTTACCCTGTCATTTGCAGTCAGAGGAATAAGTTCCGTTTTCATGCGAGTTAAGCAATTTATCATGTGAGCTTCAATATTGAAGAATCTTGTATTAGCTGTATCAAAATCTATTGCAGCTACGGTAACTGTAAAAAACTTTCTGCACTGTAAGCCGTTCTGACTGTGAATGATCTTATCATTAAGAAGATCGTTGAATTCGTGACGTTCTTCATCAAGACCATCCTCTTTATCTTTAAGAAGAATTTTCTGAGTAAATTCCTCTTTATTGATCTGCGTATTCAGAATTGATATCTGTAAACTTGCAGTATCATCAAAACCATTAAGCATCTCAATATATATTTTTTGTAATTCACGCTGTTTATCTACAGGAACAGATGAATAATTGATATCCGGAACAAGATATGTTTTGGAGTATAGGTTAACGATTTGCTTTCCTACCTTTACTCCTACTTTATTTAACATGACATAATTGCTAACAAAGCACTCATACGGCATTGTCTGTATTGTTGTACGCTTGATTTTACGCTTTTCTTTCTGAGTCTTTTCCTTTTTGGCTTTATTCGTCTTTACATCTCTTTCTTTATCCTTTTCTTTGGCGGATCTTGTGTTACCACTATTATCCTTTTTCTTAAATAAGCTCATATTTAATAATCTCCCTCCTCCTGATCATTATACTCATCTTCATATTCTCCGTTTTCTATTCGCTGCTTCAATATACTTGCTTCAAGCATTTCTTCATGTAAGCTTTGTAACAGGCTGTCCTCAGTATCTTCATAGACTCTTTTCTTAGGATTTAAATTATAGTTCAGCCACGAATGAATGTATTCTTCAAACTTCATTCCCTGAAAACTTACAAATCCCCATAGCACCCAAGGTACAGTAACGAGGATGATGAACCAAGGTAATATGTCCGATGAAATACGATCTTGTCCCAACACACCAATAGGCAAAGCCGTTATAATAGCTCCGCCTATTGCAATTATTTGGCGGAGCGACAGACCGGCTATAAGTTTGGACTTGTATCCCTGTATTTCAATGGGTATCTTTACTTCTAACATTGTTAACCTCCCGTTGTTACTTGTGTCAACCTATACCGCAGATTTTCTTTGACCACGTACCTGACTTAATTACTCCAAGTCCCAATGCACACAGTATAATGAAATTGACAAGCTTCAGTCCGCCAGTCTGAGCGACAAAATACGTAGTTGCAGCACCATATACTATAAACATAACAGCTATAACTGCCACCTGTATTACTGTTGCTATATAGTTTTTCAAAAAGTTTTTAGCTACTTCGCATGATGTTTCTGACGCAAATGTAGCTAATGGCAATGGCGCAAATATGGTATACACCGCTAATTCAAAGACACGACCTATTACAACAACAAACACTACATAAGCTATTGCTTTCATAATAAGGAATAAAGGCTGTAATTTAGCCATTTCCCAAGTTGGAAAAAAATTGATATTTTTCGTTGGAGATGGAAATGCATCAACAAATGTATCAACATCATTGAATTGTTTTACAGCAGGAAGAGTTGCATTAGGATAAAACATCTTTACAGCATTTAAAGAGATTTTATAAGAATAATTATCGGTAGTATTTCCAGCACCTTTATCATACCAATAGTCCCACCAACCTTTGGAGATTTGTTTTATGAAGCTTTGCTCCACCGTAGCATTGTATGTTTCTATGTCATCACATGGAAGGTATGTCCTTGTCGCTCCTGTTGCTGCGTTATTTATATAATTAAACATAGAATACACTTGTCCGACAATAACATCAGCATTTTGAATTATTTGCTTTATTAAAAGAATTTTTATAAGAAAAATAAGAATGTTCTCCCATTTTGAAGCCCATTCAAAATTTATTGATTTACGAAAGAAATCAACCATCAACAACAATGTTGCAACTACAAGAGCCGTTGTTTTTGAAGCATTACGAACTGCAACCGCCGCTGAATAACCTCCAGTTCCAGCTGGAATATAATTAACTACAGTATAAGGTGAGGTTTTGGACAATTTAAAGGCTTGAGCAAGAATATCATTAGTTTCTTTTACATTTGTAGTTATTTCCTCATACACATCAGGTACATAGAAACCAAATAGATCTGCATGAGCAACCATAGCTGGTGTGAATATCATCATTAAACCAAATATTATTACTATCATATATATTCTCTTATGAAGCTTTTTTAGTCTTTGATACTGAGGATAAGATAATACCCCGTACATTATATCCCTCCTTTACACAAATGTTCTGAGAATAGATGATACAGCAACAACTATACCGCCTGAACTGAGCGACTTCAGACCATTAACTTTCTGAGCTGCATCATTGCTGCTGATCGATAGTCCGATATTGACCGCACCGAAAAGCATTCCAACCGCTCCAACACGTCTTGTCCATTTACCTATAAAACTCAGAATCGATTGAAATTCTACATTTGATGCATGAACGTTGTATGTTGCCGGTATGTTGAAAACGCCAAGATTCTGTACTGCTGCTTTTATCATAAAGCCCGATACCATAACAAGAACTGCCAACATCTGTTCCTTTGAACCTTCGTCCTTGATTGAAAGAGCAAGTTTTATAGCTCCTACAAAAGCTACAAGTCCTCCTACTCTTGCTATCCATAAGGATAAGGTACTGATTAAAGATGCTGCTGCTGCATTTGGTGTACCTCCGGATGGAGTTGGAAGAATTGCAAGTAAAGTGGAAAAATGTGATAATAATTCCATTTTTACCTCCTTAATAGCGTTCTGCCCTTGCATTAACAAGGGCAGAATATTGACACTTATATTATGAGAACAGATCGAACATACCGATACCGGCACAAATTGCCCATACTACGAAGCCGGCGATCATTGTCTTGATACCTTTTTCCTTGCTGTCAGCATCGTTATCCTTAAAGCCGAGAGCTAACATAATACCACCGAATAAAGCAACTGCTGCACCAAGACGACGAATCCATGTGACGATGAAGTTCATAACATTTGAATATGCGGTATCAGCTGTACCTGATCCTGAGCCACTCTGCTGCTGCTGTCCGTTACCGAGCTGCTGAATGACCGGAGCTGCATCATAACTTGCCATTGCCATAGGCGAAAGTGTAATAACACCATTTTCGTCTACTGAGAAACCGGTATCTGTATTTGCTTCGCTGACTGCAAGAGCAACTATGTCATTATCAGCTGCGGATGCTGACATTGGTACTGCTGCTATAATAGCAACTGTAAATACTGCCATAAGCATTGTTGTTATACGTGAAATAAACTTTTTCATTTTAAATTCCTCCATTTATGTAATGTTCGTGAAAAAATCATCCATATCATAATCATCTTCATAAATAATATCAGATGTGATAGGATTTTCGGATGTAGATACAGCGACATCACTTATATTATCCGAGGTTAATCCCTCAATAGGTGTAATCGCTGTTTCAGGAACTTCATATTCCTGTGCGTTTTCAGAATTGTTGCTACTTGTAGCAACGGCTTCATCTATACTGCCATCTGGATTGATTAAATCGGGCGTGACCTGTTCCTGATTCTCATATTCTTTTTCCTCCTTTCCCCTTATCGACTCTCCAAAGTCAAATCTTTCCATTTCAAAGTTGACTTCTTCGTATGCGATCTCGTCATTTGTAAGTTCTTCATCACCGTAAATCTTTATCTCCTGATTCTCAAATAGAGTAATCTCATCGATATACGTTGTTTCTGAACCGCTTATATCAATCAATACCGTTTCTGTGATAGAGTCAAATTCAGGAATTTCAGCCTTTTTGTTTTCAACAACGGGCTTTTTCTCTAAATCAATGCCTGAACTTTTTTCGTTGCTACTTGTAGCAACGTAGTTAAGCTCTTTCACAGTCTCGGCATGAATTGAACTGATTTGGAATGTTCTATCCATCCGTTCTTCATCCGTTTTAGCAGCATCCGCAAGGAAAATATAGTTAGGATGTTTTTCAAGACGGTATTTCTTACACTGAAACGGATTGTGAGAACGCATGATAATCAAGCATTCATCAATAGGAATCGAACCGACCTCATTTGGTTGAAGCAGCTCTCGACCTAAAATGCTGTTGTTCTCGGATGTGCTTGACTGTTTTCCTTTGGTTTTGTTTGAACTCTTTACATCGATTGTTTCTTTTCCGAGGTTTTCGGAAATGTACTTTTTGGTTGTATCCTCATTACCACCAATAAATAAAAGGGTACTACAACAACCGATAATACCCTCCCATGTTTTTTCATATTTTGATTTGAACAACGATAATGTCTGAACAATAACATTCAGTGACATATTCATACTTCGCACAAATGCGATTACGCTTTCAAAGTCAGGGATCTGCGAGATATTACAAAATTCATCCATGATACATCTGACATGAACAGGAAGTTTTTTCCCTTTATTGACATATTTGAAATTCGCCCTGTTTGAAAGAACATCGAACATCTGAGTATAAAGCATAGATACCATGAAGTTAAAGGTCTTATCTGTTGCCGGTACTATAATGAATAATGCTGTTTTTTCATCGCCAATAGTTTCAAGATGAATATTGTCGCAGCAGCTTAAATTCTGAACTTCTTCTAAGTTGTACATGAACGTCTTTACATTAGCAGAAGAAAGGAAGCTCTGTCCTGTTTCTTCAGGAGCATTACGCACTTCCTTATACATTCTTAAAGCCAGACAATCAGGCTTTCTTTTTTCAAGCTCGATAAAGTCCTTGTCCAAAGGACAAAGGAAAGCTTCATTTCTGCGTTCTTCATATGCTTCATCTGTTTCATCATCTTCTCTGGCTAAAAAGAAACCGTCACGTTTTCCTTTAGGCGGATAAACCAGCTTTCGCATTTTTTCTGTAACGGCAAAGAAATTCAGATTTCTCTTATCACGGGTAGATTCGATGATCTTTCCATTTTCATCTTTCTCAGCGTTATATTCACTTTCCTCAAACAGCAGAAATATAATTGCTTGTAGCAGCGACTTACCTTTCTGCGACCAGAAATCTTCCTTTTCTCCGTCAACCTTAGTTGATGAAAACAGAACATCGACCATTTTTACAATATCCTGTGTTGATGGATTTCCTTCGGGATCATAAACATAATGGAATGGGTTGTAATTGTTGGAGTGCTTCATCTGAATAGTATTGAATACTCTCACTTTATATCCGGCTTCTAAGAGCATTTTTCCTGTATCCGCAAGTATTTCACCTTTTGGATCGGTTATTACGTATGAAGTGTTGAGCTGCATAATATTTGGCTTGGCTACGTATCTTGTCTTACCTGAACCGGAATCACCGATTATGAACATATTCAGATTAAGGTTATGCTGCCATGTATTAAGCGAAAGTTTCAGCTTGTCAGCGATAATGATGTTATTATCAATGGTGAAGCCTACGAAATGCCCCTTGCTGTCAAACACTCTCTTTCCGTCACGGAGAACAGGTTTGAATTCAGGCTTTTTTTCTTTTTCAGCAAGGCTTTTCATTTCTCGTTCATCGCCCCACTTAGCTGAACCGTGTTCCTCTCCCTGACGATGAAGCCTTTTCTGAGGTGTAGAAAACTTATAGGCAATAAAAATAGCAACGCATATAAGACCGAAAAAGGTCAATTTACATACATTGCTATCCTTATCTATAAGATGGCGCATTATATATTCACCATTATTTGTAGCTATCTGAAAGCTTATCCCCATTTTGCTATAATCTATTGTTCCGTTTATATTGGACGAAAAATCCATTGCACAGCCAATCAAAGCACATACCACTATAACAAGAAACGTAACAGCAGCATATATAATAACTGTTGTTCTTGTTATACGTGGTTTCGGGCGAGGTGAAGACATATATCATCTACCTCCCCGTGATGTGGCTTCCTCTATTTCATCCACTACATCATCAAGCTTATCACCCAGTTTATCAACACCATTACTGAGGATGTTGCCCTCTGGATGGAATTCATGACCGTTTTGCATTGCTGTGTCAAACGAGATATCGTTGTTACTTATAGCAACAGTTGATTCAACATTGTTACTTAAAATACCGTGTTCGCTAACAAATTCGGTTGCCTTTTCAGCTGACACTTCATAGAATTTATCAACCTTTGAGTCATATCCTGAGTCATGGAATAAATAATAATGATTGTCTTTTGAAAGAAGATATTCATCATTATCCCATGATTGATCTCCATTATTCTCATTTTGGGTATAGGATGATACAAGATAAGAATTATTTACAGTACCATTATTATCATTTTTTATCAGTCCAGCAGCTATAAACTGTTCTCTTGTCATTTCCTTAACAACACCGTAATTAGCTATATGCTCGTTGCTACTTGTAACAACGATCTCATCAGCTTTTTCCATGATAGTAACTGCATCGCTTTCAGGAATACCATATTCTTTTGAAATTGTTTCAATTGCCTTATCACGATCAGATGCTGATACAACCACTCTTTTATTTCCACTGATTAAAGCTATATTGGCATCCTTGGTCTGCTCAATGGCGATAACCGGTTCAGCATTTTGCAGTTCAGCTTTACGGTACACACTCTTAGCCATATCCTTTGCTGCTGATTCAGGAACTCCCTGAGATATGTACATCTCTTTCAGTTCTTCGATAGCAGCTTTCTTATTTGAAAAAGAAAGGACAAGCTGCTGCATCTGAGGAACGCTATGCTGCTGTCCATTCTGATCTGTTTCGGTAGATAAAGCTGTACTTCTGATTTTAAAATGGTCTATGCCTTTTCTTTCTATCTCAGTTGATATGCTGTCAATAGGCTGTGCCTTTGCAAATGTGTTTCCGGCTTCATCGGTACGAAGCATCCCTGAAACAACTGCTGGATCTGACATATCAAATGCTTCTTTTGTAAATGATGCATCATGTACGTGAAGATCTTCATTGTTTCCGAATACTTTCCTGTATTGTGCGTTTACCTTTGAAACGTGTTCAGCCTTTGCTATAAGTGCGTTCAGTTCCTTGATATCAGTTATACCAAGCTGCTTTTTAAGGATATCACGCATTATAGCTTTAGTTTGACGTGGAGGATTCAGGATAGCAAAGCTTCCATCATCCTTTTGGAAAACTATTCTTGATACTCCATCTTCTTTCGGAGTAACATAATAGCAATCATACGCTTTTGCAAGTATATTTTCGTCTTTCCATGATACCTTTGATACATAAGAAAAATTCGATTTTACATCATCACTGAAATACTTTGTCTTTTCTTCCCCGGTAAGCATTTCTTTTCCGAATTTTTGTGCTGCGATATTAGCCTTATTTTTATCGTAACCGAATTGCTTTTCTAATTCTCGGGAAATAGACTTCTTATCAGGATTTTCATCAAATGTATGGGTCCTTCCTGATATCTTGTCTCTGATAATAAAGAAACCTTTTTCGTCTTTGTCGAACTCAATATTGCTTTCAACTTCCTGAGCCTTACGCACGAATTCTGAGCGAGCTATTTCGATAGCTTTTGCATCCCTTGATTCATACATTGCAAAGAACTCACCATCTTTTGTCTGAGCAAACTGAGCTGAAAGATCATGCTGTTTCAGTTCTGCATTGATAAAAGGAATCTCCCATTCCTTGCATTTGAAGTTTGACAGCTCCTGCGGTCTTGTCGCAAGTTTTTCCTTGTCAAGCTCCAGCAAGCATTTTTTATATAGAGGAAGATCACTTTTTCTTATACTTGCATATATATTATCTTTACCTTTTTCATTTCGGAATGCAATAGGTATACCATAGCTCTTAGCCTTTGAGTTGATATACTGCATATCATCCTTTGTCATACCGATTTCTGATGTTACAAGCTGTTCGCCTGTCTCACGGCAATGAGACATTAAATCCTTTATCTGGACTTTTCCGCCTTTCAGTTCTGTGATTTCCTTGTTAGTAACATCTGTTTTCTGTCTGCGCTTTTCTCTGTCAAGTTCTGCCATATAGTGAAGAAACTTAAATATGGCTTCAATAACAGAAGTTGTTACGTGTGCAGCTTCCTCTACAGCTGTTGTTGAGACTTGAACAACAGCTCCGGCAATATCATCGCCCATATTCATATATATCACCTCCGAGTGGATATAAAAAAGGCTTTAGTTTAATTACTAAAGCCTTATATAATATGTATTCAATTGTTATTTATTTCTGCTCATTCTCTTTTGCTTCTTTTGTCTTTCCAATACTACGAACAATAATACCTATCAGAAAACATAATAGACCACCTACGGTGATGAAAAAGAATTTATCATTAATAAATCGACCAAGTGGGGATGAGTCACCAGCAACGAAGATGAACAAGACAGCCATAGCTAATATTACGCCTACAACCAAAAAAAGCGAACCAACGTCTTTGATTTGTTTGCCCATATTGCTTTTCATTTGAATACCTCCTTGAAAATATAATGTAAAAAAATTATATCATATCATCACCGTAAAGTCAAGTATTAAGCTTCAGAAAGGAGAATCCTCAGATACTATCTCATCAAACTCCGCCGGGAAATTCCTGTCAGGTTCATCAGCTTTATCTGAGGACGGATTGTTGTATCCGGCAAATTCTACGCTTTCAACTTTAACGTACTTGTAGTAGCGTTTTTCACCGTTTTTCTCATAGGTTTCACTTTTGTTCTTGCCTATTACAGCAATTCGGCTTCCTTTCTTGAAATACCTGCTTACGTATTCCGCAGTTGATCGCCATGCTGTACAGTCAATGAAGTCAACATCTCTTTTGCCGTCTTTATTAATGTAGTCCTCCGGTACGGCTACAGTGAAGCGACACTTTGAAATGCCGCTTTCTGTTTTACGCAGTTCGGGATCAGCAGTTAATCTGCCCATCAGAATTACCTTGTTCATATAAATACCTCCTGTTTTTATCTATTTTACGTTGCTACTTGTAGCAACTTTCCATGCCATAATCATTAATATCAATTGTCAATGCCCTTGCTACTTCTATTATAATACGCTTCTGAGGAATAGTCATGAATATCTGATAGGGTATCTCATATCGTGTTTCATTATATCCATTGAAGCAAACCGTTGCTGAATCTTCATCGCTTACAATGCTTGCGAAAGATAATATTTTCAGATTTGCCTGTTTCTCTACCTCTTTTATTCCGTTTTTTACAGATTTCAGCACTTCCATGCCTTTTCTTCTTTCAATATCAGTCATTACTATCCCTCCTTGTAATTTAACGTTTATAACACCTCATTGCTACTTGTAACAACGAAGAATCAGTGCATAAGCACTCTACGAAGCGTACCGAATCACTCCGGTACGCTTGAACAATGCTCATTGTGTATTTTTATACTGCTCTATCATTTTCTGGAAATCATCTTTTTCTTCTTCTGGACTTGCTTCATATCATTGCTCATCTATAAACATTCCTTTTTCCGCTCTTTTCATGTCTAAGTCGGCATATAGTTTCTGATATTTAGTTTTTAGCACATTGTACTTTTTCTTTTCAGTGATTCTTCCGATTAAACACGCTAAGATCCACAAGTTTATCAGGCAAGTGATTATCACTGCTATCACATTATGAAATTCCATATTTAAAAGTATTGATGCAATAATTACCATTGGGCAACCAAAGATATATAATACAAGGTCATCTTCCGGATCGTTAGGATCATAATTTATTTCATGCATTTCCGAACTTTTTTGACTTCTTAAAGGCTTAATATCGTTTGTGATGCTCTCGACTTTCTCTGTTTCCGATTCGGATAACTCAAACCGTCTCCTGAAATCTTCTAAGGAGATTTCTAAAACAGAACCCTTCCTATCTACACACGACATGAAGCAGTCAGATCTGCATTTCTTTAATGTATCGTATGGGAGGATACCTATTGCAGTTTTATTCGCACCGCTTATGGCTACAAGATCGCCAACTTCATAAAAATCATCAGAAATATTAAACCGTTCCTTGACTGTGAACACATATGTATCGTTCAGAAATGAAAAGTCAGGCATTTCTGAGATTATCCTTGAAGCAGGTTGTTCGCTTAATTTATACATTATTTTTTATCCTCCATTCCGAATAGTATCAGGGTAGTTCTGCAATGCATATTGTTTCAGAATAATAGGTATCATATCGTTAGTTGATATGTTACAACTATTGAGTTTATTATATGTAACTGTCAATTTGTGAAGAAGCTGCACTGATTCAGTTGGGGTTCTGTCACCGTCATATGACATACATTCACCGTCCCTGTCGATGACTAAGGATTCAACAGTGCAATAACCGTTCTCATTATTCTCACATTTTGTACAGTCACAAATCACTTCTACTATCATGTTTTTCTCCTTTGTTTTTTTCAAAACGCTCTTTCTTATCAAGAGAGCCGACAATAATAACTGCAAGAACTATCTCCGATGTTGTATATTCCATTGTATCACCTACTCATTATTCTTTTCTTTAAGTACCCTTTCCGCTTCTTTACCTATAACCCCTGTTATATAGTTACCAATATAGCGATTGCAATCATCGCAATACGCTCTTCCAGAGTTTGTTGAGCTGAGAGAATTGTACATATCTGTATTATCGGCTTCATATCGTTCTTCGACAGTAAAATTCATACGATAAGTTATTGTTCCTCTTACTTGTTGTTTTTCATAGAATGAACCGAAGCCACAAAATGGACAACGATCTAAATCATCAAATCTCATAGTGTCTTACCACCTTATCCTTTATTCTTATTCACTTTCTTCGACTGTTCAACGAGCCATGAAATTACTTCTTCCTCACTCTTGAAATAGTCGTAAGGGCTGTATAAGTCTGCATGGCAAGTTTTTCCGTACATTCGGAAAGATTCTGTACCGACTACTGTAATAAAACCGCCTTTTGCCATTTTCTTGACTTCTGCATTTGTGATGCCGAACTTCTTCTGCATTTCGTAAGAAGATACACCAACGGATGCAAGTTTGGCAAGTTCAGGATAGCCGATCTTTTCAGCAAGAGCGACAGCGATATCCTTTTTATACATTTTATCAGAAACATCTTCGATGCCATTTTCAAGCGCAAGCTCTATCAATCTGCTCTTATCAATGAAATTATGTGTTCCTCGATTCTGATCAATGAGCGTAATTATCAGTTCTTCTGGTGTTTTGTAATCCATATTATCTTCTCCTATTTCTCCTGTGTGTCACCGTGACACACTTCACTTTCCTGACGGTACAAGCTTATATTCTGTTCCGTCAATTGGCTCTTATATGGTAAGCTATAAACAGTGAACAAACCCAATATTAATGAAAATAGTAGTGTTAATATGAAATAGCGAATTGAGTTTTTCTTTCTTTTGCCAAAATCCGAGTCTGCATTTTGCTGCTCCTCAAGCTCCTTAAAACACGCTCTCCACACTTTAAATAAATTGACGGTCATGAAAAAAGCTGAAATTATAGATATAATTATCCAAAATACAAATGAATCAATATTCATCATTAAATCCTCCTATTTCTCCTGTGTGTCACCGTGACACACTTCACTCCTTATTCTTATACGGGTTAACACTGTCCATTGCAAGCAACATAGCAAAGTACACTAATGTTGTCACCAAGGTTATTATTGAAATGCCATTATGGATAATGCAATTAAACTCGCCAAATAAGAACATAGCCAAAACCGTCATTCCTCGACATAGATCAATAAAACTATTTCCACCTGCATAATGTGTTCTTTTCATCACAAGGATATATGCAATTCCTATCACTACGATGGTTATCATTGGTATAAACTGTAATATATTCATTTTTAATCCTCCTGATTCTCATTCTAAAGTAAAGGGGAGAACAAGTCTCCCCTGATGTTAACGGTTATTATATTTTTTCTCGGCATCTGACTTGTCGAAAACGGACAGCACCTTTATCATTCCGCCTAAGAGAGCGTTTTTCTGCTCAGTTGTGAAGCCTGCCCTTTCTGCTGCGAGTAGTGCATAACCTTTAATTGCCGACTCCCATTTTGTGAGATCTTCTTCTGATTCAGCGAGGTTGCTACTTGTAGCAACTTCTTCATCGTCAGGCTCATCTGTTGCGGTATCGTCTTTATCATCGAGACTATCAGACTGGTTGTTACTTGTAGCAACCTTTTTGCCTTTCTTCTTGTCAGCAGCTTTTTTCTTTAGTTCCTTTGGCTTAACCTCACTCAGATCAACAGTAGATGCTATTTCTTTCTGAGTTTCTTCATCAAGCTTTGCAATTTCATTGGCAGTACTTATTGAAAGTTCTCCGCTTGCAACTGCTTCTCTTATAGGCTCAACTGCATTTTTGTCGATATTCTGCATTTTTCCTATTTGAGAAGCTGACACTCCAAGTGATGCTGCTAAATCATCACGAATTCTTCCATAGTATTCGCCCTTGTCTTTTCTTTCCTTTAAAATGCTGTCAATTGTCTCATAACACTTCCAAAGCTCCTGATCGGAGATTTGTCTTGCTGATACATTCATAAGAATAAGGTCAAGCATTTTTTCATCTTCATCAGCATAGTTCTGTACAAGACAGGGGAGAACACGAACTATGTTCTCTCCCTTATCTAAAAGATACTGAACCGCAGCTCTGCGACGATGTCCGCTTATAATTTCATATCCACCAGTTTCAAGCGGTCTTACAATAAGGTTGTCCTTGACGCCACCCTGACCGAGTATTGTCTGAGCGAACTGCTCTATATTCTCTACTACAAAGAAATTATCATCCGACTCATGAAGTTCATCAATATCGATCATTTTTATATCGTTTGTACGTGTATTCGCAACAACTGCTTTCAGATTATCGAACATATTATTTTTCATGCTTCCACCTCCCTGAGAATCTCATCGGCAAGACTGTTATATGCATTGACTATCTTCCATGCTGTGCCGATCGGAGGAACATTTCTTTCAATAAAGTATGCTTCAATCGGAAGTCCGGCTTTCTGTGACTCACGAACTGTAGTCGAATATGGGATAACGGAATTCATAAGGCGGTTCTGGAGTACCTCACGGAACTGTTCAATAAGCTCCTTATCATTCTTAGCCTGATACATAGTAACAAAGATGCCGCCGAGTTTTGTTCCCTGATTATTGATCTCGTCAGTAACCTTTTTGAGTCCCTGAATCTCAAATTCTCCAAGCATTGTAGGTACATATACTGTATCAACGTGCTTAATAATCAGCTTTACATCGTCACTGAGAGCCGGAGGAAGGTCAAAAAGGATATAATCAAAGTCGTTGTTACAAGTAGCAACGTCAAGTGAAGTATATCTCTGCCATGTTGTATGCTTGATACCTTCATATTCTGTATCAAGTATACCGTTTCCCGACTGATCTGAAAAGAAAAATGAAAAACAATTTTCCTGATTGTCACAGTCAACCACAAGTGTGCGCTTTCCATTTTTTGAGAAAGCATAAGCAAGATTGATGATAGATGTGGTCTTTGCCACACCGCCTTTGTTGTTGAAGATTCCGATTTTTTTCGTTGTTTTCATAGTTTACCTACTTTCCGCTCCTGAGAGCTGTCTTATTTTCACCTACTTACGAATAAGCATAGAAAAAGGACGGCAAGTAGGCTAACCGTCCTTCAGCGTTTGCAACCGCTGTCCTATGCTATTTATATCAACTCCGTCATGGAGTAGATATCACCAAATATAATCATTAAAGTTGTCTGTGATGAAACGATCTATTTTAGATGTTCCTTCAAGCTTCATTCTGCGGTCACAATGACCATATACGTCAAGCGTAAATGCTGCGGAGTGATGTCCCATGTTTTCCTTTAATGTCATAGTGTCTACATCAGATCTTATAGAAATTGTTGCATATGTATGTCTCAGATCATGAAATCTGAAATCCGTAATACCAATTTTTCCAGTTATACGCTTTAAAGAATTATAAATTGCAGAATGAGTAAAGTGATTATTCTCAGAATTGCAGAAAACAAAATCACTTGTCTTCTTCTCTTTCATCTTAAAAAGCATATTCATCACAAACATCGGCGGATACAATCGTCTTGAGCGCCCGTTTTTCAGTGAACTGAAAGTATAATAGTAATTATCAGACTTAGGATTCTTGATTCTTACAAGCTGACGATACAGACTAATGTACCCTTCTTCAAAATTAATGCAGTCCCATGTAAGACCCATTATCTCACCAGCCCTCATGCCGGTAAAAAGCGTAATCTTGAAAAGGTATTCCATCTGACAGCCTTTTATAGCTATCAGGAACTTCTTTATTTCCTCAACCGAAAGAGCGTGAACCTCAGATTTCTTTATCTTCGGTAAATCATTCTTTTTTGCTGGATTTGCAAGAATATACCCATTATCTACCGCAACATCAAGACTTTTATGCAGTATGCCATGAATATTTTTTATACTCTTAGGTGATAAGGCTTTTTCTAAACCTATACCAAGCGAAAGAGAATTAAGAAAAAGCTGTACATCTTCTCTACTTAGTTTGCATAATTCAATGTCTCCTAAGACACGGTTAATATGATTTTCAGTATAACTAATATACGCTTCTTTTGTAGTTGTTTTTATTGCCTTGCAATAAATATTGAGCCAGCGCTCGTTCCATTCTCTGAGAGTAAATTTCTGAATTTCCTTTGGTTCTGATGGTGTAAGACTTCTCATGTATTCAAGTACATCGAAATTAACCTTGACCATTTTGCATTTCTCCTTTATAATATAATATGTATATTATATCATAAATCTGTTAGAGTTAAGTGTAATATGTTCAAGTCCCATTACTCGCACCATATTCCATAAAACAGCTGAAGCAATGTTTCAGCTGTTTTTTATTTTTCAGAGAAAAATACAGCCATTATTTCCCGAGCTTAACCTCGGTACCCTTACAGAAGTTTTTACACGTGTCTATTGAGGAAAACCCTTTTGAAAAAGGGTTCTTCCTCAAACTCCTTTCCTAAAACTTTCAGTATTAATTTTTCCCCTGAGAGGGCGCTCCCAGTAATACTACTGGTTTTCACATCTTTCGTGGAGCGCCCTCTCAGGGGAAAAATTCTATTAAAAGTCTTTGGAAAAGGGGTTCGGGGAAAGAACCTTTCCTCAGAAAGGTTTTTCCCCGATAAATACGTATAAAGTTTCTATATGAGTACCGAGGTTAATGCTTCGGGGGTTTTTAGTTCAGCGGCTCAGCGGACGTATGGTGCATTCATAATTACAGCATGATACGGTCTTAGTGTTAACAAAAAGCCACAGCATCTCATATGAGATGCTGTGGCTTGAAACATTTGTAAGTGTTAGATTTTTGTGATGTTATTACTTCTGAACGCTCTCAGGGAGTGACTTGATGAGTTCCAGCTTGTATTTCTGGATAGCAAGAGCATCCATGTTGGTAAGACCGTTACCTCTGTTCTCAACGTCGCCTCTGTTCTTGCCTGCCTCAGTGATGTGGTGAGCATCAGTACCCTGAGTGCCGAACTTGCTTGGGTTAGAGAGTGACTGCATGATGAGAACTGCATCTGAAACGTCGATAGTACCATCGCCGTTTGTATCGCCTAAAACGCCCTCAACCTTAGCGGTTGTAGTAGTTGTACCTGCCTTTGTTGTAGTTGAGGAAGCCTTTGTTGTAGCCTTGGTAGTTGTGGTAGTAGCCTTGGTTGTAGCCTTAGTAGTTGTTGTAGTTGCCTTTGTTGTTGTAGCCTTTGTGGTAGTTGTTACTTCGTTAGCTGTAAGCTTGCCTGTCTCGTCCATGAAGTTGAGCTTATTGTTCTTAGCATATGTTTCAGCAGTTGAACCTGCAATACCGGAGATAATGAAGTTAGGAATCTGCTTGTTTGCATTGTAGCCGAATGCTCTGCCTGTGATAGCAGCATTCTTGTTTGCAATAGTTGCTGATGTAGCCTTAGCGCAGTTAATGAATGCGTTGTTTCCGATAGATGCAACATTTGCAGGGAGCTCGATAGTCTTGAAGCCTGTGTTAGCGAATGCGTTGGCGCCGATGCTTTCGATGTTGGTGAATACGAATGTATCGAGGCTTGTGCAGTTCTGGAATGCACCTGCAGGAACAGATGTTACATTGTTTGTCTTAACGGAATTGAGTGATGTACAATTCTCGAACATACCAGATGTGAGAGTTGAAACATTAGCTGACTTGAGTGCAGCACAGCCTGAGTACTGCTGACTGCCCTTGAAGATAGTATTAGCATCAGCAGAAGAGTTGATGAGAGCTGAGCAGCCCTTGAATGCAGCACCGTCGATCTCCTTAGCGATGAGGAGAGTACCGTCATTCTTGTTGATAAGGCTCTGGATAGAAGAGCAGCCTTCAAATGCGTTTGCGTTGATAACGTCAGCAAGAAGCTTGATATCATTGAGCTTTGGACAATTCTTGAACATTGAAGCTGTAACGAGAGGACCGTCGTAAGAAGCCTTTTCAAGGATAGGACAATTTGCGAATACTCCTGTACCTACAGAGAACTTCTTAGCATCCTGTGAGTTGATCACAGCAGACTTGAGGTTTGCACAGTCAGCAAATGCGGAGTTGCCGATAACTACTGTACCGCCGACCATTCCGTTGAGGCTGAGTGATGTAACACCGCTGTTCTGGAATGCGCTTGCGCCGATAGTAGAAATGTCACCTGTAAGTGTGAACTTGAGTTCTGAACAATTCTGGAATGCCTTATCGCCGTAGTCTGTAGCCTTGATAGGAAGTGTAGGATCGTCAGTGATCTGCTTGAGAGCTGTACAGTTAGCGAATGCGCTGCTCTCTATGATCTTGAGGATAGGCATATTGAGGTGTGTAAGAGCAGTACAGCCTGAGAAGCAGTCCTTACCGATGATCTCGATCTTTGAAAGATCGCCGCCGATATCAGTAAGTGATGTACAGTTCTGGAACATACCTGATGAAAGCTTAACCTTATCGTCAGTCTTTATAGTGATCTTCTTAGCTGAAGTACAGCCCTTGAATACGTAGCCTTCAGAAGAATTTGTCTTGTTAGGATCCTTAGGCGACTTAACATTTGGAGCAGTTCCGCCGTACTGGTCAGAGAGAAGTGTGATCTCCTTGAGAGCTGAACAGCCTTCGAGAGCGCTTGTACCAACAACTGAGCACTCGCCTACATTGAATGAAGTCATGCCCTTACAATTGAGGAATGCCTTTTCTTCGATGTATGTTGTCTTGCCGAAGTCAACCTTCTGGAGGAGTTCGCAGTTAGCGAAAGCGTTTTTCTTGATCTTTACGATATTGTCGCCGGAAGCAACTGTAAGCTTTGAATCGATTTCCTTCTTGGCATCTCCGAACTGTACGGATTTGAGCTTGACATCGCCTTCAAACATACTTCCGGGGATTCTCTTGAGTGAAGAAGGAAGAATTACGTGCTCAAGTGAAGTACAGCCTGAGAATACGCCGTCGCCGACGCCCCAGCCGAGAGTCTCATCCTCAGGTACCCAGTCCATAAGAGTTGTAGGCATACCTGAAACGGTCTTCAGTGAAGTACAGCCTGTGAAGCAGCTTCCTGCGAGAGTTTCGAGTACATTGTTCCATGTGATGGAGTTAAGTGAAGTACAGCCGTAGAAGCATGAGTTGTCAGCAGCGATAAGATTCTCGCCGAACTTCAGAGTTGTAAGAGCTGTGTTGTTCTTGAAAGTGCTCTTGCCCAGTGTAATAACATTTGCCGGGAAAGCAAGAGTCTTGATGTTAGCGCAGTTCTCGAAAGCGCTGTCGCCGATCTCAACGAATTCATAGTTAGCATCGCCCTTGTAGTCAGCATTTGTAACGACAGCGTCGCTGAGAGGTGTGCTCTTGAATGCTTCCTTGCCGATAGTTCTGATATAGTCAGGATGAGCGAACTTGATCTCTGTAAGGTTTGTGCCTGAGCAGAATTTCTCTGGAACTACAGGCATTTCATTGTTTACATAGAGCTTTTTAAGACCGCTGTTCTCGAAAGCGCCTGTACCGATATACTTGATCTCCTTAGGAATAGTAACTTCTGTGATATACTTACAATCCTTGAGAGCTGAATCGCCGATAAAATCAAATCCTGTGAAATCAACTGTCTTTACATAAGAAGAAGCCAGAGCGCTTGGTCCGATAATAGTTGCCTTTTTGCTTGAGATGCCTGTGAAGTCCTTGTTCTTTTCTGAAAGATAAGCCTTTACTTCTTTTTCGTCTACAGGATAAGCGATATCATCTGTAAGCTTGAAATCGATAGTTGTAGGCTTTAATGTAGCAAGGCCTATACGGTATTCAGTAGAAACAGTTGACTTGTTTCCCTTATTTTCTTTAATGGTGATCTTATAGATGGAGTAAGAATTACCTGTTTTTGAATCAGTCCACTTTGTGTCTGTCTTGTAGATCTTGCTGGTTTCCTTATCTTCCCAGCTACTTGTAGTTTTTTCGTTTAACTCCTCTACAGGGATAGTTAATGCCTGGAACGATGTTGAGTAAATAGTAGCATCTGCGTACTTATAGGTGTACTTGGAAGCGTTCTTTCCTTCTTTAATGACTTCGGTATCAGCTGCAGAAGCAGTTATAACGATACCGCTGTTTTTTGTGTTTGCGTTTGTTGTTGTTGCTGCTGTACGCATACCGCCTGCAACGCAGAGGATGGCGAACAGAGCTGCCAGTGTCTTTTTCATGACTATCGCCTTTCCGGAATAATCCATTGAATTTTATTTTCTCAAACTTATGCAGGGGAATGAAGTAAAAAATAAAAATTAATAATATTTGTATAAGTTTGAGCTAATTATACCATTTGGATAAAATATATTGGTATATAGTAATTATATCATAGTAGCTGTAAGAAATCAACTGTTAAGGTTAAAAATGTATGTTCTGCACGATATTCGACCGACAAAACTGTTGTTTTTTACTTAATTTTTTGTTAACAAATGGTGGAGAATCTGAAAACAATCTATTAAGCTAACATATTTATCTGCTTCGTATATAACAGAATGTACAAACATACCGCCCTCTGCATCAGCAAAAGGCGGTATGTTAAATTTATTATTCAACAGGAACGATCCAATTGAATGTATCTTCGATCTTGCCCCACTGGATACCTGTCATTGTATCATAGAGCATCTGAGAGATCTTGCCGATCTTGTTACCGTTGATCTCCATAACCTTGTCGTTCCACTTGAGGTGGCCGACAGGAGAGATAACAGCAGCTGTACCTGTACCGAATACTTCGTCAAGCTTGCCTGCATCGTAAGCATCAGCGATCTCCTGGATATCGATACGTCTTTCCTCAACTACGAGGCCCTTGCTCTTACATACCTCGATAGCGGACTTTCTTGTGATACCGGGGAGGATAGAGCCCTGGAGCATAGGAGTAACGACTTTGCCGTCGATAACGAAGAAGATGTTCATTGCGCCGACTTCCTCGATGTACTTCTGCTCAACGCCGTCGAGCCAGAGAACCTGTGAGTAGTTCTGCTTGTGAGCCTCGTCCTGACCGATAAGAGAAGCAGCGTAGTTACCGCCTGTCTTAGCGAATCCCATACCGCCTCTTACGGCACGTACATACTTGCTCTCAACGTAGATGTTGACCGGGTTGAGGCCGCTCTCGTAGTAAGCACCTGAAGGTGAAAGGATGATAATGAAGAGATAGTGCTCGCCGGGCTTAACGCCGAGGAATGGGTCAACTGCGATGATGAACGGACGGATGTAGAGTGACTCGCCTTCCTTTGAAGGAACCCAGTCCTTTTCAACCTTGAGCAGTTCCATCAGGCACTTCATGCCGAGATCCTCAGGGAGCTCAGGGATAACCAGTCTCTCGTTGGACTTGTTGAGTCTCTTGAAGTTCTCCTCAGGACGGAAGAGCTGAACCTTGCCGTCAGCAGTTCTGTAAGCCTTCATGCCCTCGAATACTTCCTGACCGTAGTGGAAGCACATAGCTGCAGGTGAGAGCTCGATAGGAGCGTAAGGCTTGATCTCGGGATCATGCCAGCCCTGACCCTCATCATAGGGCATAACGAGCATATAGTCAGTAAAGATGTGGCCGAAACCGAGCTTGTCGCCGGGCTGTGGCTTAGCCTTTAAAGATGTTGCTTTTGTAAATTTGATTTCCATTTTATTCAACCTTCTTTTAAAAAAATATAAACATTAGTTATTGAGTCCGCTGCTCACGGAGAAGTAATTCTTTTCAAAGAGCTTCTTGCAGACGATAATGGTTGCTGCTGATATACCTACGGCACAGAGTGTGGCTGCGGTTGCTGCTATAACGATTTTTCCCTTACTCATAGATATTCTCCTCTTCAAAAGTAGATTTTACCACGTTACATTAGTAACGTATACAATAATTATATCATATCCCTGTAAAAATTTCCATAGGGGACAGATAAAACATCTCACAAATATAACAGTGCTTTTTTGTGCAAAGTTGACATTTTATCAGTCGTCAAAGGTGCGGACACGGAGTACAGCGCCTAATTCCTCGGCAACCTTGCGTGAAGCTTCTATCTGCTCCTGCGGGATAACGTCAACAACTGACATGATTATCTCAGCCTTGCCTGTCTTCACGCAGTCTCTTGTGAAGTTGCGGAGAGCGCTGAAAGCATCGGGGAAGCGTGGGCGAGTTACGTCCATGTAGTCCTTTTCTGTGGGAGCGTTAAGGCTGATGGATACAACGTCCATAGCTGTGCAGAGTTCGTCAGCGATGCTTCTGCCGTGGATGAGGTCGCCGAGACCGTTTGTGTTGATGCGAAGCTTCTTGCAGCCCTTTTCACGAAGGAAAGCGGCGGCTTCGATAACAGCATCAAGGCGCTCTGTAGGCTCACCGTAGCCGCAGAAAACTATCTCGTCATATTTTGTAAGATCACGCTTGTCGAGGTCTGCCTTTATCTCGTCCATTGTCGGCTCATGCTCCAGCCAGAGCGGATCTGAGCCGTAAGCGCCGTCTGCGTGATTCCTTATGCAGAATGTACAGGCGCATGGACATTTATTTGTGAAATTGAGATAGAGATTGTTTCCTACCTCATAGGATATTGTCATTGCTTTTGCCATAGGTTTATCCTCCTTTTTATGGACGGATGAGATCCGCCGCAGCAATTGTTTCTGTGGAACGCCGAGGGCGGCGTTCCCTACGGTTGTTATTTCGGGACATTGAGGACGCCGCCCTCTGCAAATTGTTTATTCAATATAAATACGTGGTACACGCTTGGATATGCCGCATACTACTTCGTAGCCGATAGTTCCGTATATCTGAGCAAGGTCATCGGCGGTAATGCGGTCATCGCCCTCCTTGCCGATAAGAGTGACGATATCGCCTGCCTTAGCCTCGGGAACGTCGGAAACGTCTATCATCAGCTGGTCCATGCAGACACGGCCTGTTATCTTGCAGCGCTTGCCGTGAACGAGTATCTCTCCCTTTGAACTGAGAAGGCGTGAATAGCCGTCAGCGTAGCCGATAGTTACGGTAGCTATACGCATTTCACGGTCAGCTCTGAATGTTCTGCCATAGCTTATGCAGTCGCCCTTGTTCACGGTCTTGACGTGGGAGATGACAGCTTTCAGCTCCATGAGAGGCTCAAGTCCCTCCGGGATATCAAGGCTTACATCAGGGTGCAGACCGTAGAGGATGATACCTGCACGGGAAAGAGTGCTTCTTTCGCTGTTTCTGTAGCAGGTAGCGGCACTGTTCATGAAATGGAGATGGGGCAGCTTTATGCCCTGTGCAGCCAGAACATCGTATGTATCTGTGATGAATTTCTCCTGCTTGTCGGTGTATGCTACGTTGTCGGGATCATCACTGTCTGCAACGGCGAAATGAGTGTAAATGCCCTCGACGGACAACTTGTCTATCTTCATCATCTCGGCTATCTCTGCGGCGCACTGCTGGGGAGTATCATGCTTCAGACCGATACGACCCATGCCTGTGTCTATTTTTATGTGGCAGCGGATAGGCTGAGGAGTGTTCTGAACGAGTGCTTCTGCGTATTCTGTGGAAACTACGCCCTGTATGATGTTGTACATCGATATTTCATGTGCGTACTCGGGGGGAGTGTAGCCGAGAATGAGTATCTCTCCCTGGGGAGCAAATTTCCTTACGGCAATTGCTTCGTCAAGGTTTGAAACCGCAAAATATCTTATACCGCAGTCATTAGCGAGACAGCGGACGATATGCTCGTCACCGTGACCGTAAGCATCGGCTTTTACAACTGCCATTATCTCGGTGCTTCCGGAATTGAGACTGCGGATTATCTCAACATTTTTTCTCAGCTGAGGCAGCGAAACTTCTGCCCATGCTCTTTTAAGGTAAGGCTTCATACTTATCTTCCTTTCATTTGTTCTCATTATTTTTTCAGCTGTTATCTCAACAGCGCAACTATTGAATAGATAATTTTAAAAATTACTTGAAATGTATAATAAAATATGGTATAATCGGTAATGATATTTCCGATATTATTATTTATAGTGGAGGTGTTCCATGCTTACATCCCTTGATTCGGGGGCTGTGCTTATCAGTCCTGAGAATGCGGAGCTTCGTCCGCAGCGGACGATCTGTATTACGGGACACCGTGAAAAGGCTATACTTCCTTATAAAGACGATCCTGAGAATATCCATATGACCCGTGCTGCGGTAAGGCTCATGCTTTACCGTTATATCGATATGGCCATAGAGAAAGGCTATACCGATTTTTTCAGCGGTCTTGCCGACGGCACAGACTTATGGGCTGCGGAGTATGTTCTTCTGAAAAAGCAGAACAACAAGGATATCAGGCTCATCGGAGCGATGCCGTTCCTGAAACATTCACGTTTTTTCCACAAGGATGTGCGGAGTCTGCTGTGCGATGTTGAAAAGAATGCCGACTGCCTTATACTTCTCAACAGTGACCCTTCGGTGGTCTACGGCAAAAACGGCAGACAGGGAACGGATGCCGATCTCTATAAGGTGCGGAATTATTACATGGCTGACAACTCTGCCGCTGTGCTTGCTTTTTTCGATGAGCGCAATCCACGCTCGGGCACTGCACAGACAGTCAACTACGCCCTGAGACAAGGCAAAAAAGTGCGAAGTTTCGGGCTTTCCGACGTTTATCATCTCATGGATGAGGCAGGCGCCAGCTTCAGGAATATCGGACGTATTGTCAAGGAGCTTGACAATATTTTCTGAAATGTCCTCTTTATATTATATCACAAACCTGTGAATTTGCAATATCATATTTCAACATTTTTCATCTTCTTCGGGAATGTCTGTTCGTTTTCAACAGACTGTTGAATCCTGTGTTTAAACATCATCGGGGAAAACACAATGTTGAAAATGTGGAAAACTATGTTGATAAACGCATTTACGCAGATAAGTTTTTAACGTCCCGTTTGGGAAAACTTTTTTATTCATTTTCCGACGAATATTTTTTTCTTTCGTCTTTATACACATAGTTGAGATACCGCAAGAATTTGGTATCCGTAAAAAAATTACAGAAAGGAGCCATACATCATGGCAAAAAGAAAATCGGGCTCAATTGCAGTACCGTTTCTCGTTACGATCTTTATCGGTCTTATCTTAGTGGGAGGTGCTGCATACGGAATTTACCGATATTTCGGCTTCGGACAGACTGACGTTCCGCCTGAGCCGACTCCCAGAACAAGTCAGACTATCACCTACGCTGATAACCATACCGTTCTTCTCATACTCGATGAACCCGAGCAGAGATGCTCATCCACATTCGTTCTTATGCGTTCACTTCCTATTAAAAAGGAGATCGTCTTCATCGGACTTCCTACAAATACCATCTCTCTCATCGACGGCACACAGCAGGGTCTGAAGGAGAATTACGACAGAGGCGGCGCTAATGCAGCTGTTGACTTTGTACAGAAGGCATTCGGCATCACCATCGACAGATACATGAAGTTCGATTCCACATCGTTCAAGAAGGTATGTGACATCTTCGGCGGCGTAAGCTACGAAGTAAACGTTGATATCGCAGGCTTCAAGGGCGATGGCAGCAGCGAATACATGAACGCTTCACAGATCGAGACATTCGTTACTTACTCAATGTTCAAGGGCGGAGAGAGAGAACGTGCGCTCCAGAGTGCTGCGCTCCTTGCTGCTATGGTGAATCAGGCTGACGGCAAGCGTATCGCTGACGGTTTCGACGGAAGCTTCAACTCCATCATCAACCTTATCTCGGATACAACTGTTACCAGCGTTGACTACAAGAACCACAAGACAGCTATCAAGAATATGTTCGAGAACGGTACCTCCATCGCTCTGTCCATCACTATCGACGGTACAGACGCAGACAAGGACTTCCTCCCCAGCGATAACTTCATCAAGAGCATCGTTGAGAATTACTTCACTGACGAAAATCTCAACTCGGATGTTCCTCCTGTAGCTGCTGACAACGGCGGCAGTGAGCAGGCTGCTGAACCTGTAACAGAGGAAAGAGCTACTATCAACGCTCCCCTTGAGACAGGCGAGGCTATCGGCGAAGACGAGATCGTTACTGTTCCCGAGGAGACACAGCCTGCTGAAACCCAGCCGGAAGAAACTCCTGCTGAGGAGGCTCCCGCAGAGGAAGCAGCTGCTGAATAAGGATCATGTACAATAATATATTTGATACACACGGCCACTATGCCGATCACGCTTTCGATGAGGACAGGGACGAGTTACTGAGTAATCTTCCCGGAAAAGGCGTGAGATTTGTCACTCTCCCGGGTTCGGATGATGAGGATTCCGCCATGAATGCGGAACTTTCGCAGAAATATGACTACATCTATGCAGCAGCAGGATTTCATCCCGAATATGCTGACAGATGCCCTGCGGATCATATCGACATAACGAGAGCGATAATCAGGAATAATCCCAAAGCTGTTGCAGTCGGAGAGATCGGTCTTGACTACCACTACGAAGGCTTCAGCAGAGACAGACAGATACAGATCTTCGAGGAACAGATGGCACTTGCAAAAGAGCTTGACCTTCCTGTTATCATCCATAGCCGTGACGCTGTTGAGGATACTCTCATGCTGCTGAAAAAGCACCGCCCGAGAGGTGTCGTCCACTGCTTCAGCGGTTCGGCTGAGGTGGCAAAAGAGATAATAAAGCTGGATATGTACATCGGCTTCACAGGCGTTCTCACCTTCAAGAATGCAAAGAAAGCACTGAAAGCGCTTGCGGAAGTGCCGATGGACAGGCTTCTTCTTGAAACCGACTGCCCCTACATGGCACCTGTGCCTTTCAGAGGAAAGCGCTGCGACAGCTCGATGATAGCCTATACTGCCGAAAAAGCCGCTGAGATAAAGGAAATGGACGTTCAGGAGCTTCTGGACATCACCTGCCGCAACGGCATGACTTTCTACGGGATCAATGAATAACATCAAAGGAGGTGTGGTATGTTTTACTGCTGCGGTATCACCGAAAAAGGCGTTATGCCTCATAATGAAGATGCTCTTCTCATAAACAGGGACGTTATCGACTCGGGAATGTCCGAGCAGACCATCCACGCTCCGTTTATTGCAGCCGTTTCCGACGGTGTATCGGGAGAGCGTTCGGGTGAACTGGCATCGGCTATGTGCCTTGAGATGGTGCGTGACCTGAGATACGACAGCACTGTTGACCTTAAAAGCGGACTTCTTGATATACATCACAAGCTTGCGGATTACAGCCGCTCCGATCCGGAGACCCATAATATGCAGGCTACACTCTGCGGTATCGCAGTTGACGAGGAACAGAACATCATGACCTTCAACGTGGGGGATTCGAGACTTTACCGCTTCCGTCAGGGAAAGCTGAAGCAGATATCCCGTGACCAGTCACTGGTGCAGCTGCTTTATGAGGAAGGCTCCATCACTATGGAGGAGCGCAAGACTCATGTCCACCGCAATATTATTTTCCCTGTTTTCGGCAACCTGAAATCCGATCCGCAGATAGACTTCATGCCGCTGGACGGTATGGAGTACGGCGATGTGCTTCTGCTTTGTACCGACGGACTTTCCGACTGCGTTTCGCCTCTGGATATCGAGGAGATACTGGAATATCCCGAACCGCTGAAGAACCGCATTAACCGTCTGGTGAAGAAATCACTGGAAAAAGGCTGCAAGGACAATATAACCGTTATCGCTATGGTCTATTACGAGGACGAAGAATAAACGATATGCCCGTTCAGAAGAACGGGCTTTATTATTTAGACTATTATCACGGGCGCTCGGAAAGCGCCCCTACAGATCAGTTTATATTCGCTTGGTTATGTAGGGGCGAGTTCCGCTCGCCCGCTTGTTTTTATAAAATATCCGCTTTTTTGACAATCCGATGCCTGTTCAACTGAACGGGCTCAGTCTGTCGAAAAATATTGTGGAACGCCTAGGGCGGCGTTCCCTACAAAAACATTCATGCAGAATATTCCGACAGCCTAAGGCTTTACAATTAAATGTGACTTTTTTGACACTCCGATGCCCGTTCAACTGAACGGGCTCAGTCTGTCGAAAAATATTGTGGAACGCCGAGGGCGGCGTTCCCTACAAAAGCATTCATGCAGAATCCCCAGACAGCCTATGGCTTTACAATTAAATGTGACTTTTTTGACACTCCGATGCCCGTTCAACTGAACGGGTTTTTTCTTTGACAACTTGACTATGTTTAGGGTGATAAATTCGTGAAAACTTACAAATATACCTTTGTTAACAAAATACATCTTCACTTTTAATATAAAATATGTTATAATGTATTTTGTATTCCTATACCCCTCGGAGGTGTATTCTTTATTGAAAATTCTTTATGTATCCGATCTTGACGGAACGCTTCTCGATCCGTCACCGAAGATCACTACACGCACGGCTGAAACTCTCAATTCCCTCATAGCAAAAGGGATGGAGTTCACATTTGCTACGGCAAGGTCGATATATTCGGCTGTCCCCATAACGTCAGCTTTGGATATAAACGTGCCCTGCATACTCATGAACGGTGTCAGCATTTACGATATCAGAAACGAACGATACATAAAGAACGAGTTCATCGCTCCCGAAGATTCTGCGGAGATACTGCGGATATTCAGGAAACACGGCATACACTGCTTCATGTACAGGATTGAAAAAGAGTGCCTGATAAGCTATTATTCCGAGCTGGCCACAAAGAAAATGCAGAGTTTTGCCGAGGTCAGGAAGCACGAATACAAAAAGCCATTCGTACAGTGCAGACTTGAAGATCATGCAGATGAAAATACTGTATACATCACAACCATGGGCAAATATGACGATCTGCTCCCCGTGAAGCTGGAAGCGGAAAAACTGCCGGGAGTGGATATTGCATTTTACCTTGATGTATATGATGATTCGTGGTATCTGGAAATATTCTCCCACAAGGCATCAAAAGCCAATGCCCTGCGGTTTCTGCGTGAGAATTACGGTTTTGACAAAGTTGTGGCATTCGGGGATAACCTCAATGACCTGCCCATGTTTGAACAGGCTGACACAAAGATCGCTGTGGGCAACGCAAGGGATGAGGTCAAAGCCGCCGCTGATATAGTTATCGGCACTAACGATAATGACGGTGTGGCGGAGTATCTGGCAAAGATCATCAGTTTATCTTATGAATATACTGAAGCGGATGATTTAAACGCATAGATTTTTATATACAAATAGTGCCAACGAGCGAAAGCAGACTATGCTTGACGTACAGAGTAAGGCGCTTGCGCCGGATCGTGACTGCGCCGCCGCTCGCTCAGCGGCTTAAATCAGATAAATTTATCCAAGAAAGGACATAAAAATAATGAAGAAGTTAATGTTAGGAAACGAAGCCTTTGCAAGAGGCTTATACGAAGCAGGATGTCGAATAGTATCCAGCTACCCCGGTACTCCTTCCACAGAGATCACTGAGGAAGTTGCAAAGTACGACGAGGTATACGCTGAATGGGCACCAAACGAGAAAGTCGCTATGGAGACTGCTCTCGGTGCTTCCATCGCAGGTGCAAGAAGCTTCTGCGGCATGAAGCACGTTGGTCTCAACGTTGCTGCCGATCCGCTTTATACAGCCGCTTACACAGGCGTTAACGGCGGTATGGTAATCGCTGTTGCTGACGATCAGGGTATGCATTCATCCCAGAATGAGCAGGACAGCCGTCACCACGCTATCGCTTCAAAGGTGCCTATGTTAGAGCCTTCCGATTCCGGCGAATGTAAGGAATTCGTCAAGACTGCATTTGAACTCTCAGAGCAGTTCGACGCTCCTTTCATCGTAAGAATGTCCACAAGAGTTGCTCATTCTCAGAGCATCGTTGAAATGGAGGACAGAAAGGACCCCGGCCTCAAGCCTTACGAGAAGAATCCTCAGAAGTTTGTTATGATGCCTGCATACGCTAAGGGCAGACACGTATTCGTTGAGGAGCGCACAAAGAAGCTTATCGAATTTGCTGAGACTTGTTCCCTCAACCGTGTGGAGATCTCAGACAAGGCTGAATTCGGTGTTATCACCAACGGCGCTGCTTACCAGTACGTAAAGGAAGCACTCGGCGACAAGGCTTCAGTCCTCAAGCTGGGTATGGTAAATCCTCTCCCTGTAAAGCTTATCCGGGACTTTGCTGCTAAGTACGAGAAGGTTTACGTTATCGAAGAACTTGACGGCATCATCGAAGAGCACTGCCGCAATATCGGCGTAAACAACGTTCAGGGCAAGGAGATATTCGGCTACATCGGCGAGCTTCCGCAGTCTGTTATCGCTGAAAAGCTTCTCGGCGAGAAGAAGGAATGTGTATGTCTTGATGAAAATATCCCTATGAGACCTCCTGTAATGTGTCCGGGATGTCCTCACCGTGGACTTTTCTACTGCCTGAGCAAGAACAAGATAACCGTATCAGGCGATATCGGATGTTATACTCTCGGCGCAGTTGCACCTCTCTTTGCTGTTGATACAACTATCTGTATGGGCGCTTCCATTTCAGGTCTCCACGGCTTCAACAAGGCAAGAGGTTCAGAGACAGAACACAAGACAGTAGCTGTTATCGGTGATTCAACATTCATGCACAGCGGTATGACAGGTCTTGTTAATATAGCTTACAATAACTCAAACTCAACAGTTATCATCCTCGATAACTCCATCACAGGTATGACAGGACATCAGCAGAATCCTACAACAGGAAAGAACCTGAAGGGCGACCCTGCTGCTGCTGTAAACCTTGAAGAGCTCTGCAAGGCTATAGGCATCAAGAGAGTAAGAGTAGTTGACCCTTACCACCTTGCTGAGACAGAAAAGGCTATCAAGGAAGAACTTGCTGCTGACGAGGCTTCAGTAATTATTTCCCGCCGTCCATGTGCTCTCCTCAAGTACGTTAAGCATAACCCACCTCTCAAGGTAGACGCTGACAAGTGCGTAGGCTGCGGTATGTGCATGAAGCTGGGCTGTCCTGCAATTTCCATGAGAGACGGACGTGCAGTTATTGACCATACTCAGTGCGTAGGCTGCGGCATCTGTCAGGAACAGTGCAAGATAGGCGCTATCAACTGATTTATTGATACTGCTCACAGCGTTCCGCAGTAATAATGGAGGAGAACAGTATGAAAGTCAGGAAAATAAACTGTCCGTACTGCAATATCGCTATGAAGTACGTCGGTACAAAGCGTATTCAGCTCGGAAAAAGCAATATATTATTTGAACACCTTGACAACTGGCTTTCGGGCGCACTTCCCGTCAGCATTTATGAATGCCCGAAGTGCCTGAAGCTCGAATTATTCAGATACAGGAAGTAAAGGGGCAAAACTATGATACAGATCGAAATATATGAGCATTTCGCAGCATGGCTCGATAATCTGCTCGAAAACAACGAAATGCCAAAAAATACAGCTGCTTTCAACTTCAACCTCTACGATGAGAATGCAGAGGGGCTTGTTTACGCAATGCAGCTTATCGCCTCGGACAGATTCGACCCCGATGATGAATCAGGCGAATGGGCTTGCTATAATGCATGGTCTTCGGAGGAAGATCTGTTCATGCTCGATTTTTCGGATGAAGAAGACCAGAGTTTTGAATATATACAGAAAGTGTTCACGGAATTCGTAAACGAATACCTGGAAAATGGAAAATACAAAGATATACTGCTGGATTCACAGGGCATAGGCATTGGTCATGTGGACGGTGATATAGACCTTATTTATAAGGCAGAAAAGGAGTAATCATGCCTGATCTTATGGATGATATCAGTATGCCGTCAGTTCCGTCGGCATCTCCCTCAGCACCCACCTCTCAGAAAGAAAATCAATCAGCAGAAAACAAGACCGCAGAATTTACCGATGCTGCTACAGGTTTCGGTAAAGTCTACGGAAAAGACGACTATAAAGGCGCACCCATCCGCTTTGAACGAGTGCTCTCTCCTGACGGATTCGGCAAAACTTTCGACAGCGGAAAAGGTGAGGTACGCATTCCACAGGGATATGTGCCTGCACCTGACGGATTTGGCGCAATGTATGACAGCGATGCAGGCAAGGGACAGAAAGCGCCCGAGGCTGCACCTGCGGCTGTTGAAAAAGCAGCTGACAGTGATGCTGCACTGAAAGAAATGTTCAGCATCAAGCCGGAGCAGGCAAGTCAGAAGCCTGCGGAAAGCAGTATGGCGGCGATAGATCTTACAAAGCCTGCCGAAAATAAGGCAGTTGAGCTTGCCAAGGCACCGCAGACAGCAGAGCAGCCCAAGGAAGAAAAGGCTGCTGCTGAAAAGGCGGAACAGCCAAAGCCGGCCGAAAATAAGGCAGTTGAGCTTGTCAAGGCACCGCAGACAGCAGAGCAGCCCAAGGAAGAAAAGGCTGCTGAAAAGGCAGAACAGCCGAAGCCGACCGAAAATAAGGCGGTTGAGCTTGCCAAGGCACCGCAGACAGCAGAGCAGCCCAAGGAAGAAAAGGCTGCTGCTGAAAAGGCGGAACAGCCAAAGCCGGCCGAAAATAAGGCAGTTGAGCTTGCCAAGGCACCGCAGACAACAGAGCAGCCCAAGGAAGAAAAGGCTGCTGAAAATGATGCGGCTGAGGCAAATAGCAAGCGTCCGCACAAGAAAGGCAAGACCGTCAAAGTCAAGGCACGTGCGGTTCATGTTAAGGCTGTCGAAGCAAAGGCAGAAAAAGCAATTGACAAGGCAGACGAGAAAAAGCCTGTTGAACCTGCAAAGAAGCCCGAACAGCCAAAGGAAATGGCAGCAATAGAGCCGCCCAAGGCTGAAAAGGACGCTGCAAAGCCTGCTGAAAATAAGGCAGCAGAGCAGTCCAAGGCAGCTGAGAGCAAACCGGTTGAACTTGCAAAGAAGCCCGAACAGCCCAAGGAAATGGCAGCAATAGAGCCGACTAAGGCTGAAAAGGAAGCTGCAAAGCCTGCCGAAAATAAGGCAGCCGAGCAGTCCAAGGCAGATGAGAGCAAACCTGTTGAACCTGCAAAGAAGCCCGAACAGCCCAAGGAAATGGCAGCAATAGAGCCGTCCAAGGCTGAGAAAGAAGCTGCAAATCCTGCTGAAAATAAGGCAGCCGAGCAGTCCAAGGCAGACGAGAAAAAGCCTGTTGAACCTGCAAAGATGCCCGAACAGCCCAAGGAAATGGCAGCAATAGAGCCGCCCAAGGCTGAAAAGGAAGCTGCAAAGCCTGCTGAAAATAAGGCAGCAGAGCAGTCCAAGGCAGATGAGAGCAAACCTGTCCAGCTTGCAAAGGATGAAAAGAAGGCAGAGGCAAAGGTACCTGAGACACCAAAGGCTCAGGGCAGCGCTCCTCAGCCTGCGAATACAAACGGCGTTAACCAGCCGGGATCAATCAGACCTCCTGTGAATTCTGTACCGCCGCAGAGTCCCGTTAAGCCTGCACCGATGAACAACATCCCCGTGCAGCCGGGCTTCGGTAATATTCCGCCTCAGAATGCGGGAAATAATATCAATGGCAGCGGTATGCAGAATGCCCACGGCGGCGCTGCATTTATCGGAAGCATTGATGATATAAACAAATATGTCGGGAACACTGATGCACAGGATCACGCTTCCCCTGTGGAGAGCGCCGAAACTGCTGCACCGGCATTCACCCCAATAAACAGAGTGGACAGTGAGTCTTCAGGCTTAATGGATATCCTCAGGGATGTTCTTGCGGCAATTGTCGGAACTCTTCCCGGCTTTGTGCTGTGGCTGATATTCGGCAAGCTTACACTGGGACTGTCTGCCGTAAATCTGTTACTTAACATTATCATGTTCGTTTGTCCGCTGGTAATGGCAGCAGGTTCATTATTCTGCTATCATTACGTTAACCGTGACCGTTTCATCGATACGAAAAGATGTGCACTGATCTGTCTTGCAGTTCTGGCATTCATGATCTATATGGCTAACCGAACGGTTACCTGTTTGCAGATCGTCGATATATGCAATAATCTGAAGGACTATATGACGCAGATAACAGGATTCATCGGTTTATCCAAGGAGGATATCGATTCTGTCTGGGACGATGATATGGCAAAGGAAATTACGAAGGAAATGACTGGCTTCACCAAAATAAACTTTGGAAGATGCTTCTTGAATTTCTCGGATATTCTTGAAAAAATGGACATGAACGGAGACTTTGCATGGTCTATGCTGAAGAGCTACCTCTGGGGATTCACAGGCGGTTCAATAGGCATTAAACTTGCAAAAAAATATAATCTTTTATGATGACATTATTCAAAGGAGTAATTATAAATGGAAACTAAATCAATCATGATAGTAGGCGTAGGCGGACAGGGTTCGCTTCTCGCTTCAAGACTTCTCGGAAACGTTCTTCTCGCACAGGGCTATGACGTAAAGGTCAGCGAAGTGCACGGAATGTCCCAGAGAGGCGGCAGCGTTGTAACTTACGTCAAGTACGGCGATAAGGTATACTCTCCCGTCATCGAAAAGGGCGAGGCTGACGCTGTTATATCATTTGAGCTTCTCGAAGCTGCAAGATGCCTGCCTTATCTCAAAAAGGGCGGACATCTCATCACTTCAACTCAGCAGATAGATCCTATGCCTGTTATCACAGGTGCAGCTGAATATCCCGAAGACCTTGTTGAAAAGATCAAGGCTAAGGGTGCTGATATCGTTGCTGTTGACGCTCTCTCACTTGCTGAGGAGGCAGGCACAGCAAAGGCTTCAAACGTAGTTCTCATGGGCGTTCTCGCTTCACGTATGGATTACCCTGAGGAACTCTGGCAGAAGGCACTCGAACAGTGCGTACCTGCAAAGTTCCTTGAACTCAACAAGAAGGCATTTGAACTGGGAAAGAATGCTAAGTGATTATTGATTAGTGCTTAGTGAATAGTTGTATAAACTAAGCACTAAGATCTGATAACTAATAACTTCAAGTTCCTGACACCTGAGAACTGACAAATCGATCTGTCAACTGAGACCTGTCAGATAATACTTCAACATAAAAGTCTAATTAAAAGGAGTATGAATATCCAATGGAAAGATATTGGAACGAAGAAATCGAGTGTGCTTCCCGTGAAGATATGAAAAAGCTTCAGGATGAGCGGCTCGTGGCACAGGTAAAGCACGTTTACGAAAACGTGAAATATTACCGTGACCTTATGGATGAAAAAGGCGTAAAGCCCGAGGACATCAAGAGTACCGAAGACCTTCACAAGCTTCCGTTTCTCTCAAAAGCCGATCTCCGTGAGGCTTACCCTTACGGTCTCCTCGCAAAGCCGCTCAGCGAATGCGTAAGAATCCACGCTACAAGCGGTACAACAGGCAAGCGTGTAGTCGCTTTCTACACTCAGAACGACGTTGATATGTGGGAAGACTGCGTTGCAAGAGCTATAACTGCCGCAGGCGGTACAGAAGATGACGTTGTACAGGTAGCTTACGGATATGGACTTTTCACAGGCGGTATGGGACTTCACGGCGGTTCTCACAAGAGAGGATGTCTTACTCTCCCTATGAGTTCGGGCAATACCGAAAGACAGATACAGTTCATGCGTGATCTTGGTGCAACTATACTCTGCTGTACACCATCATATGCCGCATACATAGGCGAGACACTTCACGATATGGGACTTACTCCCGATGACATTCAGCTCAAGGCAGGTATTTTCGGTGCTGAGCCATGGACTGAGGAAATGAGACATTCCATCGAGAAGTCACTGGGAATCAAGGCATTCGATATTTACGGCCTTACAGAATCAAGCGGCCCCGGCGTTGCTTTTGAATGTTCAGAGCAGACAGGAATGCATATCAACGAGGATAACTTCATCCCTGAGATAATCGATCCAGAGACAGGCGAAGTTCTTCCCGAGGGCGAAGTTGGTGAGCTTGTATTCACAAGCATAACCAAGGAAGCTTTCCCGCTTCTCCGTTACCGTACCCGTGACCTCTGCGTACTTTCACGCAAGAAGTGTTCATGCGGACGTACACTCATCAAGATGGCAAAGCCTATGGGCAGAAGCGATGATATGATGATAATCCGTGGTGTAAACGTATTCCCGAGCCAGATCGAGACAGTTCTCATCGAGCAGGGCTACTCACCTAACTACCTCATTGAAGTTGACCGTGTGAACAATACAGATACACTGGATATCAGCGTAGAGATGAATCCCGATCAGTTCTCTGATAAGGTCAAGGATATGCAGAAGCAGGAGAGAGATCTTGCTGAGGCTATCAAGACCATGCTGGGAATCAATCCTAAGGTACATCTGGTATCACCTAAGTCCATCACAAGAAGTGAGGGCAAGGCAGTAAGAGTAATCGACAAGCGCAAACTCCACGACTAACCCGAGCTGTCGTCAGCTCGACCACGACCACGAATCGCTCGCAAGCTCGCTTACTTCTTGCAAAACGATGAGTTTCAGGTCGCTCGACGGCTTGTTCTGTAGGGGCGCACAGTGTGCGCCCCGTAACGAAGGCTTGCTATTGTGAGACTGACCACAATCACGAATCGCTCGACGGGGACGCCCCCGCAGGCGATCACGAATCGCTCGCAAGCTCGCTTACTTCTTGCAAAGCGATGAGTTTCAGGTCGCTCACCGGCTTGTTCTGTAGGGGCGCACAGTGTGCGCCCGTAAACAGACCGTATTACATCAACATAGTAGAGGACAAATCGTCCCTGCAAATAAAAAATATTCACATAACAAGGAGGTCCTTTTATGAAAATCAAATTATTCTCAACAAGTTTTATGCCCGAGCAGGAAAAATACGAGAAATTCGCTACCTTTGAGAATGAGCTCAACCAGTTCATTCAGTCAGTAAAAGTCATCGACATAAAGTACAGCACTGCCATCGGTATGTGTCATGACGCTCAGACTCATGTTAACGAACACATGGAGGACTTCTCAGCTCTCGTTATGTATGAGGAACTTCCTGAAAGCAAGTAAATACAGATCAGGACAGGAGGAAAGATATGTCAAATGTTAAGCAGATCTCGGTCTTTGTGGAAAACAAGCCGGGCAAGCTGGCAGAAGCTATGAAGCTTCTCAAAAGCAGCAAGATAAACATCAGAGCTCTGGCTCTCGCTGATACCAAGGATTTCGGTATCCTGCGAATCATTGTAAACGATACAGAAAAAACAGTGGATATCCTCAAGGATGCTTCCTATGCCGTTACTGTCACAGAGGTGGTGGCAATTTCCATCCCCGATTCCGCAGGACAGCTCAGCCGTGTACTTGATATTCTCGGCGAAAGCGGCGTAAATCTGGAATATCTCTATGCCTTCATTCGGCAAGTCTGACAGATCATTATCTTTTGTTCTCAGAGTGGATGATAACCAGAATGCTGCTGACGCTCTTTACGATGCAGGAATTATTCAGCTTACCCGAAATGATATAGCTGACATGTAAGTACGGCACAGATTACCCTATCGTTTTTAAAATATATTTTGAAAACCCTTGAAATTTTTTTGGTAGTATCGTATAATTAATAAAAGCATATTAGGCAGGAACCCACATTTATAGGAAGGGATGAAAATGAGCCTTTTTGACAAAATCGGGGACGTTAGCAAAGGTGCTTCCGACAAAGCAAAAAGTATCTCTGAGGCTAATAATCTGAAAAGAAAGATACTTTACGAGGAAGAAAGAATTGTCGAGATCTTTACTGATATCGGCAAAAAGTACTATAAGAATCCAAATGAAGATCCTGCCGCACTGAAGGTTCTTTGTGACGATATCGACACAAGACGCAGAAGGATCAAGAAGATGAGATTCGAGCTCAATGGTATCCGTGGCTACAAGATCTGCCCTAAGTGCGATGCAGAGGTAAACGAGCGTTTCCAGTTCTGCGGACGCTGCGGTGCAAGACTGCCTGATGTAGAGGACGAGGACTTTATGTCACTTGAGCCTAATGATTACTATACCGAGAGCAGCAACAATTTCTTCAACGCTGACTCAAATAAGAACTATTGATCGCCAACTAAGCGGAAATAGTACAATCAGGGCTGTTCCGATATTACGGAACAGCCTGTTTATTTTTGAGGTGATGTATGAAAAAAGCTTTTATTATTTCTGATGTACTGATAGTCTCACTCCTCGCCTGCTGTATGGTTTATTTCTGCGATACACCGTGGGGGACAGCGGTAAAGGTACTGCTGACTGTGGGACTTTTCATAGCCTATATCTGCACTCTCTTCCGCAGAGGAGAGAAAGCGCCTGCACCACGTCTCAGGCGTATACAGAGAGGTGCAGACCTTATTCTCGCAGGAGGATGGTCGGCAGTTATATCTCTCATCGCACTTATCCTGTGGATGATAAAGTCAGATTCAGCTGTCGGCTTCAAAATAGGCGGTGCTGTTATAGCTGTGGCTGTTATCGGATTCCTCATCTTCGTGGGAGTGATAAAAGTCGTTTCAGGTGCAAAGCAGATAAAGATAAAGGACTACATCCTCATGATGATGCTGTGGTGGTGTCCTGTTGTGAATATCTTCCTCATCAGAAGATTCTATCAGACCGCAAGACGTGAATACATCATCGAGGCTGACAAGATAGAGCTGGACAATGCCCGTGCCGAAAACGAGATATGCAGGACGAAATATCCTGTGATACTGGTCCATGGCATTTTCTTCCGTGACTGGCAGCTTGTCAACTACTGGGGACGCATCCCTGCCGCACTTATAAGAAACGGCGCTGATATCTACTATGGCAAACAGCAGTCATCTCTGGCTGTGGCTGACAGTGCCGCAGAGCTGAAAAATACCATCCTCAGCGTTATAGAGAAAACAGGTGCGGAAAAGGTGAATATCATAGCCCACTCAAAAGGCGGACTGGATTCACGCTACGCCATAAGCTGTCTGGGAATGGATAAGTATGTGGCTACTCTTACTACTATCAATACGCCTCATGAGGGATGCGATATGGTGGATTACCTCCTTGATAAAGTCCCCGACAGCCTGAAAAAGTTCATCGAAAATAAGTACAACACCATCTTCCACAAGCTGGGAGATACCGCTCCTGACTTTATGGCAGGCGTAAACGACCTCAGCGCCATAAACCGCAGGGAGCAGAATAAGTCAATGCCCGATTCCCCCGATGTTTCCTACAGAAGCGTTATGACCATCATGAGCGGCGCAGGCTCAGCAGGTTTTCCTCTCAATCTGGGCTATCTGCTCATAAAGAAGCTGAATGGTCCCAATGACGGCCTTGTCTGGGAAGAATCCGCTAAACACGGCGATTTCAGACTTATCAGGCCAAAGCATAAGCGTGGTATCAGTCACGGCGATGTTATTGACCTTATGCGTGAAAATATCGACGGCTACGATGTCCGTGAATTCTTCGTGGATATTGTACGTGAGCTGAAAGAGCAGGGATTCTGAGAGCTGAATCTGAGCCGTATCATACGGCAGAGATAAAAGGCGGGAATGCACATCAGCGCCCATGCAAATGAAAAGGGCAGGCAAATCTGTCCCATTATATTGAAGGGCATATCTGAGTAATCCCACACATCCCAGCGCATAATAATATTGTCAAAGACACCGACGGCAAACTCCATAGCGGTAATGATGAGCGCTCCGAGAAAACAGCTTTTCATCAGAGTCATACCCTCACGGCTGTTTATGGAGTAAAGCACAGTCATGGCAAGTCCGCCTGTAAGCGCCATTGTCCAGTGAGTGTAGCCCCGTGTGTCTATCTCGAAAAGGCAGTAGAGAAAATATCCCATGAAAAATGCGATAATGTGCTGTGAAAGCTTCATATGTCACCTCGATCTCTTTTTGTGATAGTATTTGCCGCAACAAATGAAATATTCAATTCGGAATTCGGAATGCGGAATTCTGAATTGATGGTGTCCCCTGACGGGGACGGATAAAAAATGGTCAATGTAAGTTGACATGATGCAAAATATAATTATGGCTGAGCGAAAGCAGACTTGCCTACCTGTACATAGTAAGCGAGTTTACGAGTGGCAGCGTGGCTGCGCCGCCGCTCGCTCAGCTTTATAAACAAGGTTATGCAAAATATAATTATGGCTGAGCGAAAGCAGACTTGCCTACCTGTACATAGTAAGCGAGTTTACGAGTGGCAGCGTGGCTGCGCCGCCGCTCGCTCAGCTTTATAAACAAGTTTATGCAAAATATAATTATGGCTGAGCGAAAGCAGACTTGCCTACCCGTACATAGTAAGCGAGTTTACGAGCGACAGCGTGGCTGCGCCGCCGCTCGCTCAGCGGCAAGGAGTTTTTATGAGAAAAAGTTGTATACTTATGCATATTTCAAGTCTGCCCTCAGAGTACGGCATAGGCAAAATGGGAAAATCCGCTTACGACTTTGTGGATTTTCTCAGGAAAAGCGGTACTAAATGCTGGCAGATACTTCCGCTTTCACCTACAAGCTACGGCGATTCGCCATATCAGTCCTTCTCGGTGAATGCAGGAAATCCCTACTTCATCGACTTCGATATCCTCGAATCCGAGGGACTTCTCGAACACCATGAGTTTTCCTCATTCACATGGGAAAGCGACCCCGAAAAGGTGGATTACAGCATCATCTATGAGAATTGCTTCAAGGTGCTGAGAATGGCCTATGACCGTTTCAAACCCACAAGAGTTGCAGAGTATAAGGCGTTCTGCGACGAGAATAAAAAATGGCTGGACGAGTATGCACTCTTTATGGCGCTGAAAGCTAAAAACGGCGGTAAGGCGTGGTATGAATGGGATGAGGAGATAGCCATGCATAAGGCTAAGGCAGTCAGCGAAGCTAAAAAGGAACTGAAAAAGGAGATAGGCTTCTACAAGTTCATGCAGTTCCAGTTTTACAAGCAGTGGGGTGAACTGAAAAAATATGCCAACGACAGCGGTATACAGATAATAGGTGATATACCGATATACTGCGCTCTGGACAGCGTTGAGGCATGGGCTTCACCGAGACTTTTCCAGTTCGACAAAAAGCATATGCCTACAGCTGTGGCAGGCTGCCCTCCCGATGATTTTTCACCTACCGGACAGCTTTGGGGAAATCCGCTCTACAACTGGACATACCACAAAAAGACTGGCTATGAGTGGTGGATAGACCGCATCGCCAATGCGGCAAAGCTTTATGATATCGTCCGTATCGACCACTTCCGTGGCTTTGAAAGCTACTACACAATTCCCTACGGCAACGTTGACGCTACCATCGGCAAGTGGAAGAAAGGCCCTGATTATGAGCTTTTCCGCATGGCTGAGGAGAAACTGGGCAAGCTTGATATTATAGCAGAGGACTTAGGATTCCTTACCCCTGAGGTCTATGCTATGCTGGAAAAGTGCGGCTACCCGGGCATGAAGGTGTTGCAGTTCGGATTCTCCGACGGCGAGAATGAGTATCTGCCCCATAACTTCACGACTACCAACTGCTTTGCCTACACGGGAACTCACGATAATGAGACTCTCCGTGGCTGGGTGGAGACACTGGACAAGAAGTCGCTGAAATTCGCCATGAAGTATCTGAACGTGAAGAGAAAAAAGGACATTCCTATGGCTGTGATACGTCAGACGTGGGGAAGTATAGCTATGGTGGCTGCGGCACAGATACAGGATTTCCTCGACAGCGGCAGAGAGGGACGCATGAACACTCCCTCTACTCTCGGCAATAACTGGCAGTTCCGCACCAAGGAAAGCGATTTCACACCCGAACTTGCAAAGAAGATAAAGAAACTGAACAAGATGTACAACCGTTAGTTGGTCAGTGATCAGAAAGTAATTTGCAGGAAACGGTGTCCCGTCAACGGACACCGCAATTCCGGATCAGATAAAGGAGTAAGAAGAATGGATAAGAAGATTTTTAAGGCAAAATTCACAGGCAGACTTCCCAAAGATATAAAGTCTGCAACCCCTCAGCAGATACACAATGCCCTCGGCGACACTATCATGGAGATGTTCGCTGAACAGTGGGACAACGCCCGTGAGGAACACCTCTCAAAGCGCCGTGCCGCTTACCTCTCAATGGAGTTCCTCGTCGGCCGTGCAGTTTACAATAATCTGCTGGTGCTGGGCATTTACGATGAAGTAAACGACGTTTTCAGGAAGCTGGGACTGGACCTTGCCGACCTTGAAGAAATCGAAGATGCCGCTCTCGGAAACGGCGGTCTGGGACGTCTTGCCGCTTGTTTCCTCGATTCTGCGGCAACTCTCGCACTTCCTCTTTACGGCTACGGCATACGCTACAAGTACGGCCTTTTCAAGCAGTCCATCGTTGACGGCTTCCAGAAAGAGGACATCGACGACTGGTCAAAGTACGGCGACCCGTGGTCAAAGCGCTGTGATGAGGATACTGTCCTTATCGAATACAGCGGACAGACCGTGAAAGCTGTGCCATACGATATGCCCATATTCGGCTGTAAGACCGAAAATGTGGGAACTCTCCGTCTGTGGCAGGCTGAACCCGTCAAGGAGTTCGACTTCGACACATTCAACAAGCAGGACTACCTCGAAGCTTCAAAGGAGAAGATATATGCCGAGGATATCTCCCGTGTGCTGTACCCCAATGACGATACCGACGAGGGAAAGAAACTCCGGTTGAAACAGCAGTATTTCTTCAGCTGTGCTTCGCTGACCGATATCATCCGCAAGCATAAGGCTCGTTTCGGTACTCTCGATAACCTTGCCGATTATATCACAGTTCAGCTTAACGATACCCACCCTGTAATATCCATCCCCGAACTTATCCGTCAGCTTGTGGACAATGAGGGCTGGACATTCGCTAAGGCTCTTGATACCGCTAAGAAGGTGTTCAACTACACAAACCACACCGTTATGCAGGAGGCTCTTGAAAAGTGGCGCACCGACCTTGTGGAGGACGTACTTCCGAGAATATACAGCATAATCATACAGATAAACGAAGAACTGATAGCTGAGATGTACGCCGCAAATGTGCCCAAGGATAAGATCGGCCGCATAAAGATAATCAAGGGCGACCTCATCCACATGGCGGATATGGCCTGCTATTCCTCAAGCCATATCAACGGAGTTGCCGAGATACACACTCAGATACTCAAGGATACAGTTCTTTCCGACTGGTTCAGTCTCGCTCCCGACAAATTCCGAAATGAGACAAACGGTATCACTCAGCGCAGATGGCTTGCTCTCTGCAACCGTGAGCTTTCAGCTCTTATCACCGAGCTTCTGGGCGATGACGGATGGATCACCGACCTTGACAGGCTGAAGGAACTGACTAAATATGCGGACGATGATGCAGTTCTTCACAGATTCATGGATATAAAGCAGGCTAAGAAGTCACAGCTTGCCGATTTCATAAAAGCACATGACGGCATAGCTGTTGACGACAGCCATGTTTTCGATATACAGATAAAGCGCCTTCATGAGTACAAGAGACAGCTTCTTAACGCTTTCTCCATCCTGTGGATCTACTACGGCATCAAGGACGGAACAATAAAGGATTTCACTCCCACAACATTCATATTCGGTGCTAAGTCTGCTCCCGGATACCGCCGTGCAAAGGCTATTATCAAGTTCATCAACGAGGTTGCAAGGATAGTATCTTCCGACGAGGAGACTAAGGACATCCTCAACGTGGTGTTCGTGCAGAATTACAACGTAAGCTATGCAGAAAAGCTTGTGGCAGCCGCTGATGTTTCAGAGCAGATATCTACCGCAGGCACCGAGGCAAGCGGCACAGGCAATATGAAGCTTATGCTCAACGGTGCTGTTACTCTCGGAACTTTCGACGGTGCGAATATAGAGATAGTTCAGGAGGCAGGCGAGGAGAACAACTACATCTTCGGCGCAAAGGTGGAGGAGCTTGAGAAAATCGTTCCCGAATACGACAGCAGAGCCGTATTTGCTTCTGACCCGATGATAAAGCGTGTGGTATCTTCTCTCATTGACGGTACTGTCTCGGACGGCGGAAGCGGAGATTTCCGTGAGCTTTATACTGCACTTCTCGACGGCGCAAGCTGGCATACTCCCGATCATTATTACCTCCTCGGAGACATCAGGGACTACGTTGAGACCAAACTGCGCTGTCTCGGCGATTACAAGTCCGACCGCCTTGCATTTGCAAGAAAGCAGTGGCTGAATATGTGCAATGCAGGCAAGTTCAGTTCGGACAGAACTATTGCAGACTATGCAGAAAATATCTGGGGCATCAGATGAAATGTCCGCAACCGACGAACAATAGTCTGCGATTTGTGTACGGTATACAAATCCTGATTTTGAAAAAATACAATATGCTGAATTATCAGTTCGGCTATTGACTTTTTCGTCCCTTTAAAGTATAATATATATGCAATGTGGATGATGGCATTGTATAATGATATAGGAGGTAGAGATTATGGGAAAAAAGAAAGATCTGGACAGTATGTACAGGGAGCTTATGAACAACCGTGACACCAAGGAGGACGCAGGAGCAAGACTTTTCAAGTTCTTCCTCGGACTTATAATGCTTGCAGTCGGTCTGTTCATGATATTCCAGAATATCAGCGTATCAAGCACCTGGGGAATGGGCGGATACTTCTATCGCATCGGTAACTTCGGTATATCCAACGGTATGATAATGCTGCCGATAATAATTGGTATCGGTATGCTCTTCTTCATGAGAAAGAGGATCTACGGATGGATAGTTCTTGCTATCGGTATTATATTCGTTCTGCTTTCAGTGCTTATGACGACAAACATCCACTGGAGAACCACAAACGGATACGTATTCCTTATTATGTTCGGTCTCACAGCAGCAGGCGCAGGTCTGGTACTGAGAGAACTCTTCAGAAAAGACTGATAAAAATGCGCACAGTTAATGTGCGCATTTTTCATAACCATAATTGTAGGGGCGCACATTGTGCGCCCTTTGCCTGTTCTGATACTATGTTAAAAGGGATGCCAATTGACATCCCTTTAATGATCAATATCTGAATTTCTTCTTGATGTCGGTCTTGTCGAGAGCTGCGGATGTTATAACGAAAAGAACCGAGCTTGCCAGTACCTGCACACAGTATGATGGGATCTGCCCCAGTGCAGCCAGTATTGCGGCTGTGGAAACTCCCTTTGTCAGGACGACGCCTTCGTACAGGGCGTAACCTGTGATGCATACGATAAGTGAAGGCACGATGCCGAAAATATTCCTCAGAGTAAGAATTTTGCTGCTTTTGCGTGTGAAGAACATAGCCGTTACTGCTTTGATAACGATGGTTGCGGGCATCCACATTGCGTAGCCCGAAAGTCCGTCCGCCAGAGCTCCTCCTATTGCGCCTGCTGCTGCCGCATAGGGAGTGGGGAGTATACACGCCGCAAGGTAGATAAGTCCGTCTCCTGCGTGGGTGTAGCCTGCGCCTGATGGAATGTGAAGATAGGCGGTGAACACATATATGAGAGCAGCAAATAAACCTGTCGTAACCAGAAGTCTGAGTTTTTCCGTCTGTGAATAAGCAGAATGAGCTTTTGACATAAATAAGCCTCCTTTTGACTATTAAATCCGTATGAATTAAGGATTTAATATATTATATCATCTGAACTCTCTGTTTTCAAGTGTGAATGCCAACGAATTTCGCTGACAGCATCAGGAGGCTTTTGTGAAAGCTGACGTTATTTCTTAATGGCGCAGAAATACACCATCGAGCCTCTTATGTGAAAATGCTTTATATCATAGATCTCGCCGAAAGTTGTCTGAACAGATACACGATTAAAGAACGGGGGATTGAACCAGCCTTTCTTCACAAGGTAATTTTTCACCAGCAGATCGGTGCGCTTTGACTGACCCTCGATGTAGAAGCATGAAATGAGTTTTCCGCCCTTTTTCAGTACTCTCAGGGTTTCGAGTATTGCCCTGTTTCTGTTGGGAAATACATGGAATCCGTTCATACAGAGGACGATATCGAAGGTCTGATCCTCAAACGGGAGAGCCTCAACGCTGCCTTCGATAGCTGTAATATTGGTAATGCCGTCCTCTTCAAATCTTTTCTTTGCCTGTTCCAGCATATCCGGGCTGTAGTCGAGGCAGGTTATATCGGCATTTTTCAACTCTGCGTACTTGTCATGGGTGAACACAGCTGTACCCACAGGCACGTCGAGGAGCTTGCCTGAGAAGTCATCGGGAATATATTTAAGTAAGTCGGCGGCTATCTTGTTATCGTCAACACCGCCCCAGAAAAGGTCGATATACATTTTGCTCCACCACTTATCACGAGTAAGAACGTTATCGTAAATATTTTTGGAGCTTCTGTAGGAATCCTTGATTTTGTCGCTCATATAGATACCACCCTTATTTTGCGCTAAATAGCGATATTTTCCTATTATCATTATACCACATATTCACTAAAAGTCAAGTGGCGCAGGGTGGAGAATCTGAATAAAAAGGATGTCAGACATTACAAATTAGTTGAAACAAAGCGGGCGCACACTGTGCGCCCCTACATTTATGTAATGCAGAATACCAGATGGCTGCGTTCCCTACAAATCGAATCATCCACCAAAACAAATGGCAGACCCAAAAGGTCTGCCATTACAGCTTGTCAAAAAAGCTTGTGTATTTTGAAATATGCGGGCGAGCGGAACTCGCCCCTACATAAAACAACGAAAAATAGCTGATTTGTAGGGGCGCTTTCCGAGCGCCCTCTTTGCTGATCGTACATCTGATGTGGAACGCCGGGGGCGGCGTTCCCTACAAATCGAATCATCAGCCAAAACAAAGGGCAGACCAAAAAGGTCTGCCCTTACAGCTTGTCAAAAAAGCTTGTGTATTTCTGAAATATGCGGGCGAGCGGAACTCGCCCCTACATAAAACAACGAAAAATAGACGATTTGTAGGGGCGCTTTCCGAGCGCCCTCTTTGCTGATCGTACATCTGATGTGGAACGCCGGGGGCGGCGTTCCCTACAAATCGAATCATCAGCCAAAACAAAGGGCAGACCAAAAAGGTCTGCCCTTACAGCTTGTCAAAAAAGCTTGTGTATTTCTGAAATATGCGGGCGAGCGGAACTCGCCCCTACATAAACAACGAAAAATAGCCGATTTGTAGGGGCGCTTTCCGAGCGCCCTCTTTGCTGATCGTACATCTGATGTGGAACGCCGGGGGCGGCGTTCCCTACAAATCGAATCATCAGCCAAAACAAAGGGCAGATCCAAAAGGTCTGCCCTTGATTATATCCGGTTCAATTACTTGCCAAGTGTGATAACAACTTCGTGAGTGCCGCCCTCGCATACAGGAACGATGCAGCCTTCAATTGCCTTGCCGTCAACTGTCATAGTCTTAACGCCCTTGTTTACGTGATCAGGGTTCTTGACTGTGATGTTGTATGTTGCGCCACGGAACTTTCTTGTAGCTGTGAAGCCGTCCCATGCAGCAGGGATAGAAGGATCAACTCTCAGGCCGTCGAAGTCAGGCTGTACACCGAGGATGTACTGGGAAATAGCTACCATGTTCCATGCAGCTGTACCTGTGAGCCATGAGTTCTTGCCCTGACCGAAGTTCTTAGCATCCTTACCGCCGATCATCTGGCCGTATACGTATGGCTCAGTCTTGTGGATATCGGATGTTTCCTCAGTGAAAGCAGGAGCGATCTTGCTGTAGTACTCGAATGCCTTGTCACCTCTGCCTACGTAAGCCTCAGCACAGATGATCCATGCATTGTTGTGTGTGAAGATACCTGCGTTCTCCTTGTATCCGCCCGGATATGTGGAGATCTCACCGTACTGAATGTAGTACTTTGTGAATGCAGGGTTATTGAGAACGAGACCGTACTCGCAGTTGAGGTACTTGTCGATAGAGTTGAGGGTCTTGATATCAGCTCCCACATCCTTACCGATCTCAGACATAACAGCGAAGCCCTGTGGCTCGATGAAGATCTTGCCTTCCTCGCACTCCTTTGAACCCATCTTCTCGCCGTTAGCGTCGTAAGCTCTGATGAACCAGTCGCCGTCGAAAGCGGATTCCATAACGTTCTTCTTCATCTTGTCGATCTCAGCCTGAGCCTTTTCAGCCTCGTCAGCCTTGCCAATATGCTTGAGGATACCTACATAAGCAGGACCTGTGTATGTGAAGAGTGCAGCAACGAATGCAGACTCAGCAACCTTTGAGTAGCCGCCCTCTGCTGCAAACTTAGGATTGGTGTAAGTCTGGAATGACTCACCGGGAGTATCAGAGAAGCATGAGAGGTTGATACAGTCGTTCCAGTCAGCTCTCATTGCAAGCGGGAGACCGTGAGGTCCGAGGTTGTTAACGATGTGGTAGAATGAAACATTGAGATGCTCGAGCATTGTGTGCTTGCCGCTCGGATCGTCATCGAAAGGAACGTTTGCATCGAGGATTCCCCAGTCGCCTGTTTCCTTGATGTAAGCAGCAACGGAGAGGATCATCCACAGCGGATCGTCTGAGAAGTCGCCGCCGATATCAGCGTTGCCCTTCTTTGTGAGAGGCTGGTACTGGTGGTAGCATCCGCCGTCAGAAAGCTGAGTAGAAGCGATGTCGATCAGTCTTTCTCTTGCTCTCTCAGGGATCTGGTGAACAAATCCGAGGATATCCTGGTTAGAATCACGGAAGCCCATACCACGGCCGATACCGCTCTCGAAGTATGAAGCTGAACGTGAGAGGTTGAATGTAACCATACACTGATACTGGTTCCAGATGTTGACCATTCTGTCCACCTTGTCATCAGGAGTATTAACATTGAAGATAGAGAGGAGGCTCTCCCATGTGTTGCGGAGATCTTCGAGACCTGCTGCGACCTTTTCGGGAGTGTTGTACTTCTCAATCATAGCGTAAGCCTTTTCCTTGTTGAGTACCCATGTCTCTCTTGTAAGGAGGTTAGCAGGCTTTTCAGCAGCGAACTTCTTGTCCTGAGGGTTCTCAGCGTAGCCGAGGATGTAGATCAGGGTCTTGGATTCGCCGGGAGCGAGAGTGACCTTCTTGTAGTGTGAAGCAACAGGTGACCAGCCGTCAGCGAAAGAGTTTGAAGGCTTGTCATTCATAACGGTCTCAGGGTTGTCCCAGCCGTTGTAGATGCTTCCGAGGAAAGCGTCACGGTCTGTATCGTAGCCGTCGATCTCGTCATTAACTGTATAGAAAGCGTAGTGATTACGTCTGTCTCTGTACTCTGTTACGTGGTAGATAGTAGAACCTTCGATCTCAACACGGCCTGTAGAGAAGTTTCTCTGGAAGTTTGTGCAGTCGTCCTGAGCATCCCAGAGACACCATTCAGCGATAGAGAAGATAGAGAAGCTCTTAGCTTCCTTACTTTCGTTTGTGAGAACTACCTGCTGAACTTCGCCGTCATAGTTCTGAGGAACGAAGAAAGTAACTTCAGCCTTGAGTCCGTTCTTTTTACCCTTGATGACAGTATAGCCCATACCGTGGCGGCACTCATACTCATCCAGCTCTGTCTTTACAGGGGACCAGCCGGGGTTCCATACAGTACCGTTATCGTTGATATAGAAATAACGTCCGCCCATATCAAGAGGCACGTTGTTATAGCGGTAACGTGTGATACGTCTGAGACGTGCATCCTTGTAGAAGCAGTAACCGCCTGCTGTGTTGGAGATGAGTGAGAAAAAACCCTGATTACCGAGGTAGTTTATCCACGGATAAGGGGTTCTTGGGGAATTGATAACATATTCCTTATTAGCGTCGTCAAAAAATCCGAACTTCATAATTTTACTCCTTTGATTAATGGTAGAAAAAACGGGTTAGGTACACCGTATTTGTTTTATTATACCATATTTCATTTATTATTACAATAGATAGTGCGAAAATTCCATTGTATTATTTTTTATCCCTTTTTTGTGCATATTATACAATTTGTTATCATCCGGAATTATCCGTTAATCCTCAGCGGTCTGTCAGTAAAAATCCCCTGCCTTTTCAGACAGGGGATGAACGACTTATTTGGTTTGCGGACATTCCGTCAGCAGGGGTCATTCCTCAACAGCAGGGAGCTTTGTGAAGAAGCGCTGGTGAGTCTCAAATGTATCGCCGGGCTTTACTTCTGTATAGCCTGTAACGTCTCTTTCAAGCGAAAGGTTAGGAGCGTCGATCATAGCTGTCATCGGCTCGGGGCAGAAGTAGTGGTTCATGCCTCTGTCGTTCCATATGATCCAGAACTTATACTCATCGGAAACCTCATAGCAGAGCTTCTTTCCGCTTGCGGCATCTTCAGCGATGACACCGTGGAAGTTATCACCGTCCAGTTCGCCTGTTTCACCTACGTACATATCGTTGTCGCATACCTGAAGAACAGGGCACTTAGCGCCGTTCTTGTATTCAAGGTCGTACATAGTGAGAGACTTGAGGCGCTCTGTAGGGAGGCATCTGTCGTTGAGCTCGCACTTCTTGCTTATCGGAACAGTAAGGCGGATATCCTCCTCCTTGCCGCCGTCAACGAAAGGAGCGTTGATGGTGGTGTGTGAAGCAAGTGACATCGGGAGCATAACATCTGAATTATTGGTGAAGCGTACATTCAGTTCCAGACCCTGTTCAGAGAGCGTGAAGGTATACTCAGCTGTGAACTTTACGGGGAGGTAGCTGAAGAATTCGTCGTTTTCATCGTAGACATATCTTGTCTTTACCCATGCGCAGTTGTTGTCGGCATCGTGCTCGATAACTTCATGGGCTCTTTTGTGAAGGAAGCCGTGGATGTGGTTGTTGTAGGGTGCAGCTTCGTTTATGGGCAGATTGTAAACTGCGTCTGAGGCTCTGAGTACGCCGTTAGCGAAACGGTTGGGGAGATAAAGTGTAGGGAGTCCCCATACCTCGGGAGACTGCCTGATGATGTCGGCGGTATTCTCCTCCTTGTAACGGAAAAACTCGATGCCGTTGTTGTTATCTCTGAGTCTGATAACATTAGAGCCTATCTCATAAGCCAGCCAGGCCTCATAGCCGCCTGCTTCCAGCTTAACGCATTTTATGTCGTTGTGTTCGAATAGCTCTGTTGAATTATTCATATAATTTCATTCCTTCCAAATAGTCGTTGTAATATTTATATATTGCCTTGTATCTTTCTACGATCTAAGGGTCAATCTATTCTGTTCTCCATATCCGTATATTCACGCATGGGGGAGATAGCCTTGTATGCGGGACGGATTATCTTGTTTGAGTTGATGAGCTCTTCTATCCTGTGGGCTGACCAGCCTGCGATACGTGCTGTAGCGAACAGAGGAGTGAACAGTTCATCGGGGATGCCCAGCATCCTGTAAACAAAGCCGCTGTAGAAATCAACGTTTGCACATACGCCCTTGTATATCCTTCTCTCGTCGGCGATTACCTCGGGAGCGAGCTTTTCAACCAGGGAGTAGAGCCTGAATTCCTCCTCACGGCCCTTTTCTGCGGAAAGCTTTTCCACGAATCCCTTGAACACCTTTGCTCTCGGGTCGGACTGTGAGTAGACAGCGTGTCCCATGCCGTAGATGAGACCGGCTTTGTCGAAGGCTTCCTTATGGAGGAGCCTGCGGAGATATCCCTTTACTTCGTCTTCATCGGTCCAGTTGCCGACATTTGCCTTCATGTCATCGAACATCATAGCGACCTTGATGTTTGCGCCGCCGTGCTTGGGTCCCTTCAGCGAGCCGAGGGCAGCTGCGATGGAGGAGTAGGTGTCGGTGCCCGAAGAGGAGACAACGTGCACCGTGAAGGTGGAGTTGTTGCCGCCGCCGTGTTCTGCGTGGAGAACGAGGGCAAGGTCGAGGATACGTGCTTCCAGCTCGGAATAGTGCTTATTCGGGCGGAGCATATAGAGGATATTCTCAGCGATGGAAAGGTCGGGGGCAGGGTCATGGATGAACAGTGAGCCGCCGTGCCTTGAATATTTGTAAGCGTTGTAGCCGTAGACTGACAGCAGAGGGAACAGGGTTATCAGTTCGATGCACTGTCTGAGCACATTCGGTATGGAGATATCGTTGGCTCTTTCGTCGTAGGAATACAGCGCAAGAACGCTTTTAGCGAGAGAGTTCATCATGTTGTCGCTGGGCGCTTTCATGATGACGTCACGTATAAACGTAGGGGGAAGTGAGCGGTAGTCAGCGAGTATCCTTCTGAATTCGCTGAGTTCATGTTCCGAGGGCATATTGCCGAACAGGAGCAGATAGACGGTCTCTTCAAAGCCGAACCTTTTTTCCTTGATGAAGCCCGAGACGATATCCTCGACGTCGATGCCTCTGTAGTAGAGCTTGCCGTCGCCGTGATTGGGCATATCCTCGCCTGTGTCGAGCACCTTGATGGTGCTGATATTGGTAAGACCTGCAACGACGCCGTTTCCGTTGAGGTCACGGAGACCACGTTTTACGTCGTACTGAGTGTAGAGGGCGGGGTCTATTTTGTAGCCTTCGATGGAACGTTCTGCGAGTTTTACTATTTCCGGCGGAGTTTCTGAGAAATCATGGTAAGTCATATCGTCATCCCTTTCTTGAAAAAATGGTGCGGATATCTCGGGAAGAAGCGTAAAATCGCTTGATCCCCCCGACTTTGAGAGAAAAACGACAGTTCATGATTTTCCCGACGATTATACATACTAACATTATACTTTATTTTTAAAGGTTTGTCAAGAAAAAAAGAACGTATTTTTTGAGGGGAAGAAAAGAGTTTTTGACGCAAAATGTCCTTTGGTCAGTTTTGCGGCGGAGGGAAGGTTTTTTCTGCTGATACTTGACAAAATCCCGTTATCACAGTAAAATGAAAATATAAATTGTCACGGAGGTAAAATATGATGAAAGTCAGATCGGGAATGTTTGATGAATCATCGAAGTCCCATGCGTCTTCAAAGCTTGTTTCGATGATAGCCGCATTCGTCATTGTGTTTCTTGTAATATATCTGTTTGAAGCTGTAGTTCCGTCAATACTGACGATGAAGCCCATGATGGAGGAATTCGCAAATATGGGGCTGGAAGAGGGCGAGACAATTAGCTTTGCCGAATCCATGAAAGTTGCGAACAAGGTATCCGCACCGCCTGCGGTAATGATACCCACTCTTATCAGTACGGTTTTCGGTACAATTATAAGCATGGTCTACTGCCGTTTCGGTGAGATGCGTTCTCTCGGTTCGATGGGCGTGAGAAAGAAAAAGCTGGTGCCGCACTACCTTACCGGCCTCGGAATCGGCGCAGTGCTGATGACGGTGATAGTTCTTCTCAGCGCACTTTTCGGCGCACAGAAGATAAGCTTCTGCACAGGCGTTAATTTCGGACTTATCGGCCTTTACTGGATAGGATGGTTCTTTCAGGGAATGAGCGAGGAATTCATATTCCGTGGCTACCTGATGAACACTGTGGGCGGCAAGCATAACTATATGATCGCCCTCACGGTAAGTTCAGTCGCTTTTGCACTTGCACACGCCGCAAACCCGGGATTCGGACCGCTGGTATTCGTCAATCTGGCGCTGTTTGCAGTGTTTGCGGGACTTTACATGATACTGACCGATGATATATGGGGCAGCTGCGCTATCCACAGCATATGGAACTGCACTCAGGGCAATCTCTACGGTATCAGCGTCAGCGGTACGAATGAGATGGAGTCGGTCATGAAAACCGTTGCTGATTCCGACAGCAAACTTCTCACAGGCGGTGATTTCGGCATCGAGGGAAGTATTTTCACGACTATAGTTCTTCTCGCTGCAAGTGCGATAGTTCTGTATTTGATGAAGAAAAAAGGCGTTATGATTTCTGAGAACGAAACAGAAACGAAAAAAAGATAAAACAACGGGCGTACAACCATACGCCCGTTTTTCTATTTGCTGCCATCCGAAAACTGTTCCATGTGCAGATTTATGAGAAGCAGGATTATGAAGAGATTCTCCCATATGAAGAAGGTACTGAACAGCGGCATGAATCCCGTGAAGTACAGCAAGATGAAAACGGCTGCGTAAATGATCGAGCAAACAGCGGTGATACGCTGTTTTTTGCTTTGTGCCATGACGGCTGAAAGTACGAATGAAACCGTCACCGCAAGCATAAGCGCTATGGCGAAATAGTTGTGGATATTGCAGGTGAGAGCGGACGGCGATTCGCTGAAACAATTGAAAGGGAAGAGTGCTGTTCCGGCTATGCAGAGGAAAACAACTCCGTAGACGGCTTTTCTGACCACAGGAATATCCGTTTTTGATATGTAGAAGCTGACCGCCGGTATTATGATAACTGCGGCGATGAACCAGACTATGGATGTCAGACGTGACAGTCCCACATATGAGGAAAATGATAAACTCATGTCGTATTTATGAATGCCGGCAAGCCATGCGTGTGCAGCTGCAAAAACAGCTGTCAGCAGGAAAACGATCCCCGAAAAGGCAGGGATGAGGTTCGTGCGTTTTTTCATTTTTGTTTTCCTCCATTGATAATGCCGCCATGTGAAAGATATTCCCATGACGGCAATTATTATCTGTTCTTTTTTCGTATGCGGAGTTCCTTGAAAAATTCCGAAAGTATGGCTGAACACTCTTCCTCCATTATTCCGCCCATTACTTCGGGACGGTAATTGTAGGGTAGTGAGAACATCTTCTGCACCGATTCCGCTGAGCCGCTTTTGTAGTCGTATGCACCGAAATAAACATTATCGATACGTGAATTTATTATCGCACCGCAGCACATGGGGCATGGTTCGAGAGTGACATACAATGCACATTCGGGAAGCCTCCATCCTCCCAGTTTGCGGCAGGCCTGATCGATGGCTTCTATCTCTGCATGAGCAAGGGCATTTTTAGCGGTCTCACGGCGATTGCGGCCTTCACCGACTATCTCGCCGGTGGTCTTTTTTACCACTACCGCTCCCACGGGAACTTCGCCTTCATCAAATGCTTCTCTTGCCAGTTCAAGGGCACGTTTCATGTAATTATCCATCAGAACACCTGCTTCAGAATTATTGCCAGTATGCACAGACAAGCCACTACAGGGAACGGGTAAGCCTTTACGGCGGCACGTATACGCTTCGATTCGGGGATCTCCGAGTAATATTTCGAGTAGCATTCACGTTTTTCGCTTATCAGGCGGATGAAAAGCACAGTGCCTACGCCTGATACGAATACCGCAAGCATGAACAGGTTTCTGTCAAGGTACATACTCGCCGAGGTGTCGGTTTCGATAATGACTATCGCAAGCTTGTACATCTTGTAGATTATGCGGACGAAAAATGCGGTATAAATCGAGCCCGATCTTACCATTCCGACGCCTGCCACAAGTGTTATGAGGATAGCGGCAGGGAGTTCCGAGAGATCTTCCGAGAGGAGTCCTGCGATTGCGGCGGTGATGCCGATAGCGAAGAAATCACCGAACTGCCTCAGCGGTGCGAACAAAGCGCCGTGAAAGAAAAGTTCCGTTATTATGGATAGTATGATTATGTCGTAGATGGTGTATACTACAAATTCAGTCTGACCCCATGCGGAAACGTCCGTGTCGATGGTAGAGAAGTAGTTGTAAAGCTGACTGTTTGTATTGTTGTAGATATTCGGCAGTGTGGATACTACGCTGACTGCAAGGGACATTGCTATTGCACTCAGCAGGTCGGCAGGGTGGTTCAGCACATTCATGAACCTCACTTCTTTCGGGACCTTGAATACCTTTTTCATGTAAACGGCAGGGACTAAAACTTTCAGGAAAGAAACGGCGATAAAGAACGTCACTATTTCTTTCGGGCCGCCGTGCACTCCGTCACTGAGGAAGTTTGCGTGGATATCGATGCCGAAATGGCCGAGTATCTGTATGGCGGCTTTTCCTATGATGTTATCTATAAACACCCACATCAGCATGGCGATGCCGACGACGTGCATGATATGTCCTATTACTTCGGATTCAGCGTCCAGCAGAGATGGGACCTTGAAGCCTTTGCCCTCGATGTAAACGCTTTCTCTTCTGTTCATTTCAAAGTTGAAGGCGAAGGGGTTCTGCTTGTTTTTGCGCCAGTTTTTGTAGTATCTGTTATATTGTTCGTATTGTGTGTCGTAATCGTATTCTTCTACAACATCTATTAGTTGTCTTTCAAAGGTGAGACCTTTCATCTTCCCGCCTCCTTCCGATACAATATCTCATACTAATGTTATCATATTTCAGTGATTTCAATGTTATTATTTTAGTGGTTTTATCTTAATTATCTGTGAATAGCTTAAAAAATAAACATTAATCTGACCTGTTTGAAATATGGTCAGCGATGAGGGTGCAGAATTCGAGACCGTACTTCTCGGCCTTGACCTTGCCTACGCCTGCGACCCGCAGAAAATGCGGTATATCCGTAGGTTTCAGCCTGCACATATCTTTCAGTGCGGCGTCCGAGAAAATGATGTAAGCCGGGACGAGTTCCTTCTTTGCGATGGCGCTTCTCAGCTTTTTCAGCTCCAAGAAAAGGAAGTCGTCGCTGCCGGCGCTGACAGTCTGTGCAGGCGCCTTCTTTTTCTCGATCGGCATTTTCATGGAGAGCGGCTTCTTCTCTTTCAGCACCTCCGCTGAACTGGCTGTCAGCAGAAGCTGAGGATAATCGCCTTCGGTGACGTGTATGTAGCCTTTTTCAGCTAGAAAATCTATCTCCGCACGTATCTTCTTCGGAGCGGAATCCGCCATTATGCCGTAGGTGGAAAGCTCGCCGAATCCGAGGGAGATGAGCTTTTCGTTCTTACTTCCTCTCAGCACATCGGTTATCATGCTTTTTCCGTAATCACGGCCCGAAGCCTGCCTTATACGGTAGATGCAGGAGAGTATCTTCTGGGAATCAATGGTGATATCAACGGTCTCGAATCCGTCGGTGCAGTTGGAGCATTTTCCGCAGTAGTGGACATTGGGCTCGCCGAAATATTTCAGCATGAAGCCTCTGAGGCAGTCGGTGGTGGTGCAGTAGAAAGTCATCTGTTTCAGCCTTTCCATGTCCTTGGCTATCATCTGGCTTCGCTGTTCGTCAGAGAGTTCCTGATTATCCTCACGGGAATTTTCAATCATGAAGCGGTTTATCCTCACGTCATTGCCGCTGTAGAGGATAACGCATTCGGCAGGTTCTCCGTCACGGCCCGAGCGGCCGGCTTCCTGATAGTAGCTTTCGATGTCCTTGGGCATATTGTAGTGGATGACGAAGGAGACATTGGATTTGTCGATACCCATTCCGAAAGCGTTGGTGGCCACCATTATCTGGCAGCGGTCATAGATGAAATCGTCCTGATTGCTGCGGCGTTCCGAATCGGAAAGGCCGGCATGGTAGCGAGTGGCAGAAAAGCCGTCATTGCGCAGCTTGTCGCAGACTTCTTCGACATTCTTGCGTGAAAGACAGTATACTATGCCGCTTTTGCCCTCATAGCCGCTGAGAAGCTTTGTCAGTTCACGGTACTTGTTGTCGGGGCGGCGAACCGAGAAAAACAGGTTGCTGCGGTCGTAGCCCGTGGTGATGGTGAACGGCGAATCCAGCTTCAGCAGGGAGATTATGTCGTTTTTGACTGCGGCGGTGGCTGTAGCTGTAAATGCGCTGACTACGGGGCGTTTCGGGAGCTTGTCGATGAATTCGGCTATTCTCAGATAGGACGAGCGGAAATCCTGCCCCCACTGCGAAACGCAGTGAGCTTCGTCAATGGTTATCATCGATATTTCGGAACGTGCGGTAAATGCCGAAAAATCGGGAGCATCAAGACGCTCTGGAGCAATGTAGAGTATGCGGCATCTGCCGCTGTAAAGCAGATCGAATGTCATGCGGTATTCCTCAGCGCCGAGGGAACTGTTTATGCAGGCGGCTTCAACACCTGCGGCGAGAAGTGCGCTGACCTGATCTTTCATGAGCGAAATGAGAGGGGAGATGACAATGGTAAGACCGTCCATCAGCAGGGCAGGTATCTGGTAGCAGATGGATTTTCCTGCGCCTGTGGGCATTATTCCCAGCACATCGTTCCCGCTGAGAATATTATCGATGATATCTTCCTGACCTTGACGGAAGCTGTCGTGACCGAAAACTTCTTTGAGCAGGCTGTATTTATCCATAATGTCCACCTCCGATTTTATCTTTGAAACAGCATTAAATTTAATTATACCATAAAAATAAGAATATTTCAATGCGATAATTGTGGTGGACAAGCGGCAGATTGCGGTATTTAGCGGAGAACAAAGATGTCTGAATTTTTTGTGAATACAAATACGGCGGACAAGTTCAGGATAAGTGTGTACAACTTCACCGGGGATTTCACAGAAAGCACACATAAAAAAGAGAGAGGACCGACCCTTATAATATAATGTATATTTTTCAGATTATATGTAAACATTGACACAAAATTATCACAAAACCTCTTCATTTTGTACACCTAATCTGTATTTTGTGGGTTGTAAATATGTACGGACATATGGTATTATGGTATTACACAAAAAGTGGTTCGAAAAATATGAATAAATAATGATTTGTGAGGAGGAAAACTCATGTAAACTCAGAAGGATCACATCCACTCTGACGGCACTGGCTTGTACAGCCGGAATGTTAGCTGTATTTCCTAACGTTGCGGATGTAACTTATGCAGCCGAGGCTGTTAAGAATGATTTTGAAGTAACATACGAAGGCTGGCACGGAAGTACCGTTGACGTTGACCTGATCGCTGAAGAAGGCACAGGTACAGCAGGTTCAAGAGGCATGACCGTTACCAACAGAACATCACCGTCCGAAGGTGCTGAATCTTCCAAGGGCCTCTACCTGACAGGCGGTATCAACTACGACTACAGCGTTAAGGTGTACAGCGAAAGCGACGAGACCTTCCATCTCTCACTTCTCTACATCGACGAGAAGACCGAGAAGGAAACAGTTGTTGAGCTGGATTCACAGGACGTCAAGGGCGGCACATGGACAACTCTCTCATCCGAGTTCAAGGCTCCGAAGGATGTTTATGAGTTCCGCCTTTCCATTACAACAGATTCTACAAACGACTTCTCATTCGATGATGTTCTCATCACCAATCAGGTGTCAAAGAACGCTGCAAAGGCTGCCGGCGGACAGGGCCTCAAGGATGAGTTCGCAGATTACTTCCGTGTAGGTAATATCCTCAACGGCGGTACTGTAAAGAATTCGGCTATCACAGCTATCATCCTCAAGGATCACAACGCTCTCGAGTGCGAGAACGAGACAAAGCCTGATGCTACTCTGGTGCAGAACGGCTCATCAAACAACAATATCAAGGTCTCACTGAACAGCTGTGCTGCTATCGCTGACTTCGCTCAGAAGAACGGTATCGCTTTCAGAGGACATACTCTTGTTTGGCACAGCCAGACTCCTGAGTGGTTCTTCAAGGATAACTTCCAGAACGGCGGAAACTGGGTAGACAAGAACACCATGAATCAGCGTATGGAAAGCTACATCCAGCATATGTTCGAGGCTTTTGCTACTCAGTATCCTTCACTTAACCTCTACTCATACGACGTATGTAACGAGTGTATCTCCGACGGCGGAAACGGCGGCCCGAGAGGCGGCGGCTACGGCAACGGAAATTCACCATGGGTCAAGGTTTACGGCGACAACAGCTTCATCGAGCAGGCTTTCACATATGCAAGAAAGTACGCTCCTGCAAACTGTAAGCTTTACTATAACGACTATAACGAATTTGCTGACGGCAAGAAGAACAGCATCATCAACTCCATCCTGAAGCCTCTGAAGGCTAAGGGCGTCCTCGACGGCATGGGTATGCAGTCACATATCAGTGCTGCTGCAAGCAATGCATGGGGCGATACAGGTTCTTACCTCAAGGCTATGGACGACTACCTCAGCCTGGGCATCGACGTTCAGGTAACAGAGCTTGATATCTCCACAGAGGGCGGCAAGTTCTCACTCCAGGATCAGGCTACAAAGTACAAGGCTATCTTCCAGCACGCTGTTGACGTTAACACAAGCGGCAAGTACGCAGGCAAGGTTACACTTGTTCAGGTATGGGGCCCTAACGACAACAACTCATGGGTAGGCACAGACAAGAACTCAGGCAGAAGCAATGCGCCTCTCCTCTATGACGGAAATAACCAGCCTAAGGCTGCTTATACAGCTATCACAAGCATCATTCCTCAGCCTTGGGGCGACGGAAGCAATCCTAACGACGGAAGCACACCTATACCGGATCCCGAGCCGGATGCAGACGGATACTGGTTCCACAGCACATTTGAAGGTTCTGACGGCGGTTGGGGCGGCAGAGGCTCAGCTTCAGTCACCACAAGCGGCAGAACATTCTACAAGGGTGCAGAAGCTCTTCTCGTTCAGGACAGAGAAGCAGCATGGAACGGTGCAAGCTATCCGCTCAGCTCAAGAATATTCAAGCCCGGCGAGGAGTACAGCTTCTCAGTAAATGTACAGTTCCTCGACGGTGACGACTCAGCAGAGTATAAGTTCACTCTCCAGTATCAGGGCTCAGACGGCGAGGCTCATTACGATCAGATCGCTGTCGGCACTGCTCCTAAGGGCGAATGGTTACAGCTGGCAAATACAAACTACAAGATCCCCGCAGACGCAACAGACTGCCAGATCTACGTAGAGACTACAGATACTGACAATACAGGAAACTTCTACATCGACGAAGCTATCGGTGCACCTGCCGGCACAGCTATCGACGGTCCCGGACAGCCTAAGGTGAAGACCCTCATCCGTGGCGATATCAACTTCGATGAAGCTATTGACTCAATGGACGTCGCATTAGGCAGAAAGGGCATCATCAAGGAATACTCTGACGCTTCTGCACAGAAGGCTGCTGACGTTGACCTGAGCGGTAAGTATGAGATCAACGACCTCGTTCTCCTCCAGGAATACGTTCTCGGCAAGATCAAGGAATTCCCTGAAAACAAGCCTGCGGTTCCTGTACTCGATACTTCAAAGTACGAGGCTAAGTTCAGCGGTCTTACACTGGCTGAAAGCTTTAAGAAGCAGACAGAGAACAATCCTCTCTATACTCAGCGTTTCGGTGCTGACCCGGGCTGGATGGTATATGACGGCAGACTTTACGTTTACACCACAGCAGATCAGTTCGCATACAAGAACAATCAGATGATCGAAAACGATTACTCTTCAGGTTACATCAACTGCTTATCAACAGCAGACCTTGTAAACTGGACCGATCACGGTCAGATCCCTGTTGCAAAGACAAGAGTAAACGGTACTCCTATTGCAAGATGGGCTAATAATGCATGGGCTCCTGATGCTGCATGGAAGAAGATCAACGGACAGGACAAGTTCTTCCTTTACTTCGCTAACAACGGTTCAGGTATCGGCGTTATCACAGCTGATGACCCGACATTCACAAAGAATGTAAAGGATCCTATCGGCAAGGAACTCATTTCAAGAAGCACACCTAACAGCAACGTAACATGGCTCTTCGATCCCGGCGTTTACTATGATCCTCAGACTGATACAGCTATCATGGCATACGGCGGCGGTGTTCCGCAAGGACAGGCTGCTAATACAAAGCAGGGACGTATCGTTCAGCTTGGCGATGACATGATCTCGATCAAGGGTACACCTTTCGATCCCGGCACACCTTACCTCTTCGAGGATTCAAGCATGATCAAGATCGGCGACACATGGTACTATTCATTCTGCCATAACTGGAGTGTTCCGGGCGGCGCAAGCGTAAACGGCAATTCATTCGGCAGCGCTGATATCGGTTACATGACATCTAAGAATCCTCTTGGCGGATACCAGTATCAGGGCGTTGTATTCAAGAACACAGGTACTCAGAGACTTGACAACGGCGGTAACAACCACCACTCTATCATCGAATTCAAGGGCGGCTACTATGTACTTTATCACTCACGTCAGCTTGAAATGCGCATGGGCGTTAACGGCGGCAAGGGCCTTAACTACAGATCACCCTGTATCGATAAGGCAACTATAAGCAACGGCAAGATCACTTGCAGCGGTTCACAGAATGGTGTAAGCCAGATCGAGAACCTCAACCCATATGAGACTGTACAGGCTGAAACAATGTCCAACCAGTCCAAGAACATAAGCGTAAGCGGTGTAGGCAACACAACTGTCAAGGCTAAGAAGGGCGATTGGATCAAGGTCAGCGGCGTTGACCTCAGCAATGGCGTATCTTCTATCAAGGTCAAGGGCAGCGGCAACGCAGTAGTTAAGTTCTGTGTAGGTTCTCCTACAGGTACTTGCATCGGTTACGGCGATCTCAACGGCAGCGAGAATGAACTCGCAGCTGCAGAGAATAACGTAAGCGGCGTTAAGGATATCTACATGGTATTCAGCGGCGACTGCGAATTTGATTCATGGAGCTTTTCATAAGTTCTGATTCTTTTCACTGATGATGATGCCCTCCATCTGCACAACGGAGGGCATATCACAGGCTCGCTGAAAGGCGGCCTATATAATAATAATTAATTGTAAGGGACAAATCAGAAAAACCGTATCATAGTGATGCGGTTTTTTCCTTTATGCGGAAATATTGACATTCACGGCATCAGAGAGTATAATACAGCTATGCGGAGGTGATATGCTTGAACGGAACGGTGCTTATATGGGATGAATCTGCCGTGGCAGGCGGCAGACTGGCAGAAGAACTTATATGCAGGGGAATGCCTGCGGTGTGCTGCCGTGAGCGTCTCGGCCGTGCGGAGGAGAGGATAGCAGAGCTTTCACCGAAAGCCGTTATCATAATAGTTTATTCCTATGACGTGAAACAGCTCGGAATGCTGAAGGAGCTGAATACACGCTTCACTGATGTGAAGTTCGTAACAGGCGTTTTCGGCTCGCTGAATCTTTCGCACAGGATTTTTCTGGAGGCAGGTGCGGTTTACAGCTTTTCCGTGCCGTCAGTCAGCGACAGGGTATTCGCCGAACTTATGAGGGCGCTCATCAGAGAGAACGTCAGTGCGGCATTGGCAGAGGATTTCCTCTACAGATGCGGCTTTAACGATAAATCAAAAGGCTTCGGCTACTTTGCCTCGGCTATGGATATCTGCATAAGCGATGTCCGGCTGCTTTCGGGCGGAGTTACCGATGTCTACAGCAGAGTTGCAGAGCTTTTTCACACTAAAGCAGGCTCGGTCGAACGTGACATGAGAACGTTTATCGCAATGCCTAAGCAAAGCCGTGCGGTGGCAAGGATACGCTTCGGCAGAACCAAAAGCGCTCAGTCCAACAGAGAAATGATAGCTATGGCCTGTGATGCATTTGTGGGAGCCATACGAACAGCCCGTTAACCTTCTGCAACAAAGCCGCTGCAAGAGTACCTCGTTTCAGGCTGTGAAATAGCGGACTGACATCCGAAATCACAGAAATTGCAAAGTCGGAAAAATTTTTCACTTTACGTGTTGACTTATTCGGGGGAAAATAGTATAATTATTATTGTATGGCAAATACTATGTATTTTTATATTTATATATGGAGGTTTTTTACAATGAGCAGAGTTTACAACTTCAGTGCCGGCCCTGCTGTACTTCCCGAAGAAGTACTCAAGGAATGCGCAGATGAAATGATGGATTACAAGGGATGCGGTATGTCCGTAATGGAGATGTCACACCGTTCAAAGGTATATGATGAGATCATCAAGGAAGCTGAAAAGGATCTTCGTGACCTCATGAATATTCCTGACAACTACAAGGTGATCTTCGTTCAGGGCGGTGCTTCTCTGGTATTCGCAGGCGTTCCTATGAACCTTATGAAGAACAAGAAGGCTGCTTACATCATCACAGGTCAGTGGGCTAAGAAGGCAGCTCAGGAAGCTGAAAAGTACGGCGAGGTAGTAAGAGTAGCTTCTTCTGCTGACAAGACTTTCTCATACATCCCTGATTGTTCAGACCTGGACATCCCTGATGATGTTGACTATGTTTATATCTGCGAGAACAACACTATCTACGGTACAAAGTTCTGGGAACTCCCTAACACAAAGTGTCACGAACTGGTTGCTGACGTAAGCTCATGCTTCCTCTCAGAGCCTGTTGACGTATCTAAGTACGGCGTTATCTACGGCGGCGTTCAGAAGAACGTTGGTCCTTCAGGCGTACAGATCATCATCGTTCGTGAGGACCTCATCGCTGACGGCCCTGCACTGGATATCACTCCTACAATGATGAACTGGACGATCCAGGCTGAGAACGAGTCACTCTACAATACACCTCCATGCTACGGTATCTACGTATGCGGCAAGGTATTCAAGTGGATCAAGAAGATGGGCGGCCTTGAGGCTATGAAGGCTCATAACGAGAAGAAGGCTAAGATCCTTTACGATTTCCTCGACCAGAGCAAGATGTTCAAGGGCACTGTTGAGAAGAAGGACCGCTCACTCATGAACGTTCCATTCATCACAGGAAACGACGAGCTGGACAAGAAGTTCGTTGCTGAGTCAAAGGCTGCAGGCTTCGAGAACCTCAAGGGTCATAGAACTGTCGGCGGTATGCGTGCTTCTATCTACAATGCTATGCCTATCGAGGGCGTTGAGAAGCTCGTTGCTTTCATGAAGAAGTTCGAGGAAGAAAATTCATAATAATTCGTAATTCATAATGCTTAATTCGTAATTGCGGTGTCTGATTATGCGGACGGATCTATAATAATGCTCCGGCAGCTATTTCAGATTTATCGCCGGCAGGCGACACCATAATTACGAATTACGAATTACGCATTCATAATTATACAGAAAGAGGTTAACAGAAATGTACAAGATCCAGACATTAAACAAGATCTCATCTATCGGTACAGATATCTTCGATAAGAGCAAGTACAGCATTGCTGACGAGTGCGCTAATCCTGATGCTATCATGGTAAGAAGCGCTAAGATGCACGATATGCAGTTCGGCGACAATCTTCTTGCTATCGCACGTGCAGGCGCAGGCGTAAACAACATCCCTGTTGAGCGCTGCGCACAGGAGGGTATCTGCGTATTCAATACTCCCGGTGCTAACTCAAACGCTGTTAAGGAGCTTGCTATCGCTGCTCTGCTCCTCGCTTCAAGAAAGATCGTTGAGGCTGCTGAGTGGGCTAAGTCTCTCAAGGGCACACCTGACGCTCCTAAGACTGTTGAAGGCGGCAAGTCAAAGTTTGCAGGTCCTGAGATCGCAGGCAAGACTCTCGGTATCATCGGTCTCGGCGCTATCGGCGGTAAGATCGCAAACGCTGCTGAGTCTCTCGGCATGAAGGTCATCGGTTACGACCCATTCCTTTCAGTAGGCGCTGCTCTCCACCTTGAGCCAACTGTAAAGATCGTTACAGATATCAACGATATCTACACAAACAGCGATTACATCACTATCCATATGCCTTACACTCCTCAGACAAAGAACACTATCGATGCTGAGCAGATCGCAATGATGAAGGACGGCGTTCGTCTCATCAACCTTGCAAGAGGCGAGCTCATTAACAGCGAGGCTGTTGTAAAGGCTATCGCTGACGGCAAGATCGCTAAGTACGTTACAGACTTTGCTGACGATGTTGTTCTCGGCGCTGAGAACGTTATCGTTCTCCCACACCTTGGTGCTTCAACTCCCGAGAGTGAGGATAACTGCGCTGTTATGGCAGCTCAGGAGCTTATCGACTACATCGAGAACGGTAATATCAAGAACTCCGTAAACCTTCCTAATGCTTCAATGAACGCAGTAGGAACAAAGATCTGCATCATCCACAAGAATGTTCCTACAACAATTGCTTCTATCACAACTGCTGTAGGCAACGAGGGTATCAACATCGAGAACATGGTAAACGCTTCTAAGAAGGATTTCGCTTACACAATGCTCGACGTTACAGGTGATGTTCCTCCTACAGTTGAGGGCAAGATCAACGCTGTTGACGGTGTTATCAGAGTAAGAGTTATCGGTTAATTGCTCGTTGGCACTTTAATTATAAAAATGTAGGGGCTGCCTTTGGCAGCCCTTCGGTTTTATAAAAAGGGGCTTTTTGTGATATATTATATTAGGGCGCTCGAAAAGCGCCCCTACAAAAGCATTCACGAAGAATAGCCAAATTGTAGGGGCGGACGCCCTCGTCCGCCCGATAATGCCGTATAAAATCTGACTTTATCTACAGACTGATGGACTGCCTTTGGCAGCCCCTTTTTTATTTTAGCTGAACGTATGGATAATAGCATATCTGTCCTGAACTTTGCATACCATTAAAAAGCAAAGGAGGGCATGACCATGGACGAAATAAGCGAAACCGTTTTATATGACGAGGCCGGGGATGACAGCACAGAGGCGCTGCTGAATGAATATGAGGACAGGAAAAGCCGCAGTCACGATGACGTCATCACGATGCAGACAGCGGTGTGCCTGACGTTGGGAGCGCTGTTTCTGGCGCTTCATTTTTTGTATCCCGAAACTGCTGAGGCTCTGCTGAATGAGCTGAAAAAGTATACGACCGATACTTCTTTCGTGGTGAAAAATCCCATTGATATTGTCATTTCATACTTCCATAGCCGATGAGTTCCCGAAGATAAAAGCGGATTTCTCATTCTTTCTGATGGCCGCCATGCTGTTCCTGATGAGGGATGTGAGAACTGCTTCGGGTATCGTCATTGTATGCGTACTTCATGAACTGAGCCATCTGGCGGTCATGGCTGTATTCGGTGAAAAAGTGAAGAGCATACATTTCAGCGGCGCCGGGATAAGGATAACTGCGGATAAAAGCGGAACCGAGCCGCTGCTGCAAACTGTACTTATACTGCTGTCGGGGCCTGCGGTGAATATCATCCTGTATTTCCTGCTGCGTGAGAAAATGCCTGACACCGCATATCTCAGCCTTGGTGCCGGACTGTACAATCTGCTGCCCTATAGTCACCTTGACGGGGGAGCGGTGCTGGAGATACTGATAACGGGCAGAGAACATGAATACGCTTTCAGAACTGCTCTGAGACTGCTCAGAATAGCGATCACAGCTGTTCTGGCTGCTTCATTGTACCCGTACATCATGGCTTTCACAGAGCTTCTCGCTTTGCATATTTCACAAGCAGGGGGGAGAATTTTTGTTATACTTTTCTGAATTATTTTGTTGCATAGACAATTAAATTATGATATAATCATAATATCCCCTATAAAAAGAAGAGGTGAAAGCATGAAAATATTACTTATCGGCGGTACAGGAACCATCAGCATGGCTATTACAAGACTCCTCGCAAATCAGGGGCATGAGCTTTATCTGCTGAATCGTGGAGGACGTACCGCAGAACTCCCCGAAAATGTCAGAGTCATTGTGGGTGATATCAGCGATGAAAAGGATATCTCCGCCAAACTGGAGGGTATGGCTTTTGACTGTGTTGGTGAGTTCATCGGCTTTGTGCCTGAACAGGTAGAGAGGGATTACAGACTGTTCAAGGATATCACAAAGCAGTATATATACATCAGTTCGGCTTCTGCTTATCAGAAACCGCTTTCAGACTACAGGATAACGGAAAGCACTCCTTTGTCAAATCCCCACTGGCAGTATTCAAGAGACAAGATAGCCTGTGAGGAATTTCTTATGAGGATGTACCGTGAAAACGGCTTCCCCGTTACGATCGTCCGCCCCAGCCATACCTACGATGAAAGATCGGTGCCGCTGGGTGTTCACGGAGACAAGGGCAGCTGGCAGGTCATCAAGCGTATCATGGAAGGCAAGAAGGTCATAATTCACGGCGACGGCACTTCGCTCTGGACCATTACCCATAATACCGACTTCGCAAAGGCTTACTGCGGCCTTATCGGAAATATCCACGCTATCGGACAGGCATTCCATATAACCTCCGACGAAAGTGTTACATGGAATCAGATATATCAGATCATTGCCGATACTCTGGGAGTTCCGCTGAAAGCCTGCCATATACCGTCAGATTTCCTCAACATCATAGGCCCTTACGATTTTGAGGGCACACTCATCGGTGACAAGGCAAGCACTGTGGTTTTCGACAACTCAAAGATAAAACGTGCAGTTCCTGATTTTACAGCAACAGTCCGTGCAGACTGCGGTATCCGCAGCACTATTGAGTATATCCTTGAACATCCCGAACTTCAGACAGAGGATGAGGAGTTCGACAAGTGGTGCGACAAGGTCATAGACGGATTCGAGAACGCTGCTAAACAGCTGAAAAGCACGATATAAAGATATAAAAAGGAGAGATAAAGTTATGGATAATTTTCAGTTCTACAGCCCTACAGAGTTTATTTTCGGCAAGGAGACCGAGGCTCAGGCAGGTGAAATGGTAAAGAAGTACGGCGGAAAAAAGGTGCTCCTCCACTACGGCGGAAAGTCAGCTGCTAATTCGGGACTTCTCGATAAAGTCAAGGAAGCCCTTGAGGACAGCAAGATAGAGTACGTTGAGCTTGGCGGTGTAAAGCCGAATCCGAGAGATACCCTCATCTACAGAGGTATCGATATCTGCCGCAAGGAAGGCGTTGATTTCATCCTTTCAGTAGGCGGCGGCTCATGTATCGACTCATCAAAGGCTATAGCTCTCGGTGTGCCTTATGACGGCGATTTCTGGGACTTCTACGGCTCAGGCAAGGTAGTTCAGAAGGCTCTTCCCATCGGTACTATCCTGACTATCGCCGCAGCAGGAAGTGAAGGCTCCGGTGCTTCGGTTGTCACAAAGGAAGACGGCTGGCTCAAGCGTGACGTAAGCTCTGACCTTCTCCGTCCCAAGTTCTCAATACTCAACCCTGAGCTGACCTGTTCACTGCCGCCTTATCAGACAGCCTGCGGTGCAACAGATATCATGGCTCACGTATTCGAGAGATACTTCACAAATACCAAGGAAGTAGAGATCACAGACCGTCTCTGTGAGGCTGTGCTCATGACAATGATAAAGGAAACTCCCCGTGTTATCGCTGATCCCGGCAACTATGAGGCACGTGCGAACATCATGTGGGCAGGCACTGTCGCTCATAACGACATCGTCGGTGTCGGCAGAAGTCAGGACTGGAACAGCCATGCCATCGAGCACGAACTTTCCGCTCTCTATGATGTAGCACACGGCGCAGGACTTGCTGTTATCATGCCTGCGTGGATGGAGTTCGTATACAAGCACGATATCATGCGTTTTGCTCAGGCTGCTGTACGTATCTGGGGCTGTGAGATGAACTTCATCAATCCCGAACTTACAGCTCTTGAGGGAATCCAGTGCTTCAGAAGCTTCCTCAGCTATATAGGTATGCCTATCAACTTCGAGGAGCTTGGCGCAAGAGAAGAGGATATCCCGAAGCTGGTAGAGAAAATGGGTATCGGCAACGGCAGAACAGGCGGATTCGTTCAGCTTTCTTCCAACGATATCATCGAGATATACAGAATCGCCGCTCACGCTACATTATAATATCAGTAAAACAACCGCCCATTCTTTAACTGTGATGCTCATATAGCAGTTTATATGTATTATTGAGGTAGACGTTTTGAAGAAGATTCTTCTCGAATTCGTTTCCCAAGACTATTAATTTTGCCCCATAGATGGCGCTCCAAGTGAAACTAACAGTTTTTTATATCTTGCATGGAGCGCCCTCTATGGGGCAAAATTCTATTAAAAGTCTTTGGAAGGGGGGGCGGGGCCGACTCCCCACAGTGTGGGGAGATGTCAGCGTAGCTGACAGAGGGGACGGCCTCCGTCAGAGGGAACCTTTCCTCAGAAAGGTTTCCCCGATAAATACATATAAAGCTGCTGTATGAGTATCGCAGTTATGTGCGCCCTGCTAAAATCTGTTATCATCCCTTATGGAATCCCATGCACTGCACAGTTGCCACGATGTTGCCCAGTTCATCGGTTATCTTCACATCGTAGGTGCAGATGCTTCTGCCGTCCTTGACCAGCTTTGCCTCGGCGATTATTCGCTCGGTTTTCGGCGCACCGATGAAAGCGGCATCGCAGTTAATTCCCACAACTCCGGGCTTCTGCCAGTTTGAAGCAACGGCGAAAGCGAAATCGGCAAGAGTGAAGTAAACTCCGCCCATGACACCGCCCATAGCGTTTTTGTGGTGTTCGTTTATGATGAGACTGCATTTAGCGCAGTGGTCGCCTATCTCATCCACAACAGCGCCCATTTCCGTAGCGAATCGGTCTCCACGGAAAATCTCACGTACCTTTTCAAGTTCTTCAATATCAGCCATATTTTATCCTTTCTTGTTAAAGATCAGTCCCCGTCAGGGGACACCTTAATTACGCATTACGCATTACGAATTTATTTATAGTATTCGTCACGCAGAATAGAGAAATAGAGCCTGCCGACGTACTGTCCGTCCATGTAGAAATAGTCACGGAGAGTGCCTTCGTAGGTGAATCCGCACTTCTCGATAACACGCTTTGAGGGCGCATTGATAGTCTTTGTGCATATCTGTACCTTATGCAGGTTCATCTTCTCAAATCCGAAATCAATGACTGCCTTAGCAGCCTCGGTGCAGTAGCCTCTGCACTGAAATTCCGAACCGACGCAGTATTCTATCTCGGCGAAGTGGTTCTTGTTGTCACCGAGCAAATAGGCTATCTGTCCCACACATTCGCCTTTCTCCTTGTCGATTATCGCCCAGCGGTAGTAGTCCTCACGGGAATAGTTGCCGATGTACTTATCGAGAAGTCCCTTTGTCTCCTCTAAAGTGGAGTAGGTCGGCTCGGAGTACATTTTCTGAACCTGTTCGTCGCTTGCCCAGTTCCTGAAAACCGCCTCGCAGTCCGAATATTCAAAGCGTCTGAGTATAAGTCTTTCTGTTTCGATAGTCTGTGTTCCGATGTGTGTAAGCATTGCTCATTCTCCTTTGTGTATTATCGTAATGTCAGTAATTCCGTCTAGGCCGGAAGGATATATTTCACGGATGTATCCGCTATATGTTATCTCAACACTGTCCCCGACCAAAGGCTTTTCCGCTTCGGGAAGTTCTGAAATGGACACGCTGAATTTGTCAGCCGACTTTAACTCCTCCGAGCCTGCATCAGGTTCAACTATCATGGTATCGCCATTTACTTCAGCAACAGTTCCGTGAAATTTTTTCGTATCGGAACTGTCTTCTTTTTTACAGCCAAACAGTGTCAGAAACGCTAAAATACATAAAAGCGAAAAAATAAGCCTTTTCATTTTTCTCCTCCTGAGCGATAATATTCAACCTGCTGTCTGTACTTCTCCGCCTCCGAATTGAAATAATCCAGACAGCAGTTTATATCGTCACGGTCCTTGTCGGTATTTCCCCACCAGTACATATGATAATCCGTATTCTTCATACGTCTGAGAACCGCAGGCGAAAATACCTTCTGCAAGCGGAAATTGCATATATACCGCCGTAGAATGGCAATTTCTATGTAGTCCTTTGAATGTCTCGGTATGCCGATAACTCTTACTTTTTCGCTACCCATACCACGATATGAAAGTGATATGTATACTTTTGCATTCGGGCGGAAGTGCTTTGTGCCGTGCATCAGTTCATGATTTTCGCCGTAGATATGAGTATCAACGATATTCCCCACCATGCACCAGCGCCATTCCTGTTCTGTATTATCCATTTCGCCCTCCTTTTATCGTCTTGCGGAAATTATTTGCAGGGGAACCCGCCCCCGGGCTCCCGATGCAAAAATTACGTAAATCCCGGGAGGGCGAGGGCTCCCTCCCCTACTCAGCTTACAGATAAAAACATCTGCGGACGGTCACCGACAAAATTATGCCTGATAATCCGTACATTCACCCTATGTGGACAGGTTCTTAATTTTATCAAGGGTATCGCTGAGAATTTCCTTTCGCAGTTCGGTGAGCCAATCCGAAAAAGCCACCGTGTCAAAAGCGTAGGTCTTGTTCAGTTCATACTCATTTTCCGACCACGTATCAAGCGGAGATTCATTGTGCTGCACAAGAGCCTCCAGCTTGTCGAGAGCCTTGAAAATGCGTGATTCGGGAGTTTTCTGCTCGTTCATCTCCGCATAAAGCGAAGCCATATCAGCGGATATCTCAGGCGGCAGAGCGCTTACCCAGTTGTCAAGGAGGATGTCCTCAGTCCTGCGGTCATCGTCCGTTTTCACAAATGTGGGGATATCGCCTGTGAAGCACTCCCCTAAGTCGTGGATAAGGCACATGGAAATGACCTTGTCCATGTCGGCATCGGGGAATTCATGCCGCAGAAGAAAAGCCATCAGCGACACTCTCCAGCTATGCTCGGCTACACTTTCGGTGCGCCTGTTTGTAGTGGTGCAGTGACGGAGAGTATCTTTCAGCTTTTCGGAAACGTGAAGTATTTCAAGGTATTCTCTTGGTGTCATATTTTCCCCCTTTTCAATTCGTAATTCGGAGATTACCTGTAGGGGCCGGCGTCCCCGTCAGGGGACACATATTAATTCCGCATTACGAATTCCGAATTAAACAAGAATCCCCCTGACACGCAGAACATATCAGGGGAAACTGTCTTATACTAAAAGTGACATATCATAAAGTCCGGCTGGCTGATCCTTGAGGAATACAGCCGCATTTATCGCACCCTCTGCGAAAACGCTCTTGGAAGCGGCAGAATGTGAAAGTGTGATAACTTCATCGTGACCTGCAAAAATTACTTCGTGCTCGCCCACGATAGTGCCGCCACGGATTGAGTGCATACCTATCTCGGACTTCTCACGCTTCTGACGGCGTGAGTGACGGTCATAAACGTAATGCTTTGAGTTGTCAAGTGTCTCGTTGATAGCGTTTGCAAGCATGATAGCTGTGCCGCTTGGTGCGTCTATCTTCTGGTTGTGGTGCTTCTCAACTATCTCGATGTCGAACTGGTCGCCGAGTACGGATGCTGCCTTCTTCGCAAGCTGTACAAGGAGATTGATTCCCAGCGACATATTGAATGTGAAGAATACAGGGATCTGCTGAGCGGCAGCCTTTATCTGTGCTATCTGCTCGTCGCTGTAGCCTGTGGATGCCACAACTATCGGAGTTCCTGTTGACTGGCAGTAGTCAAGGAGTCCGTCCAGTGAAGCAGGATTTGAGAAATCTATGATAACATCGGGCTTTACAGGCAGATCGGCAGGCTTTTCCACGATGGGGAAATCTGCGTATTCCTTTGTGTAGATATCTATACCTGCAACTACCTGACAGTCGTCACGCTCAATAACGCAGTTATAGATATTCTTGCCCATTTTGCCGTTAGCACCGCAAATTGCTATATTGGTCATTTTTACCGTCCCTTTCCTTTTAAAATCATAATTCGTAATTCGGAATTCGGAATTGCTGTGTCCACTTCGTGGACGGATCAAAAAATTAATTCCGAATTTCGCATTCCTAATTCCGAATTACTTTATGAGGTTGTGCTTTGTAAGGCAAGCCTTCATCTTAGCCTTGTGGTCATCGGTCATTTCGCAGAGAGGAAGTCTGCAAGGACCTGCATTCCAGCCTACCATATTCATAGCTTCCTTTACAGGGATAGGATTTACCTCCATGAACAGGTCATTGATAAGGTCGAGGTATTCAAGCTGTATCTTCTGGGGCTCAGCAAAGTTGTTTGTCAGGGCAAGCTGAACCATATCGTGCATTTCCTTTGGTATCATGTGTGAAGCAACGGAGATAACGCCCCTGCCCGCCCAGAGACATGATAGGAACTACCATATCATCGTTGGCCCCTGTAAATGTCGATATCATCACCGCAGGCAGCTGCCAGCTTTGCAACATAGCTGATGTTGCCGCTTGCTTCCTTGATAGCAGCGATGTTCTTGTGCTTAGCCAGTTCCTTTACTGTGTCAACTTCCAGACCGCAGCCTGTTCTGCTGGGAACGTTGTAAAGGATGATTGGGATATTCACTGCATCAGCAACAGCTGTAAAGTGAGCGATAAGGCCCTTCTGAGTAGCCTTGTTGTAGTAAGGTGTAACGTGGAGGAGAGCATCTGCGCCGAAGGACTCAGCCTCCTTTGAGAGCTCAACAGCATAGCGTGTATCGTTGCTGCCTGCACCTGCGATAACAGGAACTCTGCCGTTAACGTGCTTTACAGCGAACTTGATACAGTCACGGTGCTCATCATCGGTCATAGTTGCGGATTCACCTGTAGTGCCGCAGATGATGATAGCGTCAGTACCCTTTTCGATCTGGTCGTCGATAATGCGTCCCAGCTCGTCGTAATTTATAGAACCATCGGCGTTGAACGGAGTGATAATAGCGATTCCTGCGCCGGTAAAAATGGTGTTCTTCATACACTCAATCCTTTCGTTTAATGCGTAATGCGTAATGCGTAATGCGTAATAATACACATCATGCACTACAATAACATTACGAATTCTGAGTTTTAGTAATTGCCATAAGAATCTTTAACAATTCCTGACAATCATCATATATACTTTGAAAATGTGAAAATTCAATATAATCACTTTCATGCAATAATTCAAGCCAATATTCTGTTTCGCTTGCTTCTTTCAATGCTATATTCATTTTTGCATAAAAATCGGCTTTACTCTGACCTCTTATTGCTTCTTTAACATTAGCACCAATACTCGTGCCACATCGGAGTATTTGTTTTGATAAAACATACTCCCTTTTTTCAGTAATGAGATACTTATATAATTTTATAATTCTTAATGCAAATTTTTTGCTTTTATCAACAATTGGATTATTCCTCATATTAATTACGCATTACGCATTACGAATTACGCATTAATCAAAGTATCCCTTAGCTGCAAGAAGTTCAGCGAGGAGGACACCGCCGCCTGCTGCGCCTCTGAGAGTATTGTGTGAGAGGCATACGAACTTGTAGTCGTACTGTGTATCCTCACGGAGACGGCCTGTTGATACAGCCATACCGCCTTCGATATTTCTGTCAAGCTTAGCCTGTGGACGGTCGTTCTCCTCGAAGTAGTGGATGAACTGCTTTGGTGCGCTGGGGAGTTCGAGTTCCTGCGGAACACCCTTGAAGTTCTTCCAGAGGTCGAGGATCTCTTCCTTGGATGGCTTGTTCTCGAATGTTACGAATACAGCAGCTGTGTGTCCGTCTGATACAGGTACACGGAGGCACTGTGTTGTGATGTTGGGAGCTGTTGCCTTTACGATCTCGTTGCCCTTGATCTCGCCCCATACCTTCAGCGGCTCCTGCTCTGACTTCTCTTCCTCACCGCCGATGTAAGGGATAAGGTTATCGACCATTTCAGGCCATGTCTCGAAGTTCTTGCCTGCGCCTGAGATAGCCTGGTATGTACAAGCCAGTACGTTCTTCAGGCCGAACTTTCTCAGTGGGTGGAGTGCAGGAACATAGCTCTGGATAGAGCAGTTTGACTTTACTGCGATGAAGCCTCTCTTTGTGCCGAGACGCTCTCTCTGAGCCTTGATGATCTCGATGTGATCGGGGTTGATCTCCGGAACTACCATAGGAACATCGGGTGTGAATCTGTGAGCTGAGTTGTTGGAAACGATAGGGCACTCAGCCTTAGCGTAAGCTTCCTCAAGAGCCTTTATCTCGTCCTTCTTCATATCAACTGCGCAGAAGCAGAAATCTACCATAGAAGCGATCTTCTCGATATCGTTCGTTGCGTCCATGAGGACCATATCCTTCATAGCTGCGGGCATTGGTACAGCCATCTTCCATCTGCTGCCTGCTGCCTGCTCATATGTCTGACCTGCACTTCTTGGTGAAGCTGCCAGGACCTTTACATTGAACCATGGGTGATTTTCAAGCAGAGTTGCGAATCTCTGGCCAACCATACCTGTTGCGCCTATGATGCCTACGTTGTACTGTTTCATTAAAAACTACTCCTTCAATAAAAATTTACACAAAAATAATAAAAACCAGTTGCAAACTGGTTCATCATGCGTTATAATAGAAATGTTGACATATCAGCGGTGCCGTATGCCGATAGCTCTCCATCAAAGCATGATGACAGCCACAAACTTATTCAGCCCGCAGCCAGAAACGAGTTTACCAAAAACGTTTCTTCGGCGGCATCACCTTTCGCTGTACATCATCGGACGGGTCATCCCATGCACAGGTACTCATCTCAGCCGCACCTCTACCTTGTATTTATAATAGCACTTTCACTTTGCGTTGTCAATAGATTTTTAAAAATTCGTAATGCGTAATGCGTAATTCGTAATTGCGGTGTCCACTTCGTGGACGAATTAAAAAAATAATTATGAATTATTTAAATCCGTCAGCGTTAGCTGACACAATAATTACGCATTACGCATTCCGAATTACGAATTATAACAAAGGAGTTTGACTTAATGGAATTATTAAAGTCTGATTTTTACTATGATCTTCCCGAGGAGCTTATCGCTCAGCATCCCGTTGAGCCGAGGAACGCATCACGTATGATGTGCGTTGACCGCAGAACAGGTGAGATCTCCCACGATCATTTCTATAATCTATGCGATCACCTCAGAGAAGGTGACTTGCTGGTCATGAATGATTCCCGTGTCATACCTGCAAGACTTTACGGTGAAAAAGTCGGCAATCAGACATTTATCGAGTTTCTCCTCCTTGAACAGAAGGGCGACAAGCTGTGGGAGATAATCTGCCGCCCCGGAAAAAAAGCAAAGGTGGGCACTAAATTCAGCTTCGGCGGAGGAAGGCTCGTTGCCGAAGTTGTGGAAGTCAAGGACGACGGCAACCGTATCGTTAAATTTGAATGCGAGGGTAATTTCTTCACAGCTCTGGAAGACGTGGGACAGATGCCCCTCCCTCCTTACATAAAGGAAAAGCTGGAAAACAAAGAACGCTATCAGACAGTTTATTCCCGTGAACTGGGTTCAGCCGCAGCGCCTACCGCCGGTCTGCACTTCACTCCCGAGATGCTGGATGACCTCCGCTCCCGCGGCATAAAGACCGCTTTCGTTACCCTGCACGTTGGTCTTGGCACTTTCCGCCCCGTCAAGGAGGATAACGTCCTTGACCACAAAATGCACAGCGAACACTATCATCTGCCTCAGGAAACTGCCGACCTCATCAACGAGACCAAGGCTAACGGCGGAAGAGTTATCGCTGTTGGCACCACTACCTGCCGCACTCTCGAAAGTGTAGCTACTTTTTACGGAGATATTTCCGAGCACGACGGATACACAGACATATTCATCTATCCGTCCTATGAATTCAAGTGCATCGACGGACTTATAACTAATTTTCACCTTCCCGAAAGCACACTCATCATGCTGGTGTCCGCTTTCATGGGATACGATAATACTATGAATGCGTACAAGACCGCTGTTGAGGAGAAATACCGATTCTTCAGCTTCGGAGACAGTATGTGCATTCTCTGATATAAGAAATACAGAAGGGGAAGATAATGAACATTACAGAGACAACACTGCTGAAAAGCTACGTGGATACCGAGGAATTTCCCCTCGTTATCTGCGGAATGGACTACAGGATAAAATACATGAATAACCTTGCACTCGAACAATATGAAAAGTACGGCGGAACCAAACTTTTAGGCCGCCTTCTGACCTCTCTCATGGATGAAGAGGCTAAAAGCAAGGTTGATATGGTTATCGAATGGTTCAAGGAGGATATCTCCCATAACCGTATGCTCGCTGTCAGAGACAATAGCGAAAAAACTGATATATATATGTGTGCCCTGAGAGACGAAACAGGCGGACTTATCGGCTTTTGCAGCCGTCACAGGTCACGCAGGTCCGATGACGGAACACCATACTCGACAATAGATTAAGACACAAGGAGAAAACAATGGACATGACAGAATTTTTCAAAGGAATAGTTGATTCGGAAGAAGGCCCTGTCGTTATCTGTAATCTTGATTACAGGGTCATCTACACAAATCCCGCCGCAGATACTTACTATATGCGTGTTTCGCCGCTGAAAGGCAAACTCCTCTCCTCCGTTATGGATGAGGAAATGATGAGCAAAGTCGTTATGAGCGTTGAATGGTTCAAGGAAGACAGAAAAAATAACAAGGTCTTCGCCCTTCACGACAAGACCAATAATATGGATATGTACATCCTCGCTATCAGAAAAGAAAACGGCGAACTTATCGGCTTCTACGGACGCCGTGAGGACAGAAATCCCGACTCGGGCAAGGAATTTGACCTTGACTGATATCTCAATAAAGAAAGAGAGCTTTTATGTTCACATTACTGAAAACCGAAAACAAAGCAAGACGTGGTCAGTTTGAAACTGTTCACGGCACTTTCCAGACCCCATGCTTCATGAATGTGGGTACTGCTGCCGCCATCAAGGGAGGTATCTCCTCAGTTGACCTGAAGGGACTCAAAACTCAGGTAGAGCTCTGCAATACCTATCACCTCCACCTGCGCCCCGGCGACCACGTTGTAAAGCAGATGGGCGGTCTGCATAAATTCATGAACTGGGATAAGCCCATCCTCACCGACAGCGGAGGATTCCAAGTATTCTCCCTATCTCAGCTCCGCAAGATAAAGGAGGAGGGCGTGTACTTCGCATCTCATCTGGACGGCCACCGCATTTTCATGGGGCCCGAGGAGAGTATGCAGATACAGTCAAATCTGGGTTCAACTATAGCTATGGCTTTTGATGAGTGTATCGAGAACCCGTCCCCTTACAAATACGTTGCCGCTTCAATCGAGCGCACCACAAGATGGCTCATACGCTGCAAGGAGGAAATGGCAAGGCTGAACAGCCTCCCCGACACCATCAACAAGAATCAGCTTCTCTTCGGCATAAATCAGGGCTCCACCTACGATGACCTGCGTATCAAGCACATGGAGGATATCGCTAAGCTTGACCTTGACGGCTACGCTATCGGAGGACTTGCCGTCGGTGAAGCCACCGAGGAAATGTACCGAATAATCGACGTTGTCGAGCCGTATATGCCCGTACACAAGGCCCGCTATCTCATGGGTGTGGGCACTCCTTCAAATATCATCGAGGCCGTTGCAAGAGGCGTGGATATGTTCGACTGCGTAATGCCAAGCCGAAATGCCCGTCATGCCACTGTTTTCACATGGAGCGGCATCATGCACCTCAACAACAAGTGCTATGAGACAGACCCCCGTCCCGTTGACGAGGAATGTGACTGTCCCACCTGCAAAAACTTCTCACGTGCCTACATCCGTCACCTTTTCAAGGCGAATGAACAGCTGGCAGGCAGACTGGCAGTACAGCACAACCTCTACTTCTACAACACCCTTACCGAGAAAATACGTGAAGCCATCGACGAAGGGCGCTTTGAGCAGTTCCGCAGAAGATACTCCGAGCCGCTGGCTAAACTGAAGCAGAAGGACTGAGACACATGATCAAGCAAAGAAAGGAAATATCATGACAACCGCTATTTTTGACCTTGACGGTACTCTCGCAAATACTATCGCCGACCTGGGCGCTGCTGTGGACAACGGTCTGGAAGTTCTGGGATTTCCGAAGCATACCATCGCCGAGTACAAGCAGTTCGTGGGAAACGGCGCTATGAAGCTGTGCGAAAGGGCACTCCCCGACGGACACAAGGAGCTTGCTCCGAAGCTTCATGAACTGTTCAAGGAGTATTACAGCGCTCATCTGCTGGATAATACAACGCTCTACGACGGCATTGGCGATACTCTCCGTACACTCAGCGAAAACGGAGTTATCCTCGCTGTGGCTACAAACAAGCCTGAGGATGCCGCTAAAAAAATAATTGCAAAGCTTCTCCCCGACGTGGACTTCATAAAGATACTGGGCGGTGTGGATGATCGTCCGAAAAAGCCCGATACCGCCATTATTTCCGTGATCCTCTCTGCTCTCCCCGAAAAGGACGGCAAGTTCTGGATGATAGGCGACAGCAATGTGGATGTTCAGACAGGCAAAAACGCAGGTATCCCCGTTATCGGCTGTGCATGGGGATTCCGTGGACGCACCGAGCTGGAAAGCGCAGGCGCTGACTATATCGCTTCCGAAGCCGGCGAAATAGCCGATATTATTTTAAAGTAAAAAAGCACGGATCAACCGTGCTCAGGCTGTCGAAAAACTAATTTTGGGACGTCGAGGACGCCGTCCCCTACAAAAGCATTCACGAAGCTGAGCTCGGATCAACCGTGCTGCAATTACATCTTTTTTATCATGACTATGGATTTCCCCTGATAGGTCGCTCCCGGCAGCATTACCGGTTTTCACATTTTGTGGAGCAGCCAATCAGGGGAATTTTCCTGTTGTAAATATAATGAAGGGGGTACGGGGACAGCGTTTTTACAGTGCGGCTTCGATCGCCTTTTTCACATCCTTCATGGACATTGTAGGCTCGAATCGGCCGAGGATCCTGCCATCACGGCTGATGAGGAATTTAGTGAAGTTCCATTTGATATTGCTGTTGTTCTTGTAGTCCTTGTCGATGACCTTGAGAACACCGCTCATTGCAAGAGCTTTCGGGCCTTTGCCGAAGCCTTCAAAAGTGCTGTTCTCGATGAGCCACTTATAGAGAGGTGCGGCATTTTCGCCGTTTACGTCGATCTTGGCAAACTGGGGGAAAGTTATGCCGAATCTGCCTGTGCAGAAAGAATGGATCTCCTCATCGCTGCCGGGGGCCTGTTCAGCGAACTGATTGCATGGGAAATCGAGGATCTCCAATCCCTTGTCTGCAAGCTCCTCATATATATCCTGGAGCTCGTCATACTGGGGAGTGAAACCGCAGCCTGTAGCGGTATTGACGATAAGGAGCACATTGCCCTTGTAGTCAGCCATGGAAACTTCGCTTCCGTCCATTTTCTTGATCATATAATCGTAGATTGCCATAGTAATGCCTCCTGATTTGATTTTATAAAATTAAATTGAACTCAACCTTTTCTATGCTTTTATTATACTCTTATTATTCACGTTTGTCAAGAGATTAAAATAATTTTTATTATTTCTCATTTAAGGTTAATAATTATTACTGATATTAAGCATAAAAACAGGCAGATACTTCATGTATCTGCCTGTTCGTTGTCAGTAGGTCATAACTGTGCAGTTTTCGGGGAAAGTTGAAGGGAAATAACTGCAATCCCCTGCTATCTTAACCCGTGTCAGCGCCGTATCCGCAAAGGCGAACTCGCCTATGGACTTGACGCTTTCGGGGATGCTGACCTGCCTTAGCGACGTACAGCCGCAGAACGCTCCTGCTTTCGGGAACGGCGGCAGAGCCGAGTGAGTCAGCCTGCCGTTTTCCACATACCACCATCCGGGAGGATAGGGCTTTGTCATAGTTTCCGCTATCGGCTCGGGAAGTTCCTCATGGGTGAGCCGTCCGTCTGTGATCGTCCATTTTACGCTCATGATGCCACCTCGATGCTGAATCCGATACTGCTGAGATAATCAGCGTCAAGCCAGTGAGTTTCGTTCACAGCTGCCACATTGTCCGCTGCGATAATATCGGGACCGTGAGCACTTCTGAGGATGGATGTCGCTCTCGTTCCCGATGCACAGCCTACCGTGAACTCCGAATCCGTTGTGATATCCAGAACTGAGTTGTCGATGTAGACTTTAGTGTCGTTCGTTGTCGTACCGGAGCTGTTCAGTGTGATCGCCAGCATATTGGGCATTTCCGCTTCAAGATATGATGCATTCATCATCTGCATTGTAGGGGATGAGACATTGCTGAACATGAAAATTTGCGTGGCAGTTGATTTGAATCTGATGAAACAGCTCACAAACAACGGCGGATAGGTCGATGACGTGAGCGACGAAGTGCCGTTGATATTGAAGGAGCACCGTGTAAAGGCGGTGGCATATCCCGAAGCTTTGTAGAAAAGCTCCTTGCAAACGCCCGAAAATTCGCAGTCTGTAAAGGCTGAACGTCTGTCTGAACTTATGTTTGAAGTGGACAGCACCGTCTGATATGAGTAGATATTCTTAATTTTTACGTTGCTGAGACTGCCGTAGGAAACCCTTATTATCGCATTCTGACCGACTTCGGTCGAGTAAAGGTTTTTGATGGACTTGCCGTCTCCGTCAACGTGGGATGAGATCGTGATGTACGGCACATCGCCGTCGGGGTATTCGTCCAGAATATCAATGTCGTTTCCCAGCTTCACGTATACGGCAGTTTGCTGAGTGCCCTCACTGCCTTTCAGTCCGAGCTCGTCCCATGTGGTAACTACATACGGATCGTCTATCGTTCCTGTTCCTGTTATGCTCATTCTATTACCTCCATTCCGTCGGGGAATTTTACAGCTTCCACATCGGTGTCATTGAAAGCCGTGCGCTCAACAGCAAGCACCTGAACTCCGCCCAGGGTCTGCGGAATTTCAGGGCGCTTGCTTGTGCCGATGTAGTAAACTATCGTATTGCCGTCATAAATATAATCTGCTTCGGTGGTGCGGTCAAACCTGGCCGAAAAGTATGCCCGTGCGGCAAGAGATGTCCATAGATCCGCAGAAACACCCGTTCTGCCTGCACGGAGAATGTCGTAAAGCCTGAGCATTTCAGCCCTCCTCGGGGGTATAGGCGCCCGAACCGTCCTGAGCGTACCATGTGCCTGTACTGTCGAGAGCGTAGAAATCTCCCGTACTGATGTCGTGGGCGAGACTGCCCTGATACAGTCTGCTTGTGCCGAAATAATCGGCAGCAGGAAGGTCTTCGGCTGTGTCAATGTCAAGTTCCGCCCTGTAGTAGCAGATGCCGTTTTCGTATCTGATAAAAACTCTGTCTCTGACTGATATCATAGTTTTCTCCTTTCGGTGAATGTGGTTGATGATCGGGTCATTCTCCTCCTTTCTCCGCAGCTTTCATAAGAGGGCAGAAAAAGGCGGCTTTTCAATGCAATGGCGTTGAATAATGAAAAAATTTCATCAGATTTTCACATAAGGCTGATTGTTAAGGCAGAATTCACAAAATATTGTTGAATATATTCCTCTTTTGTGATATAATATAGGTTATCATAATAAAACAGCTCGATAAATAAAATAACAGCTTTAATGATAGATGGAGAATAATTATGACAAAAAGCAAAGAATCCGCCGAAAGGAAAAGGCGGAATATCATAACTACCATACTGTGTTTTGCAGGCATTATCCTGAATCTTCTGTTCTGCCGCTTATGCGAGGCAACGGGGATACCCCTTTATCTCGACACGGTGGGCACTATTGCCGCATCCGTTATGGGCGGCTCTCTCCCCGGAGTTATTATCGGATTTTTCACCAATATCTTCAAGAGCTTTTCCGACAGTTCTTCCCTGTATTACGGGGCTCTCAATGTGCTGATAGCTCTTGTTTCGTCATGGCTTGCAAAAAAGGGATTTTTCAGATCGCCCATAAAAATAGTGATGGCGGTCGTCATCCTCTCTCTGATAGGCGGCGGTCTGGGCACGCTGATACCGTGGTATACGGACGGCGTCAGCTTCGACAGCGAGTCACTCAGCGCAGTGCTGTACAACACCGGCGTACTAAATCAGCAAGGTGCGCAGCTGACAGCAAATCTGCTGATAGATTTTGCGGACAAGGCGATTACAGTTGCCATAGTGCTGATAATGATGAAGCTTATCCCCGAAAAGGCACAGAAGCTTTTCAGCTTCACGGGCTGGCTTCAGACTCCGCTTTCCAACGAGGAATCAGCCGCTGCAAGAAAAACACAGTTCCGCATAATGTCGCTGAGGACGAAGATACTCATAGTGCTCAGCGCATCCCTTGCCGCCGTATCAATAGCAGCTACAGGCATATGCATACACCTTTACAAAAACGCCCTCATCAAGGACCACACCAAGCTTGCCGGAAGTACCGCACAGATCGCCGCAGGACTGATAGACCCTGACAAGGTGGATGACTACATCAGTCAGGGCGCAAATGCCGAGGGCTATAACGAGACCATGAAGCTTCTGGAGAAGCTGAGAAACAGTTCCATCAATATCCAGTATATCTACGTTTACAAGATACTCCCCGACGGCTGCCATGTGGTTTTCGATGTGGATACGGAGGAAAAAAAAGGTCTGGAAGCAGGAAGTGTTGAGCAGTTCGATGAGAGTTTCGCTCCCTACATAGACGATCTCATCGCCGGCAAGGAGATCGGGCCGATAATCTCCGATGACACCTACGGATGGCTGCTGACCATTTATCAGCCCGTTTATGACAGCAGCGGAAAATGCGTCTGCTACGCCGCAGCTGACGTTTCCATGGACCGTATAGGCATGATAGAGCGCAGCTTCATCGTTGAAATGCTGTCCCTTTTCCTGGGATTCTTCATACTCATATTCGTTCTCATCAGATGGCTCATCGAGTACCACATCATTCTCCCTGTGAACTCAATTGCCATGAGCACGGGAACTTTCGCCTATGACACGGAAAAAGCCCGTGAGAACAGCATCGAGCGCATACATGAGCTGAATATCCACACAGGAGACGAGGTCGAGAATCTCTATCACGCCATTGCCAAGACATCCGACGACAGTATGCGCTACGTTGCGGATGTTCAGCAGAAAACCGAGGAGCTTGCACAGATGCAGAATGCACTTATCATGGTGCTGGCTGACATCGTGGAGAGCCGTGACAAGAACACAGGCGCTCATGTACGCAAGACCGCCGCATATACCGAAATAATCCTGGACAAGATGAAGGAGAAGGGCTACTACGGGGATATTCTCACCGACAAGTTCATTTCCGACGTGGTCAACTCCGCACCGCTTCACGACGTAGGAAAAATTCAGGTCCCCGATGCTATCCTCAACAAGCCCGGCAGGCTGACTGACGAGGAGTTCGAGATAATGAAACAGCACACCATTGCAGGTCAGGATATAATCTCTCAGGCCATCGACCTTGTACCGAATTCGGGCTATCTCACCGAGGCACGTAACCTTACCGCCTATCATCACGAAAAATGGGACGGCTCAGGCTACCCTTACGGCATTGCAGGAGAAGAGATACCGCTTTCCGCAAGAGTTATGGCGGTTGCGGATGTTTTCGACGCCCTTGTGTCACGGCGCAGCTATAAGGAGCCTATGCCCTACGAAAAGGCAGTTCAGATCATCAGGGACGGCGCAGGCAAGCATTTCGATCCGCTCATAGTGGACGCATTCGTCAGCGCAGACGAGGCCGTCAGAAAAGTCGAAAAGGAGTTCAGCGAACTCAGCGACGAAAAAGGCTGGTTCGACCACAAAAAAGCCCATAAGTAAAATGGCAATAGCCGCTGCGCCGTCAGCGGTGCTGCCTTAATATGAGGAAGGCGGTACTTATAAAGAAGTTTTTACACGAGTCTATTGAGGGAAACCCTTTTGAAAAAGGGTTCTCCCTCAAACTCCCTTCCTAAAACTTTCAGTATTAATTTTTGCCCATTATAGGGCGCACTTGAAAGAAATGAAAAATTCTTACTTTACTTGTGTGCGCCCTATAATGGGCAAAAATTCTATTAAAAGTCTTTGGAAAGGGGTGCAGCATACTCATATCGTAGTAAAGATAAATCAAATCGAATAGGACAAAAGGCGGTACTATTGCTCATGTAGTACCGCCTTTAATTAAAAATATTGCATCAGCTATGAGATAAAGCATAATATCATACTATTAATGCTTGAAAATACTTAATCGTTAAAGCTATCATTTAACATATTGATAAACGCAAGGCATAAACGCTGATTTTCAAGAGATAGCGTCTGAAATTTATCAAGAAGAGCAAATGTCATTTCTGAATAATCTGGGCTTTTTATTGCTCCAACAAGAAGATGGTCAGGCGTAGTATTGAGTGCATTGCAGATACGCAAGAAAACTTCAAGACTAGGAATAGATCGAGCTGTCTCAATGCAGGAAAGATACTTATCATTAAGATCTGCCAACTCGCATACCTCGACTTGCTTCAAATGAAGTTCCTTTCTACGTCTTGCTATGTTTAAGCCAACCTGTTTATAGTCCAGTTCCACACCACTCACCTCTATCATTTAGAATACATATTTCCACAAGCAGAGTAAACAGCGTTAAAGTGTATATTCTACTTGACATAAGAATATAATTGTAGTATAATAAGAATTATAGTAAATATTCACAAAATATTCTTGAAATAATAAGATTATTGTGGCTTGCACTTGTCACTAAAGCACGATTAGAATTTGGTAGGTGATAAAATGAAAATAGCAGATATTATCAAATATGAGGGCGATAATAGTACTTTTGTATG